>JAEZIN010000004.1 GCA_023436585.1 Bacillota bacterium | reverse complement strand
CCCTCCCCCATGCATACCTTTCATCAAGCGGATGCAAGGAGGGAAACTCATGGATACTGCAAAGCAGTTCAATTTGTATCAGGATATTGCAGAGCGCACCGGCGGCGATGTATACATCGGCGTGGTGGGCCCGGTACGCACCGGGAAGAGCACCTTCATCTCCCAGTTCATGGAGGAACTGGTGCTGCCCCGCATGCCTGCCGGGCCGGTGAAAGACCGGCTGGCCGACGAGCTTCCCCAAGGCGGTTCCGGCCGCACCATTATGACCACGCAGCCCAAGTTTGTACCGGGGGAGGCCGTGGAAGTCTTCTTGCAGGACAGCACGCCGGTCAAGGTACGCATGGTGGACTCGGTGGGTTATCTTGTGAAAGGCGCTTTGGGCACCACGGAAAACGAAGCGGCCCGCATGGTGCATACGCCTTGGTTCGATCAGGACATCCCCTTTGAGCAGGCGGCGGAGGTCGGCACCCGCAAGGTGATCAACGACCATGCCACCATCGGCATGGTGGTCACCACCGACGGCTCCATTACCGATATTCCCCGCAGCGCTTATGTGGACGCGGAAGAGCGGGTGGTGAACGAGTTGAAGGCACTGGGCAAGCCCTTCGTGCTGGTCTTGAACAGCGCCACCCCCGAAACGGTGGAAGCCGCCGCGCTGCAAAAATCACTGCAGCTCAAGTATGATGTACCCACGCTGCTGCTGAACGTGAAGCAGATGGGCCTAAGTGACATACAGGGCGTACTGGAGAAAATACTGTACGAGTTCCCCCTGCGCGAGATCCGGCTTACCGTGCCCACCTGGCTCAACGCGCTGGATACCACCCACTGGCTGGCCTCCCACGTGCTGGAGGGCGTGCGCCAGGGCGGCAAGAACCTCAAACGCATGCGGGACAAGGAAGTGTTCGCCCACGCCTTCGACGGTTCGCCTTATTCCGGCGGCCTGCAAAACGACGGCGCGGAGCTGGGCGAGGGGCGCGTCACCTATAACCTGCCCTTGGCGGAGGGATTGTTCAACCGCATCCTTGGCGAGGAATGCGGCACGGAGATCAAGGGCGATGCCCATCTGCTGTCGCTGATGAAGGAACTGGTGGCCGCCAAGGCGGAATACGACC
Organism: Bacillota bacterium; assembly: GCA_023436585.1. Taxonomy (GTDB): domain Bacteria; phylum Bacillota; class Clostridia; order Christensenellales; family Aristaeellaceae; genus JAEWAH01. Next base: position 22,882 of record JAEZIN010000004.1, on the reverse strand, counting down.
ATGTGGCCGAAGCATTGAAAGCCGTCCGGGAGACGGGCTACGGCCTGGTGACGCCGGCCATGAACGAACTGACGCTGCAGGAACCGGAGATTGTGCGCCAGGGCAGCCGCTTCGGCGTCAAGCTCAAGGCCCACGCTCCTTCCCTGCACCTGATCCGCGTGGATATCGAAACGGAGGTTTCCCCGGTGGTGGGCACCGAAAAGCAGTCGGAAGAGCTGGTACGCTACCTGATGGATGAGTTCGAAAACGATCCCCAGCGGATATGGAGCACAGACTTCTTCGGCAAGAGCCTCCACGACCTGGTCAGGGAAGGGCTTTCCAACAAGCTGATGCGGATGCCCTCCGACGCCAGGGAGAAGGTACAGGAGACGCTCACACGCATCATCAACGAAGGCTCGGGCGGAATGATCTGCATACTGCTGTAAAAATATTCGCGCCGATTAGTCGGCGCGAATATTTTTATTGCACGATTTCCTTGTGAGCTAACGCCGTTCAGAGCTATGCCTGAACGGCGTTAGCTCACGGCCAGGAAATCGTGTAAGGAATGTTTGCTTCGCAAACACCCGCGCACCCGGCGAAGCCGGGCGACACGATTTCAATTGAAGGGGTTACACCCCTTCAATGCATCCCCAAAAGCTTGCCTGACTCTGTTGATGATACAGGAGAGGCCGCATACATTGCGGCTAAACCCGTAATTCGATATTGCCCTACTCCTCCGTCAGCCCGTTATCCATCCGGGCCACTGGTCTTCCATAGGGATCATACAGGACGGCTTCGTCCTTTTTTTTGTTGTGCCAGACGTTTTTATCGTCAAACCGCCATTCGCAGGCACCCGGCGTATTCTGGGAGCCCAGCCTGGCTGTCACCCCGGGCGCCAGCGCTGCGCCTTCCGGGAAGAAGAAGGTATCCTCCCCCCGTTCGGAAAACACATACCATCCCGCCAGGGAGACCGTTTCCGATCCGGCGTTGGTGATGGTCAGTACATCCTGCTCCGCATCCAGCCCGGCAAGCCGCACGGCGCTGGAGATGCCGGGCGTTGGCCATTCCGCGGCCTCCGCGGTGGCCCTGCCGCCCTTCAGCGTCACCAGAATACCTCCCTTGGCATCCTGCGTCACAGCGGATACAGCCCCGGCGCGGTTCAAGGAAAACAGCACCGAAGGGCTCGGCGTATCCGGCTCCTCCACGGAGTTGGTGGAGATCACTGCCACCTGCGGGGACACAAGCCGAATAAAGGCCGAGGAGGTGGCGTCATCCTCCCCGTGGTGCGATACCTTCAACACATCGCTTTGCGTAAAGCTGCCGGCCGCCATCAGCGCACTTTCCTCCGAAAGCTCCATATCCCCGGTAAACAGCATGCTGCCCTCGGGCGTATGAAGCCTCATCACCAGGGAGTTGTTGTTTTCGTTTTCTTCATCCAGCGCAATAGGGCCCAGCACCTTGAAGGAGGATGTATCGGATACCTTTACCGAATCCCCCGCCTTGAGCCATATGGGCTGCTTGCCCCTTAGCGCCGCCGCCAGGGGAAGCGCATGCTTCTCCTGCTTTATGCCCGTATACATGGCGGAGCCGTACCAGGCATCCACCTCGATATTGCTTTTGGAGAGCGGCTCCATGCCACCCATATGATCCTTGTCGGTATGGGTCAAAAACACGCCGTCCAAGCGCGTCACATGAAACGCATTAAGGGCTGTCCGCAACGCACCCCAGGACTGTACGGTTCCTGTATCGATCAGATAAACCCTGTTTTCTATAAAGACAAGCAGGCTGTCCGCCTTTCCCACATTGACGGCCAACAGCCTGACGCCTTCTCCCCCCTGTTCCGCCCTGGCATTTGTCTCCCGGCGGACGGTCATTGGGATGGTTATGGCAAGCGCCGCAAGGGCGATCAACACAATTGTCCACACTTTTTTGTTTCTCACACCTACCCCTCCTTGAGGATGATACCTTCTTAAAATTATAACAGCTTTATTACCATACGGCAAACGGTATTGTTTTTCCCAAAAGAGCGCACCCTACCCATGAAAAAGGAGGGGTTTGATATGATTTCCAGCAGGCACCCCCTGGAGAATATCCGTGTCGTACAGTACGGCTGCGGCAAGATGGCCAAGGTCATCATCAAGTACCTGTACGACAAAGGCGCCCGGGTAGTAGGCGCTATCGACGCGGACCCGGAGCTTGAGGATGTGGACATCGGCGATTTCGCGGGGCTTGGCTTTGAAACCGGCGTCAAAATCGTCAAGGATGCCAACGGCATTCTGGATGGCTGCCGTCCCCACATCGCCATTCTTACCATGCACAGCTTCATGCAGGACATGCATGCCGCCATGACCGAATGCGCCATCAGGGGCATTAACATGATCACCGCCTGCGAAGAAGCGGTGTATTCCTGGGCTACGGCTCCCGGTATCACCAACCAGCTGGACGCGCTTTGCAAAAAAACAGGCTGCACCCTGTACGGCACCGGCATGCAGGATGTGTTCTGGGTGAATATGGTGGCCTGCGTCGCCGGCGGAGTCCACCGCATATCGCAAATTGAGGGCTCCGTCAGCTATAATGTGGAGGATTACGGCATCGCACTGGCCCGTGCACACGGCGTGGGGCTGGACCCCCAGCAATTCGAGCGGGAAGTTGCCAGCCAGGAATCGCCGCCCGCCTATGTGTGGAACTCCACCGAGGTGCTGTGCGCCAAGCTGGGCTGGACCATCGCCTCCATGAAGCAAAAGGCTGTTCCTGTCTTTGCGGACAAGGAGGTCTACAGCCACACCCTGGAAAAGAACATCCCCAAGGGCAGTGCCATCGGCATGTCGGCCGTCGTTACGGCCATCACCCACCAGGGGCCTGTGGTGCAGGCGCAATGCATCGGCAAGGTGTACGCCCCGGACGAGGGCGATATGTGCGACTGGAAGATCTATGGCACACCGGATACTACCTTCACCATCCAAAAGCCGGACACCGTCGCCCATTCCTGCGCCACCATCGTCAACCGCATCCCGGATGTGATCAATGCCCCGCCGGGCTACATCACCATGGAAAAGCTGCCCTACGCATCCTTCCTCTCCTACCCCATGCACATGATGGTCAACAACTGGGAAAACCTCATGGGCAGCAAATTAAGGCCCGAACCGGTCTATGCCCCGCCCAGCGGGTTCGGACAGTATCAATAGGATGATCAAAAAATGATGGCCATTTTTTGAGTTGCATCCTCAGAAAAATGGTATGGTTCTGTCCAGAGATATCCATGATGCATGCATCACACTATAGGATGTTAATGCAAGTTAGTTCCCCCCTTGAAGCCTTCCCCTCTGAGGGGAAGGTGGCGCGCAGCGCCGGATGAGGTGTATTGCCCTGGATATCTGTTCAGCTGCTAATACCTCATCAGTCGACTTCGTCGACAGCTTCCCCTCCAGGGGAAGCCTTGAATTGTTCGCCGCAAATCGACTGTAAAACAGTCTGCAATTGCAAAGGCCCTGCTTTCAAACGAGAGCAGGGCCTTTGCAATTTACATTGAAGGTTTCCCGTTACTCTAGCACCACAATCGCCTGCTTCCGCTTGATGCGCAGCAGCACGGATTCCAACACGCGGATGGAGTGGTTGAGGTCCTTCTGCTCCAGATAGGCTGCCGCAAGATCCTGACCGACCACCAGGTCCATGTTCTCGGGCTGCGGACACACGAGCAAAGCCTGATCCTTGGAAAGAACCGGCGACTTGAAGACAAGGCCGTTTACCAGCTTGCTTACGCGGTCAATCTCCAACAGGCCCGTGCCGGGCTGCAGCCGCTGCATCTGCATATAAAGGCTGGGGCTGACAATCAGCGCATACGCACCGTATACGGCATTGGAAACAAGCGTTTCAATGGCGGCTGCCACATCGGAAAACGCGTTTTCACCAACCGACCAATCCTTTTTCTTCAGCTTGCCAGCGCCGGCTGCGGTCAGCAAGCCTTCATAGCCAAGGCTTTGCTTCCCGAAAAAAATCAATTTATCTTCCTTAAGCGCGCAAGCCTGGGCGGCAGCCATGGCCCTGCTTAGGTCCAGGGGATAGCCGGATTTCTCGCTGCCGGCCAAATCCTTGGCAAACACGGTGAAATCCTCATAGATGGTAGGTATTTCCGCAAGGCGCCTGCCCCGCGTGGTGATGAAGCCTTCTTCCACCGCTTCATCCTTTGTATCTGCGTCGTCAATATATATGCTCCCCACGCCGGCGCCCAAAGGCCCGAACAGCTGCAAAAACCGCCGCCCTGTCAGCACATTGCGGGCCGCCTTTACGATAGCCGTGTCAATCTGCTCCCATACGCCCGGATCCATAGGGGATGATTCTCTGGCCAGATAGTCCATTTTTATAGCCTCCTTCCCAGTGTATGGCTCACTTGCCCAGCAGGCTGCCCACAGTGGTTTTTGTTCCATTCTCCCCCTGCTCGGCTGCCTCCGCTGTGGTGGGTATGCCCAATTCCTCCAGCATTTCCTGCACTTCCGCCTTGCCGGAGGCGAAGAACTCGGCCTCCTTGGGATCAAGGGCATACAAGAGCGTCATCAGTTCGCCCACATGTGCCTTTTCCTCGTCACGGATATCCCCAATCACTTTCTTGGCCAACTCGATGTCCGTAGCCTGCACATGCGCGTCGTAGAGATAGATCGCCTCCAGCTCGCCGGCAATGTCAAGCCGGATGGCTTGAATAAGCTCCTGCTTTGTCAGTTTCCGCGGGATGTTTCCCTGAAAGGGATTTGCAAAATTTGGCATGCTCTCACTCTCCGCATCAGTTTGATTGGATTTCCTACATTTATTTTCTCATTCAATATGGCCAAATTCCTTCCTGCTGAAACAATTTACAGGCATATTTTTTACGGAACACGTATGAATCATCCAATTATGGTGCGAAAGCCCCGCATTTATCTTACTGCGGGGCTTTCTTTGGTGCTCGCGCCATTTCTATTTGGCAATCACACATATCAGTCAAGGATGGTGATCTTCCCTTCCTCCACCGGGTGCTTTTCCTTCCCGGCGGCGGGGTGCCCCACCGCTATGGCAATTTGAAAGGAAGCGCCTTTGGGGAAATTCAGCTCCTTTTCCAGCGCTTCCTTTTCCGCTCCCTCAAAAGCGGACCTGGGCATGCCAAGGATCACGCTGCCAAGGCCGATGCTGTGGGCGGCCAAAGCGATATTTTGAACCGCGATGCCGCAATCCACAATGGCGTAGCGGCCTTCGGAATTGGCGGATAGAAAGATCACCGTGGGCGCATGGTGGAAGATGGTAAATCCCGGAGCGCTCACCCGGGCCAACGTCGCTTCGTCCGCCCCTATCTTCATTTGCTCCACCGCCGCCCGGTTGATCCTCTCAATCAACTCCTGCCTTTGTACCACGGTAAAATGCCAGGGCTGGCTGTTGCGGGCGCTGGGGGACGCCAGCGCGGCTGACAGCAGAATATCCAATTGCTCCTTGGAAATCTGCTCTTCGGTGTATGCGCGGATGCTGCGCCGCTGATCAATGGCCTGCAGTACGGGATTGGTCATGGAAAACCTCCTTGCCGCTGTCTTCCTGTCATGATATGATACCTTTACATTAAAGGGGGGATGACCCTTGTTCCAACATGAAACATACATGCGTTTGGCGCTTGATGAGGCCAGAGAAGCATCAAATGTCGGCGAGGTGCCGGTAGGCGCGGTTATTGTGCATGAAGGCAAGGTGATTGCCGCCTGCCACAACCGGCGGGAGTCCTCTCCGGACCCTACCGCCCACGCGGAAGTACTGGCGATCCGGGAGGCCGCCAGCGTTCTCTCCTCGCGCAGGCTATCAGGCTGCACCCTGTATGTGACGTTGGAGCCATGCCCCATGTGCGCGGGGGCCATCGTCATGGCGCAAGTGGATGCATGCATCTTTGCGGCCTATGACCCCCGGCAGGGCTGCTGCGGCAGTGTATACGACATTCCGCAGGACCCAGCCTTCCACCACCGCGTGAGGATCGTAGGCGGCATTCTGGAGGAGGAAGCAACAGCCCTGCTTGCGGATTTTTTCGCCGAAAAGCGCCCTTAAGGCTGCTTTATAATTGAGACCAGCTCCCTGACGACCAGGGCCATATCCTCCTGCGTGCCGATGGACACCCGAAGATACGGCGCAATGCGCGGCTTGTTGAAATGGCGGACCAGAATGCCCTTTTCCTTCAGCCTGGCCAGCACACCGGATGCATCCGTTTCATGGGCTTTGACGAACAGGAAATTTGTACGGCTGGGCAGAACCTTGATGCCGGCGTTTATCAGTTCATTCCTGGTCCAATCGCGGGTCGCGGACACCTGGCTGTTGATTTTAATGTAATACTCCGTATCCTCCATGGCCGCCGTGGCCGCGGCCTGGGCCAGCCGGTCCAGGGAATAGCTGTTGAAGCAATCCTTTACCCTGTTGAGGCCATCAATAAGAGAGGGATGCCCCATGGCATACCCTACCCGCATGCCGGCCATGGCGTGGGATTTGGATAACGTGCGTACAATAAGCACATTGTCAAAGCGCTGCAAAAGCGGCACGGCGTTTTCTGTGGAGAATGCTTCATAGGCCTCGTCAATCAGGAATACATGGCCGAGCTTTTGAAGATGCCCGGCGATCTTCGCCAGCGTTTCCACAGGCAGCGCTATGCCTGTGGGCGCATTGGGATTGGCGAGGACAACAGGTGCATCCTGCATGAGCCCCTGCACATCCACCGAAAAATCTTCGTTCAGCGGCACAGTTTCATACACCGCACCGAAGAGCTTGGCATAAACGGGATAAAAGGAATAGGTGATGTCCGGCGCCAGCAGCCGCCTGCCGGCAAAAAAGGCTGCAAAGGAAAAGGCCAGCACCTCGTCCGATCCGTTGCCCGCAAACACCTGCTCCGGCGCAATGCCGTTGTACTTCGCCGCGGCATGGCAAAAAGCCGTACTGTCCATATCGGGGTACAGGCGCAGTGTCTGCGCAGCATGCTGCATGGCTGCCTCCACTTTGGGGCTGGGCGGATACGGGTTTTCATTGGTGTTCAGCTTGATGTATTTTTTGTCCTTGGGCTGTTCCCCCGCCTGATAGGGCGTCAGGCTTTGGGCCAGTCCGCTTAAATAAGCCATGGGCAACCCTCCAATTCCTCCGCACAGTTGTTCACTGCGCATGTGCGGCTAGCAAACACCCGTTACTGGCGCTGCCAGTTTTAGGTGGTACCAATATATCATTGCCGGGCTGCCTTGTAAACCTCCAATTCCCCTAAAAATAACCGCATGCGTTCGATTTCCTCCATTTTCAGCCAAATAGGGGCTGGCAGAAGGCACGGAAAAGAGGTATAATAAAGCGATCAGAACGGAGGGTTTACACTGCATATCAGCACCATTGTGACAGATTTGGATGATACGCTGCTTAATGATGACAGGCGGATTTCCGCCTATTCCCTGGCGGTTCTCCGCAGGGCGATGAGTAAGGGTATCCGTGTGATTCTAGCCAGCGGCCGGGCCGGGGCCAGTATGCGCTCGTTCGTGGAAGAAGTGGGCTCCCCCGCCCCCTACATCGCCTGCAACGGCGGTGAGATCATCGATCCCAAGGGGCACCGCCTGATGGACGGCCTGATGTTTACCGTGGAGCAGGCCAAGGCCTGCGCCCACTTTGCGGAGGAAAACAACTTCTACGTCCATTCCTATGACGGCGATGTTTTCTATTATGCCGGTGAGGAAGCCTATGGCAGGGAATACAGCTATTCCTCCAACCTGCGGGGCGTGCGTGTGGATAAGCTGTCGGAGTTTATTACATCGCCGACCCCCAAGCTTCTGTGCGTGGGCGAGCCGGAACTCATACAGAACCTGCTGGAAAAGGCCCGCCTCCGCTTTGGCGATACTGTGTCACTGAGCATCAGCAAGCCCATTTTCCTGGAGATGATGCCGCCCGGCGCCACAAAGGGCAGCGCACTTCAACGGCTGGCCGCGTATGCGCCGGTTGACCCGGAGACCACCATGGCCTTTGGCGACAGCATGAATGATTTGACCATGCTCAAATGGGCAAAATATGGCGTAGCCATGGAAAATGCCCGCCAGGAGATAAAAGAAGCCCTCTCCCTTGTCTGTCCCCCCAATCATATGGACGGCGTCGCCAGGTATATCGCGCGCCATGTCCTGAAGGAGGATGTTTCCGCATGATACAGGCCAAGGATTTTGCCGAATCGCTGCAACTCAAGGAGCTGTCCCCCTCCTCAAGAAAGGAATGGGACATCCGCACCACGGACCTGAACCGTCCCGGCATGCAGTTTTGCGGCTTTTATGAATACTTCGCCTACGAGCGGCCCCAGGTGATCGGCAAGGTGGAAATGACCTACCTGGAAGCGCTTGACCCGGAATCCAGGCGCAAGATGCTGAAAACCTATTTCAGCTACAATCTGCCCTGCGTGGTCATCTGCCGCGGCATGGTACCGCCGCCCGACCTGATCGAGGAAGCGGCGCAGCGCGATATCGCCGTATACCAGACAGGCATGGTCACAACCAAGTTCACCTTCAGCGCCATCAACTTTTTAAACCGCCGCCTGGCCCCCCGCATCACGCGGCATGGCGTTTTGGTGGATGTGTACGGCGTGGGCGTGCTTTTGACCGGCGAAAGCGGCGTGGGCAAAAGTGAAGCTGCGCTGGAACTGGTCAAGCGCGGCCATCAGCTGGTTGCCGACGACGTGGTGGATATCTGCCGCGTCAGCGACGACCGGCTCACCGGCGAAGCGCCGGAGATGGTGCGGCACTTTATGGAGATTCGCGGCATCGGTATCATCGACATCCGTGCCATGTACGGCGTTGGCTCCGTGATCGTGAACAAGACCATCGACCTTGTGATGCACATGGAGCAGTGGAACGAAAACAAGGAGTATGACCGGCTGGGGCTTACGGAGGAGTACATCACCATTCTGGGCGTAAAGGTGCCCCATCAGATTATGCCGGTCAGGCCCGGACGGAACCTGGCCATTATTATCGAAGTGGCCGCCAGAAACCTCAGCTTGAAGAGGCTCGGCTACAGCGCAGCACACGAGCTGGACCGCCGGCTGACAGACATGATCGCCAGAAACTCGGCCAATGATTAATTATCTTCTTATATAACGAAAGCGGGGACATCTTATGGTGTACATCGGCATTGATCTTGGCGGCACGGGCATCGCCGTCGGAATCGTGAATGAATCGGGCAAAATCCTTCAAAAAGGTTCCGCGCCTACCCTGGCCATGCGCCCATATCAGGAGATCGTGAAGGATATGGCGGCCGTCAGCCTGGAGACGCTGAAACAGGCCGGCCTCACATTGGAGGATGTGCACAGCGTGGGCATCGGCATCCCCGGTATCGCCAACGCCGACACAGGCGTGGTGGTTTTCTGCACCAACTTAAGCTGGCATGACGTCCCCCTTCGGGAGGAGTTCCAAAAATACATCGATAAGCCCGTTTATATCGACAACGACGCCACCGTGGCCGGTTACGCCGAAAGCGTGGCCGGCATCAGCGCGGGCTGCCATTCCAGCGTGTTCCTCACGCTGGGTACCGGGGTGGGCGGCGGCATCGTGATGGGCGGCAAGCCTTGGAGCGGTTTTCACAACGTGGGCAGCGAAATCGGCCATATTACCCTGGAGATAGACGGCGAGCCCTGCACCTGCGGCAACAAGGGGTGCCTGGAGCGTTATTGCAGCGCCACCGCCATCATCCGCATGGCCAGGCAGGCACTGCTGGTCCACCCCGAAAGCATGATGATGGACATGTGCCAGAACAATCTGGAGAACGTAAACGGCAAGCTGGTATTCGACGCCGCCAGGGAAGGCGATGAAACGGCTTTGAAGGTCTTCCGCCGCTATGTGAAATACATGGCCCAGGCCATCAACACCATTGTGGCTTTCCTTGACCCTGAAGTAATTGTGCTTGGCGGCGGTGTCAGCAAGGCCGGAGATTTCCTGCTGGATGCCGTTAGGGCCGAGGTGCCGCAATACCTGCTGTTCAAGACCATGCCCTATGCCAGGATCGAGATCGCAAGCCTGGGCGCGGACGCCGGCATCATCGGCGCGGCCATGCTGGGAAAATAATGCTCAATCAAATCCGGGCGCAGCACAAAAGCCCGGCTGAAAAGAGAGGAAGAAACAAATGTCCATCTCCGTGAAAACCCTGTTTCAAAATCCTCCTGCCCAGGATCTTGACAAAGTGACGGTATCCGGCTGGGTGCGCACCGTGCGCGACAGTAAGGCTTTTGCCTTCATCGAGCTCAACGACGGTACATACTTCAAAAACCTTCAAATCGTGTGCGAGGATGGCCGCACCGAGGATTTCAAGTCCATTCCCCGCATCACCCTGGGCAGCGCCATCGAGGCCACAGGCACGCTGGTGGCGACGCCCGGCATGAAGCAGCCCTTTGAATTAAAAGCGGACAAGGTGACCGTGGTAGGCGCCTGCGATCCGGAGTACCCCCTTCAAAAGAAAAGGCACACTTTCGAATATCTGCGTACGTTGGCGCATTTGCGGCCCCGCACCAACACCTTCACGGCGGTGTTCCGCGTCCGCTCCCTGGCGGCGCAGCTTTTGCACGCCTTCTTCGCCGAGCGGGGCTTCGTATACGTGCACACGCCCATCATTACCACCAGCGACGCGGAAGGCGCGGGCGAAATGTTCCGCGTGACAACGCTGGATATAAACAATCCCCCCAGGGACGATAAGGGTCATGTACAGGAGAGCGAAGACTTCTTCGGCAAGTCCGCCAGCCTGACCGTCAGCGGGCAGCTGAATGTGGAATCCTACTGCATGGCTTTCCGCAACGTATACACCTTCGGCCCCACATTCCGCGCCGAGCGCAGCTTTACCGCAAGGCATGCGGCGGAATTCTGGATGGTGGAGCCGGAGATTGCCTTCGCCGATCTGTTTGACGATATGGCTCTGGCGGAAGATATGCTCAAATATGTCATTACGGGCCTGCTGGATAAGGCCGCGCCGGAGATGGAATTCCTCAACGCCTTTGTGGACAAGGAGCTGCTAAGCCGCCTGACCCTGGTGGCCAACAGCGAATTCGCGAAGGTCTCCTATACCGAGGCCATAGGCGTTCTGCAAAACTGCGGCGAAGCATTTGATTACCCCGTCAAATGGGGCATGGACCTGCAGACAGAACACGAGCGGTATCTGGCGGAAAAGCACTTTGGCCGGCCCGTGTTTGTGTATAACTACCCCAAGGAAATCAAGGCCTTCTACATGCGCATGAACGACGACGAGAAGACCGTGGCGGCCGTGGACCTGCTTGTTCCGGGCGTGGGCGAGCTCATCGGCGGCAGCCAGAGGGAAGAGCGCTTCGAGCGGCTGGAAAAGCGCATTACAGAGCTGGGAATGCACCCGGAGGATTACTGGTGGTACCTGGAGCTGCGCAAGTACGGCGGAACGCCTCACGCCGGCTTCGGCCTGGGCTTTGAGCGGCTGATCATGTATGTGACAGGCATGGGTAACATTCGCGATGTGCTCCCTTTCCCCCGCACCACCGGCAGCGCCGACTTCTGATAACACATATAAGCTATCGGCTGTCCGCAGGGGCAGCCGATTTTTTTAAGAACCAACGTCCGCATTTCATAAAGAAGAGCAAGAAATAATAAGTGACGAGCGCTTCCATGGCAACGAAGCCGACTCCATTGTGGAAATCTGGGTGCCCATTGAGGAAGTAAAACCAGTCTAGTGCAAAAGGCCGGGCAATCGCCCGGCCTTTACTGCCTCAAAACGAATCTATCAAACCACGCGGCAAACCGCGCCGGTTGTCATCCTGAGGAGTGTAGTCACGAAGGATCTTTAAGAGCAGTACCCACTTTGTCTGTGGACAGTATCCCCTGCAACCCTATCTTTTGGCGCGCCATGACGAGTAAATTAAGTACGCTCCCAGCAGAAAAGCCAGGAAAAATCCCAAAAAAGCCATCCACGGTATGCCAAACCATAAGGGCAGAACGGGCGCCTGGCACAAAAGCGCAGATGCTATAAGCAGCGCGCCGCACAAAAGGCACAGGATCATCCTGTTGACCATACGGCCGATGGCCTGCAACGGCTTATCCGTACCGGCCAATTCCACATTGATTTTCCCCTGTCCCTTTACCACCGCCTGCAAAAGCTCCGAAAGCTGATACGGCAGCTCCAGCGCCTTTCTCCCGGACCGGACAAGGGATCGCGCGCCGCTTAGCAGCTCCTTCTCCCAATCGATATCGTCTAGGAACCTTTTGCGCATGCCGTTGGCCATGACGGTCATGAAATCCACCTGGGGACAAAGCTGGCTCACAACGCCCTGCACGGTGACGATGGCCCGGCTGAGCATTGCCATGCCCTGGGGCATCTGCAAGCCGTGCCGGTTGGCGATGGATAAAACCTCCTCCATCATCTTCCCCAGGTTCATCTGGCCCATTTCCATCTGGCCGTACCTTAAAAGCACCGTTTCGATATCCTCATACAGCCTTGGATGGTCAATGTCCTGTGTGTGCACAGCCAGGGAAAGCAAGGCGGCTTTTACTTCCTGCACATCCTGCAGCACCACGCCTTTTACGGCGCGCTTTAAAAGCTGCTGCTCCCGGGATGTAAGGCGGCCAACCATGCCAAGGTCCAAAAATATGATTTTCCCCTCCCGCACGCACAGGTTGCCGGGATGCGGGTCGGCGTGGAAAAAGCCGTCGTCCAGTATCTGCTTGGCATAGCTGAAGCAAAGCTTTTCCGCAATCTCCCTCAAGTCATACCCGGCTTCCCTTAGCTTTTCCAGCTGGTTGACGGGAATGCCGTCCACATACTCCATCACCAGCGAACGCTTGGTGGTATAAGCCGTATAGACACTCGGACAGTCAACAAAAGCCACCTCCCTTTGGAAGGCGGCAAATGTATCCACGTTTTGGGCTTCCGCAAGAAAATCCATTTCCTGCTGTGTCACAAACCACATTTCATCCAGCACGGTGCGAAAATCCACCGCGCCGCCGGCCACGCCGGACAACTTCAACAGCCCGGCCGCCTTGCGCAAAAGGGCCATGTCCTTTTGCATCTTTTCATCGATACCGGCACGCTGCACCTTGACAACCACCTGGCTGCCATCCAGGAGGGTTGCCTTGTGCACCTGGGCGATGGAGGCGGCGCCAATAGGCTCCTTGTCAAAGGAGGCAAACACCTCCTCCAAAGGCAGGGCATAGTCGTCTTCCAGTATCTCCCTCACCTCGGAAAAAGGCATGGGCCGCACGCTGTCCCTCAGCAGGGCCAACTCCGAAAGGAACGCCTCCGGAAGCAGGTCCCTGCGCATGGACAGTATTTGCCCGATCTTGACAAACGTAGGGCCCAGGTCCTGCAGGATCAGGCGCAGCTTTAGCGGCGTGACGCCTTTGATGACCTCATGGCTTAACAGTACGGCCAGTATTTCCCGAAGCCTGTGGCCATGGGCGCCCTTTTCCGCATCACTCGTCTTTTCCGTCTTCGGCGTCATCTGCTCCGCCGACATCTTCGCCGTCCCGCGTTTCTTCATCGGCCTTCTCCATGGCTTCAATCTGTTCCTTGACCGTCTTCAATTGCTCCCGGGTCATGGTGCGCAGGTTATCCACCACGTTCTCCACTTTCGTTTTGCCCTCCGCGAAAATGGGGGCGATTTTCTCATCATAGGTCTTTTTCATCTTCTGGGTAAGCTCCTCGTTGAGGACCTTGCCCTGCTCCCAGGTGATCTCGCCCTTTTGGGCCAGCTTTTCCACCAGTTCCTTGGATTTTTCCGCTGTTGTCGCCACAGCGCCAAGGCCCGCCAAGAGTATCTTCTTCAAATCATCGCCGATGGTATTGTTGCTCATATTGATCCTCCTTCCAGATCCAAACAAATGTAGTATAGCGCCTTTTTTCAAAACCGCCCAGTCATATTTTCCCAAACATACGTTCCATGGGCGGAGACGTCGCTTTTCAGGCTTCTTCCTCTGCCAGACCTTCCTCGTCCGGCAGCAGCACCTTGGTTTGCGCGTCGTCCAGGGCTTCCACCTTGCGCAGGTGGCGCTCGATACTCCTTGTGCGCACATAGGCGGTATCCAGGGAATTGGAGGCTTGGCGAAGCTTATCCTGTGTTTTGTTCAGCACATCCGCAAATTTGATGAAATCCGTCTTCACCGCGCCCAGCAGCTTCCATACCTCGGCGGATCGCTTTTCGATGGCCAGCGTCCGAAAGCCCATCTGCAGGCTGTTGAGCAGCGCGGTAAGGGTGGAGGGTCCGGCAATCACCACCCTATGTATCCTTTGAACCTCTTCCACCAGGCTCATGTCCCGCATGGCCTCTGCATACAGCCCTTCCAGCGGCAGAAACATGATGGCAAAATCGGTTGTATGGGGCGGGGAGACATACTTGTCCGCGATGCGCCTTCCTTCGGCTTTCAGGGCCTGTGTAAGCTCCTTGCGGGCATCCCCTGCCTTCACCGCATCCGCCTGCTCCTGGGCCTCGATGAGGCGCAGGAAGGCCTCCTGCGGGAATTTGCTGTCGATGGGCAGGTAAACGGGCTTATCGCTTCCTTCCTGCTTACCGGGCAGCTTGAGGGCGTATTCCACGCGCTCTAAGGAGCCCGGTTTCACCGCCACGTTGGAATCGTACTGATTCGGGGACAGCACCTGGGCCAGCAGGTTTCCCAGTTGCATTTCGCCCCAGATACCGCGGGCTTTGACGTTGGTGAGCACCTTTTTCAAATCCCCCACGCCGCTAGCCAGCGCCTGCATTTCCCCCAGGCCCTTGTATACTTCCTCCAGGCGTGCGCTAACCTGGGAAAAGCTCTCCCCCAGCCGCTTATCCAGTGTTTCGTGGAGCTTTTCATCCACTGTCCTGCGCATTTCCTCCAGCTTTTGATTGTTTTCCTTTTGGAGCCGGTTCATGCCTTCCGACAGTGTCTCGCGTATTTTATCAAGCCGCTCTTCCTGGTTGTGGGTACCGGCGTACATCTGCCTTTGAATGGATTCCAGCTGCATGACCTGGCTGCCGGAAATCTGGCTCAGCGTGTTCACCAGGCTATCATTCATGCCCCTTAGCTGGATGGATGTTTCCGACCACTGGGCGGCGTTGCCCTGGCTCAAGTCGTAAAGCGCCTGGTCAACATTCTGTTCCCATTGCGTCATCCGGTCGGAAAGCTCGTTTTGGCGGCTGGCGTTCTTTTTCAGAAGAGCCGCCAAAAGAACCAGCATCACTACCGTCATCAGGGCCATTGCCGCAAGCAGGATCGTCATCCAGTCCATATGCGTACGCACTCCTTGGTATACTTTTTTTAAGAAAACCGGGGCAGCATTGCCGCTGCCCCGGATGTCGCCTATATTTCCCTGCGGCCTTCCATGGCTTTGGCCAAGGTTACCTCGTCGGCATATTCCAGATCGCTGCCTACCGGTACGCCATGGGCGATTCGCGTGACTTTGAGGCCCATGGGCTTTAAAAGCCTTGCGATGTAGGTGGCGGTGGCCTCCCCTTCTATGTCGGGGTTGGTGGCCAGTATGACCTCCTGGATATCCTCCTTGCCCACCCGGGCAAGCAGCTCCTTGATGCGGATATCCTCGGGGCCTATTCCGTCCATGGGCGAGAGCGTGCCGTGCAGCACATGGTAGCCGCCCTTGTAATCGCGGATACGCTCCATGGCTGCCACATCCCTTGGGTCGCGGACCACGCACAACTGGCCGTTGCGCCGGTTTTCGTCAGCGCAGAAGGCGCACGGATCCTCTATGGTGTAATTCCCGCACACGCTGCAGTAGCGGATGGACTTGCGCCCCTGCCATATGGCCGCGGCCAGCTCGTGCACGTCCTCCTGGGGCAGGCTGATGATATGGTACGCCAGCCGCTGCGCCGTTTTCTGCCCGATGCCCGGCAGCCTTGCAAGCTGGCTTACCATGCGGGCAATGGGTTCCAATTGCTGCGCCATACTTAAAACATGCCGCCCATGCCGGGGTTCAGCCTGTTCATTTCCGCTTCCCTGGTTTCCTCACCCTTGCGAAGCGCTTCGTTCACCGCGGCCAGGATCAGGTCCTGCAGCATTTCCACATCCTCGGGGTCAACCACCTGGGGATTGAGCTCGATGGATTTCAGTTCCCTTTTGCCGCTGACCGTGACCTTCACCATTCCGCCACCAGAAGCTGCTTCATATTCGCGGCTGTCGAGTTCCGACTGGGCCTTTTCCATTTGCTCTTGCAGCTTCTGCGCCTGGCGCATCAATTGCTGCATGTTGGGGCCGCCGCCGAATCCGCCGAAATTGTTTCTTGCCATACCGTTATTCCTCCAACCCTGTCCATGATTTCACTGCTCTTCATTATACAGGATTTCCGGCAGGCTGCCAACTGTTTTATACCAAGGCATTCATTGGTATTATGCTTTTTGCGCCTTTTCCAGTGTGGAGATGATGGTCAGGTCGCCGGAAACGGCTCCGCAGCGGACAGAGCTTCCGCCGTCTTTAAGCGTAACCCCGGAAGTGTGGATGCGGCCGCTGACCGCTTTTAAGGATGCGTCCAGGCTGTCCATGGGCACCAGCAGCTCCACGTCGCCGGACACGGTGTTGGCATCCACCCTGGCAAAAGGCGCGCGGAACTCCAGCCATACATCGCCGCTTACACCGCTCACCCGGACCTGTTCAAAGGCAATGCTCTGCAGGCGGGCATCGCCGCTGACGGTGCGCAGGGACATCCGCTCGCCGCGAAGATCGCCGCATTTCATATCCCCGCTGACGGTGCGCAGGGACAGACCCTCCGTGGATACGGCCATGGCCCGCAGATCCCCGGAGACGGTATCCAGCGTGACCTCCGTTCCCTTGAGCCCGCGGCAATTGAGCAGGCCGCTGACGGTATGGGCATCGATGACGCCGCGCCAGTCCTTGGGAACGCGGATGCAAACCTGCGTCCACTTGTGGGTGATGAAGTTCAGGGAGAATACGAACGGCGGCTGTTCAATGACCAGTCGGCCATCCCGTTCCTCGATGCGCAGGTCGGCCACGGACTGATCATCGCCGGAAGCCAGGACCTGAATCTCCTGTACATCATCGGCCAGCAGCTCCAGCTGTGCCCAAGTCAGGCGGCAGTACAATTCGGAAATATTATCTTTGGGAAAGCTTGCATTCTTCTCCATACATTTGACCTCCTTCGTAAGTCACAATCATCATACCACCGCTTCCGCCCAATTACAAATTAGATCATAATTAGAAATTGCATGGGGATTTCTCATTTATTAGAAAACAAAAGACCCCTGCACATTAGAATGCGAAGGGGAGCGCCAGGCGTCCTGATGCCATGGTGTTCTATAAGAAAGATCCTTCACTTCGTTCAGGATGACATGAGCGGAGTTGGATGGTACTCCGCGACCACTTCGTATTTAACCTCTTTAAGGGACGAGGCCGCGGCCCCCCGTTTGAAATCGTCTCGGCTGGCTTTGCCAGCCGGACAGGGACGATGCGCAGGGATACAAGAAAACCGTGCGAAAAAATCGAGGAGATGACGCAAAGTCATCTCCTCGAAAGGGCGCAGCCCTTAGTACATTCCGCCCATTCCGCCGCCGGGAGCCGCGGGTGCGGGTTCGGGAGCGGGGATGTCGGTTACCAGGGATTCGGTGGTTAAGAGCATTGCAGCCACGCTGGCGGCGTTTTGCAGGGCAGAACGGGCCACCTTGGTGGGGTCGATGATGCCGCGCTCCACCATGTCCACATACTCACCCTTCAGGGCATCGTAGCCATAGCCGGTCTTGTGGGCGTTCTTGACGTTCTCCACGATCACGCTGCCTTCGATACCGGCATTGGTGGCGATTTGGCGGATGGGCTCCTCCAGCGCGCGCAGTATGATCTGCACGCCGGTCTTGGCATCGCCGGCGAACTGCGTAAGCAGCGCCTGCACCTTGCCCAGTACGTTCAGCAGGGCCACGCCGCCGCCGGGCACAATGCCTTCTTCCACCGCGGCACGGGTGGCGGCCAGGGCGTCTTCAATGCGCAGCTTGCGCTCTTTCATTTCGATTTCGGTAGCGGCCCCGACCTTGATCACGGCCACGCCGCCGGCCAGCTTCGCCAGGCGCTCCTGCAGCTTTTCACGGTCGTAATCGCTGGTGGTATCGGCGATTTGAGCCTTGATGCTGGCAACGCGGGCGTTGATCTCCGCCTTTTCACCGGCGCCATCCACGATGGTGGTGTTTTCTTTCTCCACCTTCACGGTTCCGGCGCGGCCCAGCATATCCAGGGTGGCTTCCTTCAGATCCAGGCCCAGTTCCTCAGTGATCACCTGGCCGCCGGTCAGGATGGCGATATCCCGCAGCATTTCCTTGCGGCGGTCGCCAAAGCCGGGCGCCTTCACGGCCACAGTGGTGAGGATGCCGCGCAGCTTGTTGAGGATCAGCATGGCCAGGGCTTCGCCTTCCACATCCTCGGCGATGATGAGGAGCTTCTTGCCAGTCTGGGAAACCTGCTGCAGAACGGGCAGAATTTCCTGGCTGTTGGAGATCTTCTTGTCGGTGATCAGGATCAGCGGATCATCCAGAACCGCTTCCATCTTATCCGTATCAGTGACCATGTAGGCGGAGGCATAGCCGCGGTCAAACTGCATGCCTTCCACGGTGGTCATTTCCGTTTTCATGGTCTTGCTTTCTTCCACGGTGATGACGCCGTCTTTGCCCACGGTTTCCATGGCGGTGCTGATCAGGCGGCCGATTTCTTCGTCACCGGCAGAGATGGAAGCAACCTGGGAAATGGCCTGCTTGTTGGAGATGGGCTGGCTGATTTCTTTCAGGCCTGCCACGGCGGCTTCCACGGCCGCTTCGACGCCCTTCTTCAATACCATGGGGTTTGCGCCGGCAGCCACATTCTTGAGGCCTTCGCGGACGATGGCCTGGGCCAGCAAGGTGGCGGTGGTGGTACCGTCGCCGGCCACGTCATTGGTCTTGGTGGCGACTTCCTTCACCAGCTGGGCGCCCATGTTCTCAAAGGGGTCTTCCAGCTCGATTTCCTTGGCGATGGTCACACCGTCGTTGGTGATGAGGGGAGCGCCAAACTTCTTGTCCAGCACCACATTGCGGCCCTTGGGGCCAAGGGTGATTTTAACGGTATCCGCCAGGGCGTTGAGGCCCTTTTCCAAGGCGCGGCGCGCGTCCTCGCCGTATTTGATTTGCTTAGCCATACGTATATCCTCCTCTTATTCCGGTTGCGGAATTATTCCACAATGGCCAGTATATCGCTCTGGCGAACGATGATGAGCTCCTTGTCATCCACCTTCACTTCAGTGCCGGCGTACTTGCTATAAATAACCTTTTGGCCCACTTCCACCTGCATCTTGACTTCCTTGCCGTCCACCAGACCGCCGGGGCCAACCGCCAGCACTTCCGCCATTTGAGGCTTTTCCTTGGCCGTACCGGGCAAAAGAATACCGCCTTTGATGGTCTCGCCCACTTCAATGTTTTTGATGACGACCCTGTCGCCCAAAGGTTTCACGTTCATTGTGATCCTCCTCGCTGCTTCGATTCTTCATATTGTTAGCACTCGAATTAAGTGAGTGCTAAACCGCACGTGCATAGTTTACGGCATTTACAAATGGATATCAAGTGATTTCCATTTTGAATTTACGCCGATTATCCTGATTTTTCCCTCTATTTGATGATTCATGCAAATTTTCTCATGTTTCCTTTCATTATCTTTTCCTTCCTCCATTTCATGACTAATAAAGGAATTTCATTGGAAACGGAGGGCTTTGTGGTACAATGTCAGGGAAGAATGCAAACGCTTGGACAAAGGAAAGGAAGATTTTCTATCGCCTGCAATGATTCTATCTCCCAGCTTCTACTTTGCTGGTATGACAAACATAAGCGCACCCTTCCCTGGCGGGATGTGCAGGACCCTTATGCCATCTGGATTTCGGAGATCATGCTCCAACAGACAAGGGTGGAAACAGTTCTTTCCTATTTCTCGCGCTTTATGGCCCGTTTCCCCACGATAAAAGCGCTTGCCGAAGCGCCGGAGCAGGACCTTTTAAAGGCATGGGAAGGCCTGGGGTACTACAGCCGTGCCCGGAACCTGCAAAAGGCGGCCAGGCAGATTATAGCGGAGCATGGCGGCCGCCTTCCATCCACCTTGGAAGAACTGAGAAGCCTTTCCGGTATCGGTCCGTATACCGCCGGGGCCATTGCCAGCATCGCTTATTCTGTGAAGACCCCCGCGGTGGATGGCAATGTAATGCGTGTGGTAAGCCGGATAAAGGGTATACGGGAAGACACCGCCATCCCCAGTGTGACGCGTCAAATACATGAGGAGACATCTGCCCTGGTGCCGGCTGACAGGCCCGGCGACTTCAACCAGGCCATGATGGACCTTGGCGCCACCGTGTGTATCCCAGGAACGCCCGCCTGCGACAAGTGCCCGCTGAACGCCTGCTGCGATGCCTTTCAGGCTGGCGACGCGGAACTGCTGCCCATAAAAATGCAGGCCCGTGCTCCCAAGCGGATCGCCATGGGAGTGGGCCTTGTCACATGCAAAGATAGAATTCTCGTTCAAATGCGCCGGGAAAAGCTGTTGGGCGGTCTGTGGGTATTTGTGCTGCTGGAAGATACAGATACGCCTCAAGCTATGGAAAAACGCATAAAAGCGCTGGGCCTTCAAGCGGTCTATGCGGATGATCTGGGCACCGCGCGCCATATCTTTACCCACCGCATATGGGATATGCGTTTGATGCATCTCACTGCGGAGGAAGCAAAGCCCGTAAAGGACCACCGCTGGGCAACCCTGGCGGAGCTTGACGGCCTGCCCTTCCCCACCGCCATGAAGAAAGCTTTGCACGAGGCCAAGAAGCTTTTACAGGCCGAACAATACTAAACTTTATATTCCCTGTCCGCCAACGTGCCGCCGATGCTGAAATGGCGTCTTCCTTCGTGAAAGCCGGAAAGGGCGTATTCGCTGCCCTTTAGCTTCAGCTTCAGTTCCACTGCCTGCTCGGGCCTCACCTCCGCCTCATATTGGATACATATGGAGTGCAACGCCTGTTTTCCCAAAACCTCATACCCAAGCGCGTCGCAAAGCCAGTCCACATACCTGGCGTTGTTCACATGCTGGTTCACATCCAGGTCCGTATATGCAGGTATGCGCAAGAGTCTTTTTTCTTCCCCTTCCAGCTCCGCGACGGTAGATGGCATGCCCATAGGTGCCACAAGGTCGCTGTTGTCCGGGAGGAGAGGAACTACTTTATCCGGCGGGGCCATTTTCCTCGTCTCCAAATCCAGCAGCACCCACAAGCTGGCAGCGCACCCAAGCTGATCACCTTGATCATTCCGGAAAATGAAATAGCGCGGAAAGAACCAGCGCTTATTGTTCATGGGGAAGGTTTCCACCGTAATTCTATCACCTACGCCGGGGTATTTGTCCATACGTACTTCCATCCGGGACAGCACCCATACATAGCCCAGCTTGACAAGCGTATCCCTCCCGCAGCCCAACAGGTGGGAGTGCATGCCGCTTGCTTCCTGCATGGCTTCAAAGATGGCTCCAGGCCGCCATGTGCCCATAAAATCGCAGTGGCAGGTGCGAAGTAGCATTTCCTCGCTGTATGTTTTCATCATATTTAATACTTCCTCCAAAAGAACATAGCAAAAAGTCATTCTGTATGCAATGCCTTATCCCCTGCCATGTCACTGCATATAATTTGACTCATTGAGGGCAGTTTTTAAACATTCTGGCCGGGAAGCAGATAAGCACCGTACTGAGAGTTCCTCTCCCGAGCAAAGAAAGGACAGCAACTATATTCTGGAATGATTCTTTAATGTCCCATCAAATACGAAAATTAGTGCAGATGCTCTAGAATCATATCAAAAACATCGTGACTACAAATTTTGTTATGCCCCGAAATGCAGAATCGAATATCCATATCCTTGTATTTCGATATTGTATTGGCATAAACCGCTTTTTCTGTCTCAAGAGAAGGAACAATCTCCTCCATGGTATCTCCCACATTGTCGCCGGCATTCAATATGCCGTCCTCTTCATCCAGAACGCTGATGCTGTCCAACGTATGTCCGGGCGTGTGAAACAGCTTGATTTTGTCCTCCGGAAAATACAGTGTATCCTCAAAAACCAGGTTCGGAAGGTACAGGATCGCTTCCCCTGCCATATAGCGCCCATTCCTCTCCACCATCACATCCCATTTGTCCTGGATTCTTTTTCTGCATAAACTGTGGGAAACAATCGTATACCCCTCAAAGGCATGATTCCCCCACACGTGATCCCAATGATGATGCGTGTTGATGACGATTATGGGTTTATTGTTGCCGTGCAGGTGCTCTTTTACCGGTACCATACTCAAAAGGCCCAGCCCCGTGTCAATAAGATAGTTGAACTTCTTTCCCAGTATCAGATGGATATTCAAATCCCATCCAGACACAGGATATGTGAATACTATGCTTCTGTCTCCCACCCGTTCTATTTGCATAAACTGCTCCATTCGTCCAAAAAGATATTTCCGATCAAGTCCGTTTCCTATAAACAATTGCAATTCATTATACGGAAAAAGAGCATCTAGTACTAGATGCTCTTTATGGAATCCGGCGACGACCTACTCTCCCGGGTCGTGGGAAGCGGAGTACCATCGGCCTGAAGGGCTCCGGAACACCGCCCCCGCCAATGGCGGGAATGGGCGGTGTGGAGGAGGCTGGCGAAACAAGCGATGGGAGCGATAGCGAACCAGCGCGCCGATTGAGCCAGATGGGCGGGAACAGACATAAACCCTCGCGCCTAATAATTGAAGCAAAAGGAAAGTATAATCATTAATAGCATTTGCCTCTAGCTGTGCCTATCAAAAAAAGAGCACCTCTAATGAGATGCTCTTTATGGAATCCGGCGACGACCTACTCTCCCGGGCCGTGTCCAGCCAAGTACCATCGGCGCTGAAGGGCTTAACTTCTGTGTTCGGAATGGGAACAGGTGGGACCCCTTCGCCATAG
>JAEZIN010000035.1 GCA_023436585.1 Bacillota bacterium | reverse complement strand
CTCCTAAAATTCGTTTTTCAAGAGACTTTGCCGCAATTTTTCCAGTCAAGTCCTTCCTCACAATTTTTTACTCAAAAAAAGAAGCGTATCTTTTTAATACACTGCTTTTTTCTCACTTGGCTATCTTAATGACATTCAAGTGCCTCTACGGTTTCTAAATTTTACCTGCATGCTTAAAGCATATGGTCAGCTTGGTACTTGCCCACTATACTTTCCCCTTCACGGTGACCACGTCTCCGTTCATTATAATGACTTGGTGGTTATTGATCGGATAGAGTTTCCTGCCAGATTGATACTCCTGCAAAATCTTTTCGCCCGCTTTCTTAAAGGGAAATTCACCATAGTGCGGCAACGGATAAAAATCGACCACAGATAATGCCGTATAGTCAGACAATATGGGGGCCTTTTTCGGACTATCCATCGCTTTCACATAATCAATATGGGGTGCAAGCACCATCGAACCCGCCGAAGCCCCCATATAGGGTTTCCCTTGGCCGATCTGCTCTTGGATCAATTGATCCGCTCCTGTCCTTTTTAGTTCTTGCAACAAATAAAAGGTATTGCCACCTGAAACATAGATGAAGTCATTCAGGACTAGTTTTGCGCGGATTTCATCCTGGCTGGCCTGTGAAATCTCCAAATCATCGAGGATCAGCCCCATACCCTCCAACGCCTTTCGGTCAGCCTTTACGTAGAAATTCATCTTCTCCACGATGCTGGCGGTTGGAATGAAAGTCACCGTCTTAGATTCGGTTTCTTGTCCAATAAAATCCTTGAAATGTTCGGCAACATCCGCAAATGAGGAGGCGAGAAATAGCTTTTTCATACACAATCTCCATTCCGTGTTTTTTCCGTGCTTCATATTTAGTATAACCCATGTTGTTGACACCATCATGTCAGCAATATAGAATAAAGTCCGGAGGGATTTCTATGAAGCTGGAACGTCTGATCGCCATCATTATGCTGTTGCTCACCAAGGACAAGATGGGCGGGCAGCAGCTCGCTGATATGTTTGAGGTGTCGTTGCGTACCATCTATCGGGATATTGAGACCATCAATCGGGCGGGCATCCCGATTACCACCGCTCCCGGCACCGGCGGCGGAATCGGGATCATGAAGGAGTACAAGGTTGAAAAGGGCATCTTCACGACGAATGACATAACCGCGCTACTGATGGGGCTAGGATTCATCTCTGGCGCACTGAGCTCCGAGGAAGTCACCACAACGCTTGCGAAAGTCACCAGCATGATCCCGGAAGTGCAGCGAAATGAGATTACACTGCGCGCCAATCAAATTTCGATTGATTTATCATCTTGGTTGGGCAGTGACTTGTCTGTCAAGATCGAAAAACTCAAAGCAGCGCTTGACAATCACTGCGTTGTGTCTTTTCTATATTGGAACCGGCAGGGAGAGCACTCGCGTCGCAGCATCGAACCGCACCGACTATTGCTCAAAGAAAACCACTGGTATGTGCAAGCCTATTGCCGGATGAAAAATGCTTTTCGCATGTTCAAGCTGTCTCGAATATCTAAAATCGATTTGTGCTCGGAAATATTTATGCCACGGCCCACGCCACCCGCCTTTTCAGAATTTGCTGATGATATGGCGACCAAGATGATTGACGTCGAGTTGCTGGTGAACGCTTCCGTCCTCGACCGGGTGCTTGATTATTGCAGCGAAAAGAATGTAACGCCCACTGGAAAGGATTTGTACCGAGTTCAGTTTCATCTTGTTGAGGATGATTACGGATATGGCATTTTGATGAGCTTTGGAGATCAATGCGTTTGCCAAAGCCCTAAGCATGTGCGGGAAGAACTTCGCGATAGGCTGAAACAAGCAGCCGAGCGGTATTAGCATCAAGCATACGGCTAAATCTATAAAGCACAGGGGACGAAGCACTGGGGACGGCAGACTGTGTTGACAAGATTATCCACAGAGCCTACTAAATCCTGTTACCTCGACCAAAAAACCCACTGTAAATCGGCCGATTCCAGCGGGTTTTTATTTATATTGAACAAGTAGCGAGAAAATGGCGGTTTCCTTTACATCTATTTTGTAACTATCTTGAAAAGGGGCCAAAGGTCGTAATACACAAGATATAGCAGTTTTGCAAGAACTACATACTATATCTTGTATTTTGTTATTCAACCTATTTGATCTTTAATATGTTTTTCAGAATGTTCGATCAAAAGAAAGATTAGGCAACTTGTTAGGTTGACTATAGACTAGGAAATGAAGGCGCTGGAAGAAAAAGGAGGGATTTCGATCCCCCCTTTTCCGATCGTTGCCGTTCGCCTGAATAGTCAGAGTCATTATCGCCATTTTACCCTCTCTTTTGTATTTCTTCATCACACATTTCCCCTGTGCTAATCTACTGGCGTTCCAAAAGGATCATTTGGATTTTACTATCCACTTCCGTGATAAACTGATCCAGAGACATCTTCTTTTGGCGGTAACGTTCAATCAGTGTATTGATTTCAGAACTGCCGTCCTGGGCTTGGTAGTTCAACAGATTCGCGGTCGCGGTAAAACACAAGGGAGCAAGCTCACGGTACCTAACAATCGTCTCCGCAGAGACACTCCAGAGAAAGTCATCCTTTTTCGCAAGCATATCCTCATACCACTGTATATTGGTTTCGATATCCTTCTTTACTTCCGGCTTGGCCTTTTCCAGCAATTTCTTTTGCTTATCTAATTCCTCCTGCCATCCTGCCACCAGCTGCTCATTCCCTGGTAATGGAACAGGCTCATTGTCATTGGGATACATCATAACATGCTGGTCGGGATTCATGCTCTCCAGTGCATTATCTAGATATTTGAGCGCAATATCCATATTCTGCGTGAGGGGATTGATGAAAAGCACCTCTATGAAGACGGGGATGTGCTTTGGTCCGCCTTCTTCCATGGGGAGGATCAACGGCTCAGCATTTGAACGGTTCCGTACCATGGCATGTGCGCTGATCCAATCACTGTAATCTATAAGCAGTGCATTGGCGTCCCGATCATTCTGCCTTGAATTGTTTGTGATTGTTTTATTAAGCCTTTGCACATCCACTTTTTCCAAAGCCTGCATCAAAGTTCGGAACAGCGGTGTGTCAAAGGACAGTTCCTTGCCTTCCGCCTGGCAAGTATATACATACTGGCTCATCGCTATCTTGAACAGGGTTTCGCCATAATCCGTAACATCCTGCAACAATTGCACATCCGGGTACTGATCATGTCCTTCCTCTGACCACCAGGCAAAAAAGTCCAATAGACCAATGAAGGAGCTAGGAACCTTGTCTTTCAGGCCAGCCTCCTCCCATACGTCGGGCATCATGCAAAGGCCACGACTATCCATAAAGACCGGTACGGCATAGACCTTTCCGTCCTTAGAAACGGTATCCTGAATAAAGGGATACATGTTCGCAATCTCCGCCCCAATCTCGGGCGAAACGGACAGGTCTTGGCAATAACCCTTCTCGATCAGGTTTTGAAGGTCCTGATATTGTATCAGCAAACCATAGATATCATAGGAATTGTCGCCGGAAATCATGGTTTGCACAAGTGTATCCGTATTCGTATAGTCTGCATCAGCGTTATAGGTGACAGGCGTCTGAGGATATTTCTGGGTAAAGGTTGTGGAGGCAGGCTCCAGCTGTCCGCCATAGATGGATAATGTTCCTGTAGAGGTGGCCTGCGAATTGGTATTGCGCACAATCAAACCATCTGGTGTGTTGAGCACATACAGACTGCCAGGCAGCAGTGCGGCGCTGCAGGCCCCGGCATTGCCATCCATGTTGCCAGCGGGCACATAAGCGATTTGGACGGCGTTGCCAAAACCATTCACAGCCATCAATTTGCTGGTGGTGGCATAATACAGTGTATCGGTTTCTTGCTGGTATACAAGGCCAAACTCATTTGTATCCTCTAAAGTCACCTTGACGGAAACGGAGTTGTCCGCAGGTTCAACAATTGCCAAAGCCGGTTTATCCGTCTTTTCAGCATTGAAGATTTTGACCAGCAGTTTGCCATCCTTATAGGGCGTCATATCCTGTGCGCCGGGGATATCAAGCACCTGATTCGACCCGTTTGCAAGGTCAAAGCCGGCGAGTATAGGCTTTTCATCTGCGTCGTTATCACGGAACATGGCGTACAGCCTGTTGCCCGAAATTCCAAGCCGGTAAACCTCCTTGACAACTGTCTTCTCATCCTTGGATTGCGCAAGACCTGTAAAGTCAAGCTGAATCGGAGTGCCTAATACCGCGTTTCCATCGTCAAATGTCAGCGGGAACAGCTTGCCGTTCAGCCAGTTCAGACCATAGATCGAATCCTTGCTGCTGACCAAAGCGTAAATCATTGTATCTGCCTTATCCCCCAGGATCGATTTAGCCTCGTCATAATTGGCGTAATAGCCGGATTCCAAACCGGCAGCTACCAGTACCGGCTTTTCCTGTCCTGCCGTATAGGCATAAATCTCTTTTCCGCACAGGATATAGA
Source organism: Bacillota bacterium (assembly GCA_023436585.1). Lineage (GTDB taxonomy): Bacteria > Bacillota > Clostridia > Christensenellales > Aristaeellaceae > JAEWAH01. The sequence continues at coordinate 237,053 of JAEZIN010000035.1, read as the reverse complement.
CCGTATCTCCAATAGATGCCATGGTTGAAGATACGTACGATTCGATCCCCCATTCATAGCGCTGATCCTCTGTAAACAGCATCGCATCCCCTGGCGCGGCCAAGGCGAAAGGTATGAGGGAAAACAGCGTCAGGCATAGACACAAAAGTACAGTTACTTTTTTCATTAGCAAATCCTCCTCATAATTAGGCAGTTCCTGTTCTTTGGGAGGTTCCCGAATGCAATTACCACAGAAACAGACGTTGATCGAAATATATATCTTCCAGTAGTCAATGTAAAAACTTACAGGTCACAATGTAAGGAATGGTCTCCAGAAAAGCGCCTTTCGATATCTTCATGATCAACAGCATATCGTGGAAAAACTAGCATTATATACCCTTACAATAACCGTAGCCTGCCTTTGGACAAATATGTCCGAAAGGCAGGCTACGTTCCGTTTCCATTTACGCACCGCATCACTGCTCATCCATATATGGAATCACCGTGATGCCCTTACAATCAATGGTTCACGCTTCCCTGCGAAGCACGATCATGCAGCTATCAAAATCGCCTTGTAGATTCATGCGCAATCCTGCGTTCATCAGCGTGAGCCCACTCATACTTTGCTGCCCATCAACCAAATATCTAGCATGAGGGGACAAGCCCTTCAGGCATACCAAAGGAAGCGGATCGCCAAATCGCCGCCCAATCATATAGCCAAACACTATAGCGGTTTGCTGATCCTGCGAAACATAGGAAACGGCAGAAAAGTCATGCTCGTGAGGCGAGCGCAGGCGATACAGCGTGCCCTGCTGAATAACCTCGCGAATCTGCTTGTATTGGCTGATATATTGCTTGCAAGTCTCAATCTCCTCCGGCGTGAACTTGCTGATATCCGCGCCAATGCCCAGTCCTCCCTGCATGGCTACATGGAACTTGTACCGCAGGCTGTCGCGTCCTGCTTTGAAGGCGTTTGGAGGTGTATCGGTGACCCAGCACATCATGACATGGGGAGGATAGAATTGGGTAAAACCTTCCTGGATAAACAGCCTTTCGTAGGGATCTGTATTGTCGCTTGGCCAGAACTCGTCGGCCCAGTGCAATGCGCCAAAATCCACCCGTCCCCCGCCGCCGGCACAGCATTCGAGCTCCACGTGGGGAAATTCCACCCGGATCATCTCCCAAAGGTCATAAAGTGCCTCCGTATGCTTGCGCCACTGGCTGGGATCAAGCCCCCAATCAGTCATGGGGCGGTTCATATCCCACTTTAAGAAGGTAATCGCTTTATTTTGAAGCAGCCTGCGCAGAGACTGCTTCAAATACGCCTGTACCGCCGGCAGCGACAGGTTGAGCAGGTACTGATTTCGCCGCAAAGCAGGCTCCCGCGAGGGTATATGATAAATCCAATCGGGATGCGACCTAAACAGGTCACTGTCGGGATTGACGGATTCCGGTTCCACCCAGATGCCAAAACCCATTCCCAGGGAGATGACATAGTCGGTCAATTCTTCCAAGCCATTGGGGAATTTCTGCGGATTCACTACCCAATCTCCAAGGCCGGCCTTATCGCTATTCCGTGCCCCAAACCACCCATCATCAATCACAAACAGCTCTACGCCCATTTCGCCGGCACGCTTCGCCAGTTCCTTTTGCGAATTGACTTCCACATGAAAGGCAGTGGCTTCCCAAGAATTGTACAGCACCCGGCGGCATAGATTCCGATCCATCACAACCTGCTGTCCAAAGCGATGCAATGTACGGCTCATGTCCCCATAACCGCCTTGGGAAAAGCCCAGATAGAAAGCGGGGGTCGCAAGGCTTTCGCCGGGAGCCAGGCACTCGGCCGCGTCGAAATCATTTCGGCCGGCCAGCAATCTGGTATGACCAAAGGGCGTCTTCTCTACTTCCATGCGCCAGTTCCCGCTATAGGCCAGCAGGCCAAAGTAAACGGCGCCGTGATCCTCATCCGCTCCTTTTCCAAGCGCCAGGGCGGGTGTCGAATGGGTACCCGAAAAACCACGGCGGCTCTCCAGGCTGAAAACGCCTTCGCCAATCGGCTTGGTGATCAGCCTGTTTTCGCCCGCCCATTTGCCGGACAGGTACCGCACTTCCCCCTCAAATCCTATAGGCAGAACAGCACAGCCAGAAAAGAACCTGCGTACCTTTACCGAAGTATCAGCCTTGTTGGTCAGTTTGGCGCTTCGGGCGAGGATGTCGTATTGCGGGTAAAGCCGATACGTAACCATCAGCTCAACACCCATATCCGGTTCAACAAAGGTGACAGTAAGCGTCTCATCCTGGATGGAATGAGCAACGTAGCGCATACGGCAGGTTTGCAGTCCAGATGCGTCCTCCAACTGCAAACAGAGCTGGGCAAAGTGTTGCCCGTCATCCACCGCGTATTCGCTTCGTTCCATCCCGGTATCCACATCAAAAGAGCTGTGAAACACATGCGCTTGAGCTGGATCAAAATCATTCGGATCGACAGGTGCGCCCCAATACAGGCCGCGCACTTCCTCGCCCAGATGCAGGATATAGGACATATTGCAGGTTTGAAGGTGAACGATCCGGCTTTGATGATCCCATGTAATCATGTACGTACCCCGCTATGTCGGTATTATATTATTAGAGCCGGGCGTGAACCTCCGCCCCTTGGTGCTCGGGGCAGAGCGCCTTGAGCGAGTCTAAAGCTGCCTGTGCGTGGACCTGATCTGCCTTGCCCACATACCCCAGCGCCATCATAAACAGGCAGTGAATCCGGTTGCGAAGGCACAGGTCCTCCTCAAAGATCATCAGGTCCGGCAGGGACACGGCAAAATACTCGATGGCTATTTTATCCTCCAGATGCTGCTCGCCATAGGCAACCAAGCGGTCAAACCGCTCCTCCGCGCCCTGCTGATCACCCAGGCGTATTCTGGCCAATCCCTGATAGAAGATCATTTCAGGAGGCTGGTCGTTATAGTACATCATGCTCACCGGCTGCGAGAGGCCCAGGCTGGCACGGGTATAGGCACTGATTGCGTCGTGAGAACGATTCAGCATCTCAAGCGCTCTCCCCATGAGATACCATATATCGTTTTCCTGCGCGCCAGGGAGCTTGCCCTCGCCAAAGCTATGGGGATATTCCCCGGCGGCGCGTTCCAGCAGCATGAGCGCCTCCTGTGCCTCGCCGGCTGCCAGATGCTGCCGCGCCATTTGGGTCAGTGCCAGCCGCCACTGGGCCGGCACCTTCCCCTCCCCTCCTTCCCAGGGGTGAAAATGCCGGGTGAGCAGCGCGTTAAGCGCTTTTTCATGCTGACCCGTCATATTAAGCAGCGTGCAGTATTCCAGGTACTGATCGTCCCGCGCTAAAACCTGCGGCCAGTTTGCCTCACAGTCTTGCAACCGCTGCTTCGCAGGAACCTTAAGTTTTTTGCGCAGCTGATCGCGTTCCATAAATACCCGGGCATCACTGGTGTCCAGCCGGAAGGCGGTTTCCAGCGAAGCCATGGCAAGCTGCGGCTGCTTACGTTTATTATAGTAAGCCAGCGCCAAATTGCGGTGCACAGTGGCGTAGCCGTCGTCGGCCTTCGCCGAGGCTTCCCAGGCTTTAATTGCCCGTTCTTCCTGCAGCCGGTCATACCAAAAGTTCCCCAAATAGTATTGCGCTTTGGAATGATCCTCACTCCTGGATATAGCAGCTTCCAGGGCGGCGCAATCCTCCAATCGGTGGGGAAAACAGCCGTCCGGTATCGCCTGCTGCGCGCGAGAGAACCATGTGTTATCTTCTGTGATCACGCCCAAATGATAATAGACCAGCGGATACACCGCTTTTTCATCGCCCACCTGAGCACAATACGCTTTTAGTATCGCGGCCGCATCCTCACAAAAACCCCATTGCATATATTCCAGCGCCAGCTCGATGATGGTATTGTGATCCCCCTGCGCATGGCTGAGCCATTGGCTATCCTCCATGTCGATCATCAAGCCCAGCTCTCGCCTGGAAATGGGATCCAGGGGATCGATGGCGATGGATTCCCTGGCTACCTGCGCGGCCTGTTCCAGCCGCCCCAGCCGGCGCAGCGCGGCAGTCTTTGCATTGCGGGCCTTCATATTATGGCTGTTATAGATGAGCGCGGTGTTAAGGTGATTTAGTGCCAGCTCATCTTCCCCGCGCATCAGATCGATGCACCCAATCCGGTAAAACCCCGGCCCTTGCCACGCTGCGCTCCATGTAGCTTTAAAAAAAGCGTCGTATGCTTCTTGCCAGCGGCCCAAATAACAAAGTGCCACACCCCGGTTGAAATAGGGCTCGCTGTCATAGGGATTGGGATTTTTCAAGGTAAGCTTGGCAATCGCTCTGTCAAAATAGGGGAGGCTTTGCTCTACCAGCCCGCGCTTTACCAGCAATTTGCCATAAGCGTTATTCAGGCGCAAGTCGCTTTCATCGCGGCGCAGCCCCTCCAGATAGTAGGCGGCGGCATCCCAAGTGGCATGCCGATACTGCTCGATATGCTGACCAAAGAGCAGCAGCTCTTCACAGCTGCTCACTTCGCAGGCGGGCGGGATGGCAGTAGCCGGAGCCGGCATTGGCTGATGCGGCATTTGACGCAGGCTGCAGTGTGCCAGCACCCTCCCCTCCCGCGTGGTCACAGTCAGTGTCGGCTCTCCTCCCTGCGGCCCCGAAGGACAAAAGGCCTCAAAGGCCGCCTGCGGAGAAAGATCGGCCTGTGCCGTAAATAGCGTTTGATCCCCTTGTATTACTGCTATTTGCGCTTGCTGGTATCGTCCCGTAGCATAGACCAGCAAATGCAGCTGACCGTTTTCGCGGGAAAGGCGCAGCACCGCATCCCGCGTTGCATCGCTCACCTGGCCCACCTGCTTATAGGGCATGAAGACTTGCGTGAAACGCTTTTGCTCATAGGGCATAAGCCAGGAGAAATCGGGCTGATTATCCGTAAAGCAGCCGGTCATCAGTTCAATATAGGGGCCATCCTCGTCGGTGAGGTTGCGATCCCAGGCCTGCCCAAACGCACCATTTCCCCAGGTCCACTGTTTCTTTCCGGGTGCGATATGGTGATCCGCCACGTGTAAAAGCCCGGCCTGCCTACCGTCATCGTAGTTGCCCACAAAGTCATAATCAGAATGGTACGCCATGTAGGAGGTGGGCACGGGAATGTTCCTGTACCGGGATATATCTGTGCCCGGAGCATAGTCCTGCTTATAGTATACGCCCGTGGCGATGGGAAAAGCGGACACATCCCGCTTCCCGTGATCCATGACCGCGTGCACATCCGGCGGGAAAATGGACCGTGTATTGTCGTTGACCGCTACAGCCGGATTGGCCCACCACAGAAAAGTCTGCGGCGCATCGGTCCGATTATAGACTTGTGTGCTGATTTCAAGGTAGGCCTTGCCTGGGTAGAGCGTAAAGTGGGTGGTGCCGCGGGTGCGAAACATCGTCTCAATCTCACCCACCACAATGCATGCACTGCCGTCAGGGTGCTCCTGCGTACGCCAGGCCACCGGGTCAAAGGTGCTGGGCCGGTGATGCTGCGGCCAGTTGAACTCAATCCCTCCCGAAATCCACGGGCCGTTCAGGCCCACCATGGCGGGCTTAATCACCTGATTGTAATAGACAAAATCATAACCGTTTGTCTTGTCCGTAGCCCGCTGTATCCGCCCGCCCAGCTCTGGCAGCACCATAATTTTCAGATACTCGTTCTCCAAATAAACCGCCTGATAAGCTTGGTCGGTCTTTTCATCGGACACGGTGTCTATTACCGTATGAGGGTAGACTTTGCCGCTGGAGCCTTGATAGACCCGTTTCTCCAAGAACATGGGGTTTTTATCAGGCTTCCCCACCGAATAGGTGGGGATGATCACTTGCTCCGCCCACACGCGTACTTGCATAATGCCCTCCATTGCGATATATGCCTTTCCGAGTATCGGCCGCAGGCATCAGCCCTGGGCCTCCCAGGTCAGCGCCATGCCCCGTATGTGTGACATAGGCCCATTGGGATTGGAGAGGGTGATGGTATTGGCCCCGGCATGAAGACGGATCAGAATTTCTTTGCCCTCAGGCCTGTTCCAGCAGGGGAAATCCCAGCCGCTGGTAGGGTGCAGATACGTTTCCACCACTTGGTCTCCATTGGCCTCAAAGCGGATATCCCGGGCAGCACCGGCACAGTAATCAACACGCAATACGTATACACCGGCTTTTTCGAGCTGAATATCGGTATAGCGCATCACCGCGCCGCCGCCCAACCCCACCGCTTCCCAAACACCATCCGCCGCCTGTGTAAGCTCAGCCTCGCCGGTGAGCTGCGCCGCATTTGCGGGGAAGAAGAGGGTTTCCGCCGGGTCGTTGTCTATCAGCAGCATCTTGGTCAGCGCGGGCACCTGGCCATCCACTCGATCGATGCGCAAGATTTGGCGCCCCTTATCTAGCGTCATGATCACTTGATGGGTGATAAAGGTTCTGTAGTGGCCGGTCTTGGGCATGTTTTGGGTCACACGATGGTCCCCCGCTTGAACACCCAAAGTCCAAGGCCCTTCGGCCGCATAGAAGAAGCGAAGCGTATAGCGCTTACGCTCGGGCACATCAAGAGCAAACTCCGCCCCGGCGTTGAGCAAAAGACCTTGCAAATCAGCATCCCAGGCCACCGGCTCACTGCCCCCGCGGGGTTTGGCCTTAAAAGCCGGATACTCGGTCACGCGCGGGCTCATATACCCCGAGCAGACGCCCTTTGGCAGCTCCCCGACATGGGGGGCAATGTACAGCCCCGCGCCGCCGTTTTCAACCAAATTCAACTCCAGCTTGGTATCACGGTTGACCCGCATACGCCGCATGCCAATCGATTCGCCCTTCCCTTCATCCTCATACAGCTCGGCTTCGAATTCGCCTTCCGGAAGAAAGTCAAGGGAAAGGGGCAAAGTTCGCTTATAGGTGTTGATCACGCCCACCAGGTATTGATCTCCGGCGTAGCGCAGGATGGCGGCATGATCCCCAGGATAACCGCTCAGCACACGAACGCCGTCGTATTTGTTAAGTGTGCGGCGAAGGAAATCGGTGCCGCGCCAAGCCTCCAGATAATACAGGGACAGCGAATAGTGGGTGATGCCCGACTCAAAAACCACCGGCAGCGCCATCTGGTGGGCCATGCTGGTGTTGCGGTTTTTATTGGAGAAGCCGGTGGGGGTGTAATCCATCGGACCCAATACGTTGCGGGTAAAAGGCACGGTGCAGTTGTGCGCCGCGTTGGGCAGGTTGCTCCACTTGTAGTGCTCCAAACCCAGAATGCCCTCACTGGTCATGTAATTGGGCCAGGTGCGGCCCTCGCCCATGGGCTTGGTTGCGCCATGGAAGTTGATCATCATCTTATGCTCGGTCATCATGTCGGCAATCATGTTATACTGCCACATGGTATGGCAGGAATCGTTTTCAAAGAAGTCAACCTTCAGGCCGTCCACGCCCCAACTGGCCCACAGCGGAATGCGGGCCTGCGCCTTCTCATAGGTGCTCAGCTGCTGCATTCCCGTCCAAATCCAAACCTGAACATTCTTCGTGTGGGCATAATCGCACAGGGTCTTTACACAGCTGGCATCCCAGGGGCAGTCCAGCGTGACTGCCTCAAAACCCATGGCGGCAGCAACATCGATGTATGCTTTTGATTCGGTGTAAAGCTGCGCGGCGTTCTCATACTCCCACCAGGCCCACAAGGCACGCGCGGGACGTATCCAACTGGTGTCCTCAAGTGTGGAAGGCGGGTTGAGGTTGTAGTTCATCGTGGTATTCACGAGCTCGTCGAGGCTATCCGCCAGGACTGCAAAGCGCCAGGGTGAAGTGAAGGGAAGAGAAGTGACAATGGGGTTCCCGCCCTCCTCGGGGGCAAAGGCAATATCCAGCCGCCGGCCCTTGGTGCCCACCAGGTGGGTTGAACAGTAGGCTCCCTGGGTGGACAGCACCTGCGCTTCGCTGATCATCATCCAATTGCCCTGCTTGCTGTCATGCATAAGGCTAGGCATGCCAAAATGCTGATGAGAAAGCGTATGGTCCCAAATCCTTGGATGATACACGCCCTCGTAGGACTTCACCCAATCTTGAAGCCACAGCTCGTCAAAACCCTGCGCGACACAAAAGCCGGTCGCCTCGCGCGCGATGGCGATTTTTTGCGGGCAGGCGGCCGGTATCTCATACCGAAAGGCAACACCCTCGTCAAAGGCCCGGCACCGAAGGACAAAGGGGGTATCTCCTTGCCTGAAAGCAAGCGTCAGCTCGTGGCAATGGTTGGTATAAACCGCCTTTTTACCCACCGGAAGGCTGTAAGACTCGTTGATTTCCTGCTGCTGCGCCTGTTCAAAGACTAAGTTCGCAGTAAAATCCCCAAGATCGCTTACAAACCCCAGGGGACTATCCTTAAGTGCCTGGGTTCCGTTCTTATTGACACGGTAGACCAAATCCCCCGCCTGGCCTTGGGTGATGATGACTTCCAGCCTGCCCTGGGGAGATGTGAGATGCCACATGTTTTTTCCTCCTAAGTTGCAACAAAATAATACCGAACGCTCGCGTTATAGCTCGCCCGGAGAGCAAATATTTAAACAATTCCGTCATTATCGCCATGATGGCAATGAACTGTCATTTGATAAATAAGCGTGAACTGACAAAATTGGTATGTACAAATTCAGTGGGTACCTTCGGTCCCGGCGCGCGGTGTCAAGGGGTTCCCTGACACCGGCGGCGGAACGAATGTGCGCATGTCCTGCGCGAACCTTAACAGAACCTAGACAAAGCGTTTTACTTGGCGGGGTTGCTTTCCGCCTGGTCATACAGCAGCTTGCGGGCAGAGTAGTTATCCGTGTAGATCTTTTCCACCGTGGCGGCATTGTTGGCATCCATTTGCGCGATCATTTCGTTGTAGATACGTTCCACTTCTTCGTTGGAGGAAGCGTTGACCATCGCTGCAAAGCTGCTGTCGATCAGATCGCGAATCTTCTGCTCGGCCAGCGCTTCCATCGATCCCGCTGTGGGCCCGATGTCGTCATACAGCGCGGTATCCCAGTTGGAGCCGGCCATGCTCTTGAGGCCATGCAGGTTAACCTCATCGCGGTTATAACGGAACATAAGGTCATAAGGCGTGCCATCCATGCCAAGGCCGTTGCGGATCATCCAGGTCCATTTGCGCACGCCGCTTTCTTTGGAGAAGGCGGCCCAGTCAGCGCGGATAGCGTCCAAGGTTTCCTGGGTGGGCGTGTGCACGCCGTCCACCATGTTCCACTGGACCCCTTCCAGGCCCCACATGAGCAGGTACTGCCCTTCTTCGCTGGCCAGGAAGCTCAAAAGCTTGATGGTTTCTTCCGGATGCTTGTTTTTGACGGTGATGCCCACGCCGTCCCAGCCCAGAGAGCTTCTCGGTCCATAGGTGGTCTCATTGGGCTCAACGCCAGGCGCGGTGACTTTGAACATGTAGAACAGCTTGTTCGTGCCCTCGCCCTCTGTCTCACGGAAATGGGCATTGGCATCGGACACATTGCCGCCAGGCACGCTGAACACACGGCCGCTCATGATCTTGGAGGTGTAGAGCGCGTTATTGGTGATGCCCCATTCGGCGTCCAACAGCCCTTCCGTATACAAGGTGTTCATGAACTTCATCATATCCAGGTATTTGGGATCACGGGGCAGGAACTCGATGACGCCATCGTGCTCATAGTAGTTCTTAAGGCCATACATGGCTTTAAAGGTACCCACGATGGCAGGCAGGTAGTCGGCATTCACGGTCAGCGGGATGGTGGGATTGAGCGCATCGCCCGGGTACGCTTGCTTAAACTTGCGCAGCAGGTCAAGATACTCTTCCTGGGTAAAGGGCTCGCCGGCTTTCGCGCGATCGCCATAGCCAAACTCCTCCAGGATATCCATGCGCATATTAAACGCCCAGTTCGGATCGGGATCTACGCCGTACCAGTTATTAAAGTAGTAGTTCTTTCCGTCCTTGTACACGCTCTTGGCCAATACGTCGCCGTAACGCTCATAGAGTTCAGGCGCATATTGTGCAATCAGGTCATTGAGCGGTACCAGAGCGCCGGCTTCAATGTACTTATTGAGCGTCGCAACGCGGCGGTCGATGAGTACGATGTCCGGCAAATCGCCGCTGGAAAGCATGAGGTTGAGCTTCTCGTCCGGATTGCCGGTCGGCTGCTGCACTTCAATCACGATGCCTGTGCGGGCGGTGATTTCCTTGGCAACTGGGTTGGTAAACGCATCGCCGGTATTCTTGTCAAACAAGGTCAGGGTAATGGGCTCGGCACTGCCGATTACGGGTACGATCATCAACACAGTCATGATGAGCGCCAGGATCGTAGCCAGACTTCTTTTCCTCATTTGGATTCCTCCTTTTATTCTATGTTCGGCGTGACCCGGGTCACGCTTAACAACGCCTTAGCTCTTGACAGCCCCTACCATAATGCCTTTGATAAAGTAACGTTGAAGGAAAGGATACACCATGATGATGGGGATGGTGGACACCATGGTCACCGTCATGCGGATGGTCTCGCTGGAGACCGGCAGCTTTTTCGCCTCGTTGGCCATCTGCTGCGAAGCGGACAGCATATCGCCCGTTTGGTATTGGTTGAGAATCTTGACCAGCACCGCCTGCAGTGTTTTGAGGGAAGACTTATAGGTATAAATGTAGGAATCGTACCAGGAATTCCAATGGTTGATGGTTGCAAAAAGCGTAATGGTAGCAAGGACCGGCAGGCAAAGCGGCAGGATGATCCTGTAAAGAATCAAAAAGTCATTGGCCCCGTCCAGCTTTGCGGACTCCTCCATTTCGGCCGGCAGCCCCTCCATATAGGTTCTGACCAATATCATCCAAAACACGTTGATCAAGCCCGGGAAAATAAACACCCAGAACCTGTCGATCAACCCCAGTTCCTTCACAATCATGTAGGAGGGAATCAGTCCGCCGCTGAAATACATCGTGAAGATAAAGAACAGCGCTATTCCGCGGCGTCCCGGCAGGGTCCGCTTGCTGAGCGCATAGGCGCAAAGCGTAGTCACAAGCACCGTCAGCGGCACCCCCACAAAGGTTCGAAGCAGCGTCACCCCCAGCGCGTTAAAAATCTCCGCATCCGCAAACACGGCGGCATAGCTGCTGGCGGTGAATGCGCGGGGCCAAAGGATAAATCCGCCGGTTTGCGTATCCCCTGCCTCGTTAAAGGAAAGCACAGCGATATTCCAAAAGGGCAGAAACGTAATGATAAAAATCGTCAGCAGAAAGGCATAAATCACAAACTCGCCAAGATACCAGGTAAAGTCTTTACGCTTCATGCGCCAACCCCCTTTCGGCTGATTTTAAAACAGATGACTCGTGCCTGCTTTTTTCGCCAGCATGTTGGACATGAGCACCAGGAAAAACGCTACAACGGATTTAAACAGGCCTACCGCCGTGGCATAGGAATACATGCCATTTTGAATGCCGTACCGGAAGGAGTAGGTATCAACCACATCAGAATACGCACGGTTCATGCTGTTGCCCAGCAGAAAGAATTGGTCAAAGCCGGTGCTCAGCAGCTTGCCGATGGATAGAATGAGCAGCACCACCACGGTGGGGAGAATCGAGGGTAACAAGATGTGCCATATCTGGCGAAGGCGTCCCGCGCCATCCACCTGGGCCGCTTCGAATATCCCTGTGTCGATGGCCGCGATGGCCGCCAGGTACATGATGGAGTTGTACCCCATGTCCTTCCAGGTGTTTGATATTGAAACGATCGCCCAGAAGTACTTGCCATCCTGCAAAAACGGTATACTCTTTTGGGTAAGGCCCAGCCGCAGCAGCGTTTGATTGATAAGGCCTGACCCCGAAAGCATTGTAACGATGATGTTGGAAGCAATGACCCAAGAAACAAAGTACGGCAGGTAAGACGTGGTTTGCACAACGCTTTTCACCACGCGGCTTTTGCACTCATTGAGGAATATCGCCAGCAAGATTGGCATGATGAAGCCCATCAAAAGCGTCAGCACGCTGGTTACCAACGTGTTGCGCATGACATTCAAAAAATCATTCCCCGAGAAAAAATAGGAAAACCACTGAAACCCCACAAATTCGCTGTGAAACAGCGCCGACCAGAATTGACCCAATCGGGGTGTAAAGTTGACAAAGGCCATGTAAAGCCCCAACAGCGGCGCATACGAAAACAGCAGCACACACACGGCACCGGGCAGCAGCATCAGATAGAAATACTTGTGTTCGTACACTCGTTTTCTTAAACTTTTTTGCAAAGAAACCACTCCTTAGCAGTCTTTTAAAGCAGCTTCCTCAAGCGGGCCGGATTTCGGCATGTCTATCAATAGTTAAGCATTTCACATTTCCTGGCAATGCTTACAACGCCCGTTGACATTCGTCATATAGTACTATAACATATATTTGTCCCCAAAATTTTCGGTATATTGCTCCATATTTATATGAAATTGCGATTTCAAAAAAGAGGTGGCGGCAGATGAAAACACTTGAATTTGGCGTAAGCGACGCGTCCAACGTCTACATACATACAGCCAGCCGCTTCGCGAAAGAAGCGCTGTACTACATACTGCATATAGGTCAGTATTTTTGCAGCCCCGGGTATATGGTTGCCCGCAGTACGTACATCAGCTTTCTATGCATCATGGTAACCAAGGGCAAGGGATACCTGACACTGGGTGATCAGCAGTATGTACTGCATGAGGGCGAAATCGCCTTGATCGACTGTACCAAGCCGCACACCTTTGGCACAAATGACGGCTGGGAAATACTTTGGATGCACTTTGACGGTGCACAAACCAGGCGGATCTTTGAAGAAGTCTCCGCCAATATCGGGGATGTCATTCTGCCGCGTGATTTTTTGGCCGCCAAGATCCCGGTCGAACGGATTTTTGACGCGCTTCACAAGTCAGAGCCGATCAGCGAAATACTGGTTTCCAAGTACATCTACTCCGCGCTTACCGAATTGATGCTCACAGTACCAGAGCACAAAAAGCAAAAGGACAGCGACAAACCAATCAATATGGAGAAGATTTTATCGTATATTCAAGAAAACATCAGAGAGGACATCACCGTTGAAGCGCTTGCAAGATGCGCCTCCTTCAGCCCCTACCACTTTATCCGTATGTTTAAGAGCAGCACCGGCTTTACCCCGCATGAATATATCATCTCAACGCGCATCAACATGGCAAAGCGCATGCTCAGGCTAACCAACCTTTCTATTCTTGACATTGCCATCCAATGCGGATTTGCGAGCAACAGTTCCTTTTCCATGTGTTTCAAGCGCGTGGTGGGTACCGCGCCGCTGCTATATCGGAAAAACGAACAGTAATGCATCCATTATAGCGTGCTGGTTTTGGGGGTAGAATCGAACCTCGCCTTAGGCATCACTTTTTGCACGGGTGCCTTGGCAGGCAGCGCAATCCATACAATAATGTCAATGCCGCGCATACGGCGCTTAATAAAAACAGCACGCGCATGCTGCCAAGGCCTATCAAAGGCTGCAGGTATTTTTGAACAAGGCCGCCCAGCATGGCGGAGCCATACCCCACCAGGCTGGCCAGGGCGGCCGTTACGCCAAGGTATGTTGTTTTGCCATCCGCGGGGCTTGCGTCATATTGCAAATTGAGTCCCGCCATGCCGCTGGCTGCGCCGCCGGCGGCCGATGCTGCCATGAGAAAGGGCGCAATCGTCTTTGCAGCCCCAGGCGGTATAAGAAACCAGCCCAGGCTGCACAGGGCGGCAATGCTTCCGCCGCTTAACACCACCACGTGCCAGTACCGCCGGTCCGCCACACGGCCCCACAGCCAAATGCCAAGCATGCCTGCCAGCGAGCATATCATCCCGATACCGGTGATGAAGCTGTGATTTAAATGAAGATACTGCAATTGATATACTGAAAGAAACGGGCCGGAAAGGAAGCTCGCGAAGTAAGAGCATATGAAAAACACAAGAACCGGCCGAAACCCCGGATTCCGCAATGGCATAAAGAGGTCGGCCCACTTCATGGCCGGCGCCGGTTTGCTGGGCGGTTCATGCATGAAGGACATCAGCACGGCGTCTATCAGGGAAAACGCAATGCAAAAGCCGTATACCACGATGTATCCGTGCAACGGTACACCTTTGCCGGAGAAGTAATCCAATTGCCGCGCCATACAATACAGAACAAGCGCGGTGGTGATGGTGGATATGATATCCTTGATGGCAAAATAGCGGCCCCGCCCCGTTTCCGGACCAAGCTGCATGACCCACTGGTTGAGACCGGGGGTCACAAACCCCGCGGCCAGGAAGGAAAACAAGTACAGCGCAAACACAAATGTCAAACGGCTGCCGTAGCCGGTAAACAAGAACGGGGCAAGCACCGTAAAGCCCATGGAAAAGCGGAACGCAAAGCAAATCAGCACGATGGCAAGCTTTCTGTACCTCAGCCGCTCGAACAAAAAGGGAGAAATAAGCTGCAGCACGCAGCCCAGCGTGGGTATGGCGGTGATCTGCGCAATCAAAGCCGGTCCGGCCCCGAGATATGTTAAAAAGCCCGCCAGAAAGTTACCTGTTCCCAACGAAAACATCGAAGCCGCAATGGCTCCCTGCACAAGCAGGATGCGGCGGCTTTTACCCAGCTTCTGTTCTGTGGGAGGGGCAGCAGGGAAAAATAGTTCTTTTGTTTTCATTCTATACACACATCGTAAAAGTGTAAATTCATTTCATATTTATTTTCATATCACTTGGAGCATCTCTATGGAACAGCAGATAAACCCATTCGCTTACTATAATGGAAAGCATTTATGCATCCATACATTCATGGGCCAACGCACACAAATGCCCTAAGTACACCCAACCTTCATGACTGTCATCCGGAGCGAAGCGAAGGATCTTTTCCCGGTTCTGGCAAGATCCTTCGCCGCTGCGCTCCTCAGGATGACGGTACGCGGAGCTGTGTGGAGCATATAACTAAATGGGGATTCCGGGATAACGCATGAAAAGTGCGAGAATGACTTTCACGAAAGGTTTATACTTCCTGAATGAACTCGATCTCCTCGCCGTCGAAACCTACCACGTAGGCAAACCACATGTTCACTTGCTGAGGGGTTGCTTCCACAATATCCGCGAAGGTAGGCGGAAGCTTGGGTTTGGCGCCGGCCTTCACCGCCCGCTCGTAGCTTTTCTGGATATCATCCGTGTTGATGGCCACATGCATCCAGCGGCCTATGGCAGGCAGTTCCTTGTCCTTTTCCTCGAACACCTCAATGCAGCTGCCGTCGCCCATATCCATCATATACACCCGCTGGCCTTTGCCCCAGGTGTGCTTGATGGTAAAGCCCAGCCCCTTTTCATACAGGCGCACCGTTTCGTCAAAATGGGTGGAAGACATGCCGATATGATGAACACCGTTTGGTTTCTGCTTCATTTGCTTTCCCTCCATCGCCTTAGAAATTACGCCAGTCCAGCATCATGCTGGTAGGCTTCATGCGGGGGATGGATATCTCGCTGTATACACGGTTGCAATCCTTCGGGTCGCGAAGCTCGTACATGGCGGATGGCACGATCATTTTTCCGCCGGCAATCAACTGCATGGCGCTCTGTATGTGATAGTAATTGCCATGGGGTTCAAACTCCGTGCTCTTCTTGGGCAGGTACCATTCCCAGCCGCCGTGCAGGCTTACATAGGAATAAAACAGATCATACAAAAGGGTATGGGCATCCCAGTCGCTGGTCTTGTGCCAGGGCACCCCTACCTGGAAGATGTCGCTGCCGGGCCGCATAAAGGGGATCGCATCACGAAGCGCCAGCTCGTTGCCGCTGCACTCCAGCATGCCGCCCGCCTTCTTTGTAAGCTCCGGCCAGACAGCTAATTTTTCGCCGATATTTGTAAGGTTTGTTTCAGCAGCAATGAGGCGGCGCTCCGGCGAAGGGTCCACCGCGTACACCTCAAAGCCCATGCAAGTAAGCACCTGGGCGCACATCAGCCCTACCAGACCCAACCCGGTAACGATGATCTTATCCACCGGCTTTGCCCGCATGCGGTAAATGGATGTCATGGATACCGCCGCATACCGCCCGAAAAGTGCTTTTTCCGGTGCCACTCCCGTAGGTACAGGCACCGTGTCGCCCTGGTCTACCTTCACAAAAAGCGTGTGATTTTCGCCATGATAAAACAAATCGCCCTCTTTGTACCTGGTGACGCCTTCCCCCACCTTCAAAACCTTGGCGATGGAAGATGAGCCTGTTTGCATGGGATATTGCTCGGGCCGGAATTGTTGGGTAAACCCGCCGCGCTCACTGCCGGTAGAGATAAGGGAAAGCACATTTTGACCCAGTATCTGGCCAGGCTTGAGCGCTTCGTCCATGTCGTGCTCCACAAGGGCTGCCTGTTCCTTTTGGATAAATGTAACCCGATAATCTTTGCGCATAATCAAGCCTCAACCTTATATAATGAAATATTGCCGTTAAAGTCTTTGGTTTGTTCCACAGCTCCGGTGGCTATCCACTCACAGGCGCGCACGAACATGATGCGATGCTCCATGGGCATCCAGGAAACCATGGTGTTCTCGCCCAGGCCATGGCCTGTATAATAAGGCCACACATGCCCCAGACCCTGGTTGTAGGTACGCCCTTTGCCAAAGCGGCCGGTGATTGCTATGGGCTCCTCCTGGCCGGTGCCTGCCTGGCCGTGGCGGGAGATGACGGCAGGGTCAGAATAGGCCGTAGCCAATACCTCAAAAGACACATTGTGAGGGTTTTCCATGGTGCAGAATACTTCGTCCCGCGTGTCAAAGCCGGATAAACCTTGCATGATGGGGTGGTCAGGCTGCGTCACGCTAATATGAAAATTCCCGAAGTCCCCATGGCTGGTTTTTTCACGCCACACAAAGCCCGCCATACGCTCAAACCCTTCCCAGGGGGCCATGCCCGCGGCCGGCCAGTAGCAGGGGTGGTCGCCATGCATCAGCAAAAAACCGGCGCCAGCCGCCACCGCGTCCTCCAGCAGCTTCTGTTCCGCAGGAATATTAAAGCGCCAGTTTCCGCAATTGAAAATAAACGCATCTGCCTCATTGATTTTGCCAGATTGCAAATATTCGTCAAAGCCGATGTCCCCAAGGGCCGGCCCATCGCAAACCACCAGCACGTCAAAACAGCCGGCCGCGGTTAACAGCTTTAATGCCCCGCGGGCGATGCGGTGCACATCGTGGCCGCCCATGTGCACATCTCCCAGAAGATAATGCAGCTTGATCTTTTTCATAACCTAACGCCTTTCTTCCCTGCGATGGTTGGTCAGCGGATGATTGGGATCCACTCGTCCGGATGATTACGGGCCACCTTGGCCGTTTCAATCAGGGAGATGATCTCCAGCGTTTCCTCTTTTGCAACCGGCGGGATGCCGCTTACAAAAAAGTCCAGGATGGCCTTCATCAGGTTCTCGTAGAAGTTCCTGTCGTCGCTGTGCAGCCGCCGCCCCGTTTCTCCGTCACTGACCATGAAATTGAATTCCGCAAAGGGCTGCGGCGTTTGCGTAAAGCTGGCCAGCCGCCCGCCACCATAATCCAGGGTCAGCTGCGTCACCGCACTGCCAGCCTTAAAGGCTTTCATCCATTTCACGCCTGCGCCCATAATTGCCACAATGGGTTCCAGTTGGTGCACGGCGTAATTCTCCAGACTGTGGGGGCCAACGGTGGATATAAAGCGCGTCGGCTCTTTCCGCTCGGCCAGGTAATCGATCACATGCTGGCAATACCGCTGGGCGGAGGCGCTGAACATTGGTGTTTTGTGCTCTTCAGCTATAGCAAACAGCCTTTTCGCGGTAGCCAGATCGTGGGCAAAGGTCTTGTCCACATAAACGGGCTTTCCAGATGCCAGGGGCTCTGGACAGACAATTTCATGGAATCTGGAATCATCCGCCGCGATCACCATCACAGCATCCACACTGTCCAGCAGTTCCTGCATACTGTTTGCCATTGTCACGTTTTGCTCTTTGCACCACTGCGTGCTTGTCTTGCCATCCGGCGCGTCGATCATGCCAAAGGCAGCCGATACCTTCGCATCGTACCCATATTTCACAATCGCCTGGCGCAGGAACGCGGGATAGTTATTGGCGTGCCAGTTGTCAAGATAGTAATCCACAAAGCCGATCTTAAGCATGTTGCTCCTTTATAAGCTCGGCCACCAGGGTGAACCATTTTCCCGCAACGGTGAGCCACGCTTCTTTGTAGGTAGCATTGTTTGCCTGGGGCCAGTAGGGAATGTCTTCATCATCTCTGGTCTGAATGCCCACCGGAAGCTGACCTGTCATGGAGCCGGGTAGGAAAACAGCCTGTTCTGGGTAATTGTGCCCTTCCCCGTACATCAATGACTGGCAGAAGGGGTTTTTACCCACCACCCAGTACAGTTGCTCCCTGGCAATATTTTTGAGGTTTTCGTCATTAAAGATATTTGCACAGATGGCGGCAGCCTTGCCTGTGGATAAGTGCACCGCGGAGTTGCCCCTAAAGGAGAACCACACGGGGAACCGGCGCACGCGATGTTCTTCATCCAGGGGGATACCCTGCTTCCATTGCTCCTGAAATCCCTTTTCCATGGCCGCGCCGGCCTGCAGGTGCTGGCGGGTCATGCTCTCCCTGTCACTGCCCTCGCTTACGTGATATACGCCGCTTGGCAGCATACCCCATGGTTCGCTGAATGTCATAAGCTGCTTTATATATCCGCCAAAGAGCCGGACAGAATTCAGCCACTTGTCTCGATGGGGATGATCCGGCTGCGTTGTAAGAAGGAGCTGCAACGCCTGCATAAACACCGCATCCCTGGATTGGTGGGTGTAATGCTGTATAATACGGTGGTCCTTGTCCCGGTAGAAAAATCCCCGCAGGTCATCTATCCCCAGAGGCTTTATCCGCTGACAGGAAAGCGTGTATTCGATGGCCTCGGCGGCTTTTTTCGCGTACGCCTCTTCGCCTGTGATTTGAAAAAGCAAGCTTGCAGTCCAGCTCATGGTGGCCATGTATTGTGCGGGCGAGGTGTTCAGGCTGTGCTCCCACTGAATGGGCTGTTCCGAGAATCCCTGCCGCTCAAATTTTTCAAGGGCAAAGGCGTAATCCTCCCTGGCGCAATCCGTCAATCGGTGGCACAAAGGTTCGCCGTCATGAAGCACCATGGCCGCCTTGGCGTAGTAGCCCGCATAGAGCAGATTGTCAAAGGAATTGTCGTGCACCCGCGCGGGCCTGTCGTCAAAGGTGCCGATATACCCATCGCTCCAATGGACGATGCCGGCGCTGCTGGCGTAGCATCCATCCGAGAAGCGGCACTTGAGCATAAAATCCAGGCCCCAGCGGGCTTCCTCTTCAAGGCGCAAGGCAAGCTGCCTGTCGCTTTCCCGAGCCGTTTCCGCCATCTCCAACAGGGCAAACATCACGTCGCCCGTTTGCAGCGTCTGCTGGGATAAATCCCCCGCATCATGCCAGCCGCCGCAGTAAGCTAATGTCTTGCCGTCGTGCTGGGCGATGATATCCCCATGGCAGCTTAAGTGCATGCCGGCCACCGGCGTGCCGCAGCGCTCACAGAACACAAAGTTAAGTGCTTTCCACACGCTGTTGCCCCAAATGCCTTCCCCCACCGGGAACGGCCTGGTGCGGCTTTCGCCGCATACGATCACATACTGTCCAGGCTCATGAAGTTCACTAAAATCCAGCATGTCAAAACTGCCATCTTCCGTGATGTTCCGTTTGGCCTGCCCCGCAAAAGCGGTCCCCCCATTTAAACGCTTCACCTGAAAAAAAGGCGGATTCGCGCCGGCCGCGCGCATCACGGCAGTCTTTACGCCCTTTACCTCGTAGCCGCTCATGCTGTAGGCGATTTTTCCCGCAGACGGCTCCCAGCCGTGCGCAAGCTCAGGCTCTTCCACCTTTTCCAGAACAATCTCGCCAAAATCAAAACGCCAGGTTTTGCCCATGGTACGTTCCCGGCCAAAGACAGCACGCTCAAAGCACAGCTTGGTGATGCGGTCCCTAGGCAGCTCAGGGATTTCCAAAAAACACTCGTTCCACTTTCCATTGACAAGATTGATCTCATGACGGCCTTCTCTGTTATAAGGATCAGGAATTTTGACTTCGCCGTCATTTTGATATAAAAGGTCAATATTCACCGCATAAACGCCAGGACAGTCAGGATAAACCCAAAAACGGATGCGGTTGTATTCGCTCAAATCCCTGCCGTCCACCTGAAAGATGGCGTGCTGGCGGAAAAAGGGCGTATAATCCCCCTCCGGGTTCTCCTGGGGCCAGGCGTTCCAGGCAGTAGGGGTTTCCATACGCATGCTGACGTTGCCGGCTGGGGTTACCCGCCCTGTGCGGCTTAATGTACCGGGGCCAGCGCTTTTCCACCCCGCGGCGCTTTTCATATCGCAAAGCACGCTTTGGCTTATAACCTTCTTGGCAAGCCCTAACCGCTCTAGGGAGTTATCAAGATCAAGGGGCAATGCTTTATGCAGATATCCCGTTTCCTCAATCTGCCCGCGCAAATTTTCACCCATGGCAAAAGGTGTTTTCATATAAACTCCCTTCCCTGTTACAACCTGCCCGCGACACGGCCGGCTGCGTCAGCATCCAGCAAAAATTCGCAGTTGGGGTGCAATTGCAAGACGCTGGCGGGTATATCCTCGGTCACGGGCCCAAGGAGCATTTTCTCCACTATTTCTGCCTTGTGGGCGCCCTTGGCAATCAAAACGATTTTCTTGGAATGCATGATGGTTCGTATGCCCAGCGTCAGCCCGCCCAGGGGATAATCATCTGCAACGCCTGTTTCCTTGCGCACCCGCGCTTCAAAAATCTCGTCCATGGGCGATACCCATGTTTCGCTGCCAAAGGACGTTCCCGGCTGGTTGATGCCGATATGCCCGTTGAAGCCCAGCCCCAGCATTTGCAGATCGATTCCGCCCCGCGCTTCCAGCGCCTTTTGAAAATCCCGTGATTCCCGCTCAAAATCATCGGAGAGGGTGGGCGGCATAAGGAAGTTCTCTTCCGGAATACTTAGAGGTCCTGCAATCTGCTCTTTGATCATGGTGTAGCAGCAGCCTTTATAACTGCGGGGCAGGTTGGTCAGCTCGTCCACATTAAACAGCGTAATCCCCGACACATCAAAGGGATATTGCCTAAAGATATCGCTGACGATCCCATGCATGTTGATGGTGGTTTGGCCGGTGGACAGGCCGATCACCGCGCGGGGGTTTTTCATCATTTCACCGATAATGCGCCATGCGGCGATGCGGTCAAATTCCGCCTCATTTTTTGCGATGGTTACTTTGAGCATACAGGGCTCTCCTTTCATATCGCGGCTTCTGTGTTGTTCAGGCAATGGAATCCATGGCCAGGGTGCAGGCGCCAAGCAGCCCGATCATATCGGGGTCAAGCCGTGTCAGCTTTACGCCGCCGGTAACAAAGCGCATGGTGTTGGCGTGCAGGTACTTTTCAATCCTTTGAAACAGCATCCCATCCGCAACCACTCCGCCGCCAAGCACAACAGTGTCCGGATCGGTGGTCCTGGCCAGGTTCATGATGAGATTAGCGACACCCTTGGCGGCATTTTCCGTAAGGAAGCCGCAAAGCGGATCCGAATCAGCTTTCTCAAACACCTCGCGCACATTCACGCGCTCGGTTCCCACGGGAATGTGCAGCGATGTTTCCGGGTACTGAGGATTAAGCAGTCGGGCGCATTTGTCTATGCCGCTGCCGGCCGCAATGCATTCCACACAATCGATGCGGCCGCAGGCGCAAGAAACGCCCACCTTGACCCCCACCTGCACATGGCCCACCTCACCGGAATTGAAATGGCCGCCGCGCACGATGCGTCCGCCCGTTACAATACCCGCCGCAAGCCCCGTTCCCACGTTGACATAAATAAAGTTTCTTGACGTTTGACCATAGCCAAAACGCATCTCGGCATGGGTGGCGCTGCGAACGTCGTTGTCAATGGTGCAGGGTATTTTATAGCGCTTGGACAAAATATCCGCCAGCGGCATTTGGTCGGTGCGCTGTTTATCAATTTGAAACCAGGTGCCTGTTTCACTGTCCACCCGGCCAACCAGCCCCAGCCCCATTGCCAGAATCGGTTCCTCGCCGCGGGCGTTTTCCATATAATCATCCACTGCTTCCGAAATGCAAAGGAGCGCCTGCCTTTGATCCATATACCCGGACGGATATTTCCGATGCCGGAGGATTTTTCCGCTTGCATCAGCTTCGCCGACCAGCAGTTTGGTTCCTCCCAGATCCACCCCTAAATAAGTACCATATATGTCCCTGGAATTCACGTAATTCACCTCAGTCCGGTCGGAGCGGCACATTATGCAAGCGGTACCAATGGCCTGATTCCAACCTTTGATCACAAATCGGGATTGCAAAAGCGGTAAACGTTGTCTATAATGAAGCTACCCGCCAGTGGGAAATTATTCAAACGGAGCAGCATGGTGAAGAAGATACAGAGCGGAAATTTCATGGCGAAGAAGAAAACCACCATCTACGAAATCGCGGAGCAGGCCGGCGTATCCATCACGACGGTTTCGCGTGTGCTGAACAACAGCCCTTTGGTATCCGAAAGCACGCGCAAACAGGTACAGGCGATTATTGAGCAAAATCATTTTTCCCCCAACGCCTTGGCGCAGGGGCTTAGCAATAACGAAAGCAGGTCCATCGGGGTCGTTTTGCCGGACATTTCGAACCCCTACTTTTCGTCGCTTTTCTTGGAAATTGAGCGCTACTCGCTGGAGCAGAATTATTCTGTCGTGCTGTACAACACGCTGTACGGCAGCTTTAGCCAGAGCTTTCAGAAAACCATGACAGAAGCGGCTTACTTTAAGATGATCACCGACAAGCGGCTGGATGGGGTCATTATCACCGGCGGCCAGCTGGATAAGGATGTGATTTCACCAGAGTATCTTGCCTCGCTGAACGAATTGCAGCAGCAGCTTCCCGTTGTCATCATCGGCCAGCGGTTTCCCGGCGCCAACTGCGTATTTGTGCAGCGCAGCCTGGCAAGCGGCGTTCTGGCGGCCATACGGCATTTGGTTGCCCTGGGCCATAAGCGGATCGGCTTTCTGGGGGGCGAGCCGGGCGTTCGCATTACCACCGACCGCTTTGCGGCGTACAAGCATACGCTGGACACCATGAACCTGCCCTTTAACCAAAGTTACGTCCACTTTTCGGACTATTACATCCCGGATGGCTACGCGGCCATGCAAGCGCAGCTGCGTTCCGAACGGCCCACGGCTTTTATCGCCATCAACGACATGGTGGCCCTGGGCGCCATACGCGCCATTACTGACGCGGGCCTCACCGTTCCTGATGATATTGCCATCGTAAGCTGCGACTCGTTTTACTTTGGCGAATACACGGTGCCGCGCCTAACCTCGCTGGACCAGCAAAATGACTATCTTGGCCGCCTGGCGATCATCAGCCTCATCAATCTCATGAAAGGGATTGAGGAAGAAGTGCCCATCAGCCACAACCCACGGCTGATCGTGCGGGAAAGCTGCGGCGCGCAGCTTGGCATACGCCGCCTGGATTGACGAAGGAAGAAAGGCCGGTCAGCGGTGTTCCTCTTCCTCCCGCATTTCAAACTGGTCTTTTGTCAGGCGGGAGTACAGCCGGTCGGCGGCTACCAGGGCCACCGCGGCAATCAGTTCAGCCTGCTTGAGCGTATCCGCGTCTTTACCAAACAAGCCTTCAAAATTGCCGCCCGGCATGGTCAGTTCTTTCTTGATTTCCGCCATCAACTGGGTATAATCCAATCGGTTCATGCTTGCCTCCTGGCCGCTATACTTCGGGCGCCTCCATAAACAAATCCGGCAGCCTGCCCGGGGATTTTATCCCATCCAAGTTCCTGGCAAATTCATCCCATTGTACAAACTCAATGGTTTCACCCGCCGGGCCAAGGCGGCTTTTTTTTGCCCGTCCGTCATCTGTGCCGGTGAAAAAGCCAAAGCTTTTGTAGGTCTTGGGGTCTGAAACATAATGGCCGCCGGTGAAAAGCTCCAGCTCCCGCATGTCGTCAAGCTGAAGCGAGCAGCCCCATTCCCAATCCACCTTCAGGCGAGCCCCAAGCGATTCGTAAAAGCGGATGCTCTCTTGCATATCCGGCACGGTCATGGCGACGTGTACAAAATGCTTCACGTAGCAATCGCCAGGCATGGGCTGACCAAAGCTGCCGTTTGGCCGCATAATGCCCCAGAACTCGATTTCTTCGCCGGACGGTGTTCGCACAAAAGCCATGCGCAGATTTTTGTAGGTGGTGGGGGTTAAGTCGCTTTCCCGGCTGGGCACTGCGCCAAGCGCCAGTGCCCTTTCAAAAGTAACGTCCACATCAAACGTGTTCAGGCATATATGGGTGATACCGCTTGTATCGCCTTCGCCTTTGCCGCCCGCGCTTACAAAAAGCGCAATACCATCCGGGGAGGTGATAACCGCTTCTTGCTCGTCCTGGCGCACAAGCGCAAGGCCCAAGCCCTGGCAATAGAACCGAACTGCATCTGCCACACAAGGAACAGATATCCTCACATAGCTGAGCCCCGTCACCCTTTCCATATCCATTCCCCTATCCTTTGAGCGCCCCGGTGGTGACGTTCACATAGTACTTCTGGCACAGGATAAACAAGATGACCACGGGTATGACCGCCACCACCGTGCCTGCCGCCACATTGGTAAACTTATAATTGAACTGCCCGCTGATATGCTTGAGCCCGGTGGCCACTGGGTATTGGTCCACATTCAATATCAGCAGCGGCCATAGGAACATGTTCCACTTGTTGATAAAATCCATGATCACCACCGTAGCTACAGAAGGCAGTATCTGCGGCAGCATAATGCTGCGCCAGATGCGCAACTCCTTTGCGCCATCAATGCGGGCGGAGTCCATCAATTCCTTGGGGATCGCCATGTAGGCCTGCCGCAAAAGAATGATGCTGAATACATTGACGGAGTTGGGTATGATAACCCCCAGGAAATTCCCGCCAAGGCCCATCCGCTGGATGGTGATGTAGTTTACCACAAGCCCCGCGGCAGCCGGAATGATCATGGTGGCCACCAGCGCGGTGTTCACCAGCTTTTTGCCGTAGAAGTCCATCTTGGCCAGGGGATAGGCGCACAGGGCCCCAAACATGGCGTTGAGCGCCACGCCGCCGCCGGCAATGATCAGCGAGTTGACCAGCATACGGAAGATGTCCAGCAGCTTGAACACGCCTACATAGCTGTCCCAGGAAAAATTCTTGGGCAAAAGATTCAGGGTATATATGTTTTCGTTGGATTTGAAAGAGGTGGACAGCAGCCACAAAAAAGGACAGGCGCAAACAAACGCCGTCAGGAGCAAAGCGGCGTACATAAGCAGCTTGGCCGCGCCTTTTTTCAGCTTGTTGCGACGCTTTAACTGCATGATCAAAAGATGTCCCCCGCTTTCTTGTTGTAATAATTCAAAACGACACTAAACAGGCAAGTCAGCATGGCCAGCACGATGCCCACCGTTGCGGAATACCCAAAATCAAACTTGGAGAATGCCTGATAGTACGCATAGAAATTAATCACGTAGGTCGCCTTGTCCGGTCCGCCCGTTCCGTTGGTGATGGTGAACACCACATCAAACACACCGACGGCGGCGATCACCGACACCAGGGAGCAAAACCAGATGGTGGGCTGCAACAGCGGCAGGCGGATGCGCCAGAAGCTGCGCCAGGCGCTGGCGCCGTCAATCCTGGCCGCCTCCATCAGCTCCTCCGGGAACGTTTGAAGCGCGGAAAGGTAAATCATCATGTAATAGCCCAGGCCCTGCCAGATGGTAATGGCCATCATGGTGGAAAGCGCCAGCTTGGAGCTGGACAAAAACCGCATGGGCTGCGCGATGAGGCCCGTTTGCAAAAGCCATGTATTGAGGATTCCGTTGGGGTCGAATATGAACTTCCATATAATCGCCACCGCCACCATGGAGGTGACAACCGGCAGGTAATATAAAATCCGAAAGAACTTGCTTCCGGACATCTTGCGGTTCAAAATCAGCGCAAGCAGTATGGACAAGAGCTGCAATATAGGCACCACGACGACGAACCGGCAGGAGTTGAAAAACGCCTTCCAAAAATCCGAATCGGCAATCAGGCGCCTGAAATTGTTCAGCCCCACAAATTCCGTCGCGCCAAATACCGAGAAGTTGGTAAACGCCAGCGGAATGCTGAACACGATGGGATAAAACACAAATACCAGCAAAACGGCTATGGCCGGCATCATGAACAGCCAGGCAACCATGGTTGTGCGCCACTTACTCTTGTTGAACATGCTTCTGATTTCCTTCCAGGTGTGGTGCGGTCATTATCCCGTGAACCATCATGGGATGCGAAACCGCATCCCATGATGACCTTATCGTTTCGAACAAGTGGCTTAGCCACTTGTTCGAGCTTTACCCTCACTGCACTGCAAAAAGCTATGCTTTTTGCGGGCGTTTGCTCGGGCAAGGAAGGAATTTCTTCGAAATTCCTGCGAAAATCACCGCACATGTCGCTGATTTTCGATTAATAATTAGAGGGCCAAAGCCCTCCAATACCTCCCGGAGGCTTTGATATACTGGGTTTCCTAAAGTTGGTCCGACTATGTTGGCAAGTAACCTGTTACTTCTTCATCTGAGCCAGGATTTCGTTCACGCGGGCTTCGGCATCGGCGATGGCCTGGGCCGGATCCTTTTCGCTGGCGAAGATGGCGTCCATGATGTTGTCGATTTCGCGCTTCACATCATCGTCGCTTTCCAGGCCCAGCGTCATATCCACGGCGGACTGGGCGGACTGGGAGGCATAGAAGTTCGCCTGGCCCTCCAGGGTTTCCATATCGCTCTGGAAGAAGGGATCGGCCGCGGCCACCTTGGTGGTGGGGAAGATGGAAACCTCATGGCAGAAGGCCAGCTGGTTTTCATCATTGGTGATGAAGTTGGCAAAATCCAAAGCTTCCGCGGGATGCTTGGTCTGCTTGGAGACGACCAGGTTCATGATCGCTTCGCCGCTGACATTGGCCGGGCCAAGAACCGCCGCGGCAATGCCGGTGCTATTGAGAATGTCGGGGGCTTCGTCCTTCAAGCGGGTCACGGTCTGGGGGCCGCCCAGGATGATGGCCAGCATGCTGCTGGCGTACAGCTGACGGTCGTTATCCCAGTTGTCCCAGGCGCCGGGCTCGGTATTCACAGCGCCGGCCATGCCAAGATCGCGCAGCTTGGTTACCAGTTCGAGGGCTTCGGGGGTATTAAAGGTGGCCTTGGTATGGTCTTCGCTGACCATGGGGATGCCGTAGCTGTAGAACATATGGAACATGCTGGAGGGGGTGAACAGGTAAGCGCCGGTATCCTGCTTGAACTTGACGGCCAGGTCAAACAGCTCCTGATAGGTACTGGGGAAGGTGGTGATGCCAGCCTGCTCCAAAAGCGCCTTGTTGTACACAGCGACGTTGGGGGTGGCATACCAAGGCAAGGCGTACACGCCATCGCCAAGGCGGGCGGAATTATAGGCGGCGTCCAGATAGATGCCCTTCTGCTCTTCGGTGATGATTTCTTCCAGATTGAGCAGCGCGTCCTTGCCGGCATAGGTCAGGGCCAGCTGGGACCAGATGTTGATAACATCGGGCGGGTTTCCGCCGGCGGTCTGGGTCAGGAACTTATCCTGGATACCGTCCCAGGGCAGGTCCTGCCATACGATGGTTACGTTGGGATGAGCGGCTTCGTATTTGTCGATCAGGCTTTGAATGAAATCAGTAAAGGTGGGCTGGAGCGCCAGCGTCCAGAACTCCAGGGAGACTTGTTCCTCTGCGAAGCTGTGGGGCACCATGCCCAACACCAGCAGCAGGGAAAGTACCAATGCCAAGAACCGTTTCATGAAGTCTACCTCCTATGCATTATGGGAATCGATCGCCTTCGGTTATTGCAACCGCTTTCAATAGTGAATATTACTCGAAATCCATACTCTTGTCAATCTCTTTTTAACAAGGTGGCAAAATTTACGTTTTCGCTCGCTAAAGGCTGTTTTTGCCATGAAAATTCCTGGAAAAGCTTCAAAAAGATGATGGGGCATCTGCCATCCGGACACTTGACCCCTCTTTTTTCTGCCTTTATGTCCCATTCGGGATGATTTCATGTTCTTTTTGCGCCTGTGTATTTTTCGATTGAAAGCGATTTCATTCTGCGGTATAGTATAGCTGCATCGCTCCCTAAAGAAAGGATGTTTTATATGAGCAACGGCATTCACGGCGTACACCATATTGGCATGCGCTCGGAAAACCTGGACCGCTCCCTGCGGTTTTATGTGGATGGGCTTGGCTTCCCCATTGTTTTGGAGTTTGATTGGGAGGCCGGCGGCCGGGCCGTTATACTGGATATGGGAAACAGAAATTATCTTGAAATCGGCAATGACGGCGCACCGGAACCTGTGGGCCGGCTGACGCATTTTGCCCTGGAAGTGGAGAACTGCGAAGCGGCTTATCAAAAAGCCCTCGCCGCAGGCGGAATCCCCAAGGGCCAGCCCCATTATTCCAACGTCATCCAGGCAAAGCCCACGCCGTGGGAAATCATCTGCGTATATGTCATCGGTCCCGACGGAGAGGAAATCGAATTCATTGAAACCATATCAGCGCCGTTTGCGTCCATCAAAAAATAGCTGCCTTCGTACGATCCCTGAGGGTGCGAAGGCAGCAAGGTAATAACAGAACAGGATTTGGTCTGTTTCAAGAAAAACCGGGCATGTATCTAAGCTTCTGATCCATTCGGAGCTTTCAACCCGGCGCTGTCCTTTGGGAACCAGCGCTTTGTTTTGTTGGCGATCTTTACAAGAATCAGCATCACCGGCACTTCTGTCAAAACACCAACAGTTGTCGCAAGCGCAGCGGGAGAAGTTGTACCAAACAACGCAATCGCAACGGCTACCGCCAGCTCGAAAAAGTTGGAAGCGCCAATCATTCCGGCCGGGGCCGCAATGTCATGGGACAGCTTCAGCCATTTGCACGGTAGATACGAAATAAAGAAAATGAAGAAGGTCTGAATCGTCAGCGGGACGGCAATCAGAAGGATGTGCAGCGGATTGTTCAGGAAAACCTCTCCCTGGAACGCGAACAGAAGGATCAGGGTAAGCAAAAGGCCCGCGATGGTGACATTGTCAAACCTGGGCAGGAACTTTTTCTCAAAGTATTCAGCGCCCCTGCGCCTGGTTATCAGTACACGGGACAGGATTCCGCCGCCAAGGGGGATTACGACGAACAATATCACGGACAGGATCAGCGTATCCCACGGAACGCTTACGTTGCTGACACCCAGGAGAAACTTCACAATGGGCACAAAAGCAACCAGGATGATCAGGTCATTGGTGGCTACCTGCACCACCGTGTAGGCAGGGTTGCCGCGGGTCAGCGTGCTCCACACAAACACCATGGCCGTACAGGGGGCCGCGCCCAGCAAAATGGCGCCTGCCAGGTATTCCTTGGCCAGGCCGGGCGTTATAAAATTGCTGAATACGGTGTACAGGAAAAAAGAAGCGATGGCATACATGGTAAAGGGCTTTATGAT
This sequence comes from Bacillota bacterium, assembly GCA_023436585.1. Classification (GTDB taxonomy): domain Bacteria; phylum Bacillota; class Clostridia; order Christensenellales; family Aristaeellaceae; genus JAEWAH01. The sequence goes on along the minus strand of JAEZIN010000035.1, from coordinate 207,528 downwards.
CCAGTTGGCAACCCAAGTGACAAACAGGCCCTTGGGATTCCTGCCCACATTTTTGATGCTTTGGAAGTCAACCTTCATCATCATGGGGTAAATCATGATCCAGATCAAAATGGCCGTGGGTATGGAAACCTTCGCATATTCAAACTGATTCAGGAACGCGGGTATGCCCGGCAAAAACTTGCCGATCAGTATTCCTGCACCCATGCAAAGCGCCACCCATAGGGTAAGATATTTTTGAAAGAAACCAATTCCCTGGGGCTTGTTTTCATTCATACCATCAACCTCCCAATCATCATTGATTCAGGAATGCTTCTTTATGGCCGCTTTTATAGGGGATGACGGCACAATGGCCCTTGCTGATTTCCATTACCCGATCCAGCCATTTCTTTTCGCTTTGCGCACGTGCGTGAAGCATGGGATTGCTGGTCCCGGTCATCAGCAGGCTTTGATTGACAACCCACCATGTATTGAAGATATCGGCCCGGTTCAAATCCTTCAACAGCCGCTCCGCCTCAAATACCGGGGTGGCCTCGGCCAGGGTGACAATGATCACCTCTGTTTGGGATTCGTCCCGGAGGCGCGGCAATAACCTTTGCACGCAAAGCGGTATTTCTCCCTTGGTACGCTGCACTTCCCGGTGATAGCTGAGCGTTGCGTCCAGCAGCAGCAAGGTGTGACCGGTCGGCGCCGTATCAATGACCACAACGCGCTCCCCAGCGTCATCCACGATCTGCGCGAATGCGCGGAATACCGCGATTTCCTGCGTGCAGGGGGACCGCAGATCTTCCTCCACATAAGCCACGTCGTCTTCGTTCATTGTCTGGCGGGCTTTTGAAAGAACTTCCTCCTGGTAGTTTTGGAGCTCCCGCTTTTCATCAATCCTGCTGACCAAAACGCCTTCCGGCAGGCCGTGCACATACTTGAGATGGTCTGCCGGATCTGTGGTGGTTAAGTGCACTTTAGCTCCCTTGAGCGCCAATCCCCCGGCAATGGCCGCGGCAACAGACGTCTTGCCAACACCGCCCTTGCCCATGGTGAATATGACCTTCTTATGGGAGGAATAAAGAGCATCTATCAAATCCTGAAGCGTTTTTGCGTGGCGCGGCTCCCCCGCAGCCGCCGGTGCCTTTATATCATCCCCGCGCAGCAGCGCCCGGATATTTTCAAGGCCCAGTATGTTGTAGGAGCGAAGCGGAATACAAAACGCCATAAGCGCACGCAGTTGACCGGGCATTGTTTTAAGGGCGGCCTGCTGCCTGTCGTACAGGCTTTGCGAGAGATCGTCGGAGTATGATCCGAGTACGCCGTTGATCAAAAGGTACTGGTTCGTTATGCCAAGGGACAGAAGCTCACCGCTGGACCGTTCCGCCTCCTTCAGCGGCGTTTCCTCCGGCCTGGAGACAAGAATCAGCGTTGTCTGCTTCGCGTCGGACAAGTTGCTGACCGCTTCCCTGTACATATCCTTCTTTTCCTGGAGGCCGGCCAATTGACCCAGGCAGGATGCGCCATGCGTGCTTTCGCTGATGAAATTGCTCCACGCGGAAGGCAATTGCAGCATGCGCAGGGTGTGGCCGGTTGGAGCCGTGTCAAAAACGATATGGTCGTATGCTTGCGCCGTTTTGTCCGCTGTGATGAAACGTGAGAATTGGTCAAAGGCCGCAATCTCCACAGTGCATGAACCGGATAGCTGCTCTTCCATGTTGGAAACAACGCTTTCCGGCAGCAGGCCGCGATAGGGCGCGACCACCGACTCGCGGTATTCTTTTGCAGCCTCTTCGGGATTCAAGTTTGCGACCACCAATCCGGGCACCTCGGGGATTGCAACGCCTTTCCCATCCAGCTCCCGTTCAAACACATCCTGCAGATTGGAGGCCGGGTCGGTGCTGACCAGCAGTACGGATTTTCCCTGATCGGCCAAGGTAACCGCCACAGCGCATGCGGCGGAAGTTTTGCCGACACCGCCCTTGCCGGTGAAGAACAAATACCTTGTGAGGGTAATTTTCAATGGATCAAAGAGTTCGGGCATGCGAATCATCTCCTAACAACAGTCTCCGCCGCCGCAGTCACAGCCGCAGCTTTTGCTTTTATGAAGCGAAACCTGCCTTGTGGTGATTTGAATGCCCAGCCAGTCAGCGAATTCCTCATTCGAGGGATACGCCTTTGTTTTTAATACTTCGCCATCCACAAGGGTAATGGGCAGTACATCCGCGCCTTCCTTCTTGAGCAAGTCATGGATGGTTTGATTCGTTACAAAATCCTGGGGGTTGCTGCTAAGGTTGTGCCGCTTGATGGTGATCCCCTTTTTGGAAAGCCCATTGACCAGGGTTGCTATCCGCATAAGCTCTGGATCGATGGCAGGACCGCACACACCGGTTGAACAGCACATGGCAGGATCAAAAATCTCGATAGTCTTCATGGTAGCCCCTCCTCCTGAATTGAAAATGGGTTTGACCGCCTGGTATTGGTGGCTAGTCTTTGCACTTGCCCAGAAGTGTATGGCAGATGCAGTCTTCTTTGGGCTGTGTCAACACATTGAGAAACTGATTAAGCTGCTTAACCCGTTCGGGCCGGATGGAATAATACATCCATGTGGCATCCTTTCGCCCTGAGACAAGCCCGCATTCCTTCAGCATTTTCATATGGTGGGAAAGCGTGGACTGGGAGATCGAAAGGCTTTCCAGTATATTGCACGCGCACATCTCACAGCAGGACAGAATATCCAAAATTTGAAGCCGGGTGGGTTCGCTCAGCACTTTGAATATTTTCGACTCTGCTTCGTAGTCGGTCATTTGGCCCGCCTCCTCCCATAACATGGACGTATAACGATATGGTATGCCACAACATCGATACCGGTGAATCTTTATTGCGCCTTGATTATAAGTCAAACATCGATGCGTGTCAATATTTATTATGATCGAAGTTTGGAATCTGGATGAAAAGTTCAATCCGCTTCCTTCAAACAACACTTTTCAAAAAATGCATGTTCAATCAAAGAATCGTTCTGCCCATTTTAGAGCAGAACGATTCTTTGGCGGATGAGAAAACCAGCAGGCAAAAGGGAAGAAGGCTAATTCACAGGTGCCTCTCTTCCAGCGTGCGGATTTTTCTTAACAGCCATATCCTCTGAAGAATCAGCAATAAGGCCATTGCTGCGCAGATGGTATAAGGAATCCAAATCGGATGCTGTTTTCCCTTCTCCCTTTCCTCCTGCGCACCATACACCTGCATCACCTTTTCCTCTATAACGGTTTTCAGCGGAAGCTCTATTTTATGCGCTTCCCCGTAGGCATCATCGTAGGATATGGTAAGCGTGCCGCTCACCTCCCCCAGCGTGCCATTGTCCACCCGGAAATTGGTGGCCGCGGCTTTGCTCTCCCCGGGCTCGATGGTCCCGGCCAGCACGCTGCCGCCATTGGACAGGCCAGGAATGCTAAAGGTCAGCAGCGTATTGCTGATTGTGCTCTTGCCCATGTTCATCAGTGTTATGGAAAAGGAGGGTACATCCCCGTGGGTCACACGTACTGGAAGTGTGGCTTCGGTGTACGCAAGATGAACGGGCTGCCGGACATCCACCGTATATTTGACGGAGGTGCTGCCCGTTTTTCCGCCGCCATAGGTGTATTGAACTGTAATTTCCACGGTATGAAGCTGGGTGGCGGCCTTTTGGGCGACTGTCACCGGGATGACGCATTCTTTGCTCTCGCCGGCGGAAAGATGTCCGATACGAACCGTGTCCACGTCAAGGGGCAATATATCTCCCGATGTGTCCTGAAGCCTGACTGCCATATTCTTCATCACGCGTAAATCGCTTGTATTACGCACATGGAGCCTTATCTCGCCATCTTCCCCGGCGTTTAGATAATCGCTGCCTGCTTGAAAAGCGGTGATCTCTGCCTGGGGCGCTTCACTATCCTCTATCCCATCGGCTACAATAGCCTCCAGATCAAAAGCCTGTGATATGGCATTGCCTTGAGCGTCTGCACCGGATACGGTGACGACAAGCGGATATTCGCCGTTTATCCTGGAAGGGTACAGCTCCAACTTAAAGATCACAAGATAGGCGCTTACAGTATCCGATGCAAACCTGTACTCTTTTTGAGTAAACTTTTTCTCAAGCCCCCGTAGCTTAAACGGCGCGCTATTGGGAGTCTTTGGCATTAAGGTTGCCGTTATAGCACCCTGCGCCACATCCGAAACAAGCGGCAGGACGATGGTCATGGTATTGCCGGAGGTGACCGGCGTATATTCCTGCCCATAGGGCCGGTCCATGCCGGTGTAAACATGAATGGTATCCACCACAAACGGCTCATCCGCCGCCTGCCCCAATAGGCATGGAGCAAAAAGAATCAATAGGCACATGCAAAATACAACCTTGCGCATTGTTCCTTCTCCTTTTTGTCACAATTCACGAATGTTATCAATAATACTGGACCTGACGACTCCGCGAATGCGGGCGCGAAGATTGATGCCGCAAAAGAGGAGAATCAGCAGAATATACAGTGTCATAGCCCCCGCCAGCGGTAGAACCACTCCGTCGGGAAGATATCCATCGTATGCCTGGTATGCAAGGAAGCCAGCGCTTAAGATTACCCCCGCTGCCAGGCCCCAGCCAAGCATGATCACCACCTGGCGAAGATAGGAGGACAGAATGACACGAAGCGGCGCACCTACCGCCCGCAGCGTGCCAATAGCCCGCTTGTCAGAACGGATGCGGCCGGTGACAGCGTTGTTGACCATGCTGACACAAATAGAAAAGAAAAGGATTAGTATAGAGAGATTGCTTACGATCATCATGGCCTGCCAGCTCTGCCTATCCCGCGCGGACGCAAATGAGGAATAAAAGTCCATGTATTCAACCCGGTTTGCAATGCCCGTCAGCACGGTTTCCAGATAGGCCTCCGTTTGCTCATCCGGTGCGCCAGCAAGCTTTACCGACAAGCTCTTATAGCCGCTGGTGGTAAACCCCATCGCGTCAAGCCCAGCAAAGGTGGTAATCAGCGCTCCTCTGCCGCCATCATGTATATGACCTGTTACAGAATACGGCATCTCGTCTGAGAGCACCGCGCCAATACGCACTGTGCTGTCTTCGCGCCGGATGGCAGCGTAATCAAATCCATCCTCATCCTCCCGGCCTGTTATTATCCCTTCCATGTACAGCCTGCATAATGGAAGCGTATCTCCGGGGTAAAACATGTCGTTCATAAGCACCTTGTCATAGTACTTAAGCTTTTCGGGTTTCGTAGCGGTTGCTCCCCCGTTTATATTCCCATTGGAGTCTCTGCTGAACTGTATATATATTTTTTCCGGAGCTATGATCAATACCTCGCGGCCTTCATTGAGCGCCTGTATATCAATCTCACCTGACAGAACGCAGGGCTTGAGCTGCTCAATCATCTCCGGGGACAATGCTGACACTTCCTCGGTAACCATTTCCATATCTATATTCAGCTGTTTTTTAAGCGCCCGGTACCGCTTGCGCTCCATCTCCCACCAGGGTTCCCAATCTCCGCCCTGCTGCGTTTCATCTGTCAAGTATCCAAACATAAAAGAAGCATCGGCGTCGCCTTTCAAATACTCGCTTACGCTTTTAAGCAGCAAGTTGACCAGGATGGACTTGGAGGCCTGTACGTCCTCAACCAGCGGCAGCGCCTCGGCCTCCTTAAGATCGCTTTGCGTGAGCAGCGGCCGCAGCGCGTTTTCTTCCACAAAGCCACCCGATCCCATGGTAGGGGAGATCATAAAATCATACATATTGTAGGATTCACGTGTGAGCTCACTCCATACCGCACCAAACCCCAGCGTTAAAACCATCAAGCCCAGGGCAACCACGGCCGTAATGCCCACTCGCTTGGCCCGGTACAGCTTTAAATGCCGTATGGCCAGCAGACTGGGGGGCCAGAAGGTTTGCTTTTCACGAATGCGCATCCGCCTTTTTGCCCGCAAAAGGGATGTTTCGCGAATGGCCTGCATGGGCGAAGCCCGGGATGCCTTTAAAAGCGGTATGAATGCGGCGGTCACCACAAAGATAATGGAAATCAACAGCTCAATGGGCAAAAACCACGCGGACGAGAAGTAACTGAAACCTCCGCCAATTGCTTTAGCCAGCCCCCATATGGCAAGGTGCGACAGCGCAATGGCGGCTGGCGCCACGATAAGGGCAATGACAAGCGCCTCCCGGCCAAAGATGCGGCGAATCTGTCTGCGGGTCGCACCAACGGCGCGGAACATACCGATCTGTACCTGGCGCTCTGATAACATCATGGAGAACGCGCCGGCGATACCCATACAGGCCACCCCCACCAGCACAATACCCAGCATGACAACCATGACCGCCAGCATGCTGATGTTGGATTCGGAACTGAAAAATAAATTGAAACCAAAATAATCCACCCAATAGCGGCCAAAATCATTTTCTACGACCGCTGTACTCGCCGTGTTTATATGAAGCGGCGGAAACTGCAAAAGGCGGTGTACAATGGGCCGCCCGCCCGCTTCCACCTGTTCATCACGATAAACCACCGCGCCGGGATACTTTAAATAATCGGCCGGGCTAACCCGCTGGAATCCCTCCTGATAGGCGCTCTGCTCCGAAAGGATGCCCACCAATGTGTATGTTTTCGTTACCGCATCGGGCAAGAAGCCGTTTCCGTTCGGAACCCTTATGGAGAGAGTTAATGTATCGCCTAATTGGGCATCTAATCGCATCCGTTGAAGCATAGATCCCTCCACCGCGATTTCCCCCACCGCATCGGGCATGCGGCCCTGTACGCACTGCTTATATGCCAGCGCTTCCCCCTTCTCATCGTAATAGGCAATAGCGATTTGGCTGCTTTCTGTTTCACCGATGATGAATGCATTCCCGATGTTCTGCACAAATCCGCTTTCCAAAAGTCTTTCGGGCGAAATATCCTCCGCATCCAGCATTACGGCATCCTGCCTGCCCATCTGCCGAAAGTAGCGTTCCTGATAGGTATGATGAATGCTTTGCCCGATCAGCAGCATGGAGGATGTAAAGAATATCGCCAGCATGATGCCGGTCACCAGCGTTGCATATTGCCGCCGCCTTGTACGTATGCTGCCCAGGGCCAGCGTGTTGACGGTAGGCATCTTTTTCATGGGTGCGCCTCCCGCCCGCTGTCGCCTATAACCCCGCCGTCATAAAGGGATAGAATACGGCCGGCCTGCTCGGCAATGGCCAGGTCGTGGGTCACCAGTATCAGCGTTACGCCCAGCTCCTGCCCCACATAGCGCAAGAGGGAGAGCACCTCCCGGCCGGTTTTGCCGTCCAGGTTTCCGGTAGGCTCGTCGGCAAACAAAACGGCAGGCTTGTTGGCAAGGGCACGGGCGATGGAAATGCGCTGCTGCTGCCCGCCCGAAAGCGCGCCGGGCAGGTGGCTTACCCTGTCCCCTATCTCCAGCATGTCAATCAGCCTGTCGATATACTTCTGGTCCGGCTGCTTTTTGTCCAGCATCACCGGCAGCAGGATATTTTCATATCCGGTCAACTCTTTGACCAGGTTGTAGGATTGAAATACAAAACCAAACCTGCGCCGCCGAAGCACCGAAAGCTGGTTGTCATTATAGGCGAAAAGATCGGCATCCTGAAAAAAAACCTTACCGGAGGTGGGGTATTCCAGCCCGCCGAGTATATGCAATAGCGTTGACTTTCCCGATCCGCTGGGCCCGGTGACCGCCACAAATTCTCCCTTGTCAAAGGTCAAACTGATATCCCGTACCGCACGGACCGCCGTCTCACCAGAGGCAAATGTCTTGCACAGCGCCTCACACCGCATGATTTCCATAGCGCATTCCCCCTTTACGGTTCCATTGTACCGCCGGAAGCTTGCGGACTTGTGACCGTATCCTTACGTTATCTTAAGGCGGTGGTGCAGCAGCGGCAGGCAGATGGTAACCTTAAGCCCGCCATGCGCGTTTTGCGCAGATATGGTGCCGTGATGTTTTTCCACAATGGCCCGGACAATGGCCAGCCCCACACCAGCCCCTTGGGAAGCGGCGGAGGATGAGCTGCGGAAGAAGCGCCGGAACAGGCTGCCCAGCTCATGGGGCGGCACGCCTCCGCCGTCATCCGTAACGGTGCAAAAAACAGAACCTTCCGCCTGCTCAATCGCAACGTTGATACTTCCGTTTTGCCGGGTATGCTCGCAGGCATTTTTGATCAGGTTCGCAATCGCCTCACCCATCCAGGCTTTATCGCAGTGAAGCTCCGCCTCGCCGGATATTTCGATGTGCCTGCCCGGAAACAGCGGCATCACCCTGTCCATGGCATCCCGCACGATACCGGAGAATTCCTGCAACTCAAAGTGAAACACATAGCCGTCTGCCCGCAGCCGTTCCAGGCGAAGCAGGGAGCCGATCAGGTGCTCCATGCGGTTTATCAGCATCAATTGCTGCTCAAGGTGGGCTCCGCCATCCATTTCGCAGTACAGCTTCAGGCCTGAGATGGGCGTCTTCAATTGGTGGGAGATATCCACCAGCAGTTTCTCGTATCTCTGCCCCTCCGCAAGCTTGTTTTCTTCGCTTTGCACAAGGCGCGTTTCCAGCTCGATCACAGCGTTTTCAAACATCGCGAAACGGTTATCCCGCACGCTGAAGCCAGGCGTTTTGACTTCGCCCGACAAAAACCGCATGATCTGGTCATGCAACCGCACAGCCTCCCGCCCCCGGCGGATAGCTTGTACCACAAAAATGAAAACAAGGGCGGTCAGCAGCGCCGCCGCCCCGCCCCAAAGCGCCGCTAAAAAGTATCCTCCCACTGGTAACCCACCCCCCGGACAGTGCGTATGTATTCCGGCCCGATCTTTTCCCGAAGCCGGCTGATATGCACCGACAGCGTATTGTCATCGATAAACTGACCGCCCATGTCCCAAATGCTTTCCAGCAGCTTTTCTCTTGTCATCACCCGGCTGCCTGCGCGGAGGATGGCCGACAGCAGCCGAAATTCGATAGGCGTCAATAACACCGTTTCTGCGTTTTTGCGCACCGTCATCCGTTCTGTGTCTATTTCCAAGCCCGAGCACACAAACGCGGCAGGCGCGCTCCGTCGAAGCAGTGCGCGGATACGGCTTAACAGCTCCAGCATGCGAAAGGGCTTTGTGACGTAATCGTCGCCGCCCGCATCAAACCCGCGAACCACCTGTATTTCCTCGTCACACGCGGTTAAAAACAAGATGGGCGTCCTTAGTCCCGCCAAGCGCCACGCCTTGCACAGGCCGATTCCATCCCCGTCCGGAAGCCCGATATCCAGCACGATCAGGTCATAAACGCTATTTTCAACATGCCTGCGCGCCTCCTGTAAGGAAGCACAGGCATCCGTGGTGTAGCCCGACTGATCCATGAGCTCGGTCAGGCCGCTTCGCAGAAAGAGATCATCCTCCACCAACAGGAGTTTGTTTCGCACACAAACCCTCCTACCCGTACACGCTTTCCTGATTATACCATACGGCCGCCTGTGTAGGAGATATCTTATGAAATCGTAAGCCGCCGGCTCATTATGGTACTGATCAGCGGCGAGTTGACGACGGAATAGGGGCTGCTCTGAAAACAAAGAGCAGCCCCGAACCACCTATGATAAACAAATTCATTCTGAATGAGAAAGGATGAATTACTCATTTGTCTTAAATATTTTTCTGATCATTTCTTCGGCTCGTTCCTTATACGTGTGATTTTGCACGCTGATTACAGCATTTTTGCGAACCTTGTCATAGGCATCCTTATTGTTTCGATAGTAGTCCAATAATGCCAGCGTTTCATGTGGAGAGTTTGAGATGGCCAATCCGCCGCTGTTGCCAAACATCTCATTTACAGCAGTATTGTAACAGGAGAGCCCGAAACCACCGGAGCCCAAAATCTCGAAGGTGCGCCTTGTTATCGTCAGATCATGATTTTGTGTGATCAAATTGATAAAGGAGCTGTTATATACATCGCAGGTCTTCTCGTAAGAAATTGCGCCTTTGAACCACTCCATAGGCACATCCAGGTTCAGGAACTGTTTGATGACCGGCTTATATTCCGTCGTACCGTAAAAATCTATCTTGATATTATTTTCAATAAGAGGCTTCAAAACAATGTGAATGGCCTTGCTATACCTAAAATGCGCAGGATAACGATTGGCATACCATAACCATGCGTTTCCAACCAGGCTGATAGGATCGCTGTCATTCTCCGCTATTGTTTTTGGATAGTGAATAATGGGATTATAGGCAAAATCAAGCCTCTGGCAGGGTATGCCTTTGTCTTTGAGCTTCTCCAGCATCTCCGTACAAATGGAAAATACCATATCCGGTTTTATTGTTTCAATGGCGTTCATCTGCAAATTGAATTGGCCGACTCCCTCGGTATCCCAGCAAGCGCACTTATAATGGGGGGCGTTTCTGGAGCCGATATGTTTGAGTATGGTATAGTGAAAATAATCCATGGAAGAGGAGAGGATGAGCAAATCCGCATTCATTTCTTCCAGCAATTGATCAAGATTTTCTGTTGAAATGGGTCTTATGATTCTGGCTTCATGACCTGCCGCGGCAAATCCCCATAAAATATCCCCTGCATAAAGGTTATGACAATAAATTGCCACTTTCATAAACAATAGTCCCTTCTCTGGTGCACGGTTTTTTACGGTATCCGCTAAATTATATGAAATGGAAAATCAGTTGTTACCAATGGTCTGTTGGGCCGGTGCGGCCGCATGACAGGCAAAGCAAACAGCGCCTCCTGCTGGGCTGTGGTTTTACACAGGATTTTTTGGGGCGGTGTTTGCTGTTTTATGAATAATATATCTTCCGGTCCCCTTCGATGCTGTTACGAATCGTATCCGTCAGGCATTTCACCGCGCCGTCAAAATCCCGCTTTTCCAGCTTTTTGCACAGGGCGTCGGTGTTTTCGAACAGCGCCTGCGCGCCGTAGAGCATGCAAAATCTTAGCCACAGCGTGCGGGTCAAGGATTTAAAGGAGCTGAAGATCAGCGGCAGCAGCGTGTTGCCCGAATACAGGGCCAATTGGTGCTGAAAGGAAAAGGCGTGGCCCACCGCTTCGTCGTCGGTTTTTGCCTGGCGGATACAATCGGCGGCGGCGCGCAGGGCGTTTAATTCCCCATCTGTTAAGCGGGCGGCGCAAAGCTGCACGGCCAGCGTATCCAGGGCGATGCGAAGTTCCAGGATGGAGCGCACCTCCTCGTTCCTTAACATGCCGCCGTTGTAGCCTACAATGGAAAGAAAGGTTTCAATGGTGCCATCCCGCCGATAGTCGGCCACATAGGTGCCCAGCCGGGGCTTGACCACCAAAAAGCCCTTTTTGGCAAGCTCAACCATGCCGGCATTGACCACCGCACGGCTGACCTGCATGGCGGCGGCCAGCTCCCGCTCCGGCGGCAATTGCGTGCCCACCGGCAGCCGGCCAGATAGAATCATGGATTCCATTTCCCGGACAAACAATTCCTTGAGCGTCGGCGCGCTGAGCTTTTGAAACTGCATGGCGATGCCTCCCGTTAGCGCTTGTCTCTGGTTCAACCAGATACCACATGAGTTTAGAATACAGTATATATGGCTAAAACGCAAGAGGAAGTATAGAAAACGCTTGAAATCGCTTGATTTTTGTGCAGTGTATTGACATTCAAGTGCATTAAATGTTAAAATCATAACATTCAATATCTGTACTGGTATGTCCAGAATAATCACCGTCTCTGCTCCATTTTCTCATGTGGCACACAAAACCGAACACAAGCACAGGAGGCGCAACATGTTCACGTTTAACTATGCGGAAGGTGCTACCCTCGTTTCTTCGCTGCTGGTCTGGCTGCTGGTGCTCTCGGCGCTGTTTGCGCTAAATGAGGTATCCCGGCGTTTTAAGTGGGTGGGCTTTTTCTGCTTTGTGGTGCTGCCTGCCATCCTCTCTGTGCTTTGGTTTACGGTGCTTAAAACAAGCACGTATACCGACTGGTTTCATTTGGCCAAGGTGTATTCCTCCACAGCCGGCTGCATCGGCTTCTGGTGCATACGGCATCTCACCTTCAAGCGCAGAAACGGCACGACATGGCATCTGGCGGACAACAAAATCGCGCTGTGCTTTCCCCCGCTGATTCTCGCTATAAACATACTGGAAGCCTGCGCCCGAGATATCGAAGTGGGGTTAAACTATGCCGTGATGGCCCAGGACGCCACCGCCGATGTATCCGTCATGCTCATGGGCGGCCCCTGGAACTATATGAACGCCATCGCCGGCATACTCAACATCATTACCATCACAGGCTGGTTTGGCATCTGTCTGAAAAAGGTGACGAAACAGGATGGCAGCCGGGATATGCTGTGGCCCGACATGCTGTGGTTCTGGATCATTGCCTACGATCTTTGGAATTTCGCCTACACCTACAACTGCCTGCCCCACCACGCCTGGTACTGCGGCTTTGCGCTTTTGCTGGCGCCGACCCTGTGCTCCTTTACGGTGGGCAAAGGCGCGTGGCTGCAGCACCGGGCCCAGACGCTGGCCCTGTGGTGCATGTTCGCCCAAACCTTCCCCATGTTTCAGGATGCGGGGGCCTTCCGCGTCAACTCCACCTACAACCCCACCATTTACTTTGTTGTCAGCCTCCTAGCGCTGCTTGTAAATGTAGCCGTATTGGTGTATATGATCTATAAGGCCCGCAAGACAGGCCGCCACCCCTACAAAGCCGAACTGTACACCGACCTTGCAGGCTACCGCGCGGTGAAGGAACTGAGCGAGGGGCATACCGTATCCGTATAAAAGGGAGAAGACACAATGAGCGAATTTCGCATACTGGATATCAAGCAAAGCGTGTTTGAAAACAACGACCGGGAGGCTGACCGCCTGCGGGGCGAGCTGAAGGAAAAGGGAGTATTCCTTTTAAACCTCATGTCCTCCCCCGGCGCTGGCAAGACCACCACCTTAAAAGGCACCATCGCCCGGCTGAAGGATACGCTGTCCATCGGCGTGATGGAGGCGGACATCGATTCGGATGTAGACGCCAAAGCCATTGCCGAAACCGGTGTGAAAGTCATCCAACTGCATACCGGCGGCATGTGCCACCTGGATGCGGGGATGACCCGTGCGGGGCTTGAAGGCTTGGGTACAGAGGGCCTGGACCTTGCCATACTGGAAAACGTGGGCAATCTTGTCTGCCCTGCCGAGTTTGACACCGGGGCGATTAAAAACGCCATGATTCTATCTGTGCCCGAGGGGGATGACAAGCCGCTTAAATATCCCCTCATGTTCACCATTTGTGATGTGGTACTCATTAACAAAATCGACGTGCTGCCCTATTTCGATTTTGATCTACACAAGGTCAGGGAGCGTGTGGCGCGCCTCAATCCCAACGCCCAGGTCATACCCATTTGCGCCCGTACCGGCGAAGGGTTGGATGCGTGGGCCGATTGGCTGAAAAACGCAGTGGCAGCGTGGCGCAACCAGGGTCAGTAATAGGCAAAAGAGAACGGAGAGGGGATAATACCATGGCACAAACCCATCCGCAGCAAGGCGGCATACAGGCAAACACCAAGCGCACCGGCAACCCCAAGGTGCTGGCCCTGGCCAACCATATCGGCCGCAAAAAGCCCGGCAGCAAGGGGGCCTACGATTACGATGCACCGGAGTATTTGATCTTGGAGCCCGTGGTGACGGATGAAATGGCAGAGGTTTGCATGACCATGGCCATTCGCGAAAAGGTGACGGCTGAAACCGTCAGCCAGCGGATAGACAAGCCCGCCGCCGAGTGCCACCGGCTATTGCTTCAGCTGGCCGACGCCGGGGTGTGCTTTGTCAACGTAATCGATGGCAAGGATACCTTCTGGTATGACACCTGGGTCCCCGGCATCATGGAGATGATGACCAACCACCCCACCAACCCCCATAAGTATCCCCAAATCGCCGAGGCTTTTGAGGCCTATGGCCGCGTTCGCGGTTCCAAAACCGCCGGCATGACGCCGGTGGGCATTGGGCTGATGCGGGTGATCCCCATTCAGCAGGCCATTGATGGCGAAAGCCGCCGGGCCTCGTATGAGGAGCTATCCAAGCATATTGAGGAGCACGACATCTTCTCCGTATCCAACTGCTCCTGCCGCACCGCCCGGGAAATCATGGGCGAGGGCTGCGGGCACTTAAAAGAGGATATGTGCATACAAATGGGCCACGCCGCCGAGTATTACATTCGCACCGGCCGGGGCCGCAAGGTCAATAAAGACGAGGTATACGCCATCTTACGAAAGGCCGAGGAAAACGGCCTGATGCACGAGATCCCCAACCTGGATGGCAATGGCAAAACCCACGCCATTTGCAATTGCTGCGGCTGCGGCTGCTTTTCCATGCGCACGGCAGAAATGTATATCAATGCCGACATGGTGCGCTCCAACTACGTTTCCCAAATCGACCGGGACAAGTGCGTGGCCTGCGGCCAGTGCGTGGAAAACTGCCCTGTGAACGCGCTGCAATTGGGGCAAAAGGTCTGCTCCAAGCAGCCTGTGATTGATAAAATTGTGCGCCGGGATACGCCCAGGGATACGGCCTGGACCGAGGAACGCTGGAACCCGGACTATCGCATCAACCGTAAAAACGTGGTGGATACCGGCACCGCGCCCTGCAAAACCGAGTGCCCCGCCCACATTGGCATACAAGGCTACATTAAGCTGGCTGCCCAGGGCCGCTATCGTGATGCGCTGGAGCTGATTAAAAAGGAAAATCCCTTCCCCGCAGTGTGCGGCCGCATTTGCAACCGCCGCTGCGAAAGCGCCTGCACCAGGGCCGAGGTGGATGAACCCATCGCCATTGACGAAATCAAAAAGTTCATTGCCCAGCAGGATTTGCACAGCGAACGTCGCTTTGTGCCGGGCAAGCGCTATGATTATCAAAAAAAGATTGCTGTCATCGGCGCCGGTCCTGCCGGGCTTAGCTGCGCCTATTACCTGGCCATCGATGGGTACAATGTAACCGTGTTCGAAAAAGAGCAGGAGCCCGGAGGCATGCTGATGTTCGGCATTCCCGCCTTCCGCCTTGCTAAAGATGTAGTCAAGGCCGAGATTGACATTGTGAAAGAGCTGGGTGTGACCATCAAAACCGGGGTGGAAGTGGGCCGGGATGTGACCATCGCCCAGCTTCGCGATCAGGGCTTTGAGGCGTTTTATATCGCCATCGGTGCACAGGCAGGCCGTACATTGAACATACCGGGCGAGGATGCAAAGGAGGTTTATTCCGGCATTGACTTTGTGCGCCGGGTAAACCTTGGGGAGGATGTGTCGCTGCCCGGCCGCACGCTGGTCATCGGCGGCGGCAATGTGGCGGTGGATGTAGCCAGGACAGCCGCCCGGCTGACAAAGGCCGGTGTCGCCATGTACTGCCTGGAAAGCGCCGCCGAAATGCCGGCACTGCCGGAGGAGATTGACGAAGCACTGCAGGAGGGCATCAGCATCGAAAACGGCTGGGGCCCCAAGCGTGTCATCGTGGAAAACGGCGTTGTAAAAGGCATGGAGTTTAAGCGCTGCATATCCGTGTTTGATGAAAACAAGCGCTTTGCGCCCAAGTTTAACGAGTGCGAAACCATGATTGTCCAGGCCGATCACATCCTCCTTTCCATCGGCCAGTCCATCGCCTGGGGCAATCTCTTGGATGGCACAAAGGTCATCCGCAACGCAAATGGTACCGTGCAGGCCGACGGCTTTACCTATCAAACTGCCGAACCGGATATCTTTGCCGGCGGCGACGCCTATACCGGCCCCAAGTTTGCCATTGATGCCATTGCCGCCGGCAAGCAAGCCGCCATCTCCATCCACCGTTATGTGCAGCCCGGCCAGAGCCTGGTGCTCGGCCGCGACCAGCGGGAATACAAATCGCTGGATAAGGACGCCCTCTTGCTGGATAGCTACGACCGCATGCCTCGCCAGCAGGCCGCCCACGCCAAGGCAGCGGATGCCTTCCTGGGCGAGCGGCTGCCCTTTACTGAGGAGCAGGTGAAAAAGGAAACCGAGCGGTGCTTGGGCTGCGGCGCGGTGGTGGTGGATGAGTTCCTTTGCGTGGGCTGCGGCCAGTGCACCACCAAGTGCAAGTTTGACGCCATTACCCTATCCCGCAAGTATAATGGCGAAGGCGTATCTCTGTTTGATATGAAAAAGGTGATCGTGCCCCACGTGCTCAAGCGCGCGGTGAAGATGGCCGTGAAAAAAGTGCGCAAATCATTATCCCGCGAGGCCGAACATGCATGAGCTGGGCATTGTGGCCGAAGTGGTGCGGGTGGTGGAGGGCATTGCCAAGGAGCAGAACGTAACCCAAGTGGAAACCCTGGTTTTGCAAATTGGAGAGTTCTCTTCCGTGGTGCCCTACTTTGTGGAGCAGTGCTACCCTGCCGCCGCCCATGGCACGATGCTGGAAAACACGCGCCTTAAAATTGAAGTGCTGCCCGGCAACGGACGCTGCCGGGCCTGCGGCCGGGTGTACAACATCCTCCAAAATCACAAAAAATGCCCGGACTGCGGGGACCAAACCCCCGAAGTCCTGGGCGGGCGCGAGTTTATGATTAAGGAGATTGTGGCGGGCTAATCGGTGGGATGGACATACGTAAATCGTTATGATGTTATAGACTAAATTTTGTCACATGCCAAACTCATGAATATATATAACCATAAACATAACCTCTCCCCTGGCGGAAGTATTGCCGCCCAGGTTAGTTCGCTTTTCCATAGTCCCCCCGCGCGAAAGTACAAAACAGATGCCTCTCGGCAAAGAACATGTTGCAAATTCCCGAACATTCAGGATGATCACCATCCGAACGTAGCCCAATGCAGGCACAGACCCCGCCATAATAGGTTCTTCCGGATAGGTATTTGCACTTACAAAATACTTATTCTGCTGTATTTGTTATTCTGCATCCATTCCGGAAAGCAATAAAGCGCAATCGTTTGCTTTATAAGATTTTATCAAATATCTAAGCTTAATAATATTGACAAATAACAGAACTGATTGTACACTGAACATACCAAAACCATAATCTGTAAGGAGGACCGCAAATGAAAAAAACACTTGCTCTGGTCATGGTTATGCTGCTTGCGCTGGGTATGTTCCAGGCTGCGACAGCGGAATCCGGGGTTACCGTTACCCTGTTCCAATTGAAGGTAGAAATCGACTCCGCGCTGCAGGCGTTTGCCAAGGCGTATAACGAAACACACCCCGGCGTCACCGTGAAGGTGGAAACCTTCGGCGGCGGCGCGGATTACGGCGCTGCGCTCAAGGCCAAGCTGCAGGCCGGCCAGATGCCCACCCTGTATAACATCGAGGGCAAGGGCGGCTACGACGTGTGGAAGGACAACATGGCCGACATGTCCGCTGCCGAATGGGTCAAGAACACCGACTTCGCCTATGTCGGCGACGACGGCAAAGCCGTGGGCTTCCCCGTGGCCGTGGAAGGCTTCGGCCTGGGCTACAATGCCGACATCCTTGCAAAGGCCGGCATCGATCCCGCTACCCTGACCACCTTCTCCGCCGTGAAGGCCGCCTTTGAAAAGATCGACTCCATGAAAGCCGAACTGGGCCTGGACGCCGTGGTCTCCATGGCTACCTCCATCGCCGGCGGCATGTGGTGGGTAACCGGCAACCACAACTTCAACGCCTACCTGGCCGGCGGCCTAGACTACACCGACACCACCGTGCTGGATAAGCTCTTAAAGGGCGAAGTGGACGCCGAGCGTTTGGCCGAATACTGCAACTATGTCAAGCTCCTGTTCGACTATGCGGACCAGGACATCCTGACCAACGGCAACTATGATGCCCAGGTATCCGCCTTCGCGCAGCAGAAGACCGCGTTCCTCCACCAGGGCAACTGGGTGGATCCGAACATGAAGCAGTTGGGCGTCACCTTCAAGATGGGCTACATCTCCCACTGCTTCACCGACAAGCAGGAGACGAAGGGCCTGTTCATGGCCGCTCCCAGCTGGTATTGCCTGAACAGCGGCGCCCCCGAAGCCGAACAGAAGGCTGCTATCGAATTCCTGGATTACATGGCTACCTCCGCCGAAGGCGCTGACTACATGGTCAACCAGGCCGGCATGGTACCCGCGTTCAAGAACGTGACCCTGAAGCCCACCGGACAATTCTCCGCTGCCCTGGTGGAAGCCAGCGCTGCCGGCGGCAACTACAACTGGCGCTTTGGCACCATGCCCGACGGCACCGGCCAGAACGTGCTGGGCCCTGTGTTCGACCTGTTCGCCCAGGACCACAGCGATGTGAACGTGCTGATCAAAGACCTGACGGACGCCATCGCATCTGTGCCCACCCTGTAAGTTTTAAGGCGCGGGGGGAACCGCAAACGGTTCCCCCTTTTTTCCATATCAAGCCGCAGCTGGTTCGGGAACAGCCCGCGCCGCAAAGGGGGAACGACCGATTGAAACGGAAATTGTGGATCGACATCGCCTTCATGTTTCCCTGTTTATTCGCATTTGTCATGGTCATCATCTGCCCGTTCTTTCTGGGCATCTACTACTCGATGACCGATTGGAACGGCGTACGTGAAAGCATTACCTTCGTCGGCCTGGCAAATTTTAAGGGCATGTTTACACAGCCCCAGTTTTTGTACTCGTTCCTCGTTACGGTGGAATATACGCTGATCAATGTGCTGATCGTCAATGTGGTCAGCTTTTTCCTGTCGCTGCTGGTTACGGGTGAATCCAGGCTGCGCAACGTGTATCGGGCCGGTTTTTTCGTGCCCAACCTCATTGGCGGCATCGTGCTGGGTTACATCTGGCAGTTCTTGTTCAACAACGTGTTCACCATGGCCGGGGAGGCGCTGCCCTTCCTTGCAAAGTCGTTTATCGCCCGCACAGATACGGTGATATGGGCCATGAGCTTTGTCAACACCTGGCAGTATGCCGGATACATCATGATTATCTATGTGGCCTCCATACAATCGGTGCCGGCCAGCATCATGGAAGCCGCTTCGGTGGACGGTGCCAGCTACTTCAGAAGGCTGCGGCGCATCCTGATGCCCATGATGGCCAACGCCTTTACGGTATCGCTGTTCCTGACGCTGACCACCTCCTTCAAGCAATTCGACATGAACTTCACCCTGACCAACGGCGGGCCCAGCGCCCGCTTCGCCGGCGGCGTTGTCAAGGCCAGCCAGCTATTGGCCATGGACATTTATATTACCGCTAACGGTACCAACAAGATGGCCGAGGCCCAGGCCAAAGCGGTCGTGTTCTTCGTGGTGCTGGTGGTATTCTCACTGGTGCAGGTCTACTTTAACAAGCGCAGGGAGGTGGAGATGTAATGAGCGTCAAGGCAAGCCCCATGAAGCTTACCATCGCCGGCGCAAAGAGCGGCTCCTCCCGGAGGGTGAAAAGGATACTGGCAGAAGCGGCAGGCATTTTGCTGTTTCTCATCTTCATCATGCCCTTCTGGATGGTTGTCATGAACTCCGCCAAAACCGCCAAGGAGATCATTTACAGTGCCGTCTCCTGGCCCGAAAGCTGGGGGCAAGTGTGGACGAATATCGTGACGATATTCAACAACCCCACCACCGACTACGTCGGGGCGTTTATCGATTCGGTGATCATCACGGTTTCCTCCCTGGCGGTGATCCTGCTGTTTTCCTCCATGTGCGCCTGGGTGCTGGTGCGGAACAAGAAAAAATGGTCCACGCTGATCTTCATGGCCTTTGTGGCAGCCATGGTCATCCCCTTCCAGGTGGTCATGTTCCCGCTGGTAAGGTGGCTGCGCATTGTGGGCACATTCAGCGGCCTGCCGCTACTCGGCACATACCAGGGTATCGTGTTCGCATATCTTGGCTTTGGCTGCTCCATGTCGATCTTCATCCTGCATGGCTTCATCAAAGGCGTGCCCATGGAGCTGGAGGAGGCCGCCACCATCGACGGCTGCGGCCAGGCCGGCGTGTTTTTCCGCATTGTGATGCCGCTTTTACAGCCGGTGGCCGTGTCGGTGCTGATACTAAACGGCATTTGGATCTGGAACGACTACCTGCTGCCGCTGTTGGTGCTTGGCTCCAACGGCTCGGTGCAGACGATTCCTCTGGCGGTGACCTCCTTCGTGGGCTCATATTTGAAGCAGTGGGACCTGATACTGACCAGCGCCATGCTGGCCATGCTGCCGATTATTGTGCTGTTCCTGTTCGCGCAAAAGTACATTATCAAGGGCATGGTGGAGGGGTCGATCAAGTAACCCCCCCTGATGCAACAAGATACCGCCCGCTTCCGGACTTTGGAAGCGGGCGGTTTTGCTTTACTGGGATTATACTGCTGTCCATTTATCTTTCGCTTGATACGCGCACAAACACTGGCATCACATCCAGCGGCGCGGGGGCCTCCACCCATTGGCCGCCTTTGATGACTTCCCCGCTCTCCATCTGCGTCCAATCCGCGCCGCTTGGCAGGTACACCTTCCTCACCCGCTGCCCAAGGGCAAAGATCGGCGCGACCAGGTAGTCATGGCCGAACATGTACTGATCCTCCACCTGCCAGGCTTTTGTGTCTTGCGGAAAGTCATAAAACAGCGGGCGCATGACGGGCTCGCCTGTCTCATGGGTTTTTTGCATCTGCTGTCTTATATAAGGCCGCAGCTCCTCGCGAAGCAGCAAGTATTTTTTCAGAACGGTGTATACGTCTTCGCCGTAGCTCCATACTTCGTTAGGCGCGCCGGAGGGGAATTCCTGGGGATTATTTGGGTTCAGCTTCTCCATATGGGGCTCACGGTCGCCGTGGAGCCGCATCACCGGGCAGAACGCACCCCACTGGAACCAGCGGATGAGCAGCTCATGAAATTCCGGGTCACGAATATCCCCACCGTGAAAGCCGCCAATGTCGGTGGTCCACCAGGGGATGCCGGCCAGGCCCATGTTCAGGCCCGCAGCCAGTTGGTTGCGCATGCTTGCAAAGGTGGAGGCGATGTCGCCAGACCAAACCAGCGCGCCATATTTCTGGCTGCCGGCCCAGGCGCAGCGCAAAAGGTTCACCACGTTTTCCACGCCTTCCTTGCGCATGCCATCAAAAAAAGCCTGGGCATACTTTACCGGGAAGATGTTTCCAATCTGCACGTTCGGCCCCATGTGGTAGCGGTAGTTGTCGAAGTCGTACACGCTGTATTCCGGCTCCGCCTCGTCCAGCCAGAACAATTTGACTCCTTTGTCAAAGTAGTTCCGCTTGGCCTTGTCCCACACGAAGGTGCGGGCCTCTGGGTTGGTGGGGTCAAAAAATACCGTCGCACCGGAAAACTCAAAAGATGTTTTCACACCGCGTTCCATGCTGATCAGCAGGCCGCGGTTTCGCATTTCCTCAAAGTTCTCGCTTTGCTTGTCCACCGTGGGCCAAACGGAGACCATCAGTGCAATGCCAAGCTCCTCAAGCTCCTTGATCATGGCCTCCGGGTCGGGGAAGTAGTTTTTGTCAAACTTCCATTCGCCCTGGTAGGGCCAGTGGAAAAAGTCGATCACGATCACATCGATGGGCAGGCCCCGGCGCTTATGCTCCCGAGCTACAGCCAGCACTTCATTTTGCGTTCGGTACCGCAGCTTGCACTGCCAGAAGCCCAGGCCAAACTCCGGCATCATGGGCGGCCGGCCGGTGACGGCGGTGTAATTTTGTATGATTTCACTGGGGGTATCGCCGGCGGTGATCCAGTAATCCAGTTCCTTGGTATACAGCGCCTTCCACTCGGTGATGTTTTTTCCGAAGCTGGCTTCGCCAATGGCGGGATTGTTCCATAAAAAGCCGTAGCCCAAGGAAGAAAGGGCAAAGGGCACGCTGGCCTGGGAGTTGCGCTGTGCCAGCTCCAGCTTGCAGCCCTTTACATCCAAATATGGCTGCTGATACTGCCCCATGCCGTACAGCTTTTCGTTGGGGTCAGATTCAAAGCGGGCCGTGACCTGAAAATCACCGCCCAGGTGGGGCATAAACTCCCGACCCTCCACCTCCAAGGCGGAGCAATCCTTGGAGAAAAGGTTGCGCCGGTTGCGGGCATATTCCTCCAGCAGCAACTCCCCTTTTTGATTATAGAACATAGGCTTGCCGGAAGGGAGTACCTCACAGGTGAGCTTGCCATTAACAAGCTTCGCACCTTCCCCCGACAAGGTTATTTCCGCATGGCTTTCGTGAGGCTCGGTCAGCGCAAAATCCCGGCCACTGGAACCACCCATTTTATAGGCCCGCACGCGGAAGGCACTCTCTCCCCAGGGCTCGACAATCAGCGTTTCCCCGTCAAAGCGGCGCACAAGCCGGTTGTTCTCTACATAAAGCATGGCATTCATCCTTTCACAGCGCCGCTGGTCAGGCCGCTGATGATGTATTTTTGCATGAACAGAAAGATCAGCGCCACCGGGATGATGGTGGCCACGGCGAAGGCCGTCAGGTAGCTCCACTTGGTGCCGTACTGGCCCAGGAAGTTGAATATGCCCGCCGTGATGGGCCGCATGGGCTGGTCGGTGATAAAGGTCATGCCGAAGGCCAGGTCGCCCCAGGCATACAAAAAGGAGAAGATGGCGCACACGATGACGCCGGGCAGCGCAATGGGCACGAAAATGCGCAGGAAGGAGGTGAAGCGGTTGCAGCCGTCGATCCAAGCGGAATCTTCCAGCTCCGCCGGGATGGAGCCAAAGTAGTTTTGCAGGATCAGTATGGAAAACGGAATGCCGATGGTGGCATCGGCCAGGATGGCCGAGGAGTGAAAGCCCAGCATTTTAAAATCGCGGAACATCATGAACATGGGCGTTAAGACCACGGAGACAGGCAGCATTTGCGTGATTAAAAACCCTAGCACCACCAGTTTTTTGCCGCGAAAGCGGTAGCGCGAAACGCCATAGGCGGCCGGCACGGACAAAATGACGCTGATGAGCATGGCGCAAGAGGCGATGGTCAAGCTGTTTAAAAAGGAGTGAAACATATTAAAGTCGCCGGCATCAAGCTGCGCCTGGTATGATTGCGTGTTGAGCATTTGGGACCATAGCGTGGGCGGGATTTGAAAAATCTCCTGCTCGGTTTTTAAGGACGTCACGACGATCCAATAAATCGGGAACAGCAAAAAACATAAAAGCAGCACGGAAAGAATGCTGAAAGCCACGTTTTTGCGAAGGCGCAGGTTTTGATCCATATTACGCGCCCTCCTTTTTGGCATACGCAAAGCGAAGATATAATAGGCTTGCCGCCAGCAGCACCACAAACAGCACGTTGGCGGCCGCGGCGCCCTGGCTATACTTGAACAGGGAGAAGGACAGCTTGTAGGAATAGGTGGACAGCACCTGCGTGGCGTTCACGGGGCCGCCGCCGGTCATGACAAACACAAGATCAAACACCTTGAAGGTATAAATAAAGCCCAGCATCAGAACCGATTCGATGGCGGGTTTTATCATCGGCAGGGTGATCCTGCGAAAGGTTGCAAAGGCCCCTGCCCCGTCGATGGCGGCGCTTTCGTACAATTCCCGGGGCACGGTGGTCAACCCCACGGACAGCAAGATCATATTGAAGGGGATGCCGATCCACACATTGGCGATAATCAGCGCAGCCATGGCGGTGATCGGCTGGGTCAGCCAGTCGATGGGCGCCTGTATGATGTGCAGCGCCAGCAGTGCCTGGTTGATGATGCCCACATTGGTGCCGAACATAAACTTGAACATCAGCGCCGTGACGGTGACGGGAATCATCCAGGGCATCATGAGCAGCCCGCGGATGGGCTTCATCAGCGCGAACTTGCGGTTGAAAAACAGAGCCAGCCCGAATCCGATGACAAATTGAAACACCAGGCAGGCCACGGTGAAGATAAGCGTGTTGAGGATAGAGGTTTGCAGTATGCCGCCCGCAAAGAGTGTACGGTAATTATCCAGCCCCACAAAGGGCTTGTTGGGCAGGCGGATGGTTTTGACCGTAACCTCCTGAAGACTTAGCGCCAGGTTGGAAAGTATCGGATACCCGGCGAAAAAAAGTATATATACAAGGGCCGGCAGCACGAACAGATAACCCAGCCTGCCGCCCTTTATCAATTGCCGGATGGCTTTCACGTAAGTGACCTCCTTTAAAAATGGGCTGCCCCAAGCGAACTTAAGGCAGCCCATGCAAGGTACAAAGGATCGTATTTACTTCACGATGCCGTCAATGGTGGCCTGGGCGGCAGCAGCGGCATCGGCGGGCGACAGGGTGCCCACGATGACCTGGTTGAATGCCAGGGAAATCGCGTCGGAAATGCTGGGCCATTCCGGGTGCGGGCCGCGAGGCTGGGCGTACTGCATCTGGGCGGCAAAGGCCTTCATCAGCTCGTCGCCTTCAAACTGGCCGGCAGCCACGTCCTTGCGGGCGGCGATGTAGCCAAACGCGTCGATATAGCTCTTGACATTCTCGGCAGAGGTGGCAAATTGCAGGAAAGCAAGGGCCTCATCCTCATGGCCGCCGGCGACCACCGCGAAGTTCTCGCCGCCAAGCACGCTGGCATTTTGCGCATCTTTGGGGATCAGCGCCACGTTCCAGTGAAGATCGGGGGCCTGATCACGCATGGTGGGCACCTGCCAGGGGCCGTTGACCATCATGGCCAGGTTGCCGGAGATGAACTGATTCATCACGTCGCCCTGGGTCCAGTTGATGACTTCCTTGGGCATAACGCCGCTGTCGATGAGGTCTTTAAACAGGGTCAGGGCGCGGATGCCTTTTTCGGTGCCGAGTTCAAAGGAGGTGGCGCCGGTGGACCAAACCCAGGGCATGAAGTTGAAGGTGCCTTCTTCATTTTGTACGGAGCTTAAGCCCAGGCCGTACACCTTGTCGGTGGTCAGGGCCTTGGCAACAGCTTTCAGCTCGTCCCAGGTGGTGGGCACCTGCTGCCCGGCCGCGGCCATCATGTCTTCGTTGTAATAGAGGGCCAGGCAGTTGCTGCCAAAGGGGATGCCGTAGAGCTTGCCGTCCAGGGTGCAGCTGGCGATGGGGCCGCTGAAGTATTCGGCAAGGTCCGGCCAGTCCTTGAGCTTTTCGGTCAGATCCGCGAAGATGCCCATGGAGGCATAGGAGGCGTGGTCAGGGCCGTCGATGATCACGATGTCGGGCAGCACGTCGGCAGTGGCGCCGATGGAGAGCTGCTTTTTAAAATCGGCGAAGGGCACGTACTGCGTTTTGATTTCTACGTTCGTTTGCGTCGCGTTGTATTCGGTGACGAGGGAATTGAGAATTTCCTGGTGCTTTAAATTCTCCCAGTAGTACCAGACAGTGACCTCAGTTTTGCCTTCCGCCAGGGCCATGGGCATAAGGCCTAGCACCAGGACGAGGGAGAGCAGGATCGCCAGCATTCTTTTCATGAAATTTTCCTCCCCGATATTTGTTGATTTCATGATACAGGAACACCGTATATGAGGAAACGGGAAATAGCTAACGTATGGGGGACAAAACTAAACCAACTTGTGCAGCCTGCGAAATTCCAGGGGCATAATGCCGATATCCTGTTGGAAAACACGCGCAAAATACTTGGCATCGGTATAGCCCACCGCTTCGGCAATCTCATATAGTTTCCTATCCGTTTCCAGCAGCAGCTTTTTGGCTTTGCTGATGCGAAGGGCCTTCATCATCGCGCCGAAGGTGATGCCCATCTCCTTGTGAATCTGCGTGCCCAGGTACTCCGGTGTCACCGAAAGCCTTTGAGCGATTTCATCCAGGGTGATGCCATCCTGAAAGTGCTGCTCTGCGATGGCCCGGGCCTTTTGTACCAGCAGGCCTACCTGGGCGCTGTTTAGCTCCCCGGCGTTTTTGGGTGCCAGCGTTTCCAGCAGCTTGGGCAGCGCATCCCGAAGGCCGGTTTGCTCCAGCTTCAGCCTTTCCTCCACCGCGCAAAGCGCGCCCATCAATTCCTCCACCACCACGGGCTTTAGCAGATATTCGCTGACGCCAAGGCGGATGGCCTGCCGGGCATAATCAAATTCGGAGTAGGCGGTGAGGACAATGGCCTTGGCGGTACTGCCTGATTCACGCAGTTTTGCGAGCATTTCGATGCCGTCCATATCCGGCATGCGGATGTCGGTGATCACAAGGTCAGGCTTTTGTTCCAGGATGACCTTCAAACCCTCCACGCCGTTTTCCGCCTGGCCTATGACCTTGTATGGCCCGCCGGAGCGCGCAAGCAGCTTTTCAATGCCCTCCCGGATGCGTACCTCATCCTCTACGATGACGATATTCACGCGCTTTCACCTTCCTTTTCCAGGGGGATGCGTATCTGAATCCTTGTGCCCATATCCGGCCCGCTGTCAATGGCAACCTCGATCTCGTCACCGTAATACATGCGCAGCCTGGACACGGCGTTGACGATGCCAATATGGCCCGGCTGCTCCTCCCGGTTTGCGATGGCCTCACGGAGGGCGGCCAGCTTTTCCGCCTCCATGCCCCGGCCATTATCCTCGATTTTTATGGCAAGAGAATCATTTTCACAGCCGATGGTGATGAAAAGCGCCGGCTGGCGTTTGAGCCCCATAAAGCCGTGGCGGATGGCGTTTTCTACAAAGGGCTGGAACATGAGCTTATGGATGCGTTTTAAAAGGGCATCTTGCGATACCGACAAATCATACGTAAAAGCGTTCTTTAAACGCATCTGCTGCAGCGAAAGGTACTGCTTGAGCCACTCCACTTCGTCTGATACGGCCACGCGCCGGTTGCTCCTGTCAATGCTGTAGCGGAAGATTCTGGCCAGGGCCGTGATGGCGCGGGAGATTTCCATTTGATTTTCATCGATGGCCATCCAGTTGATGGTATCCAGGGTGTTGTACAAAAAGTGGGGATTGATTTGCGCCTCCAGCATGGTGATTTCTGCATCCCGCTGCTTTTTTGACGCTTCCCTCACCTTGCCGATCAGATGACTTATATCATCCATCATGAGGTTGAACTGTTCAGCGATGGCGGCCATCTCCGCCGGCATGCTCTTATCCTTTTCGACGCGCACGCCCATGTCGCCGGCACCCGCGCCGCGCATGGCCCCTGCCACCTTTTTGACCGAAGCGGACATACGGCCTGTGACCAGCCCGATCACCAGCGCTAAAAGGAGTAGAACCAATAGCAAAAGCAAAAGTTGCACTTGCTGCTGCTGCACAATGCGGCTGAGCATAACGCCCTGGTCCAATACGCTGACAAGCTGCCAGTTCAGGCTCTTGTCCTTTTGTGCATAGGCACGAAGGCCCTTTGTATCGCCCATGCCATTCTCCGCGGCCAGCGCTACAGATTCGGTGAACGGGTCTTGCATCCGGGTACCCAGATACTTAGATATCGGCGCGGAGATGACCCGCCCCTCCCCATCCAGCAATACGTTCACGCCGATGGTCGCGCCTTCTACGCTTAGCGTATCGCGCAGCAGCGTTTCATCCACCGTCAGCACGATCACGCCCAACTGCTTTTCGATATTCTTGTAATCCAGCAGCCTTTTGGCCATGTGAAACACATACACCTTTTCTGACACCACCTGCGCGGCATACTGGGTGGGCAAAAGGTGCAGCTTATTGTCTACAGAAATTTCGTTATACAGTGCCTTAGGGTCAATGCCGCCCTGCTCCATCCACGCATTGCGTATGGTGGAGCCGGTGAGCTTGTCATAAAAGACCATACGGCCATCCTTCAAAATCACAGTGATGCCTTGTATGTGCTCCTTGGCATAGCAAGCTCCCCTAAGCGCCCGGATCAGTTGGTTGGTATTCAGGGCCACATCTTTGTTTTCATTCAGCCGGCCGGCGATGGCCACCAGGTCGTCGTCGGCGTAGAGCTGGTTGAGCACGCTTTCGTAGCCATCCAGCGTCAGTTTTACGCCGCGCAGCATGGCGGACGCGTTGGCCTCAATCAGCGCGTTGGTATTGTCCTTCATGATGTTTTCGATACGGTAGTAGGATACTGCCTGGATGATGATCAAGGGTAAAACGGATACGAGGAGCAGCGCCACAATCAGCTGCCCTCGGAAGCTGCGAATAAACCGTTTCTTGGGGTGTGATTGCATATACGATTTACCTCGGACACAGTTGATACTTTTATTATACTGTTGAATGTGCAAAGCAACAAGTGGCTGTGGTTGGCAGCCTGGAAATGAGGCACGATTCCCGATGATAAAATTTTTTAACAAAAATCAGCAAAGGCTATTGACAAAAAAATAACCAGTGATATTATTATCAACGTTGATAATATTCTTAAAAAGAGTAGTGGTGCTATGAAAAGAAACCTCATGGAAATCATTATGAATCCCACCAGGCAGCGGCTCATTCAATACCTGGCGGTTCATGGCCAAGGCTCCACCGGAGAAATGTGCAAGGAGCTAACGGACATCCCTGCCCCGAGCCTTTACCGTCATGTCAAAATGCTGCTGGATGCGAAGCTGATCGAAGTGGTGAAGGAGGAAAGAATCCGCGGCGCAGTGGAAAGGACATACCGGCTTGCGCAAAATCAGGATAGCAATATGAAAAATCAAGACATCGGGGCCATGTTTCAGACCGGCCTGATCTCCCTGATGACTGCTTTCCAAATATACTTTGCGCAGGAGGCGAACGATCCGGTCAAAGATATGCTCGCCTTTTCCACCTCCACGCTCATGATGACAGACGAAGAATTCATGGAATTTTTGATGAAGCTGAACGCGCTGTTCACCGAGGCCCTGCAAAACAAGCCGGGTGAAGGCAGAAAACCGCGAAGGATGACGATGATCTCCTCCCCCAGTGAAGACGAAAAGAAGAACAAGGAGTGAATGGTATGCTAAGCATTAAGAACCTTACCAAAACGTATAAGGGCGGCAAAACGGCCGTATCGCATCTGTCACTAAATGTGGAATCGGGCGATATATTCGGATTCATCGGCCATAACGGCGCAGGAAAAACAACGACCATCAAATCGGTTGTGGGAATCATCGACTTTGATGAGGGCGACATTCTGATTGACGGCGTATCCATCAAGGACGATCCCATGAAGTGCAAATCCAAAATCGCCTATATTCCGGACAATCCCGATTTGTACGAGTATTTGACCGGGATACAGTATCTCAATTACATGGCGGATGTTTTCGGCGTTTCCAAAAAGGAGCGTGAGCACCTGATCGCCACTTACAGCGACGGCTTTGATCTTACCCGTGCGCTGGGAGACCTCATATCATCATATTCTCACGGCATGAAGCAGAAGCTGGCACTGATCGGCGCGCTGATTCACAGCCCCAGGCTGATGATACTGGATGAGCCTTTTGTCGGCCTTGACCCAAAGGCCATCGTGTATTTGAAGGAAGTCATGCATCAACTGTGCTCAAAAGGCACCGCGATCTTCTTTTCCACCCACGTGCTGGATGTCGCTGAGAAGCTGTGCAACAAAGTGGCGATTATCAAAGAGGGTCACTTGATTGAAGCCGGCAAAACCGAAGAATTAACGGACGGCAGGTCTCTTGAATCGGTATTTATGGAGGTGGTTTCAAATGTTAAAGCAAATACTATTGCTGGTTAAGCTGCAAACCTGCAATTTGTTCGGGCTCAATGAATTCCGCCATACGAAAGATAAGCAGAGGAAGCACCGCTATATCGGCATGGCAGCCATATGGGCGCTGCTGAGCGTAATTCTTATTGTTTACATTGCCCTTTTTTCGGACGGCCTGATCAGAATCGGGCTAGGCGATGTCGTTCCCGAATATCTCTTTACAGTCACGAGCCTGCTGATTTTGTTTTTCACGTTCTTTAAAGCTGGCAGCGTCATTTTTCAAATGAGAACGTATGAATCGCTGATCTCGCTGCCCGTCTCCAAAACCGCAATCGTTGTCAGCCGCTTTTTGGGCATGTATATTACGAATCTTGCGATGAGCTGCTTTATCATGATTCCTGGGATTGTGCTGTACGGCATTTGGGTGCACCCGGGTTTCAGCTTCTATGTTTTCAGCATACTGGGCGTGCTTTTCCTGCCCCTTCTTCCCATCACCATCGCTACCATCATTGGCGCGTTTATCACCGCCGTAAGCTCCAGGATGAAGAGAAAGAGCCTGGTAAACTCCCTGCTGAGCGTACTGCTGGTGGTCGGGTTTATGGTTTTGAGCACGGGCAGTGCCAGCCATGTGGAAAATATCAATGGAGAAATGCTCAAAAACCTATCAGGGGTTGTATCAACCCAGATTCAGAGATTATATCCGCCGGCTGTCTGGTTCGGCAGGAGCGCCATTGAAGGAAGTCTGCCTTCGTTCTTGCTCTTTTTCAGCATTTCGGCCGCGTTGTTCCTGCTGATGGTTTTTGCAGTGCAGCACTATTTCACGGGCATTTGCACCGCGCTGAACGCAACCAGCGCAAAAAACAATTACAAAATGCATGCCCTGAATACAAATTCGCCCTTGAAGGCTTTGTTCTACCGCGAGCTCAAACGGTATTTTGCTTCGAGCATATACGTGACCAACACCATCATTGGGTATATTCTCATGGCAATGGCATCCGTCGCCTTGTTTGTCACCGGGCCGGAAAAGCTGGAAGCTGTATTTCAGGCTCCAGGGCTGGTCGGCAAGGTTTTCCCGCTGCTTCTTGCGGCCATCGGGGCCCTCACATCCCCCGCATCCTGCTCTATATCCATGGAGGGGAAGCAATGGTGGATTGCCAAAACCATACCGGTAAAAGCCAAGGATATCTTCGATAGCAAAATTCTGGCGGCACTGGCGGTGGCGGCTCCGGAATATATAGTTGCGGTTGTCTTTGGTTTGCTGGCAATGCATCCTTCCATCCTGGGTGCTATATGGATCATCGTCATTCCGGCCGTCTATATCGTATTCATGGCCGTTGTCGGCATCACAGTGAACCTGAAAATGCCCGTTTTTAATTGGGAAAACGAAATGCGGGCGGTCAAGCAAAGCGCGTCTGTAATGGTCGCCATGCTGATTGGCTTTGTAAGTTATCTGCTGCCGATCGCCGGTATACTTGCCCTCAGCAATGTTTCCGCGGACCTGATCCTGCTGATTACTTTCCTCACCATTGTGGGGGTAACGGCGGTGCTGTATCTGCGCAAGGACAAAAAAGAGCTTCTGTATATTGGCTAACCCTTTCCTGCTTGTGCAAAGGGTATAAAATACACTTGCTTCTTTTCTGCACAAAAAGCCCCTTGCCGCAAGGCAAGGGGCTGATGTGTTGGTAGAATTAGAACCTGGGGTTCTGCCTGTTGAACAATCACAGCAGTAGATGAGCTTGCCGCCGCGGGGCTGGAAGGGAACCTGGGTGGGATGGCCGCAAACGTCGCACACAGCGCTGTACATCCGGCGGGGGCATTCCCCCTGTATCAATTACCCCTTCAGCGCCCCGGTGGTAAAGCTCTTTTGTATTTCACCGCTCATCAGCAGGTAGATGATCAGCGTAGGTACCGTGGCGACTACCAGGCCTGCGCCCAGCGCGCCCCAGTCGGTGGCATACATGCCCACCATGCCCTGAATGCCCACGGTCAGCGTCTTCCACTGGGCTTTGCTGATGAAGGAAATGGCGAACATCAATTCATTCCAGCAGCTCAAGTACGTAAAGATCGCGACTGTGGCGATGGCGGGGCGGATGAGCGGCACCATGATGCGAAGGAAGATGCCGTAGATGCTCATGCCGTCCAAGCAGGCGGCCTCCTCCATCTCCCGCGGGATGGTCTTGAAAAAGCCCACAAAGATGTAGATGGCCATGGGGATGGCAAACGCCACATACGGCAGGATCAGCGCCAGAGGCGTATCATACAGGCTGGTGCGCTTCATGAAAATAAACAGCGGCACAAGCGTCGCGTGCAGCGGAATCATCATGCCCATCAGGAAGTACAAAAGCGTGCGGTTGCTCCATTTCCACTTCATGCGCGCGATGGCATAAGCCGCCATGGTGGACAGGATGGTGGATATAAAGATGGTGGATACCGTGACCAACACGCTGTTTACCAGGAAGGTCGCCACCTTGCCCTTCTCCAGCACATTCGTGAAGTTTTTGAACTGATAGGGATTGGGCAGGCCCAATTGATTGGTGGTGAAAATCTGGATGTTGTCCTTGAGGGAAAAGGTAAAGAGCCAGTAAAGCGGGAAAATCTGCACAAGGGCAATGGCAAACAGCACAACGTACAGGAGGACTCTCTTCGTTGTCTTTGTCAATTTACGCATCTGCATCCTCCTTAAAACTCAAGGTCTTCCACCTTGAACAGCCGCTGCAGGCAAACCGTGAACAGCAGGCATTCCAAGAGGATGAAGATTGCCATGGAGCTGCCCATACCATAGCGGTAGTTCAGAAATATATTGCTGAACATAAGCGTGGTGGGCACTTCGGTGGCGTGAATGGGACCGCCCTTGGTAAGCACGTAAATCAGGTCGAAGGTCTTCAGCGAACCGATAAGCGCGAAGGTTACACAAACCTTGACCATGGGCATGATGAGCGGGATGGAGATGTGGCGGGAAATCTGCGCCTTGGAACAGCCGTCGATTTCAGCCGCCTCATACAATGAGGAGGGGATTGCCTTGATGGCGGAATAGAGCAGCAGCATGTGATACCCGATGTACTGCCAGATCATCACGAAAAAGGCGGAGCCCAGCGCATAGTTCGGATCGCCGAGCCAGGCGTGCTTCCAGCTGGAAAGCCCGATGTTGGTGAGCAGCACGTTGAGCATGCCGCTATTGGGGTGGTATATTTTCATCCACAACTGGCCGATAACCGTAGTGGAAATGATGACGGGGATAAAATAGACGTTCCGGAAGAGTGCCTCCAGCTTGATCCCGCGGGAGATAAGGAGGGCGAGGCCCAGCGCCAGCGGCACCTGAACGAATAACGACAACCCGGCCAACAGGGCCGAATTGATAATTCCTGTGACAAAATAGGTGGATGGATTGGTGAACATTTCGACGTAGTTGGCAAAGCCGATGAACGTGCTTTTGCCGGCCCCGTTCCAATCCAGCAGGGAGTAGTACCCCGAAAACAGGATGGGCAGCAAGACAATCGATGAAAACACGATGAGGGCCGGGAGTACAAAAATCGCAATGGCCCGCTTGTCCCTGAAGACTCTTTCCACTTAATCAACCCCTACAGCGAAATCCTCCATTTTTCATGAAGGCGCCTTTTGGCATCCTGGGCCGGCGATGGCCTTTTGCCGGCGAGACCGGCAGCGAACAAATCCATGCATCTATATGCGTAAAGAACGTCAAGAATCTCTGCTGCCATTAGAAACCTTGCCATCTAGACACTATCCCCTACGAAACAGGTTCCGTAGGGGATAGTGCTGTCAGGCTTTCACGCAGGTGTCAGCCTATGGTTTTCAGAGGAGCTTACTTCTGCAGCTTTTCCATTTCGGCCGCGAAGTTTTCGGGGGTGAGCTGGCCGGCGAAGATTTCCTGCACGAGGCTCTTATGCCGCTCGGCCGCTTCGCCGGAGAGGAAGGTATCCCAGGCCAGCACGGAGCCGGTGGACTTGGAAGCGAAATCGATGATGTTCTGAACCAGCGGGCTCACTTCGATGCCGGTCATATCGATCTTCCAGGTCGCGATGCCAGCGCCAAGCTTGAAGCTTTCGCGGGACATGTTCTCGGTGATGTACTTTACGAATTCCACGGCCAGTTCCTTGTCCTTGGTGTTGTTGCTGACCATCAGGCTGTCGATGGCGCCGCCCAGGATCTGGGTCGCTTCGCCTTTGCCGTCAGCGATGGAGGGCCAGTTCACGCCCACAACCTTATCCACAACCTGGGACAGGTTCGCATCCTGGATTTCGCCGGCCAGCCAGCTGCCCGTATAAATCATGGGAACTTGGCCCGCCAGGAAGGGGATCTTGGCTTCGTCATAGGTCAGGGCCAGAGCGCCGGGATCAAAGGCACCAGCCTTGATCAGGTCATCCAGGTACTTGGCGGAGGCAACGAACTCGGGGGCATTGAAGGAAGAAGCGCCGGAGAGGGCTTCGTTGGAGAGCTGGGCACCGGCGGTGCGCACGGCGTACACGTTCTGGTAGAACATGGCCGGCCAGCCGTCCTTCGCGCCTACGGTGATGGGCACAATGCCCTTGGCCTGGAAGGCAGCCACAGCAGCCAGCAGCTCATCATTGGTGGTGGGGATATTGATGCCGTTGGCATCGAACATTTCCTTGTTGCAGTACAGGGTGCCTACCCACTGGATGAAGGTCAGGCCGTAGGTCTTGCCACCGTAGGTGACGTTGTCCAGAGCGCCGCCCAGCAGACGGTCTTTGGTGCCGTCGGCAAGGTATTCGTCCAGCGCCAGAACCTGGCCGGCTTCCACAAAGGGCTTGGCGAAGCCGCCGCCCCAGGCAAAGAACACGTCCGGCACTTCGTTGGCGGCCATGGCGGTCTTGAGCTTGGTCTTGAAGGCTTCGTTCTCGGTAGCGTCGATCACGACTTCGACATCAGGATGCAGCTCTTGCCACTGCTTCAAAACGATGTTGAAGGACTTGGCATTCGCGTCGGACTCCGTCGTCCACAGATGCCACACGTTGAGGGTCTTCTTTTCCTGCGCCATCGCAGCTCCGCCCAGCGAGAGCACCATGATAGCGACCATGGTCAACGCCAAGATACGGGAAAACCTTTTCATGGATGTGCCTCCTTGTATTGAGTTTTGATTGATGAATTAATCATATATCAACGGTTCCTGAAAATACATGTAGATATTTTACCAGCACCTTTAATTATTTGACTGCCTTTCTACCTTTTTAGACATGTTCCGTCCCGGACCGATATTGTTTGATGGTCATGCCCGCGTACTTCTTAAATAGCGTCGAAAAGTAGTTGGGGTCGTCGATCCCCACACGGACGCCCACTTCATAGGCCTTCGCGTTGGGGTCTTCCAGGTATTTGCGCGCCTGTTCAATGCGCTGCTTGTTCACAAACTCGCGAAAGGACATGCCTGTGTTTTGCTTGAAAATGCGGCACAAGTAGGACGCGTTGAAAAAGAACCGCTTGGAGGTCTCATGCAGCGAGAGGGACGGGTCCGAAAGATTCTCCTGCACATAATCGACAATGCACTGTATCTGCCTGGATACCGTGCTTGTCCTGATGCCTTCCAGGGTGCTGGTGGCTTCACCCATCAGTGTAAGGAGCAAATCCCGTATCTCTAAAACCGATGTAAGATCAAACACCTGCGCGATGGTTTCCTTCACATTCATGAACAGCTCCACACGCATGGCGTACAGGCTAGAAATCACCAGCACCGCGCGCAGGCGCGCGTTTTCCACAGTGTCATTGATGCCGGAGAAGTGCTGGTCCACCCATGCGCGGACGCTGGCATTCATGCCGCCGCGCAAAAAGAACCCGATTTGGTCCAGCTCGGCCGCGGCGATTTGCATGGGCTCCGGGAAGGCGGCCTTTTCCTCCACAACGCCCAGGTCCTGATAGTAAATCACCTGATTGGCGCCAAGGATGCTGTGGCAGTTTACCGCCCGTATGGCCTGCGCGTACGATTGACAGATGTTTTCGACGCCTTCCGCCATGGCTCCCACACCGATGGCAAAGGAGGCGTTGAGCGTGGTTTCCAAAACGCGCTTGAACGCTTCAAAATCCATGGGGTACCCTTGCGGATGGCTGCCCAATATGACAAGCCGGCTCCCTTCCTCCAGAAAAACATGCACGGATTCCATGGTTTCTCTGGCCATGTTCCCAATGGAAAACATGGTAAACAGCTGCTGCATGGTGCAGGGGTCGTCCTGGGTCAGTACCACCACGCCCGCCTGAAAGCAGTCCCCCGCCATTTCCAATTTAAAAAAGGAAAGCTGTTCACGAATTACCGCGGGATCCATCCGCCTTGTGACAAGCTCATGCAAAAAGCGGTCCCGCAGGGAGGGCATGCTTTGCGCGATCTGCCGCTCGATTTCCGTGCTGGATATTTCGACACCCTGCCTTTTTAGTATCTTCTCGCGCACGCCGGCAAGAATGGCCGAGAACTCCTTGGCGTCCACAGGCTTCACCAGATAATCCACAATGCCGATCTTGATGGCGCGCTGGGCATGGTTAAAATCGTTGTACCCGGTGATGACGATCACCTGCACGTTTGGGTCCATTTTTAGTATCTGCTGCGCCATGTCCAGCCCGTCCATCACGGGCATGTTGATATCGGTAATAACAATATCAACAGAATGCTCATCCAGGTATTCCAGGGCCTCCAGGGCAAAGGAGGCTTCCTTCACCACCTCGTACGATTCCGCTTCCGCTTCCAGATACCGCTTGAGCAGCATCCGCTCCAGCGATTCGTCTTCCACAATCATTACTTTCAGCTTTGCCATGTCACAGCCCCCTGGTCATTTGAATGGAAATCGTGGTGCCCTCACCAAGCATGCTTTGAATTTTAAACTCGCTGCCTTCCCCGCAGACGATGGCGATGCGCCGCATCGTAGCGCCAAGGCCGATGCTCTTCCCTTTGCGGACTTCCTCCAGCCGTTCCCCGGACATGCCGTTGCCGTTGTCGGTCACTTCAATCCGCAGGTTGCTTTCCTCCACCCAGGCCCTGATAAGGATGAGGCCCTCCTCCTCCACGCTCATGCGGATGCCGTGGTAGATGGCGTTTTCCACCAGCGGCTGCAGTATCATTTTGGGCACCCGCACGGTCAGCGCTTCCGGCTGTATATCGTATTCCATATGAAACAGGCCGGCATAGCGAAGCTGCTGGATATAGATGTAGGAACGGATGGAATCCAGCTCCTTTTCCAGCGTGATCAGGTCCTCGCCGTTATTGAGGCTGCTCTTGTAAAAATCGCCCAGCGCCTTGATGGTTTCGGATACCTCGGCTGTCTTGCCCATGACGGCCAGGGAGTTGATGGTATTGAGCGTGTTGTACAAAAAATGCGGGTTGATCTGCGCGATGGTGATCTCCAGCTCGGCCCGCCGCAGCGCCTTTTGCTCCTCAATAATATCGGAAAAGAGCTGCTGTATTTTTTTGATGGTGATGTTGTACACATCCTGGAAGCGCCTGATTTCATCATGCGTGGTGATGGTGGTGACATAGTTGAAATTGCCGTTGTACACGCCCTCAATGGCCTCAATCAGCGTTTTCACGGGCCGCGAAATGTACCGGGAGATCCAGAAGGAGCCGAATATGAACAGCACGCCGTTTAATAAAAGCGTAAGCGCGATGACCGTCGTATACATGCTCAGGGGCAGCGGCGCGTTATACACAGGTATACTGCGCACAAACGTCATGGATAAATCGCGGTTCTTGACCCCTACCAAGGCGAAATTCTTGTTTTGGTGACGCCGGATCAGGGAAAACGTATCCCCGCCCGCAAACAACGTAGGAACGCTTTTGGGATCGACGATCCCGCTGTCATTGTTCCACAATACCAGCGTTCCTTCTTCCTCATCCACGATCTGAATGGGCTCCTTGCGGGGATTGAATATCTTTTCAAACTCCACATTGATGCACAACAGGCCGATGGGCTTGAGGGTCTTCAAGCTGTTGATGGTCCGCATGAACGAAAAGTATTCGATGCCGTCATGGATGAGGCCGCCCGCGTTGCGCGTCACCACGTATCCGCCGTTGCGTGCCGCGATTTTCGCGAAAACCGGGGTCCGCTGTATGGCGGAATAGGCAATGGGCTTTAAGGTGACCTTGTCCGAATAATAGCGGGCGCCGTCCGGCCGGAAGATATAGGCGGAGGACACGATGGGGTCCAGGCTGACGGTTTCCATCACATACCGCTGCACGATACGGTCAGCCTCCCAGTCGTTCTCCGTCAGCGCGCTTTGCACCAACTGGTTGGCGATGATGGACATGGACATGCTGTGGATGTACTGGCGCGTGGTGTCAAACGTGCGGTTGTCCGCCTGTATGGATTCCAGCGCGATGTCCTGCATGGACCGGTTGGTAACATAGTCGCGAGAATACAAAAATATGACGGAGCTGATGGAAATGCTGATGACCACCAAAATCGTATAGCTGAACATGATTTTTTTCCGAAGCGAAAGCTTCATCCGTCATACCCTCTTTAGTCTTTCTAAATGCATACTGTCATCTTAACAGATTCATGCAGGGGGCGCAATGCGCTTGTTTTTGTCAAAATCCGATTGTTCCCAAAAGAATACAGGCGCACTGACCGGTCAATCCGTTAAGGTTCCTCTTCTATATTTTATAGTATAATGGGGCGGTGCTTTGAAAAATAATGCAGCCAATGAACCTTTTCCCTTTTTCATTCGACATATATGCGGAACCCATTGAGGGAGCTTTGCGCAAAGCAACCGGGCACACAGGAGGAAGAGCATGAATGCGGAGGACTTCCAAAGGGAAGCAATGAAGCTGGAGCGCCTGCTTTTTCGGATCAGCTGGTCGATACTGGGCAGCAGCGAGGATTGCGCCGACGCGATCCAGGAAGCGCTGCTGCGTGCATGGAACAAGCGGGACACGCTGCGCAGCATGCGTTCGTTCAGGCCGTGGCTGGCGGGGATCGTCACCCATGTCTGCAACGATATGCTGCGCAAGCGGATAAGAGAAAAGCTTGTCCCCCTGGAGGACACAGATGTGGCTTATGAGCCCGCGCCTGAGCCGCTGCCCATGCAGGAGGCCATCGACACCCTGACACCGAATCACCGGGCGGCGGTCACGCTTCATTACCTGGAGGGCTACTCTGTCAAAGAAACGGCCAGGCTGCTTGATATTCCCGTGGGCACGGTGAAGACGCGTCTGCTATACGCTCGCCAAAGGCTTCAAACGCTTTTGCGCGACGGACTGGAGGGCTGAAGCATGAAAAAGAAAGAAATTCACAGGCAAATGGAGCGGATCATACCCGATGTGCCCAACTCCTTTCACCAGGCCATGGAGGGCACCCTTGGGCTGATTTGCCGCCAGGAAGCCGCAAAAAGGAGCGCAGACGAAATGAATATACCTGCAAAAAGTTTCAGGAGGCGCACGCTGGCCTTTATGATGGCCGCGGTGCTGGTGATTGCCACGGCCGCCATTGCGGCCGGGCTGCACTACGGCCTGTTTGATACGCTGCTGGGCGCCGGCCGGGAGAACGCCGAGGCTTTCATACAGCGCAGCCTTGCCAAGGTTTCCTTTAACGAATGCGATGTGGAAGTGAAGGAAGCCGCCTACGACGGCATCTCGCTGTACCTTGTGTACAGCGTCAGGGAGCGGGCCGCAACAGCGCCGGTTGGCGTGTACGACGAAGCCAGCAAGCGCTGGAACGTGCAAGAAGAAAGCACGCCCGCCATGCAGCGCGACAACATCGGCTGGTGGACGGACAATATCTGGATCAACGGCAAGAGCGTGGATATGCCCAACATGTCCGGCGGCGATATCATGGGCAGCGAAACGCCCGGCGAGCTGCTGTTCTATCAGCTGTACCG
The DNA here is from genome assembly GCA_023436585.1 of Bacillota bacterium. Lineage (GTDB taxonomy): Bacteria > Bacillota > Clostridia > Christensenellales > Aristaeellaceae > JAEWAH01. Next base: position 168,307 of record JAEZIN010000035.1, on the reverse strand, counting down.
GCTGGATCAGGAGAATGTGTACCTGAATGGCAAGGTGGAGATAGCTCTGCCCATCGGCGGGCGTCAGCCGCTTACTAGCCTGACCGTGCATAAGGACACCAAATCTGTTGATTTGCCGGCCAAGGGCATGGTCACATTCACCCTGGACACCTCTGTGCGGGATAAGATCGTGATTACCCATCCCAATGAGGAAAAGGACATGCCGGAGCTTTCCGCCAAAGTCAGCGAAGTGACCTATACGCCCTTGAACCTGTATATCACAATGGATTATGCCGTAAAGCCTGAGGCTGGTATGGCAGAAAACAGCGACTCCACTGCGGAAAAAGAATATTGGGGGGATAAGGGCGTTACGTATGCGCTGAAGCTTGACCTGGTGGATGGAAGCGGTAAGCCTGTTCATGATGCGGCACAGGGCTTCAGCGGCTATCAAGGCGCAGGCCAGGACAAAGCGTGGTTCATGTATCCCACCTTGAAGACGTATCCCGATGAAATGTTTCTGGCACCTGTAGTCGACGGCATCGTCGATATGAGCCTGGCCGTGCGGGTGAAGTAAGCTTTGATGCAGCGTGATAAAACAAGTCAGGGAACTTTGCAGATGTATCCTTTCCAAAGAACAAGGAGGATTTTCAGATGAAAAAGCTGTTGACAATACTCATGGCCGCTGTATGGATGCTTGGCGTGCCGCTTTGTGCCCTGGGCGAAGCCGATGGCACGCTTCATACCGTACAGGAGGTTCGCACCCAAGCCGAACCCGGCTGGCATAAAACATATCAAGCGCATGGCCGCACGGTCACGGTGGATATCCCCATACAGGTGCCTGACGCGGATGCCTTCCCCGCCATCGAGGCTGTGCCCATGCCCGGGCTGGACAGTATGCCCATCACGGATTCCCGGGGATACAGGCAGGGAGACGAGAAATTCTTAAATGAAGCAGGTTTCTTTCGCTGGGATTCCATGGCCGGGGAGGTCAAGACCGAAGCGACCCGGAAAAACGGAAGCGCCCAGCAAGGGAAGGACATACAGCCCATCCTCCGGCTTTTCAACCAACTGGATTGGGATACCGCTTATGCCCTGAACACCAACTCCACCGTCCGGGACGCGGACGAGCAGATGAAAGCAACCTGGGAGAAGTATTTCCCCAGCGAAAAGGCAAGCCTCATTCCCCACTGGGTCACCGTGTACGGCAACTCCCAGGCGCCGCTGATGGTGTACTTTGACCAGGTGATGCACGGCATTCCCCTGTTGTGCTATTCCATGAACAGCTTCAGCCAATATAGCGGAGCCTTGAAGCAGGAGACCAGGGGATATGTGGGCGGAGTCGCCATCCTGCAGGGGCTTTCGGACATCGGAATGGAGGGCACCTTCCAAAGCATGCAGTATTCCCTGCTGAAGGAACTTAAAATCATCGAGGCGGACCTTCCCCTGTGCGGCCTTGATAAGGTACTTGCCACCTATGAACAGCTCATTTCAGAAGGAAAGCTCCGCTGCGTGCAAAGCCTGCGGCTTGGTTATGTGGTCTGGTATAACAAAGGCGAGCCGGAAAGCTTTACCTTGCTGCCCGCCTGGGTGCTGGAAGGGGAACTGTTTCAAAGCGCCAAGGAGGAGCGGCAGCGGCCCGCGGACCTTGCGAGCGCGCCGACCGGTGAATACGGGCCTATCCTCGTGAACGCGCAGACAGGTGAACTCATCAATCCATGGAACGACAGCCCGGACCGTTCCTTCGACAAGCCGGACATCCTGCGCTGGAAGTAGGATGCACCTGGCCACTTTCATCATCAACCATCATTCCCAATAAACAGGGGTTGTCGTGCTAAGACTACATTCTTGCATAATGTCATTCAAGGAGAAGCATATCGCGTCTTCGGACGCGACCAAAGGGCTTTCCGATCGCCCTTTGGAAACCTTCGGACGCCATCTTCTTTGATATTCATGCATTTATGCACTTAGCACGGCAGCCTCTTTACTGCACCTCACTGCCGTGCCGGTACACGATATCCCCGTCGATGATCGTATACAGCGGCTTTGTGAAAACCTCCATGGGGTTCCCGTCAAAAATGGCTATGTCGGCGTCCTTGCCTGTTTCCAGGCTGCCGATACGGTTTGATACATTGCAGATTTCGGCAGCATTGATGGTGATGGCCTTCAAGGCTTCCTCCACCCCCAGCCCTTCCCGCGCGGCAAGGCCGGCGCATATGGGCAGGTATTGGATCAGGGAAACAGGATGGTCTGTGGTGATAGCCACCTTCACACCCGCCTTGTGAAGGATACCCGCCGTTTTGAAATCGGCATACTGGACCTCTGGCTTTCGCCTGGAGGCGATGGTAGGGCCGACGATGGCGGGGAAGCCGGATTCCCTGATCTCATCCGCGATTAAATGCCCCTCCGTGCAGTGGTCCAGCGTCATGCGCAAATGAAACTCCTTGGCGATGCGTATGGCGGTCAGTATATCATCCGCGCGGTGCACATGCGCTTTTAGGGGGATATCGCCGTTCAAAACTGGGAGCCAGCAGTCATACCGAAAATCGATATCGAAATCCTCCCCCTTCTTAACCGCCTTCTCTTTTGCCCTTTTGTACTGCCCCGCCAGCGTCAGCTCCTCCCTGAGCATGGCCGCCGTGCTCATGCGCGTGGAGGGCATCATGTTCATATTGGCGTAGTTCTTTTTGGGATTTTCCCCGAACGCCACCTTCATGGCGGCCGGCTGCATCACCATCAGGTCATCCATGCGCCTGCCCTTTGTTTTCATCACCGCAAATTGCCCGCCCACCACATTGGAGCTTCCCGGCCCCACCATTACGCTGGTGATCCCGGCCCGGACAGCGTTATGGAAGGCGGCGTCCATGGGGTTGATTGCGTCGATGGCCCGCAAATACGGTGTGATTGGCTGCATGGCTTCGTTGCAGTCGTTCCCCTCCATCCCCACCTTCTCTTCCGATATGCCAATATGGCAATGCGCTTCTATGATGCCGGGCATGACCCAGCCGCCCTGGGCATCGATCACCTGCAGGCCTTCTTCATGCTTTATAGCCATATTTGATCCGACATCGATAATCTTTTTATCCTTTAAAAGAACAAAGCCCTTCTCATACGTTTTGCCCGCCATTGTAAGGATTCTGCCATTTTGAACAAGGATCATAGAAATCCTCCGATGATAAACTGCCGTCCTTTTCCTGCTTAGTATGCGCATGTTGTTCCAAATCTGATACAAGCACAGCCCGTTGAATAAACCCCGCGGGCAATGAAATACTAAGAACTGGTTGTGAAAGGAGGTGCTGAATTTGGCAGACAACAGCTGGAACAAAAACAACAATAATAACAACAGCAACAACAATAACAACAACAATAACAACCGGAACAACAACAACAATAACCGCAACAACGACAACAACAACAACAACAATAACAACAACCGGAACAACAACAACAACCGCAACAACAACGCCAACAACAACAATAATAATAACAACAACAATAACAACAACCGCTGATGGCGGGAATACGCAGATAAAAAAACCGGCATTCATTCATATCGAATGGGCCGGTTTTGCTATTGTGCCGCCATAGGAAAAACGCCCAAAGCACAGGCTTTTTTTACAGCGTCACGTTGGGCTGATAGGGCCGCACAAGGCCGGCAATGGTCTCCATCTGCGCCTGGGTATAAGGAGGCCTGCTCACAAGGCTTTCGTGTATCGGCATGTATTTTTCGGGCTGACGGTATCTGTTCAACACATATCTTGGAACGGGCGGCAATTCCTTTGCCATTTGGATCATATCCGCCTGCGCAAGCTGCGGGATCACGGTGGTGCGCACCTCAAAACGCGCGGTGGATTCATGCAGCGCATCTATCGTTTCCAGCACATCGCCGGGGTCCGCCATGGTGCCGCATATCTCCCTGTACCTGGCGGATGGGGCTTTGTAATCCACGGCAAAATAATCGCACAGGCCGGATTTCAACAGGTCTATCACCGTCTGCGGCGAATAGCCGTTGGTGTCCAGCTTGATTTTGTACCCCAGGGCTTTTATCTTTTCCATCCAGCCCATCAAGTCCGGCTGCAGGGTGGGCTCCCCGCCCGTTATGACCACGCCGTCCAGCATGCTGGCACGGCGTTTCAAAAAATCCTCCACACAACCCGGCAGCATGATCTCATGCGTGCCGTCGATCAGCGAGCGGTTGTGGCAGTAAAAGCAGTTGTAATTGCAGCCCGGCACAAACAGCACGCAGGCCACAAGGCCGGGAAAATCCACAAACGAACTTTTCACCATGCCTGAAATGGTCATTTAGGCTTACTCCTTCATGACGTATTTCTTGCGCTGTACGTACTCCTCACGCTTGCCCGTATTAAAGTTTTGAACCGGCCGCAAGTATCCTACGACGCGGCTCCATACCTCGGCCGGCGCGCCGCACTCCGGGCAGGTGTAGTGCTCGCCGGTGATATAACCGTGGTCGTTGCAGACGGAGAAGGTGGGCGTTAAGGAGATATAGGGCAGCTTGTAGTGGGTGAAAACCTTTTGTATGAACCGCTTGGCGGTATTCTTGTCCTTGATCTCCTCGCCCAGGTACAAATGGAGCACCGTGCCGCCGGTATACAGGGACTGCAGCTCATCCTGCAGGTCCAGCGTTTCAAAAATATCATCCGTATAGTTCACGGGCAGCTGCGTGGAGTTTGTATAATAGGGCACCTTGTCCCCGGCGGTGAGGATATCAAAATACCGTTCCTTGTCCTTTTTGGCCAGGCGGTAGCTGGTCCCTTCCGCCGGGGTGGCCTCCAGGTTGTAGTAGTGGCCTGTGGTATCCTGTATTTCCATAATAACATCCCGCATGTAGTTGAGGGTCCGCACGGCAAAGGCCTGGCCCTCCGGCGTCGTGATGTCCTGCTCCTGGCCCAACAGGTTCACGCACGCTTCGTTCATGCCGATAAGCCCGATGGTGCTGAAATGGTTGTACCAATAGCAGCCTGTCCGCGCCTTCACATCCTTCAAATAGTTGGCGGAATAGGGATACAGGCCGTTTTCCGTCTGCTCCTCGATGACCTTCCGCTTCATTTCCAGGCTGTTTTTGGCGATATGAATCTGCTGGTACAGCCGGATGCGGAATTCCGACTCGCTCTTGGCAAGATAGGCCAGCCTGGGCAGGTTGATGGTCACTACGCCGATGGAGCCGGTGAGGGGATTGGAACCGAACAGTCCCCCGCCCCGCTTGCGCAGCTCCGACGTGTTGAGCCGCAGGCGGCAGCACATCGACAGCGCATCCTCCGGCGACAGGTCGGAGTTCACATAGTTGGAAAAGTAGGGGATGCCGTATTTGCAGGTGATTTCCATGAACTTGTCGGTGACGGGGCTTTCCCAGTTGAATTCCTTGGTGATGTTGATGGTGGGGATGGGGAAGGTGAACACGCGGCCCTTGGCGTCCCCCTCCATCATCACATCGCAGAAGGCCATATTGAACAGGTCCATTTCCGCCTGGAAATCGCCATATGTTTCCTTCATGATCTGGCCGCCGATAATCACGCTTTCGTCCCTGAGCGTTCTTGGCGGAACAATGTCAAAGGTCAGGTTGGAAAACGGGCACTGGAAGCCAACCCTGGTGGGCACGTTCAAGTTGAAGATAAACTCCTGCAGCGCCTGCCGGATGGTTTTGTAATCCAGGCGGTCATAGCGGATAAACGGCGCGCAGAAGGTATCAAAGGAAGACCAGGCCTGCGCCCCGGCGCTTTCCCCCTGGGTGGTGAAGGTGGAATTCACAATCTGGCCCAAAAACGCGCGCAGATGCTTGGGCGGCTTGGATTCCACCTTGCCCGGAACGCCGCCGAAGCCGTTCATCAGTATCTGCCGCAGATCCCAGCCGGCGCAGTACGGCCCGAAAAAACCCAGGTCGTGGATATGGATTTCCCCCGCCTGGTGGGCATCCCTAATTTCATTGGGGTATATTTCATGCAGCCAATAGCTCTTGGTGAAGGCTTCCCGAATGTAATTGTTCAGGCCGTTGATGGATTTTTGCGTGTTGGCGTTCTCGTTGATCTGCCAGTCGCGGTCGTTGAGATATTCCGAGAACATATGAATGGTCGCGCCGATGAGCGCGTTGGATTCGCGGGCGGAGCGCCTTTTTTCGCGGTACAGGATGAAGGCCTTCGCCGTTTTCGCGTGGCCGGCCTCGATGAGCACCTTTTCCACAATGTCCTGTATGCCTTCCACCTCGGCGATGCCTTCCGGATATTTTTGTTCCGCTATCTTTATCACTTCATCCGCCAGGCGCTCCGAGGTGGCAAAATCATTGCCGCCTACGGCACTGGCAGCCTTGAATATGGCCAATACGATCTTTTCCTTTTTGAAAGGCACATAGGAACGGTCTCTTTTGATGATGAGTGTCAGCATTACTTTTCCTGCTTTCGTATTTATTGAACGCCCTTCCCATCAGAAAGGGCGGCATCCATCAACCGGCGGCAAACCGTATTCTTCTGTCATTATGCATTATTTTATACAATATATAGACACGATTCAACAAATTAGCACAATATGTATTGTAGCCCTCCAAGTTCCATATGTCAATGCGCATACAAAAAAAGGACAATGCAAAGAGGCGTCCGGGGAGCTCTCATTTTAAACGGTATGGAACCCCTCCTTCTATGCGGCAGCCTAAACCGCCTGCCGGTCCACTTAAAAATACGGCCTGTGTACGGTTGTTAAAAATTCACAAGAAGATGCGCTCTTATTGCAAAGACTTCTTCCGGCCGATGCCTTACAATGGCACTAACTTTGGTATACACCCAAAAATGAGGAGGAAATCACATGAGCAAAAAGATCCTTACCTTCCTTATGGCCGCATGCCTGATTCTAACGGCAGTGCTGGGCGCCGCGTCCGCGGATGGCAAGCTGCTGGTGGGCTTCGCGCAGATCGGCCAGGAATCCGGCTGGCGCGACGCGGAAACAGCCTCCATCCAAGGCTATGCCGCCGAGCACCAGGACACCATTGACCTTCGCTTCTCCGATGCGCAGCAGAAGCAGGAAAACCAAATCAAAGCCATCAAGGACTTCATCTCCATGGGCGTGGACGTGATCGGCCTGGCTCCCGTTGTGGAAACCGGCTGGGACGCCGTGTTCACCGAAGCCAAGGAAGCCGGCATCCCCATCGTGCTGGTGGACCGCATGGCCGCCGTGCCGGATGACCTGTACGCGACGTTCATCGGCTCCGACTTCATTGAGGAAGGCAAGAATGCCGCCATCGAAATGGCCAAGCTGCTGGGTGAGCAGGGCACCATCGTGGAGCTGGAAGGCACCGTAGGCGCCTCCGCTGCCAATGACCGCAAAAAGGGCTTCGAGGAAGAGCTGGCCGCCAACCATCCCGGGGTGACCATCCTGGCCTCCCAGACCGGCGACTTCAACCGCACCAAGGGCAAGGAAGTCATGGAAGCCTTCCTCAAGACCTACGGCAACCAGATCAAGGGCGTGTATGCCCACAACGACGACATGGTGCTAGGCGCCATCGAAGCCATCAAGGAAGCCGGCTTCAAGCCCGGTGTGGATATCAAGATCGTGTCCATCGACGGCGTGAAGGGCATCTTCGAAGCCATGGCCGCCGGGGAAGCCAACGTCACCGTGGAGTGCAACCCCCTGCTGGGGCCGCAGTTCTTTGACGTCTGCCAGAAGCTGAAGGCCGGCGAGACCGTCGATAAGTGGATTAAGTCCAACGAGGGCATCTACCGCCAGGACACTGCCGCGCAGGATCTGCCTACCCGCGCTTACTAAGACCGGGAAGAAAAAACAGTGTTGGCTGTCTGGTTTATTGCATCATTGATATCAAGCTACATAAAGAAGGATTCCGCATCTGCGGATGCGGCCAAAGGGCTTTCCGATCGCCCTTTGGAATCCTTCGGACGCCACCTCTATGAATAATCGTCTGCTGATGCGATAACGGAACAGTCCAAGGAAAAAGTCCACGTCCGCTCCGGCCCCATGTGCCGGAGCGGACGTTGGCAGCCAACGACAAAAAAAGCGGGGGATCAAGGATGGAAACGCCGGCCACGCTGCTTGCAATGAACAATATCACCAAAAGGTTTCCGGGGGTAACCGCCTTAAGCGGCGTCCCCTTCACCTTAAAGCATGGGGAGATTCACGCGCTGGTAGGTGAAAACGGGGCCGGGAAGTCCACGCTGATCAAGGTCCTGACAGGAGTGGAGCGGCGGGACGGCGGAAGCATCCTTCTTAACGGGAAGGAAATCTTTCCGCAGTCGCCGCAGGAGGCGCAGGCGGCAGGCATCAGCACCGTCTACCAGGAGGTGAACCTGTGCCCCAACCTTTCCGTGGCGGAAAACATCTACATCGGCAGGGAGCCCCGCAAAAACGGGCGCATCGACTGGAAGGCGATGTACAAAAAGGCGGAGGAGCTGCTTTCCCGCTTTGACCTCACCCTGGATGTGCGCAAGACGCTGGACACCTATTCCATCGCCGTGCAGCAGATGGTGGCCATCGTGCGCTCGGTGGACATATCGGCCAAGGTCCTGATTTTAGATGAACCCACCTCCAGCCTGACCTCGGTGGAGGTGGAAAAGCTGTTTGACGTCATGCGCATGCTGAAGGCAAGGGGCATGGGCATCATCTTCGTTACGCACTTTTTGGACCAGGTGTACAGGGTATGCGACACCATCACGGTGCTGCGCAACGGCGGGTATGTGGGCACTTTTGAGGCCGCGAACCTCAGCCGGGCGCAGCTTGTGGCGAAGATGATCGGCCGGGAGTACGAGGAGCTGGACAGGAATGCGGCGGAGGCCATATCCGGCCAGGAGCAGAAGGAACCGCTCTTGGTGCTTGCCGGTGCCGGTAACAGCGAAACCATCGACAGCGTAGAGATAAAGGTGCGAAGGGGCGAGGTGCTGGGCTTGTCGGGCCTGTTGGGCTCCGGCCGGAGCGAGATTGTCCGGCTCATTTTCGGCATCGATCCCATGGCCCACGGCGAAATGAGGCTGAAGGGGAAATCCACGAAAATCAGGACCCCGCTGCACGCCATCCGCCACGGCTTCGGCTTTTGCCCGGAGAACCGCAAAACGGAGGGTGTGATAGAAGCGCTGTCCGTGCGCGAGAACATCATACTGGCGCTGCAGGCCAAGCGCGGCATGGGCAGGACCATCAAAAGGGCCGAGGCCGAAAGGCTGTGCCGGGAGTATATCGAAAAACTGAACATCAAGACGCCGTCCCAGGACCAGGCGGTCAAGAACCTGTCCGGCGGAAACCAGCAGAAGGTCATCCTGGCCCGCTGGCTGGCCACCGCGCCGGATTTGATGATGCTGGATGAGCCCACCCGGGGCATCGATATCGGCGCCAAGGCGGAAATTCAAAAAATGGTCATGGCGCTTTCCAAGCAGGACATGGCGCTGATCTTCATCTCTTCGGAGATTGACGAAATGGTACGCTGCTGCAGCCGCATCGCCGTACTGCGGGATCAGAAGAAGGTAACGGAGCTGTCAGGCGGCGAGATTTCGGAGAATGCCATCATGAAGCATATCGCAGGAGGGGGCGGAGCATGAAAGCTACAATGAGCAAATTTTTGAAGCGGCAGATTTTCTGGCCGCTTATCGTCCTCTTTGCCATATTGCTGCTCAACGGCATCTTCTCCGGGGGTTCGTTTTTTGAGATGCGGATTGTGGACGGCCACCTGTACGGCCGGCTGATCGATATCCTGCGCAACGGAAGCAAACTGATGCTGCTGGCCATCGGCATGACCATGGTGCTGGCCACCGGGGGCACGGACATATCTGTAGGCTCGGTGATGGCCATCTCCGGGGCCGTGGCCTGCAGCATCGTGGGCGAAAGGCTTCTGCCGTCCCTGCACGGCAGCGTGGCGGCGGCCGTGGCCCTTTCCGCCCTGGCGGGCATCGCCTGCGGGGCCTGGAACGGCATGCTCGTGTCCAAGGTCAGGATACAGCCCATTGTAGCCACGCTGATATTGATGGTGGCCGGGCGCGGCATCGCCCAACTCATTACCAACGGAAAGATCGTCACCATCAAATCGGACGCCTACTATTTCATCAACGGCGGCTACATCCTGGGCTTCCCCTTCCCCGTTTACATGGTGCTCTTCTTCCTGGTGCTGGCCATGCTGGTCACGCGAAAAACCGCCTTCGGCCTGTTTGTGGAATCTGTGGGCTGCAACGCGCAGGCCAGCCGGTTTGCCGGGGTGCGTGTGGGGCAGATCACCTGGGCCGTGTACGCCTTTTCCGGCGCCATGGCCGCCTTCGCGGGGCTCATCGAGAGCGCCGGCATCAAAGGCGCGGATGCCAATAATGCCGGGCTTTTGATCGAAATGGACGCGATTTTGGCCGTGGCCATCGGCGGCACATCGCTGTCCGGCGGGCGCTTCTCCATACCGGCCAGCATTGTGGGCGCGCTGATCATACAAAGCATCACCACCATGGTGTACGCCTACAACGTGCCGCCCCAGGCGACGCTGACCATCAAATCGATCCTGGTCGTCATCATCTGCCTGGCCCAGTCCAGGGAGTTCCAAACGTGGGTCGGCGGAAAATTCCGCGTGGGCAGGGAGGTGCAAAAGGCATGATCGGCACAACAAAGCGGCCTGGCATCTTCGGGAGCATCCGAAAAGGGGCTCGAAGGCTCAGCGTAAAGAGCATATCCCTGATGATTACAAGCCTGTTGTTCACCGTACTGCTGCTGGGCGGCGGGCTTGCCTATGAGCGGTTCCTGACCTTCACGACGGTATTCAACCTCTTTAACGACAACGCCTATTTGATCATCGTTTCCGTGGGGATCACCTTCGTTTTATTGACCGGCGGCATTGATATTTCCGTGGGCTCCACGGTGGCGTTCACCTGCGTGTTCTCCGCATACCTTTTGCGCGCCGGGTGGCCGGCCCATGCGGTCATACCACTATTGCTTGTCATCGGCATTGCCGCGGGCGCCGGCATGGGCTACTTGATTCATGTGTTCAAGCTGCAGCCCTTTATCGTCACGCTGGCCGGGCAGTTCTTTTTTCGGGGCCTCTGCTCCGTGATCAGCACCGAATCAATCCCCATTGCCGATGGTTTTTACAAGGCGCTGAACATCGGCAAGATCATTGTCGCCCCGCGCCAGAACATTTACTTTTACGTCAGCATCGCCCTGGTGGTGCTGGCGGCGGCCCACTATGTGCTCAGCTACACCCGCTTTGGGCGCACCGTGTATGCCATCGGCGGAAACGAGCAAAGCGCGGGGCTGATGGGCCTGCCGGTAAAGCGCACGATGATACTGGCTTATGCAGTCAGCAGCGCCTGCGCTGTGCTAGGCGGCGTCGTGTTCAGCTTCTACACGCTGGCCGGGTATTCCCTGCAAAACCCCGGCCTGGAGCTGGAGGCCATATCCTCGGCGGTCATTGGAGGCACGCTGCTCTCCGGAGGCTCCGGCACGGTGATCGGCAGCACCATCGGCGTGCTGATTCAGGGTGTCATACAAAAAATCGTTACGTTTCAAAATCTGAACAGCTGGTGGGGCAAGGTGACCATCGCCGCGCTTTTGTGTTTGTTCATTGTATTGCAAAGGGTGATTGTGATACGCTCGGATAAGTTGAAGCGCAGGCGCAGGTAAGGAATCTGCTTTACAAGGTGCATATGATGATAGTTATTAAAGGGAGATTTCGCATCTGCGGATGCGACCAAAGGGCTTTCCGATCGGTCCGGCCTGCTCAATAGTCGCATTGCTGCGCTTCCGCTTGCACTGCTCCTTTTCGCTGGCCTCCTCCACCCCTCCCATTTCCGCCACAGGCGGGGTCGGGGTTTCGGAGCCTTTGGAAACCTTCGGATGCCATCTCTATGAATATTTCGGTCATTATGCGATCATCTAACAGCGCAGCATTGGGATCAAGTTATGAGGCAGTCAAAGCGGTATTCCCCTTGGGAGGGAAGACTTGTCATAAGCACCACGCGCACATTTGTATTATAGAAATGATGCCGGGAAAAAAGGCTTCTCCATTATCACGAAGGTACCCTTTCATTTATATGTATAATCCGATATAATCAGGGAAAAGGGATACGGCGGAGGAATAATCGTGCTCAAGCGGATCAAGGATTGTTTCCTGAACATCAAATTCCGCAATAAAATGATGGTCTCCTATTTGCTGATGGCGCTGATCCCCTTTGCCATATTCACGGGGATCACCATCAGCGTGTTTTTGTCCCAGGCCAGGGTGACGGCGGTGGAGCACGCGGCGCAGATGGTCGCCCAGGTCAGCAACTCCATCGACGTGTACATCAGCACCATTGAGGAATCTACCAACTATATTGTGGAATCCCTGTCGCGCAGCGGCCTCCTGGCCGCGGGCACGGCGGATTGGGATGCGCAAAAGGAGTCCGTGCAGCACCTGATGGAGGATATGGCCGCTTCGCACCCGGAAATCGCCGGCATCCTCATTGCCGACCGGGAGGACAGGTATATCGCCACGCGCATGTCCCGCATATCCCGGGACCCGTTTGTGGAGGAAAGCTGGTACCGCCAGGCGGCGGAGCATCCCGACAGAATGGTGCTCTTAAGCAACGCCGCCGGGCGCAACATTGTAACGGACGAGGAATACTCCATCGACGACGTGTTTTCCCTGGCCAAGGCCATCCGCTCCCCCGCCGACGGAAAGGTCTACGGCGTGGTGCTGCTGGACGTGCGCCACAATATCATCAAGGAATCCATCAACCATATCACCATCGGCAAGAATGGGTTCGTATTCGTCCTGGACGCTGACGGCCACATGGTATACACGCCATCCAACAACATCGTATACCGCATTTCCCCCGCCTGGCTTCTGCCGGAATCCAACAATACGTCCACCGCCCATATCGCGGGCGGCCGCTACCAGCTTCTTAATCAGCAAAGCGCGTACACCGGCTGGAAAACGGTGGGTGTGTTCTCCATTGATGAAATCATGCGGGGCGTCAACGCCCTTTCGTACGTGCTTGTCTTTTGCACGGTGCTCACGCTTTTATTGATGCTCCTGATATCCGTGGTGCTGGCCAGGACCGTGACAAAGCCCATCACCAAGCTGGAAAAGCTGATGAAAAAGGCGGAGTCCGGCGACCTGACGGTCCGGTTCAACAGCAAGTATGAAGATGAGATCGGCCACCTGGGGCTCAGCTTCAACCACATGATCGACCATATGGACGAGCTGATCCACATGGTGCTCAAGGAGCAGCAAAGCAAACGGGACGCGGAGCTGAAAATGCTGCAGGAGCAAATCAAGCCCCACTTTTTGTACAACACCCTGGATACCATCGGCTGGATGGCCAGGGATTACAAGGCGGACGATATCGTAAGGCTGGTGGATGCCCTCACCGGCATGTTCCGCATTGGCCTCAGTCACGGCAAGGATTACATCACCGTGGAGGAGGAGGTACGGCACGTATCCAACTATCTGTACATTCAAAAGATTCGATACAAGGACAAGCTGCAGTATCATGTTCAGCTGCAGGAAGGTCTCTCCCGGGTGCAGGTGCCCAAGCTGATCCTCCAGCCGCTGGTGGAGAACGCCATCTATCACGGCATCAAGCAAAAGCCGGGCGGCGGGACCATCCTCCTGGATATCCGTGTCGGTGAGGACGGCAAGCTCAGGATGAAAGTCGCCGATGACGGCGTGGGCATGGACGTGCAGGTCCTTCAAAAGCTGCAAAGCGAGCTGCGCCTGGATGTCTCCGCCCCGGAAAAGCAGGGCTTCGGCCTGTTCTACATACAGCAGCGCATCCTTTTAAGCTATGGCGAAGGTTACGGCGTGCAGGTGGAAAGCACCCACGGGGAGGGCACGGCCGTCTGCCTAACGCTGCCCATGAAACCGTAAGGCAGGGAGGGAAAGCATGTTCAGCGTATTGATCGCGGACGACGAAGAGGTCATCCGCAAGGGGATCGCGGGTCTATTGCAAAAGGACCCGGAGCTTATGGTGGTGGCCTCCGCCGAGGATGGCCGGGAAGCATTGGCGCTTGCCCAGGAGTTCCGCCCGGACCTGATGATCGTCGATATCAACATGCCCTTTTTAAACGGCATGGAAATGATGGAAAAGGTTCGTGAGATTCTGCCCGACACCGTTTTGATGGTTGTCACCGGCTATGACGATTTTACCTACCTGCAAAGGTCACTGCGGCTGGGCGTGTATGATTATGTGCTCAAGCCCATTATGGAGGATACCTTCTTTGAGGCCATCGGCCGCTTAAAGAACAAAATGCGCGAGGTATCCAGCGGAGCCCGCTATTTCAAGTGGGCGCAGGCGCAGCTTAAAAAGAACAGGGCCGCGCTGATCGGCAGCTTTCTTTCAGACTGGTTCGAAGGTCGGTTCAGCGACCTGGAAGCCAAGGAATCGCTGAAGTATCTGGAGATGGAAATCCCGCAAAGCTTCGGCATCACCGTGGCGCGCATCGTTTCGGATGTGGCGCGCATGGAGGCGGGTCGGGAATGGGATGAGAACCTTTTGTATTACGCGGCGGAGAACATCGCCGCGGAGATCATGGACCCCTTCGCCCCTGTGTTCTCTGGCAGGAATGCCAACGGGGATTTGATCGTGGTCTCCAGTTCACATCCCCAAGGCGCGTTCCGGCAGGCCAGCCTTGATTTGAAGGAAGCGCTGAACCATCACCTGCCTGTGCAGGCGGTATTGGCCCAGGCAGCAGGCCAGGGGCTGGATACGGTTTGCACCGCGTATGAGGAAGCCATGAACCAGGTGAAGCTGCTTTTCAAATGCCCCCAGGTGGTGGGCGACGCGCTGAAATGGATGCAGGAGCATTACATGGACCCGGACCTTTCCCTGCAGGCCGTGGCGGAGCAGATGCACGTTTCGCCTCAGCATTTAAGCCGCCTGTTCCGGCATGAGATGGGCATCACCTTCGTAGACCTGCTCACCCGCATCCGCATCCGCCGCGCTGTGGAGCTTTTAAGCGACGCGGACAGGAAGGTGTACGAGGTGGCCCAGCACACCGGATATGCCAGCCAGCATTATTTCAGCAGCGCGTTTAAAAAGATGCTGGGGGTATCGCCCCAGGAATACAGGAAAAACATACAGCGCGCATAGGGGAAAGGCGGGATGATATGGCAAAACAAAATAAATATATCCGGGCCGTGCTTCTGCTGGCGGCGCTGCTGTTCCCCTTTGCGGTATCGGGCTGCAGCGTGCCTGCCTGGACCGGGGAAGACACGTACCTGATCGGCGTATCCCAGGCCAACATGCGGGAGCCCTGGCGGCTCATGCTGAAGAAGGAGCTGGAGGAGGAGGCCGACAAGCACGGGAACATCCGCCTGGTGTTTACCGACGCCACCCAAAGCAGCGAAAAACAGGTCAAGGACATCGAGCGCCTGATGGAGTACGGCGTGGACCTTTTGATCGTTTCCCCCTGCGATGTGGCGCAATTGACACCTGTAATCGGCAAGGTGTACGGTCAGATTCCCGTGATCGTGCTGGACAGGGCGGTGGAGGGGTACGACTATTCCCTGTTCATTGGCCCCGACAACAGCCTCATCGGCAGTCAGGCCGGGCAGGAGGTATTGAAGCTGGCCGGCGGCAAGCCGGCCCGGGTGCTGGAGATATGCGGCAGCTCCGCCTCCCCCGCCAGCTTAGAGCGCACCCGGGGCTTTCGGCAGGAAATCGAAAAGCAGCCGAACATCAGCCTTTCGCAGATTGTGGTGGAAAACGAGTCCAGGGACGGCGCGGAGGACGCCTTGCTGTCCATGGTCACCGAGCTTGGCCAAATAGATATCGTATTCGCCCACAACGATTACATGGCGCTGGGGGCAGTGCGCGCGGCGGAAAAACGGCAGGACAGCCACTTTATGATCGTGGGCATCGACGGCTTTTCCGGCCCGGACGGCGGCCTGGAGCTGATCCGCAGCGGCGCCATCGACGTGACCATCACCTGCCCCACCGGCGGGCGCGAGGCCATACAGTTTTCCCTGGACCTATTAAACAAGGCCAGCGGCATTCCCAAGCAGGTCATCCTTCGCAGCCAGAGCATTACCAAAGCCAATGTGGAAAGCTATGAGCGCAGTTTGACGAAATCCACGCAAGCGCCGGAGAAGACCATCCGCGTGGGCTATGCCCAGGTGGGCACGGAAAGCGCCTGGCGGCTGGCCAACAATGATTCCATCATCAAAGCCGCCAAGGATTTCGGCATAGAGCTTACCACGGTGGACGCCAACCAGTCCCAGGAAAAGCAGGTGGAGGCCATCCGCTCCTTCATCCGAGAAAAGGTGGATGTGATCGTCATCTCCCCCATCATCGACAGCGGCTGGGATGAGGTGCTCAAAGAGGCCAGGCAGGCGGGCATACCGGTTCTGCTGTCCGACCGAAAGATCAGCGTAAAGGACCCAAGCCTGTTTGAAACGTTCATCGGCGCCGATTTCATGGAGGAGGGCCGCCGGGCCATGCGCTGGGTTTTGAAAAACGTGAGTACCCAGGCGCACCCCGTCCGCATCATGGAAATACAGGGAACGACGGGGGCGTCGCCCACATTGGAGCGCAAGCTGGGCTTTGAAGCGGTCCTGTCAGGCGCGGCGGGCTATCAAATGGTTCATTCCGCCACCGGGGATTTCACCCTGGAGGGCGGCTACCAGGTGGTGCAGCAGTACCTGCAATTGAACTCCTGGGATATCGACGTGATCTTCGCCCATAACGACGACATGGCCCTGGGTGCCGTGAAGGCGCTGGAGGAGCATGGCCTGCACCCGGGAAAGGACATCAAGATTGTATCGGTGGATGGGACCAAGGCGGCGCTGGAGGCCGTGTTGACGGGCAAAATCAACTGCGTGGTGGAGTGCAGCCCGCTGCTTGGCCCACAGCTTATGAAGGTCATTACCGATTTGAAATCGGGCAAGGAACTGCCGCTGCGCATCATCACCGACGAAAAGGTATTCACCATGGAAAATACGAGGCAGGAAATCGGCCGCCGCTCTTACTAGGCAGCCGGGTATATCAGCGGCTAACCCTCCGGTCTTGTCCATGCTTTTCCCTCCCCCAGGCGCCTGCCCACGGGGGAGGGAAATTATTTTTGCAGTACTGTTGCATTTTGCAACTGTTGTATGTTAAAATACTCCCGAGGTGATGAAATGTCTGTACACGCAAGCAAAGAGCTGAGGGAGCTGATCAGGCTCCTCGTTCGGAACCTGGGTGTTTTGGAAAAGGGCGATGCCTCCTGCTGCGGCATTACCATTACGCAATGCCATGCCATTGTGGAGATTGGCAGGAAGGAAACGGTATCCCTGATCGATCTGGCCGATATGCTGTGTGTGGACAAAAGCACCATGAGCCGGACGATCGACAATCTTGTGGAGGCCGGGCTGGCGACCCGGAATCTGGATGCGGGAAACCGCAGGTATGTCGCCATCCAACTGACCAAGGAAGGGCAAAATGTATTCAACAGTATTGAGGAAAGCATGGAAGGCTACTTTGGAAGCATCCTTGCCCTGATCCCGGAGGAAAAGAGGGATCAGGTTTTTGAAAGCCTGAGCCTGCTTACGGATATCATCAAGAACAACAAGTGCTGTGAAGACGGATCATGCTGAACAGCGTGACAGAAGGGAAAGCGGTTCTTATGGCAAAGGATATCAAGGACGACATCAAGGCGTATTACGGCGGCATCGCAAAGCGCGTTTCCGCAAAGGCAAAAAGCTCCTGCTGCGGCAGCGGGTCGTGCTGTTCGCCGGCTTCATCAACCGAGAATGCGGCAGACACTTCCCTGTATTCCGCCGAATATATCGCGGGGCTGCCAATTGAAGCCATCAACGCTTCTTTGGGCTGCGCCAATCCCATCGCACTGGCGAACCTGCAAAAGGGCGAGACCGTGCTGGATTTGGGCAGCGGCGGCGGGATAGACGTGCTCATTTCCGC
This sequence comes from Bacillota bacterium, assembly GCA_023436585.1. Taxonomy (GTDB): domain Bacteria; phylum Bacillota; class Clostridia; order Christensenellales; family Aristaeellaceae; genus JAEWAH01. The sequence continues at coordinate 150,476 of JAEZIN010000035.1, read as the reverse complement.
AAGGTTCGTGGGCGAGACAGGCAAGGCCTACGGCCTGGATATGACGGATGAAATGCTGGAGCTGGCCAACCGGAACAAGGAAAAGAGCGGGGCCAAGAACGTGGAGTTCCTCAAGGGATATATCGAGGAGATACCCCTTTTGGATGAGTCGGTGGATGTCATCACCTCCAACTGCGTCATCAACCTCACCAAAAGCAAGGAAGCCGCCTTGCGGGAGGCTTACCGTGTTCTCAAAAAGGGCGGCCGGTTGGCCATTGCGGACATCGTGGAGCTCAAAGACGTGCCGGAGGCTGTAAGGCGGAATGTTCAATTGTGGGTCGGCTGCGTTGCGGGAGCCTTAAGCGTCGCGGAGTATGAGCGGATTCTGCGGGAGGCAGGCTTTACCGGCATCGAGATTACACCTGTGAATGTCTATACAAAAGATTTCATCCGCGGCATTGCGGAGGAAAAGCAGCTTGGCGATATCTATTCCACCCTGGATGAGGATACGCTGGACGGAGCCTTTGCCGGGGCGCATGTGAAGGCATACAAATAGCAGGAGGCCGCATCATGGATTATACGGTTGAGGATATGAAACCGTCGGACTGGCCGCAGGTTTCCGCCATCTTCCTGTCGGGCATAGAAAGCGGGATGGCAACCTTTCTTGGGGATGTTCCTGACTGGGAAGATTGGGATCGGGAGCATTGCGAATCCCCAAGGCTGGTTGCAAGGTCGGGAAATGAAATACTTGGCTGGGCGGCCATGGCCCCGGTTTCCAGCCGGTGCGTATTGTCGGGCATTGCGGAAGCCAGCGTGTATATCGGAAAGGCAAGTAGAGGCCAAGGCGTAGGTTCTTCGTTGCTGAAGGAGCTGATTTCGCGGTCAGAAGCCGAAGGCTACTGGAGCATACAGGCGGAAATCGTGAAGGAGAACGCGGCAAGCCAGGCGTTGTGCAGAAAATGCGGTTTCCGGGAGATTGGCATACGGGAAAGATTTGGCCGCATGCCTGGCGGGCAATGGCACGATGTTGTGCTGATGGAGTACAGAAGTCCCACAGCCTAATAATTGGATGGAGGAAACAAAAATGTTGGTATTTCTTTTGCCGATACTTGCGCTGGTTGTTCTGTTCCCCGGCAGGAACACGGCAGCGTACGATGAATTTTGCCGCATGGAATGCTGGAGCAGGAGAAAGCCCTGCTGCAGGGCAAGCTAAAGACCACCTGTATTGCGCAGCTGCCCTTCGGGATCATCCCGAAGGGCAGTTTTTATATGCGGCTGGTGAAATAGTTGACTTGTCAACCATCCTTATGTATAATCCGGGTATAAGGAGTGTTTGCAATATGTTCATACGGAACATCTGGCTGGAAATGAAAGCCGTGCTGCGCTCGGCGCGGCAGATCATCAACGCGGAGCTGGCGCCGCTTCACTTAAACGGCGCAGAAGGCGACATCCTTTTTCACCTGCTTACAGGCAGTGACCGGTTTACGCAGGATGAGCTGGCGGAGCAGCTGGACATAGGAAAGGCCGCCGTATCGCGGGCGGTGGATTCGCTGGAGACCAAGGGGTATGTCGCCCGCACGCGCCTTATGGAGGACAGGCGGGCGTACAGCGTATCCCTTACGGAGAAGGCGTATAAGGCCGGCGATAAAGTCCGGGGCGTTTATGAAAGGTTGTATGCGCAGGTAAGAGAAGGGATCGCCGATGAGGAGTTTACCCGCATCGAGGCGCTGCTTTCCCGCGTGGCCGCCAATCTACAGCCTTTGGAGGACAGATGATGCTCGCAGAATTTTTCGCTGGCTTTTTTAAGCTTCTAGTTTACTTTTTTCTTTGCGCCTCCGGCGCATTGGTCCTGCGGCGGTTTGTGAAAATGCATCCGGAGGTATTCCGCAAAACGCTGCACATGATCCTCCTGGGCTCCATATTCGTATTGGTCTATGCTTTCCCTACCTGGCATCATTCCGCCATCGCGGCGGTAGCCTTCATGGTCCTGGTGTTTCCCATACTGATGCTGGCAGAGCGGCTGCCCGGCTATTCCAGGCTGCTTACCGAGCGCAAATGCGGAGAACTCAAAACAAGCCTGATCGTGGTTTTTTTGATGTTCGCGGTACTGATTTGCGTCTGCTGGGGCCTAATCGGGGAAAAATACCTGGTCATCGCGTCGGTGCTGGCCTGGGGCCTGGGAGACGCGGCCGCGGCGCTGGTGGGGAAGCGCTACGGGCAGCATTACATAGAAGGGAAGCTGGTGGAAGGGCGCAAGAGCCTGGAAGGTACGTTCGCCATGTTCGCCGTGTCGTTTGTCACGGTAACCGCCATCCTTGTGGCCAACGGCTCGGTGCGGTGGTATTGCTGCGCCCCTATCGCTTTTTTGACCGCAGCGGCCTGGGCGGCAGTCGAATTATATACCAAGCGCGGCATGGATACCTTGACCTGCCCGTTTACGGCGGCGGCGATACTGATCCCGCTGGTCCGCCTTTGGGGAGCGTGATGATATGAAGCAAAAATCCGGCGAGCGCACGCTCCTGGCTTCGGTGATATTGAGCTCCCCCGGCCCCATCGTGGTAGGCGTCGGACTCTTCCTTGGCCGGTCCTCCACGCAATACGCGGATTTTGTCCGCCGCACGGCGGAGCTTATCGCCATCCTCGTATCCTGGCTGGTGTTCCGCGCGCTTCACAAGGGCGGCGCGCCTGATCAAAAGCGAGAGGAAAAGCTTACGCGCACGGCGAATAGCTGCGTAGGCGCGGCCATGTGCCTGTCCGGCGCGGCAATGCTCTTCCTTTCACTTTTCACTTCGGGAGCGGAAAAAGGGAACGTTATCCCCGGCCTTGTGATCGCGGTGCTGGGCGTAACCACAAATACCTGGTTCTGGCTTCGCTACCGCCGGCTGGATCAGGAGAAGCCCGATGCGATCCTGCGCGCGCAAAGCAGGCTTTACCGCGCCAAATCGCTGGTGGACGCCTGCGTCACCATCGCGCTTTCCGCTGTAGCCGCGGCTCCCTTATCGCCCGCAGCACGGTATATGGATTTGCTTGGTTCCATTGTTGTTGCGGTATACCTGATTGTGAGTGGCGCGATTGTGCTAAAGGATAAAAGGCAAAAGCAGGCCGCCCTGTGATTTTTTCGAAGTAAAAGGAGTGCGGATATGCCCAAATATGAATTCCGGTGCAACGCGTGCAAGGAAGCATTCGAGCTTGACATGTCCATCAAGGAGAAAATGGCGAGCCAAATCACGTGCCCCAACTGCCGCTCGCAGGATGTGGCACAGCAATATGCCGGTGTGAATGTCCATACGGGAAAGACGGAGAAGAGCGATTCCTGCGGCTGCTGCGGCAACCAATGCCGCTGCAGGCATTGAAGGATTGCTGAGCCGTCCGCCGCGCATTGCGGCGGACGGTATTTTATTCCGCATTCAAATGATATATATCTCATAGCATGTTCTTGCATGAACCTTCCCGCAGTATATTGATAATGAGAAGATAAGCTTTGACTAAAAAGAAAGCATTTTCATTGTGTCATGCACTGCATTGTTTCCATGAAAACGAAAAAGGGGGGATCATCATGTTTGAAAGCAAGCTGGAGAAAGTTGAAAAAGCGGTCAGGAAGGGAAACGAGCAGGCACTCATCAAGCTGGCGGAATTAAAGGACATGGAATGCAAGCTGGCCGCCATCGCCGGCCTTGGAAAAACAAGCGGCGATGACGGCTTCAATTACCTCGTTTTACAGGTAAGAAACCAGGATGCGCTGGTGAGAACCGCCGCTGCCAAAGCCCTTGGCCAAACGGGCAACCCCCACGCGAAGGCATACCTGAAAGCCCAGTACAAGGTGGAAACTGACGCAAAAGCGCGCGACGCGATGAATGACGCCATATCGAAAATCAAAGAATTTTGACCTTGCCCATCCGGCGCATCCGCATCGATGATGGGCCTTCCCCCATCACGAAATAAAGCCCACGGGCCGGCCCGTGGGCTTTTCAATTCAATAATGCATTCACCTTGTGAATGAGGTCTTCTGCCACCATTATTGCGTATCTGCTTTGGTTTTCAGGTAAAATGGTAAACCGTATCTCTTCAAGTCTGCTGGCGGCATTATGCTGTTCTTTTTCCAAGGTATACTTGCACACGTCTGGAAGAATTATCATTTCAATTTCATGCTGAAAATCCTCCATGGATAAAGCACTATCCACATAGGCTTTGCACACATGAATCAGCTTCTCAAAACTATTCATACGATCCACCTCAATTCATCCATAACGCAATCAGAGTATCGGAAGTGCATTGCCGGGGATGGACAACTTTTTTCCAATCCAGGAATACGAGGGGGAAAGGCCAAATACTTGATTGGCGCACATGGTTTGCGAATCAAATCCAATGTTCACATATGCAACAAGCAAAGCAATATCCGATTTAACATCAGGCAGGGTATCAAACCCTTTTTCCTTTGGGTTGTAGACGATCTTTCCTAATCCGCTTTCTTTTTCAAGATACGCACTGAGCCTGATCATATTATTTTCTCCTTACTACGGCGCGCTGGTACGCTGCCGCACCCAGCGCTGGATACGCCAACCTCCTCCACCCTGTCACACTAGCATCTTAGCTTCATGAAGACAACGGTATCATTTTTTGCTTGCCTCCCGAAGCCACTCCATCCCTTGGATACCTTGGAGCTTATGAGGGCGATCCTCGAACAATTGATAGAATAACCCAGCGCCCTGCAGCTCTGGATAATGCGCTTTATCCTCCTCGAACTTCATTGCCTTCATATTCGACAAATACTTGTTTACCGCTTCGATATAAAAACCTATATCTCCTTGGGCAACAATCGCTTGTGGTTTTAGTCTTTCCGTTATTTCGTCTGGAAGAACATTGTTCACATTGTAATCTACGTAATATGACTTATTTCCTCTAACTTCTACGTCAAATTCATAATAGTGCAGTTCATACAAGCTGCTATTACCCGCAATCAGATACGGCGTTATCAATATTCCTTGACTTGCATCCACCTCTGATAAATGATTCGCAAAACGATCCATGTTTGGCGCTGAAATATAAATGTTCCTACCCCTGTTGAGATTGCCTTCCATCCTTGATATATCGCAGATTAGCTTCTGTATCGTCATTTTATTCCTCCTTTCATGGCAATTAGCAAATCATCCGGCGTTACGATGTTTTCATCCTCTAAATCGCTTTCACCGCGCCGTCGGCAGATTTCACTCAGTCTTTCTTTTCATAGGCATACTTCATCATCCTTTTTACTGCATCATTACGGTACGGCATCTTTTTTGCATACTCTATTGGCGTCAATCCCCATTTATCACGGGTGTTTACATCAAGATATGGTTGAGAGAACCATATATCATACAACGGAGACAACTCTTCATCTGTATATTTCATGTTCAGAATGTATTTAAGGGCAACGGTCTTTCTGCTGTCCAGTGCGTTTATATCCGCCCCGTGGTCAATCATCCTTTTACATAGACTTGCCAACTCAGGAATATCATGCTCCACTTGTCCCAGAAGAATATGCAAAACACTCCGATTCTGCTTGTCAAGTGCAGATACATCACTATTTCTGTCCAGCAAAAAATTGCATATCCTGTACCGTTCCTTAGGATTTGTATTGGCCGCAGCAGCAAATATCAGCGGAAGGCCATTATGGAGTTTTCTTTCGTCTCCTTCCTGAAATTGATCATGAAACTGCTCCCATGTACCCATTTGCGCAATCAAGTCAATTCCCATATAAGCACCTCCCGAAATTGCTCTGGAGTCATTTCTCCTTTCAGGTATCTGGTACACATCGCTATACTTTTGTACCTTATTCTCAAGCAAATCTGCCCTCTCCACTTTAATTCCGGTCAATATACCGTTTTGCTCTTACCATGTGGAGGAACAATTACATGAGAAATCAGTCAACAAGATACACATCAAAAGGCTTTGCCTTGCCACCAACCTGAAATTGTTCAATACCAGATTCCCACCAAGGTATCACGTTGTTTTCAAGTGAACGGATAACGGTTTCCTTCTCTCTTGGAAATTTCTCCATAAAACTATTAAAATCATGAATTACCAAAGTATAACTTTCTGCATCCAGCCAATCCAGATCTCGTATCCAATCGAGATACGCATAGTAATTCATATGCCCAGTATGCGGGAAGCGGAACGCTCTCCATACAGCGGCTATATAATCTTCCATGTTCTTTATGGCTTTCCCATCAATTTCTCCAACGAAATGTTTATTCCAATTTTCTTGCTCAACAAGAGCAGAATACTGCAAAGTGCTTATTCTTTGAATACGTTTTGACATTTTTACTCCTCCTACTGAATTTTGATGAAGGTATCATAGTGATCAGGTGTATAGTATATAGAGCCATCACTGCCCACAAGAAAGCGCTCAGAATCTCTCCTCATGCCGAGATTTCGATTATCCTCCGAATCACTTTCTGCCGCTACGCCAGCATCCGTCACTCCCATTATACCGTTTCCGTCGGCATTTACAATATCCTCCTGTCAAAGTGCATCCGTCCCATCCGGCGGCGGTACACCTTCCGATGTATATATGATGCTGGGTTATCATCGTATAAATCCAGTCAGTCCACTAGAAGATATAAAAACAACTCAGCCTGCCGAACAGGCTGAGTTTTGAGCTTTTGCGGATTTCCCCCGCAAGGCGGGGGGGGGAATGGCACTGGCAAACTGGATGCAGGGCGCAAAGGGCATATTGATTGTTCCTTCAAAACTAAGTGGTATTCAGGTAGGGGTAGACGATATCGAAAACCAGAATCACTGTTTCAAGTTAATTTCATTCATTCTGTTTGCTTTAAGGGCAGCTTGTGTCGGATGGCATCTGCAAAACATTACGGGGCCGCTGTTTTCTCCCGCAGACACCAGAATGGGCAAATCGTCTTTTGCAAACTTTCCTTCGCGATTTGATTGATAATCGATATGTTTGCTCATTGATTAGTTTGTGGCATCTCATGCAAAAATGGCTTTCTTACACTGTTCTCAAATCTTTCTTCACAAGCGCCATATTTAGCATAATTTTTTTTCGCCTCATTCAAAGTTACACGATTTGCGCCTTTCACTGCATCAGGGTGATCATGCGCTACTTCGTCAAATTGCCAGTGGCAAACCTCGCAAATGTCGACAATCACTTCATCGTCACTATCGATTGTATAATTGCCGCAGCATGGACATTGAATGCTCATCAGACTTCCTCCTGTCATCTTGAATATTTCCCGATCTGTTCCAACCAATAGTCCATTCCATTTGATGGTTTAAAGATATACTCAGTCTTTCTTTTCATAGGCATACTTCATCATCCTTTTACTGCATCATTACGGTACGGTATCTTTTTTGCAAACTCTATTGGAGTCAATCCCCATTTATCACGGGTGTTTACATAAAGATATGGTTGAGAGAAACATATATAATACCATAAGGCATGCCGTAATGTATCAGAATGTCAATGAAATATCGTCTGCAATAAGCGGCTTTATCCACAATGCCTGCAGTTCTCCTTGAACACCCAATATTGCCATAGCAGCATCCATGAAGTTAATATTTGTGCTTCTGCCGGCGAATTCAGGGTTTCCAATACAAACCCAGCCTGATTCTGCATCATAGTAAGTCTTCCACTCGTTACCCCGGTCCAATCTCCACGTTCCGCAATCAAAGTCCTCATCCAATTTTAACGCACATGGAAGTGCATTGCCGGGGATGGACAGCTCTTTTTTAATCCAGGAAAACGAGGGGGAAAGGCCAAATACTTGATTGGCGCACATGGTTTGCGAATCAAATCCAATGTTCACATATGCAACAAGCAAAGCAATATCCGATTTGACATCAGGCAGGGTATCAAACCCCTTTTCTTTTGGGTTGTAGATGATCTTTCCTACGCCGCTTTCTTTTTCATGATACGCACTGAGCCTTATCATAGCGTTTTCTCCTTAATACGGCGCGCTGGTACGCTGCCGCACCCGGCGCTGGATTCGCCAAACTCCTCCACCCTGTCACACCAGCATCTTAACTTAATGAAGACAAGTTATCATTTTTTGCTTGCCTCCAAAAGCCACTCTATCCCTTGGATACCATAGAGCTTATGAGGACGATCCTCTGGCCCCACATCAATCCAGTCAACCGTCATGCTTTCCAAACCTAAGATACTACGCAGGCCGGCTTCAAAAAAGCAACAGCCACTAACAACGGCACCGGAAAAATCAGAATGATCCAATTGACATCTCGAAAAATTGACTCCTGTCAAAATTGCATTTCGAAAGCTGGCGCCTATGAATGTAGTTCTGAAAGCATTCATGTTACTGATCGTTGCAGCCTCAAAATCTACATGGTCAGCTTCTGCTTTGATGATTGTGACCCCACCCAAATCTGCCCGTTTAAAGCTGGAGTACCCCAAATTGGAGTAAGATAAATCAGCAGCGCGCAGATCAGAATGATCTAGCCGGACATCCAGAAACACGCTGCTGACTAATTCCCTGTTCGCCAGCTTGGCGTCACTCAAGTCTTGATCTTTTACGATTAGTTGTTTCCCCTCTTTCCCCATGCTTTTGACCCACTGCTCATGCTGCATGAATAAGTTGATCAGAAGAGTATTCATATCCCCATCCTCCCTAAAGCCTTGCACCTTGTTCTTTCAAACTATGATCCTCTACCCCCCACCGCTTGCCTATGCTGCATACGCTATATATTTCCTGCAATTAACTCGCGCGCCACTTCATCCAGCACTTGAAAGTTATGGCGCAGATTTTCCGGTATCATCGCTTTCATACCCCGGAAGACCGGCTTTGAAGTAAATTTCCCCAGCAAGACAAAACGCCCATCTCTGCCTATTCCAATATCAATCGCTGACCGGTCATAATAAATACCAGCCTCAACCTTTTGATAGAGCCGCAACCTTAGCTCGAATTCGGGATATGGTGAATTTTTGATGTCGATAGCGCCGAACTCACAGTTTGATCCCCAGGTATGAAATGCTTCCTCTTTCATTACCTGTATGTTTCTATTCGCTTCACTATTTAGCATACCAAACTCCTCCTTCAAAGCGCCGTGAATTTGGATTCGGCATTCTATGCTTCATTCCGCTTGATTACATATGTTTGCACAGCAATCGGTCTAAAACCTGAAAATTGTGTAACAAATTATCTGGCTTGCAGCTTATAAGGCCTTTGAAAACCTGCTCCCCAGTCATCCTGCTTAATCCGATATAATCATCGCCTTCTTTGATCAAAATGCCAACCGTTGAGCGTTCATATTTTATTATTACTTCGATATTTCCATATAATCTCATCGGCCATTCAAATTCTGGATATGGCGAGTTAATGATCTTCATTTCACCAAATTGCACATTGCTTCCCCATACCTGATTTGCAACGTCCTCGATCATTTTTATGTTTTTTTGCTCTTCCCAATAGTTCAGCATCTTATTTGACATACCAAAAACCTCCGCTAAATACTAAGTTTTCATCAGTAAGCTTCATTGTTAACTTGATATATTCCCATTCATCCACTATAGAGCCAGTTTCGTAGAGTCTCGGGTCATGGGAGAATCGTATACTTTTCCCACTTGAGATTGCATCTGATAATACAGGTTTATTAAAGTAGTTAAACATTTCCTCACCCGACAGATTAAAATTTTGCCTAGTAGTTTCCCAATCGCTTCCCATGTCAAAATATGTTGATGTTTTCCCTGCCTTTGCAATATATGAGTTTGCTCCACCATTTTCATACTTGCCAAGAGTGATCGAGCCTGCGTCCGGATTTTTTACAGAAGATAACCGAATTGCTTTAAACTCATCAACCGGAATCTTCCCTCCGACCTTGCCGTCTTTGATATCTATCCCGTCGAGCAAGTCTACCGCGTTCCTTTGGGTCACTCCCCCAGAGGTATACGCATTACCTGGATTTGAATACGTATTCTGGCTGCCCTTGAATTTCTGCGTTGTTCCAAACCGTTCAAGATTGTCATAGGCGTTGTTTTCAAAATTCTTGCCTTTGAGCGATTGCATGGATCGACCGACAGTCCAGCTTTCTATCCATGGGGCCGCGGCCATGGCCACCAGCAGAAGCCTTTGCCCAGCCTGCTGCATCCTGAGTTCCTGGTCCATCTGCAGAAAAGATGTGCCAAAGCCGTTCAGTTGGTATTCCTTTGACAATAGATTGCCAAGGTGAGCTGGGCCGCCATAATCAAGGCTTTGCAGCCATCTGATGAATCCGTTCTCGGACAATGTTCCGGGCTCGTATACGCCGATATCCACCAGGTCCTCATAGGTTATATTGCCTTCATTGCCCTCCAAATGCTGCAGAATGGCCAACCGTGTCTTCAGATCTATGCCGTACAGCATTCCGCTGCCCAAGAACATCAGGTCTCTGTTTTGCTGCGGCGTAAGGGAGGCGAGAACGCCTTGCGTCCACTGTACAACTTGCTGTTGCTTTTCTGCATCAAGCTCGCTGAAGATGAAGTAAAGGTCTTCTCCGTCGTTTAGTCTTTGTTTATGATCGGCATCAAGCAAGCCCCAAAACTGATTGTTTACATCCCACAGGGATTGAAGCTGCTCCGGCGTCATCACTGTAGCAAGCAGATCACGTGGTGTTACGGTGTTTTCGTCCTGTGAATCACTTTCTGCCGCTGCGCCGGCATCCGTCACTACCATTATACCGTTTCCGTCGGCGTTTACAATATCCTCCTGCCAAAGTGCATCCATTCCGTCTGGCAGCGGCACGCCTTCCTGTTCAAAAAGCGTGCCAATGGAGGCAAGGGTATCATCGGACAGGTTCAATGCGCCAATGGGGAGCACATCCTCCGTGCCAAAGGGCATATCCGCTTGATTGCTTCCGATGCCGCTTTGTGCGGGCGCCCCATTTTGCATGTCATCCAGCGCGATGTCAAGATACATCTGCAGAAAATCAGCCGCAGGCAAGCCGCTTAATGTATATAGCTGCAAAAACCGTTTGGCATTGTCCGCATCGGGAAATTCCGCCGCGGTTTCATATACTGCCTGCGCGCCATAATCGTCAAAAAGCACCTGACCGATGGGAATCGCCCGGCCGTTTGATGTGAGTACAGCGGCATCTTCCCCCACACGGAAAACATCCACGATAATCAAGGGCTCCCCCTCTTTGGTTTTGGCGGAGGCCGCAAAGACAGGCGCTTCTTCGCCCGAGCCGGTTTGGGCGCTTCCCTGCAACGTATCTGCTTTTGATAACCTGTCTTTGTTCAACTGATAATAGTTGTAGTAATCCGCCGTGCCGCCCTGCCAGCCAAGAGGCGTTATCCTGTCCAATTCATTCATTGTTTGCGCGTCCGCCATTCTTTTCACAAGACCGCTGTTTTCGGCAAGGGTGTATTCCCCCATGGGATAGGAGGCGTACATGCTGAAATCAATCGGAGGAAATGAATTCTCCGTTTTGCTTGCATACGCTGACGCGCCGCCTGCCATGCCCCGGTCCGGATAGCTGTCCCAGGCAAGTTGCAGGTCTTGATAATCCTGCTGCGTAGTGGGAAAATTTTCGGGCAGGACAGCGGGATCCCGTCTGATATCACCCCCCTCTGGCGTATGGACTGTGCCTGTGCCCCCATCCGTATATGACAGGACATAGGGCACATAGCGGGGAAAGCGCCCGCCACCTGTATACCCCATCCCTATGCCCGGTCTTTTGTTACGCTCGTACTGCTGCGAAAATGCCATGATTCCCCCTCCTGTAAAGTTCGTCCTTCGGTAAAAGCATCACTGATACGGCAAGCACCTGCTTTTGCATTCACTAACATTATACAAAATGGGAACGTACATTCTCTCCCCTCCCACGACATTGCTTTGGAAAATCGGCGTCAAAAATGTGTGCAGTTGCAAATGCGTTTTGATTGCGGGCGAAAAATTTTGCATTGAATTTTGTGAAAAAAATGCTTGACAACCCAATTTTTCTGCGTTACAATCCGAATGAATATTTTTTAATTCATTCATTTAGCTAAAAACAAGGTCTTGGAGGCAAATGTGGAGGACAAGAAAGCGGAGCTGTACAGGTGCGGCAAGGAGCTATTCAGCACCAAAGGGTTCAAGGATACGAACGTGGCGGACATCACCAAGCTGGCCGGGGTGGGCGTAGGCACGTTCTACAACTACTATTCCTCCAAGGAAAAGCTGTTTCTGGAAATCTATATTGATGAAAACAGCCAAATGACCAAGCGTATACTGGATCGCATCAACATGGAACTGGAACCCGAAGTGCTCATCAGGCAGCTTCTGGCCATGAATATGGAAGAGATGATGGCCAACCCCATCTTAAGCCAGTGGTACAACAGGGACGTTTTTTCCAAGATCGAGAAGTTGTACCGGGAGGAGAACGGGCTGGATTCCGTAGATTTTATGTACCATACCTTCTATGTGATGGTGCAGAAATGGCAGGCCGAGGGGAAAATGCGTACAGATATTGACGGCGAAATGATTATGGCCATCTTCGGCGCCGTCATCAAGATCGGCTTCTACAAGGAAGAGATCGGGCTGAAGTTTTTTCCCCGGCTGCAGGACCTGCTGACTGACTTTGTGTTGAAGGGTTTGACCGATTGCCGTGGCGCGGGGGACGGCGCCAAAACCCCCGCTTGAAACATGGAACTTGCCATGGCAGAAAACCAGGGTGCCCAGGCGGTTCACACAGCCATGGGCACGGAGCTGATGCACAGGGCGTACGGCCGCCTGGCCCGGCGGGCCATACGGGCCGCCCAGCGGGAGGCTTTGCGGCTGGAAAGGCTTTTAAGCCGATTTGACCAGAGAAGCGAAATATCACGGATCAACCGCTGCGCAGGGCAAAGCTGCGTGAAGGTCAGCCGCGAAACCTTTTCCCTTTTGAAAACGGCGCAAGAAATATCCTTTCTAAGCGGTGGGGCCTTTGACATAACCATCGGCCCGTTGGTGAAGCTGTGGGACTACAAGCACGCGTTGGCCGCGCCGGACGCGGCAGCCATTCAGGCAGCCCTTTCCCTGGTGGGCTTTGGGAATCTTGCGCTCTGCGCGCAGAGCTGTACGGCGGGGCTTGCACAGGCCGGCCAGGTGATCGACCTGGGCGGCATCGGCAAGGGATATGCCAGCGACCGGGCCATGGCGGTTTTCCAGCGGTACGGTTTACAATCCGCGTTTACCAACATCGGCGGGAACGTATCCACATTGGGCGCAAAGCCGGACGGAACGCCCTGGCGGGTGGGTATCCGCCACCCCAGGCAGGAGGATAGAATCCTCGGCACGGTGGGCGTTTGCGGCCAGGCCGTGGTCACATCCGGCGATTACGAAAGGTACTTTACCGACCGGGAGGGAAATCGCTGGCACCATATCATAAACCCCGCCACCGGGTATCCCGCACAATCGGGGATCATCAGCGCGACGGTGGTGGCCGACAGCGCCATGCTGGCCGACGCGCTTTCCACCGCCATCTTCGTACTGGGCATGGAGAAAGGAAGGAAACTGCTGAACCATTACCCCGCCGCAAAGGCCGTGCTGGTGGATGATGATATGAAGGTGCACGTAAGTAAGGGGCTTCGGAACATTTTTACACCCGCCTGCGGTATCCAGGCGGAAGAACTGCCATAAGAAAGAAAGGAACCTTGTCATGAAAAGAAAGGGGAAGGCAAAAATGTGGATTTTGATCGTGCTAGGCGTGCTGGTGGCGGCCATGGGCATTGGAATACTTGCCACCGCGCCAGGGCGGAAGGAGCTTTCGGAAATGAAGTTCCCGGCCGCAACCTTCGGCAATTTGCCAAACGGCGAGTATGAAGGCGCCTACAAAGGCGGGAAGGATTCCTTCCGCAATACAAAGGTGCAGGTGACCGTATCCGGCGGGAAGGTATCCGGAATTCAGGTGCTGGAAGGCTCCACCCTCAAGGAAGGCAAAGCCGTGGAGATGACCAAGGGACAGACCATCGACGACCTTTCCAGGCGGGTGATCGGTTCCCAGTCGCTTAAGGTGGATGTGTTGAGCGGCGCGACGCTTACCTCCAACGCCCATTTGAAGGCCATTGAGAACGCGCTTTCAAAGGCGGGGAGCAAATAAGTATGAGCAAGAAAATGTCGCCCATGGGCATCGGGCCCAAAGCGGGCATTGTCGTTGGAGGATACCTTGCTGTATCCGGCCTGATAAGCTACCTGACCCGCCCCCTTTTCACCATGACAAGCCAAGGCTACGGCGTGCTGCTGGCGGTGGGCATTGCGCTGGCCGTGATAGGCTTCTCCGTGAATCTGCTGGCCTCGACGCAGATGCTCAAGGCCTACAAAAAGGATGCCCTGGCCACCGGAGGCCTGTATGCTGTCTTCCTTCACCCCATGTACTTTTTCCAGGTGTTCATGACACTGCCGGGCATCGCACTCATCACCAATTCCTATTTGGTGCTCACCGTAGTCCCCGTGGCCGCGGTGGTGGTGAAGCTGTTCGCCAAGGAAGAAAACAAGTACCTGGAGCAAAGGTACGGAAGCGCATATGAAGCTTACCGGTCCAAGGTGCCGGTCAAGTACTAGGATCGACAAAGTTACTGTGTCCCTTTTTTGACATTTGGGCTGTCTCAGATCGTGTTTGCATTGCATATTAGTGTTGGTTTGTGAAGGGTTTCGCATCTGCGGATGCGACCAAAGGGCTTTCCGGTCGCCCTTTGGGAACCTTCGGAAGCCATCTCTATGAATAATGATGCAATATGCCACATTTGAGACAGCCCATTTTTGTAGTATAAATATTTTGTTGCTGTGCAAAAATGAATTTACAATTGCAAATTCTGTATATTCATCTAATGATTGTTTGCAAAATGTAACGAAATGAAATATAATCAAAATAATTGAACCGTTTCCATGCACCCCCTACCTGCCGACCAGCAATTATTGGAGAAACAGTATGGGCAACCGCTATCAGAGAAACGCAAGACCGGGCGGCCCGGGCTCCGGAAATCTCAAAAACGGCGTCAGCAAGTTCCTGGCGGCTGTGCGCGACAGCATGGGCCCAGAGCAGAATGAAGAGGAGACAACATACCGCGTGCAGGGCGCGCAAAATGTTTATCCCGGCCAAATAAGCCCGGAGGATGAGGACGACGGAAGGATATTGAGGCACCGGCCGGACAGCGTTTTCAACCCGGCCACGGGCACATACACCCCAAGGGACAGCCGGCAGCCGGAAAGGAAAAGGCTGTGGCCGTGGTTTGCGCTGGCGTTTGCGGCCGTACTGCTGTACTTGTTTGTATTTGACCGGGGCGATCCGGTCACGGCGCAGCCCACCGGCAGCCCGCCGGCCATAGGGGCCATGGCCAACGCCAACGTGCCGACGGATCAGTATCAGCAGAATACGCCCACGCCCAGGCCGTTCACACCCACCCCACGGCCCGCTCCCGCTGTCACCAACACGCCGGCCCCGACGCCTACCCCCGCTCCGGAGGAATCCAGTTCGGTGTTAAAGTACGGCTCCAAGAACGAAGCTGTCAAAAAGCTGCAGCAGCAGCTCATTGATCTGGGGTACATCGCCCTGGGCGGGGATGACGGCGCGTACGGCGATGTCACCAAGTTGGCGGTGCAATCCTTTCAAAAGGTGAACAAACTGGACTCCGACGGAATCGCCGGGGAAAAGACGCTTGCCTTGCTTGATAGCGGCACGGCCAAGGAGGACCCGGACGTGTTCGTATGGGCCGAAAGCAAGGGCAAGGTGTACCACGACGACGAGAATTGCAGCGGCATGAAGGACCCCAAGCAATTGAAGCTTTCCAAGGCTAAAAAGAACAAGCTGACGCCGTGCGACGTCTGCGATCCGCCCAAAGCGCCATAAGTAAAAAATGTCGCAGGTCAAAGGAGCAGCGCGCATGAACATGATCGCCGCGGTGGACAGCCATCATGGTATCGGAATGGACGGCCATATGCTGTATGCGATTCCGGAGGACCTGCGGCGCTTTAGGGAAATGACTCTTTGCAAGGCGGTGGTGATGGGCCGCGGCACATTTGATGCCTTGCCGGGAGCAAGCGCGCTGCCTGGAAGGACAAACATTGTTCTGACAAGGGACAAAGAATGGACGGCGGACAATTGCACCGTATGCCATTCCCTGCAGGAGCTATGGCGGGCTGTTGCCCCTTTTCAAAACGATGATGTGTTTGTCATCGGCGGCGAATCGGTATACGCCCAGTTGATGGATTATTGCGCCAAAGCCTATATCACCAGCATTTTTGATTCCAGGCCGGCGGACAGGTTCTTCCCAAAGATTGAGGAGGATAAAAACTGGGCGCTGGTGAAGGAGTCGGAGATGAAGGAATACAATGGGGTAAGGTTTTGTTACCAGGAGTATGGGAACAGTAGGGTGAAGCCGATCACGCCATGATTTCATAACCCCTTCACATACATAATTGGCGCCGCCCTTATCATGAATGGACGAGCGCCTTTTTCATTTTCTCCGTTTTCACTGCCACTCAGGAGATATTCTATTTCAAAATACAATCATGATATGGTCCATATTTTATTTTTGCTGAAGTTTTTCACAGAGAGGCGCGGAGAGAGAGATTTTTTCAAAAAGCCCCCTCTCCGCATGCTTCCCCGCCCATCCCCTTACCATCCCTTGGCGCTGTCCTTGCACAATTGGATGAAGGCCTGCACGGCGGGGCTGAGCCATTTGCTTTTGTGATACACGGCCTGGGTGTAAAATTCCACCGGCGAATCGTGCTGCTTGATGCGCAGCCTGCCCATTTTTGCATCGTCCTCGACGGCATACAGGGGCAGGTAGGATATGCCCATGCCGTACTGCACGTATTTTTTGATGACTTCTACGCTGCCGGTTTCCAGCACATTGGTGGGATAGAATTTTTGCCCCTGGAGGTAGTTTTGAAAAACCTCGCGGTAGGTGCATTCCTTTTCGGTGTACAGCACCATTTGGGAGCCGATGGGCAGAAAATCCTCCCCCGTATAATCCGGCGGGGCGACAAAGCACATCTGCTCCTTTTTTAAAAGCTCAGCGTAAAGCTGGGTGTACTGGTACTCCGGCTGCAAAAGGATGCCCAGGTCCGTTTCGCCCTTTAGCACCTTGTCGCGGATGGCCGGGCACAGGTCGATGCTGATGACGATTTCCACCTGGGGGTACAGCTTTTTGAAATCCCGGATGATATCGTACAGGCGGTACAAAAGCAGCGACTCCGGCGTGCCGATGCGAATGCTGCCCTGGGGCTCCATATCCTGTTGCGATGCACCCTCCACCGCCTCATAAGCGTTAAGGAGCGCATCCACCTGACTTAGTATGTTCTGGCCGAAATCCGTCAGCTCCACGGTGTTGCCCACGCGGCTGAATACGGGCCTGCGGTAATAGTTTTCAATGGACTGGATGTGAAAGGTGACGGTGGACTGGGCATAGCCCAATTGCTCCGCCGCCCGGGAAAAACTGCCCGTCTCCACGATCTTCTTGAAGGTTTTGAAATTTTTGATATCCATAATCCAAAGCCCCCTTTTCCCACATGATACCACCGAATCGAAAATATTGATATCCCCTATTATAACTTTCAATTTTACAAATGACCTCCCTTTCCATATAATGTCGGCGGGAGGAGTATTATTTCATGAAAAAGAAGCTGAATGCGATATCGTTAAGCGGGCTGATGGTGGGGCCGGTGCTGGGTTCGGGGATTGTGGTGCTGCCCTCCATGGCCCATGAAGCGCTGGGGAACCACGCGCTGTATGCCTGGATACTGGTAATGCTGCTGGGTGCTGGGTTTGCATATGTGTTTACACGGATGAGCATGATGGTCACCACCAACGAGGGCGTGAGCCTGATGGTGGGCGAGGCGCTGGGCGAAAGGTACAGGGAGCTTTCCGCCAACTTTTTAACCGCGGCGGTCTGCTTTGGTCCCGTGGCGGTATACCGCACGGCCACGGGGTATGTGCAGGGCATGCTGCCACCAGGCGCGATCCATCCCATGGTAATCCCGTTTCTGTTGATGGCGCTGAACATACTGATATTGTTTTCCGGCGTGCGGATGATGGGCAATATCACACTGATCCTGTCCTCCATCACCGCGTGCATTTTAACGGCGGGGGGCGTGTACAGCCTCTTTGCAAACGGCGCTTCTCCCCTGCCGGCGAGCTTGCCCAACCTATTGACCCTGGGCTCCACGCTATTGATTTTGTTCTGGGCCATTATCGGCTGGGAAGTGATAGGCAATTATGTAGAGGATGTGTTAAACCCCAGGCGCACGCTGATGCGGGCCATGAAGGCAAGCGTCATCGCCGTGGTAGTGGTATACCTGGTGGTCACCTACGCGCTGCAAAGCAGCCCCCTTGCAAAGGGCGGCGCGGGGGATGTGAGCCTGAACGCCATCATGGCGCCGCTGTTCGGCGCCGCAGCGCCGTATCTTTTGGGCGCCGTGGCGCTGGCGCTGTGCTACTGTACCATTTTGATGGTGATGGGCGCTGTCACCAGGCAGATGGCCGCCCGGGCGGATACGGGTAGCCTGCCGGCGGTATTCAAACAAAAGCCGGGCGGGCGCGCGCCGGTGAAGGCTATCCTCTTCCTATCTGTTGCCCACAGCGTATTGATCGTGCTGATTGAAAAGAACATCGTCACCCTGGCCTTCGTAGTGGGGATTGCCAATACCTTTTTTATCTGCAACGCGCTGCTGGGGCTGTTCGGCGCATTGAAAAGCATGAAAGGTCCATTCCTGAAGACAGTCATCGTGGCTTTGATGGCCTGCCTGGCTTCGCTTTTGCTGTTCTCCCCCGCCGCGGGGTGGGTTATGCTGGGGCTGGTCACTTTGGCCACGGTGATAAGGGGACCGTTGCTTGCAAGGAAGAACAAGGCGGCGGTTCAGGAAAAATGGGATAGCGGGATATAAAGAACATAGAAAGGGGAAGCCGGGTGAAAAACACCGGCTTCCTCTGGCGCATGGAACGTATAGCGGACAGGTATTGAATTATGTTGCGTTTTATGAGATTCTTTTTTATTTTTCCCTGCTTCCAATTTCAAGCAGATTGCCTTCAGGGTCTGCGATATAAAAGTTTCTAATGCCAAATGAGAAGGTTTCGGGTTTACCCGTAAGTGACTTGATTCCAAGTGCAGTTAAGCGCTCATATTCTATGTCAACATCTGAAAATCCGGGCAGCCAAATACCTATTTCCATGGTCAGGTTAATTCCTTTCGGAGGGTAATAAGTTTCCCCTACGGCACTCGCGAAATTTTTCCGGTCATACATGAAAAATGATAATGGACCGCTTTTTGTTTTAAACTCGGCAAATAATCCACCGTCCCAATCGGTTTCAAACCCCATGATATCTCTATAAAACGAAACCATTTTTCCAATGTCCTCCACAAACAAACATACACCGACATAAACATTCATGCCATTCATTATTCCACCTCCCATCCTTGATTGATATCATCGTACCATATCAAACACGACAACAGCATGACCTATTCATTTACAATGATGATTCAAATTTTTTTCACTTCTTATAATCCAGATGCCATCCCTGATTAGCTATACATATGTGCTTATTCGCATTCAAGATATCGCGTCTACGGACGCGACCAAAGGGCTTTCCGGTCGCCCTTTGGAAACCTTCGGACGCCATCCCCGTGAATAGCTATACAATTGTTCAGCTGGCGAGACATTCCTCTCCCTTTTTTTCACATATCGAAAGAATTCCATACCACAAGGGCATTATTGTGTGGCTGCATCACCGCTCCCCGCCGGCCTCCGCCTTCGCTTGCGCTTTTTCCGCCTGGCGCTTTGCGATATCGTTGGTGTTGATGGTTTTGCGGAAGACCACAAAGCACTCGTATAGAAACTCGGTAACGAAATTGATCACCATGGTGCCGCCCAGAACGATGTACTCATTCCAGCCAAGTTTGGTTAGTGCCTCGCCCCACCAGGAGCTCAGAGGCGTAAAGGCAGCATAGTACAGGAGTACCAGCACCATGGCCTTGGGTACATTGGCGGCGGATTTGAACGTGTAGCGGCGGTTGAATGTAAAATTCCAGATCACGCTTAAGACCAGCGCGATCCGGTAGCTTACCTCGTATGGCAGCGCTGTATTTTCATTCAGCAGCGTAAAGCTGACGGCCTGCACCACCCCGGCAGAGATGGAGAACAGGGTAAATTTCAAAAATTGAATGGCCCGCTGCCATTTTGTGTTAAGCGCGCCGCCCACTTGCTCTGTCATAAGTAGTCTCCTTTATATACACTCCCCGCATTATAGCAAATCGCATCAAAAAAGGGAACACAGACGTTTCTCCGCGTTCCCCGACACTATTTTGTTCCTGTGCGTTTACTGTACCTTGTACATGCCCTTTTTCTGCATGTAATTGAAAATGCCCTCGCCGTGCTGCTGCTCTTCCTTTTGGATGTGGTTGAGCGCCTGGCGTACGTTGGTATCCCGGAACTCAAAGATCGCCGTGTTATAGGCGTTGGAAACGTACTTCTCGGTCATTAAAAGGTCATTACAAAGGGCCGCGTCGTTTTGATTGGCCATGCCGGGCTGCGTATTTGGCTGCATGTTCTGCTGGCCCTGCTGGCTCTTGTTCTGCTGCTGCATGTTGGGCACCTGGCCGGTGGAAATCTGGTTCAGGGTATCCAGATGCTGCTGCTCCTGCCCCGCGTAGGTTTGAAGCATTTGTTTAAGCTCCGGATCCTGAGCCTGGTTTGCGTAGGACTGGTATTTTTGAATGCAAATCTGTTCATGGTTTTTCAGGTCACTCAAAAGCATGTTTTCCTTCTGGGTAAATGTAATGCCCATGTCAACCGCCTCCTGTGTTTAGTTTGGAAAGCGGCGCGCGAATTATTCCGCCGTTACAAAATTGCCGGCACAAAAGCTGCTTTGCCGTCGGACAGCCCGTGGAAACACCCTTTTTTGCGGCCGGTATAAAATGAAGTGGAGGGGCAGGACCATGCCTGGGCCTAGCGCCGCGGGCCTTGGGAGCCGTGACGGATCCCGGGGGACGCGAGCCAAGCCTTGGCGGCCTCCCTCCCACGGCCTGGCCGCCGGATGGCCTGCGGCTGCAGGAATCACTGCATCCCGGCAGCATTGGCTCTGCCCGATTCCTGCCAGCCGCTTTTTTGTCTATGCCAAGGCCGCTGGCGCCTTCAGATCACGCAAACCAACATGCTATCAGGAAGAACACGCACGCAAAAGGCCCCGCCCGGCTTTGTTTGGCGGGGCTATTTTTATGCGGGCAGTTCAGGCGCGGTTGACAAGCGGGAGAAGGGATGATATTATCAGGAAAAACATGGGCAATGCACAAATATACACCACAAACGGTATATAAAGGGAGATGCTGTCCCCATGGCTCCTTCCGCCCCCCACCGGCAAACGCGGCTCGTCATCTGGTCATCCGCCCTGGCATCGCTGGCAGCCGCCTGCGCGGCGGCAAACGCGCTTCATACCTACGGGCTTTGGCATAACGGCATTTACCAACCGAAAAATGTGTTTTCGGCGGTTTATGGTTTCCTTCTTTTTTGCGTGTATGAGCCGATCCTGCCCATGCTCCTGCTGGCCCTGCTCACAGCGGTATGCACACTGCGCAGGCCGGAATGGCTGATCCTTCCCGCCGCCCTATGGGCGGTTTCCTTTGTATCGGATTTTTTGCTGCTGCCCAATGTGCTGGTTTCCGGCTTTGGGATTTATGCCTCCCTGTGGGACAGGTATCCGGTTCTTGTATTGCTCCATCTTGCGGTCATAGCCATTATGGTGGTATCCTTAGTCATGCTTGCCACCTACCTGGGCAGCACGGACAGGGCCATAAAGCCGCTGGCCGCCATGATCCTTTTAAACGGGGCCGTTTCCCTGGGTGTGGAAGTGTACAACCAGGCCACGGGCTTTCACCGCATTCCCTGGGGCAACATGACCTACCTGTTCGCCTCCGTATCGCTGCTGCTTTCGGTCATCGCCATAGCCAGGCAAAGAAGCCTGGAGGGCAAGCCGGCATCAGCCCTGCTCCCGATTGCGGTCCGGCCGGATGTGTTATCGCGGAGCGCCTAAGGAAGAAGTGATATAAAGAGGAACCCGGCAAGCCGGGTTCCTCAGACCATCAAAAAACCCCGGGAGGCATCGGAGGGCCGTTTTCCATCTGGCTCAATCGGCGCACTGCTCACTGCCGTTCGCATTGCTTGTTTCGCCAGCCTCCTCCGCCTCTTCCTTATCCGCCACAGGCGGGGTCGAGGCTACGGAGCCCTCTGATTTTAGATCGCAAACCAGCGACATGTGCGGAGGTTTGCGCTGGAATTTTGAAAAAATTCCTTCCATGCCCGAGCAAACGGCCGCAAAATGGCTACGCCATTTTGCAGTGCAGCGAGGGAAAAGCTCAACAAAGTGGCGATAGCCACTTTGTTGATATAAAGAGGAACCCGGCAAGCCGGGTTCCTTATCTGATGGATATATGCTCAAGAATGCTTCGCAACTGCAACGTTGTCCGGATTCCGGAAGTCTTCTGGAGAAACGTCGCGTGCCCGTTATATGCTGCGGCGGCTTGGGGCGGAGGCGGTTAAGGCAAAGGCTGTCAAAAGGGTAGGCGGGGCAGCGGGGCCTTAATGTCACACCGCCTCGGGCTGCCGGCAGCCCGGCATCATGAGGGTTCTCCTTTCGTTGGTATGGGGATGATGTCTGCGGATGAGTTCATCGCGGGAACAGCCCCGCACTATCATACTATTCCGGGCCGGCAAAATAGTTTTCGCCATTACCGCCCCCACAAAAGGTTTTTACAAATTTCGCCGCTTGGGATGCGGCACGCACGAGAGGCAGCACGATGCTTGAAAAAATCGCCGGCGCATTGCGCAAAGCGGCCGGGGCGGCTTTGAAAAAAAAGGCGGCCATCCCGCTTCTTTTCCTGTTGGCCGCTCTCCTCGCGGCGGGCAGCCTGGGCCAAAACGGCCAGGCGGATGATTCGGCCAGAATCGGCGTGGTTCGGGAGCCCAACGCCTACTGCGCGTTCGCCGAACTGGGCAGCGGCGATCCCAAATACAACGTAACGGTACTGGATGGGTACCCCGCGCTGCTCGCCGGCCTGAACAGCGGAGAGCTGGACGCGGCCATACTGCCCGCGCAGTACTTTAGCGGGCTGGATACAGGCAAATGCTCCGTAGTGGCCATAACGGCTTTTTTAAACCTTACCGCCGTACAAAACGGCGGCACGGCTTCCGCGCTAACCGATCTTGACGGGCGGACCGTAATCCTGCCCGAATCCGTAAAAAGCCTGCCGGAGATGCGCATGCTAGACCTGATGATTACCCGCGCGGGCATCTTTGTCCAGTACACGTATCTGGACGGCGCCGCTTTGCTTAACGCGGCCAGGCGCGGGGATTTTGACATCATGCTCCTGCCCCCCGGAGAATGCGCCGCCGTGCTATTACAAAACAACCATTACCGCAGCTGCTTCAACCTGGCCAGCCAATGGACACCACTGATGGGGACGCCGCCGCCGGCGGGCTGCATGGTGGTGACAAGCAACGCGACGTTTGACAAAAAGGCGCCGGGCATCGCAGCCTTTCTTCATGGAGTGGAAGCGTCGGCGGAATTCATCAGCGGCAAGCACAAGAAGGCCGCGACGCTGATTGCCGCCAGCGGGCTGGGCGGAGACTACGCGTACATACTGAAGATAATCCCCCGCCTGATGCTCCACTACGCCGACGGAGAAGAAATGAAGGAACCGCTTAAGCAATGGGAAATGCTTATGGAGTAAGTATGGCGGAACACAGGCGCGGTTTGCGTAAATAGCACCGGATAAAAGGAAAAACCCGCGAAAGGGAATGCCTTTCGCGGGCCGCCTGTTGGCTGTATGCTAAAAATGCCTTGCATCCGTAGGGTTGTTCAGGACACCAAAGGCCACCAACAGGGCCAGGATGGCATCCACCACATGCTGCAGCGGCTCCTGGGTGACGCCAATGGCCTCATACAGGCCGAGGTTGCCCAGCAACGTCAGTACAGTGGCCAGAATAGAGGCCCACACCACCTTGGATTTCCATCTGCTTTGCGCCATGAGGATATCTCCTTTCGTTTGTAAAGGGATGTCTGCTGGAGGAGTTCATCGCGGGAAACCATCCCGCATTACCATTGTATTCCCGGGGCGGGAAACGGTTTGCCATCTGAGGTATTTCCCGCATTCCTTCCCTATCCTTTGTGCCTGTTCCATCTGTGCTTTTTTATCGCCCCCTTCCCGCCATGGCGTTCATTCCCCGCCGGGCGGATGGCCCGCCAGGTGCCCATCGATGCGCTTGTGGGCCTGCTTTGCGCTCTCCTCGCACCTGGCGACGCGGGCGTTCAGCTCGCCCATGTTTTGGTTCATGGCCTTCTGGTCGATGACCATTTCATCGATGCGGTTCTTGATGTAGCCTAGGTCGCTTTTCACCTGGGCGTCGGCGGATATATCCTGGCGCCGGTTGCGGCTCATGGCCAGCAAAAGCGACAGCGCGGCCAGCATGGCCATGATCAGGGCGGTGCCCTCGGCAAACGTCACACGCTCTCCCCCCCTTCCGTCAAATTCGACGCGCCGGGGTAGCGGGCGGCGATTTCCTGCGCCTTTACGATGGTCAAATCACCGATGACGACACGGTACGAGACAGCCTCTTCCTCGCCTGATTCCCCTTCTTCCGGTTTGGCGGTGAGGAGCGCCGCCCATGTTTGCTCCCCCGCGATGCCATCGGGCTTAAGCTCCCTGGCCGCCTGGAAGGAAATCACCGCCGCCTGCGTTTCCGTGCCGAAGATGCCGTCCGCTCCATACTTGGAAAGCTGGAAACCGGCAGACATGAGCAGCGTTTGCAGCCTTTTCACCGCTTCACCCCGGGAATCCAGCCTCAATGCGGGCGGGAGCGGGTCCTTGACCTCCCCGTCGATGTCCGCAAGACGCGCCCAGTGGGTAAAGGCGCAGTCCGCGATTTTGCGCTTCACTACACCGTAGGCGTGACCCCTGGCCTCCACCTCAAAGCCGCCGCCCACGGCAATGGCCACATGCTTCATACGGCCTGTTTTCTCATCCCGTATGAAAAGGAAGATGGCCTTCTCCTGGGGAAGCGTATCGATGGTCCCCTTTTGCGCCCACAGGCCCATGTTCCACTGGCTGTTGGCCCCGGAAACAAAGGTGTAGCCCGCGTCCCTGGCCGCCCGGCGGGTCAATTGCGCACAGTCGTAGCAGATTTTGTTCAACCAGTATTTGCGGCCGTAGTAATAAATCTTTTCGGCATACGCCGGGTATTGCTTGGCCTGGGCGTCAAGCCGCGCCTGTGTGCACACCCAGCCTGTAGCCCCATAGATGTAGCCGCAGCCCACGCGGCTTTCCACCGCCTGTACAATGGCCTCCCGCTTGTCCATAAAAATCCCCCCTGCGTCCATTATACGCGAAAACACGTTCGCATTTCTCCCCTGTTTGGACGCAAAATGGACGGCTACGGATGTTTTTTTGTGTGCATCACGGCGCAGCAAAAAAGCCGTCCCCGTTTTCAAAACGGGACGGCTTAACGTATCAACAAAGTGGCTATGCCACTTTGTTGAACTCTTTCCCTCGCTGCATTGCAAAATGGCATCGCCATTTTGCGGCCATTTGCTCGGGTAAGGTAGGAATTTCTTCGAAATTCCTGCGCAAACCACCGCACATGTCGCTGGTTTGCGATAAAAAATCAGAGGGCTTCGGCCCTCCGATACCTCCCGGGGTTGTTTGTGGTCTGAGCCACCCCGTTATGAAACGGGACGGCTTTTGCCAAAATAATCGGCAGCTTACCCCGCCGCCAGCTTGCGCATAAACCTGCCCCGCAAAACGTACAGCCAGATAAGGGAGGTTGCAAGCCCCGCCATAAGGGGCAGCGCACCGGGATACAGGGCGAACCTTGCAATCCAGAAAGAGGGCAGCGGGGAGAAGACATACTGTATCTCCCCCGGGAGCAGGAAGGGCACCGGCAGCCCCAGCAGCATCAGCCCGGCCGCCTTGCCCAGCGCCATGCCCTCCACCCGGTTGTGGGAAAGAGCGTACAACAGCAGGGCGACGGCGGCGCACGTGAGGCTGGAAAGAAGGCAGACGGCTATGGCGGTAGGGAAGTGCCAGGGCGTGAGGGAAAAGCACAAAAGCAGCGCCAGGGAAGCTAAAAAAGCGATGGCGGCGGGCAGGATCAGGCGGGAAAGCAGGTATCCCGTCCTGCCGATAGGCGTTACCACCAGGTATCCGGCCATGTGCTCGTCAAACTCGGTAAGCATCACCATGGCGGCGGCAAAGCAGAAAAGGTAAGGCGTCATCAATGCCAGCGTAAGGTCGATGAGCAAATAATAGGGCCGTATGATTTGCGCGGTTTGAAAGTAACCGTACAGCAGGTTTTCCAGGACAGGTATGCCAAAGCGGAACAGGGCAGCCGCAAGCAGAGGGCCGACACAGGCGGCCAGCAGCATGCCATCCTTCAGCACCTGCTTTACAAGCATCTGAAAGGAAAGGAACATGGCTTTCATCAAACTCCGCCTCCCGACCGTAAAAACATGCAGGCCGCAGCCCTAGATGCCAGCAAATAAAAGCCTGCTGTCCACACAAGGAGCACGGCCAGCGCAAGCCACAGATTTTCCCCGCCCATCAGCAGCAGTATGACGCACACGCCGGGGTGGAGCATCAATGCCGGGGGACAAAAGCCCAACAGCCAGGCTATGGCCGGCAGAATAATGAGGATCTCGGCAGGCACCGTGATTAGCAGGAACCGGTTGAGCGTTGCGGAATGAGCGGCCAGGATCATGCCCACGGCAGAAAACAGCATGGAACCCAGGAAAATGCCCATCAGCAGCGGCAGCGGGGAAAACCCGCCGCCGGAAAACAGCGCGATCAAAACGCCTGCGCCGGTGGAAACGATAGACAGGGACAAAAGCTTCGAAAGCACATACTCCCCGGCGGATACGGGCGCAACGGCCAGGCTGCTTACCACGTGCTGGCTCTGCTCAAAGAGCACCATGGCGCCCAGGAAAAACAGGCCCATGGCCGCCGGATCGGAAAAGACCAGGATCACCGCCGCGGTGCGCCGCACGCCTTCGGGCAGGAAAAGAAGGATGCCTATATACAGCGCGCACAAAAACAGGTAGAGGGCGTAAAAGCCGTATTTCCACTGCAGGCGGAAATCCCCCTTCACAAGGGGCAGCACATTCATGCAAGCTCCCTCCCCGTCAATTCCACAAACAGGTCGTTGAGCGTGGGCTCGCTGCTGTGGATGGAGGTCAGGCGGTTTTCCCTGATGAGCTTCAAAAGTGTTTCATCGCCGCCAGTTTCTGTAAGAAACACATCCCCCTTTTTTTCTTCGCCGTTTTGATGATAGGTGTAGCAAAGCTTTGCCGCGCCTTTTTGCATGATGAGGTGATGGGGCGTATCCAGCGCGCGCACGCTGCCATCCACAATAAAGGCCACCCGGTCGCAAAGCTCCGTGGCGTCGTACATGTTGTGGGTTGTTAAGAGAATGGTTTTCCCCTTGGCCTTTTGCGCAAGGATGATGTCCTTCATCTGCCTGGCGTTTTGCGGGTCCAAGCCGGAGGTAGGCTCATCCAGGAACAAAACTTTGGGATCGTGCAAAAGCGCCTTGATGAAGTTGAGCCTGGACTTCATGCCTTTCGAAAATTCTGCCACCTTCTTGTCCGCATCCTGTGCTAGGCCCACACTGTTTAAATGGCTGGTGATGTCCGTTTGCTTTTTGTACAGCGAGGCGAAAAACTGCAGGTTTTCCCTGGCGGTGAGCTTTTCGTAGAGGCTGGGAAACTCAAAATCCACGCCGATCTTTTCATAATAGCTTCTGTCATGGCGCTTTACCTCCATGCCGTCCACCGTCACGCTGCCGCGGTAATTTGCGATGAGCCCCGTGAGTATCTTTTGCACCGTGCTTTTGCCGGCCCCGGAAGGGCCTAAAAAACCGAAGATTTCCCCGCCGCCCACCTCAAAGCGCATATCTTCAATGAAGGGCTTGGATGTGTAGGAAAAGTGTAAACCATCTACCCGGATCATACCTTGGAACCATCCCTTTCAAACAGTTGCAGCACCACGCCGCGGATCAGAATATACAGCGCAGCAGGGAACACCGGCTCCCCCACCTCCCGCTTGTGCAGCATGGAGAGGAACACGGCCCGGAGCGCCGCGCTGAAATGGGGAACACGCTTTGCATCGATACCGGGCACCAAATGGATTAACTGCTCCACCTGAAAGTCGTCCGTCTGCGCGTGGGCGGCGATCAATTCCGGGGAGAGCTTTTGCATCAGCAGTTCGATTTCCCCGCCGGTTAAAAGGGGGTAGAGGAAGGATGACTCCACCCTTTGATAAAAAGTGAAGAGAAGGTCTGTCATGGCGTCCGGCGTGATGCATCCTGATAATTCACCCAGCTTATGAAGGAGCTCCTGTTGAATGGACTCATGGAATTTCAGGAGTACATCGTAAAAAAGCAGTTCCTTGGATTCGTAGAAAAGGTAGAATGTGCCCTTGGGGATGCGCGCCTTTTTTGTAAGCTCATCCACCGTTGTTTTGCGCACACCGTATTGGCGGAGGCAGTTTTCCGCTTCCTCCATCAGCCGCTGCCTGATATGGTCGCGCTCGTTGTCTGTAAGGGCTCTGGGCATAAAAGGGACCTCCGTTTAGTATGTTTGACTGTTTGTGTTGGAATGGTCATATTGTAATACTTTGTGATATTGTTGTCAATGGGGAGGGAGTAGTATTTTGTGCAGGATTGATGTTCCTTGCCTCACGGATCGGCCAGGGCTTTCCGGTCCTCCATCTGGCTCAATCGTCGCGCTGGTTCGCTACCGCTCCTATCGCTCGTTTCGCCAGCCTCCTCCACACCGCCCTTTTCTGCCACCGGCAGGGGCGGTGTTCCGGAGCCCTGGACCTTCGGGGGTATCGTATCTTCATACAAATAGCACACAATGAACTATGCCATCCATTAAGGGATGCCGTCTTTTCAATCTCCCCTATCAATGGTATAATGCAGAAAATGTGATCAAAAATTGGAAATAAGAGAGGGCACAGCTATGGCACGCAGAGCGAACCTGGTCCCCATCAACGAAGACGTGACGCTCATCGACGACGCGGGGGAATCCACCTGCTATCTCATTACAGGCGAAAAGCGGGCGCTGCTGATCGACACACTAAACGGTAAGGAAAATTTAATGGACGTGGTGCGGGAGATCACAAATCTTCCCGTGATCGTGGTGAACACCCACGGCCACTGTGACCACATATACGGCAACGTGTTTTTTGAGGAAGCGTATCTTCATCCCAAGGATTGGGAGCTGCATGATTTGCATTTTGGCTTCCCCGAAACACAGGTGATGCTGAAGGAAAGCGGCCTGGCGCCCTGCCGGCTGCTGCCGTTGAAGGACGATGACGTGTTCGATCTGGGCGGCATTACCCTGGAAGTGATTCCTGTACCGGGGCATACAGCGGGCAGCGTGACGCTTTTATGCCGCAAGCACAGGCTTTTGTTCTCCGGCGATGCCGTCAACACCCACTTGTGGATGCAGCTGGACGAATCACTGCCCCTGAAGGTCCTTTCAGAATCATTAAGCAGGCTGCTTACCGGATACCGCTCTGCCTTCGACTACATCTTAACCGGCCACAGCAAGGGGCCGGAGGAGGCCGCGCAGGTGGAGGAGCTGGCGGAGGGCGTCATTGACCTATTGCATGGCGAGTGTGACAAGGACAGGGATTATCCGTGGTTCCGGGGCGTTGACAAGGCCCACCCCTACGGCCGGGAGGGCCAGCACGTGATCGTCTACAACCAGGTGAATGTAGAAATCGAACGCGGCGTTCGCAAGCCGTATCCGCCCATCAAGCACATCTCCAACAACCCAGGCCTTACCGGCATGGCGTATGTGAAGCCCGGCATCGTCTATTCCACACAGACGGGGCAGGATATCACCCTGGCCCTTGTAACCCCCTGGAAGCCCGAGGAGATCGCGACGCCCAAAGCACCGCTGATTGTGTTTGTGCAGGGCAGCGGCTGGACCTTCCCGGACATCCATTATGAGCTTGCGCAGATGGCGAATTACGCGCAGCAGGGCATTGCCGTGGCTATGGTCACCCACCGGAACGGCCTGGAGGGGCACCCCTTCCCCGCCTATTTGCAGGATGTGAAGACGGCCATCCGCTACCTGCGGGCCAACGCGGAGGAATACCACATCGACAAGGACCGGGTGGGTATCTTTGGCACCTCCTCCGGGGGCAATACAGCCCTGCTCGTCGGCCTCACAGGCGATGACCCCCGCTACAAAACGGCAGAATACGCTAAGGAGTCCGACGCGGTGAAGCTGGTGATTGAGTGCTTCGGACCCACCGACCTTATGCGTCTGCTGGGCGGCGAGCTTCCCGGCGAACCGCACGGCAACGTGTTCCGCGCGCTGACAAGCGGCAAGGATGTAAAGCAGGTCCTCACCGAAATGAGCCCGGTCAGCCACATAAAAGAGGGCAAGGATTACCCGCCCTTCCTGTTGATTCACGGCAGCGCCGATTCCCTGGTGCCTTATGACCAGATGGACCTTATGTACCGCAGGCTATGCGACTGCGGCGCGGACGTGAGGGCTATCTGCGTGGACCGCGCGCCCCATGAGGGCAGCTTCTGGAGCCGTGAGCTGCACGGCATGATACTCGATTACATACAGGAGAAGATTTGATGGAGGCGAGGAAAAGAGATTATAGGCCCATGGCGCTGTGGGCGGCCATACTGGTGTTGGGCGCTGCGCTGCTTTCCCTTAACATTACCCATGAAAGCCTGTGGTATGACGAATCGTACACGGGCAGCCTGGTAAAGCAGGGCTTTGCAGACATCATACGCATCACGGCCAACGACAGCCACCCGCCGCTGTATTATTTGATGCTGCGGGTAATTTGCCTGGTGTTTGGCAATACGGTGTTCACACTGCGCTTCTTTTCGGTGCTGGGGGTAGTCGCCTTGGCCGCGCTGGGCATAGGCCCTGTGAAAAGGGCGGCGGGGATTAACACGGGGCTTTTGTTCGCCGTGCTATTGTTCTGCTTCCCTGTCACCCACTTCATGGGCCAGGAAGCGCGCATGTACACCTGGGCGGCGTTTTTTGTCACCGGCAGCGCATTATACGGCTACCTGGCCTTGCGGGATGAAAAGAACGCGGACTATGTAAAGTTCGCGTTCTTTTCCATGGCCGCCATGTACACGCACTATTACGCGCTGCTGGCGGTGGCCGTACTGTGCGCCTTGATGCTGCTTTTTGTGCTGCTGGAGAGGAAGAAAGCGCGCCCGCTTTTGCTGGCCATGGGAGCGCTCCTCCTTGGCTACGCACCGTGGATGGTGGCGCTGGTGAGCCAGGTGAGCCGCGTATCGGAGCATTTTTGGATTCCGCCCGTCACCAATCAGGTGATCTGGCAAACACTGATATATCCCTTCGGCAGCAAATTTTTCGGCCTGGCGTCGCCCAATTACGCGGAGGCGACTTTCTATATCGCCATGGGCCTGATTGCCTTTGGCATATTGCAGCGGCTGCGGGAAAAGGATGGAAGCGTACGGCTTGTCCTATTCGCTATGGGCACCTTCTTTATCACCATTCTGGGGGGCGTGGTTGCCTCCCGGCTGATACGCCCGGTGCTGGTGGAACGGTATATGGTGCCGCTGATGGGCCTGCTTGCCCTGTGCATCGCCTATGCCCTGGCGGGGTTTGAAAAAAAGCGGTATATGTACATTGCCTGCGCCATCATTGCCGGCCTTTCGCTGCTGCAAATTCTCGCCATCCACACGGAGCGGGTCAACGGGCCCATGACGGAGGCCGTGGCGTATTTGCAGGAGCGCATCGAGCCCGACGACGTGTTTTTGCATACGGATGAGCATACCCTGGGCACGTTCAGCTATTACTTTGCGGACCACAAAAACTATTACTACCAGCGCGGCGGATACGAGGGCTACAGCAATTATGACGCCTTCCGGCCCAACGGCATGACGATTACGGATATAGCGCAGGTGGAAGGCTCGCCGCGTGTCTGGCTTTTGCAGCGGCGCGGGGCCGCCGACTATTACCAGTCGATGGCCGAATGGCAGCGAAAAGGGCAGCTGAACGCTGCCGGCATGAAGGAGTTTCGGCTGCCTGCCTCCTGGTATGCGTTCACCATCTACCGGGCGACCCTTCCGGGCCGGGAGGAAAAGTCCACTCCGGCCCAAACGGGTGCCGGAGCGCCAGGCCAGCAGGCCCAAACGGGCGGCGCGGACCCAAGGGATGTGAGCACGCTGACGATCCATGCCCGTCTGTTCAAAGGCAGACAGGGCGCTGCCATTGCCCATCTGTTCAACAAGGGGCAGATGATGATTCTGCCCGGCATGAAGCACATGAGCGCGCCGATTACGGACGGCGGCGCGGAATTTCAATTTGTGGATATACCCTATGGCGAATACGCCGTGTTTGTTTTCCACGACGAAAACGGGAACGGAGAGCCGGACATGGAAGGCGGGGGCTGTCTGGAAGGCTTTGGCATCACCAGCAACGGCAAGGTCTTTGCCGGGCCGCCCGGTTTTGAAGAAAGCAAGTTCGAGCTTTTTAAGGACATGGCTGTCGACGTGGATGTGCATTACTACAAATAAGGGATGTGAACCGGGCGGGGATACCAAACAGACGGCAGGAGGATGAGCAAGTGCTCCAAGTGATACCCACGGAGCTGCCCGAAGTGCTCATTTTGAAGTATGAGCCCAGGGACGAGGAGAGGGGCCCTGTCTACAAGACCTTTTCCAAAGAGGAATTGGAAGCGGCAGGCATCCGGGCAGAATTCGCAGAGGAATATTTGTACTGCCCGATAAAAGCAGGCACCCTGTATGGCATCCATTTTCAAAACAACCCCAAAGCGCAGGCGAAGCTGATCTATTGCACAAAAGGCAGATGCCTTGACTATGCCGTGGATCTGCGCAAGCATTCCAAAACGTACAAACAATGGGTCTGCGTGGAACTAAGCCCTGAAAACAAAAAGCAGTTGTATGTGCCCCAAGGGTTTGGTCATGCGCTTTTAACGCTTGCGGATGACACAAACATCGTATTTAGGATTGATGCATGCTTTGACCCGGAATACAGCCGGGCCATCACCTACAGGGATAAGGAGCTGAACATCCCCTTTGATGTGGAGGAGCCCATCCTGTCCCAGCAGGACAGGGATGCGCCGGAACTGAGGGACAGTGATTGCAACCTGTGACAACATAAAACCGGGCGGCCTCCACACACAAATGGAAGCCGCCCGGTTTTTATGTTCTGCCACTATCTGTTTTCCACGAACTGTACTCTGATGCCGCTGGGATCGGTCACAAAAAAGAAGCTGACATGGGGATTGGGCGAAAAGGGGCCTTCCGGGGTAAGGCCTTTTTCTTTGACGAACTTCAGCTTTTCCTCCACCGATTTTACCTCAAAGCCGATGGACAGCTCCCGGCCGTAATGCGGCTCCAAACCGGATGGATGCACCACCAGCTCCAATTGCGTTTCGCCCTCGCCCAGGAAGGCGAACTCCCCCGCGCCTTCGGCCCGAAACCTTCTTACCACGGGCAGGCCCACGATCTCATGATAGAACTTCAGCGATTCCTCCATGTTGCGGGCCGTGAGGGTGACCCATAAAAACTTCATGGACTATTTCTCCTTTATCTGTCCGCCGGATGATGGAAAGCGGCAGCTTGTTTTAACTCTTTCCTCTAGCTTGCCGCCGGATATACCTGTTATACCTTTTGAAGGAAAATCCACCACTGGGGGTTAAATCCGTCCAGTGTCACCTCGCGGCAGTTGGGCAGATCGTGCAGCCATTCCCGCACCATGGGCGCCATGTTTTCAAACAGCGCCGGGGGATACCCCCAATCCAAATCCAACTGGAACATGTAATGGTTGATGGCCACATGCCCGCCCGTACGCAGCGTGGGCCACAGCGCTTTCATGAGGTTCAAAAAAGGTTCCCGCACGTTCTTTTCCAGTGTGCCGGCTTCCACCTCGCGCTGCAAAAGCGTTATCATGGCCGGCAGCGTCTCCATCCAGTCGCTGTACACGGTGTCAATGCCGTTTTGCGCGCAGAGGATGGCCTGCAGCACATCGTTGACGGCATGCTGGAAGGCGATGATATCCGCCTGCGCCTGGCCAATATGGTGCAAAATATTGGCCGCGTCGTCGGCAATGAGCCTGATGGTAATAGGCAGGCCGCCGATCCTTTGCATCAGGCTTTCGTTGAGTTTCTCGTTCATGTTGGCCGTGATGTATGCGCTGCCCGGACGTGTGCGCGCCATGCACTGGGGGATCATGTCCGCGTCGCCGGAGGCCACCTCCAACAAGGTAAGGCTCCCCTCCGGCTGCAGGCTTGTAATCACCTCGCCCCAGCGGGCACGGAAGTACGCCTCGTTGACCGCGGTAAAGCGGGAGATGGGCTTGGTGAGCAGCTCCCGAAGCTGCGCTTCCCGGTCACCTTTGGGGATGGCAAGGTAGCTTTTAACCTCTTCCGGACCTAGCAGCTTTTTGGCGCAAACATCCAGCTCTGGCAGCCATTTTTCCCATGTATCCAGCGGTATCATCGTTTGTACCGTCCTTTTCAAGCAGTCAAAAAAAGCGCAAGCATGGTCGGCGTTACCGGGATTTCTCATTCCATTATACAGGCTGGGTACTGTTTGGTCAAACGTGGGCAGGAAAACAAAGCCAAGTTATTTGGATATGCCATAATAACTACGTACACGCATAACCACACAGACGGTTCCTTAGGTTAGCGCTTGCCCCTTGGTTTCCTGTCGAACCAAATGACCCTTTCCCTTGGCCCCTACTTGTCATTTTGAGGATCGAAATCAAACTGCTCCAGTTTCTCCTCATCCAGCCCCATAATCGCGGACCGGTCGGGAAAAAGATTGTAACTGCAAGATAAGTCTTTCAGTGCGGGATTCTGGCGCACGTCCAGCATTGTCAGCAAATTCTGCCCGCAGGAAAGCTCTATTAGCGCCGAATTATGACTCACGTCCAGCGTCTTTAGCTGATTCCCAAAGCAGGTAATTTCCTCCAAAACGTAGCTTTGGCTCACATCCAGCGCCGTCAGTTGATTTCCGCTGCATATCAGATTTTTCAGTACCGGATTCTGGCTCGCGTCCAACTCCGTCAGCAGGTTCATTTCACAGTTAAGATATTCAAGCGCGGGATTGTGGCTCACGTCCAGCGCCGTTAGTTCATTGCTGTAGAGGGCTAGGACTTCCAGCGCAGGATTCCGGCTCACGTCCAGTGTGATCAAGCTATCTTCTTCGCAGTAAAGTTCTTTCAGCAAAGGACATTGGTTCACGTTCAGCGTTGTCAGGCCCATCAAGCCGCAGTAAAGCTCCGTCAACTGGGGATTTTGGCTGAAATCCAGTTCGGTCAGGAAATTGGCTTCGCAACTGAGCACACGCAATGCGGCGTTGCCGCTAAGGTCCAGCGCCGTCAGCATGTTATATGCGCAGTCAAGCTCTGTCAGCGCGGTAAAGTATTCAATGCCTGTCAAGTCTTCGATGTCAAGGTCGGACACGTCAAGCTCTTTCAAACCCGACACATCGCCTGCCAGGATATCCCCCTCCGGCTTTCCAATAAGCGCTCTCACCGCCGCCTCAAAGTTCGGATCAGGAAAGTGGATGACTGTGCCGCCGGAAGCCGTGTTCAGCGGTTGCGCTTGTCCCAGGTCGGAACTGGTGCCTGCGGGCAGCCCATGGCTGCCGGCGCCAGGAAGCGTAAACAGCAGCAACGCTGTCATTATAAGGGCATACAGGCTTTTCATTGGTCATCCTCTTCAATCAGTTGCGTATTTCCAAGATTTCATGTACTTCGCGTCGCATTCGGAAGTATTTCGCCTGCGGGGCGACCAAAGGGCTTTCCGGTCGCCCTTTGGAAACCTTCGGGAACCCATAATTAATAATAATGTAAGCGTCTATGGTTTGATCCCCTTACGGCTCCTCAACAACCTCGAAGCCATTCTCCCTGGCATACTCCGCCGCCCAGCTTCCGCGGGGCGCGTGCACCGTCGGGCCAGACGATCCATCCTCCCAGCCGTACGAGGTATCCAGCTCCCATTGGGTGAGCGAGGCGGGCAGATACAGATCACTGACGGTGGTGGACCAAAACGCCATCGTATTAATAAAATCCACCCCCTCGGGAATATGCAATTCCCCCGTCAAACCCGACCAGGCAAAGGCCATATGCCCGATATACCGAAGGCTGACGGGCAGCGTGACGCCGGTAAGGTTTTCGCAGCCTCCAAATGCGCCTTCCTCAATATCAGTCAGGGTATTGGGGAAAACAACGCTTTCCAGCGCCAGGCAATCGGAAAACGCGCCCATCTCAATGATTTCAAGCCCTTCAGGCAGGACCACATGCTTCACAAGGCACTTCTGCGGGAAGGCGGACATGCCGATCATTTTCGTCCCATCGGGAACACGGTAGGTATCCCCGGGTCTTGCGGCAGGGTAAGAAACCAGCACGGTGCCATCCAGGGTAAACAGCACGCCGTCCATTGCCTTAAAGGTTTGATTGCCTTCACGCACCACATACCTTTGCAGGTTCGGCAGGGTGGAAATCATTTCCTGATCCCGAAAGCTTGTCGGCAGCACAACGGATACCAGGTTTTTCGCGCTTTCAAATCCGCAGTCATAGTTCACTGAAACCGTTCCAGCCGGGAAAGCGTATTCGCCGTCCTCCCGGCCGGCGGGATAGAAAAGAAGCAATGTAACATCCTTGTCATAGAGCACGCCATCCACGCTTTTGTAATGCGGATGATTAGGCGGAACGACCATGACTCTTAAGTTCTTGAGCATCCAAAGATCATGAAACTTTTCCATGCTGGCAAGCGCTGCGGGAAGATACACCGCCTGCACGTTATCCGGCACCACGAAGTAATCCTCCTGCGTGCCGTAAAAATAGTGCACCGGCGATGCGTTTGTCCAAACGCTGTCCGCCCACTCCGGAACCATTACGGTTATGAGCCCTTCTTTTTTCTTGGCCTGCACATCGTGAGTGGGCATGAAGCCCCGCAAGGGAACGCCCTCCCCGTTCACAAACTGCACATACGCCCAATCTTCGTTCAGCGTGCCCAGGTACAAAATGCCTACCGTGCCAGCCTGTACTTTGCATAGCTGCTCCTTGGAGCCATGGGGATCGTCGGTGATATACGTATTCCGCAGGATCACCGCATCCTCTGCCAGCGCCTCAAAATTCACGAGCTTTATGCGCTTGCTGTCGGCATACATGTGAGGCAGCGTGATAGCCGGTATGTAGCCATACCGCTGGCGGCTGCCGGAGATGTCATACCGGATCAGCGCCCAGCCGTTTTCCACACCATAAACATGTATCTCCCCGCCGGTGGAGACAAGCGCCTTACCGTTTCCCCCGCGAAGATAGCTTTCCCCCGGCCCGGAGTACACCTCGTATGTGAAGTCGTCCGGGAAAGGGATGGCCTGCCCCCTTAAACGAAGGCCGCCTGTTGTAGTAAGCACATCGGGCACTTGCTCCGCGTCCTTGACCTTGATGTCAACTGAAAGCTCCGCCGCCCTGTTTTCATCCACCATGACCTTCCAGGAGCATATTTCCTCATATGCCTGGTCGGGGAAAACGCAGTTCTCCGGGAACACCACATTTCCCTCCGCCGTGATGCCGTAGCCGTCGCGTATCTCCGCGATATGATTCCACCTGTCGTAAAAGGATGCATCTCTGTCATCGACGATATCGCCGTCTTTCATAAGCCCCACCGGCCAGGGGCCGCTTAAGTCGATGTCGATCACAGGCCCCAGGTCGTCCACCGGGTCCGGGTCTGAAAACTCAGGCAGGTCGCCTATGTAGCCGTCGCGCGCAAGGGAACCGTCCTTTTTGAGCACATACATTTCATCAAATGCCGCGTCGATCTGCGCGGCATCCCGGATATCGATGTCATCAAGCCCCGCCGCATAGCCCTTCCCGTCCCGGTCAATGGCGTAGACATAACCGTCGCACACATCTATCCAGACGATGTCCTTCCATGCGGCGATCTCCTCGCCGTCCCATGAGAACCCGACGCCCGTATACTGCACTGTACCGTCCCTATTCAGGCCAAAGCCAGCACTGTAATCCGCCGCCACCATGACGATGTCCTTCCAGTCCGCCACATTGCACGCACCGTACGTGTTATCTCCCGCGGCGTACACGGTGCCGTCCTTTTTAAGCCCCAGGACAAAGCCGTCCCCGGCTTCCAAGGCAACAACATCCCGCCACGCGGATATGCTTTCCAGGCCGGAAACATCGTCCCCGGCCACTTTGACCGTGCCGTCGTGCATCACCGCCGCGACAAAATCATACCCCTTGGCGATATGGCGGGCGCCGGCGCCGTTGGCCAGGGCCGGGACAGCGGCAAACAGCACGGCCAGCACCAGCAACAAAAACAGCGTGGCCATGCGTGGGGCTTTTTTCATGAGATCACCCTCCGGGGCTTTCATTCCGGCTTGCTGTCAGGCTCCTCCTCTTCGGGGAGGGTGACGTCTCCCCCATCCGCAAGGCGCTCGTCTTCCAGCTTTTGTACGTACCTTGCGTCTATATCAGGGAAATCCACATTCTCCGCGGACGACAACTGTATGTTGGGCTGCCGCATCAAAATCAGGGACCGGGCGATGGCGGAGATGGGGAAATAAACAAGGCCAAAGCCCATGAACGCGTATTGCATCAGGAAATAATACAGCAGGAAGGCAGTTTCGCCAATCAGTTGAATCGCAAGAGATAAGGTTAAGTAATACAAAACGTAAGGGATCAACAGAAACCGCAGCGCCAGATGGGCCTCCACCCGCAGTACCTTTTTGAAGATGCCGGCGGTATGCTTGACACCCCTGACTCCCCGGCCCTTGCCCTGTACCGCGTGGATGCAATAAAAGTCCACCGCCCACTGCAGCAGCAGGAGAATGGGGATATTCAAAAGGGGAATCTGCAACCAATATTTTGGCGCAAATGGATCCGGTGTGAAGAAGGTGATCAAATGAAGCGGTTCAAATATGGCGATCACTTGGTTTGGTATTTGGTATTTCAGCATGTCCCGGACATAAAAGGCTGCAAACAGAGTAAGGCAGATGCCCAAAAAACGGCCGAAGGACTGGCTTTTAACCCACCGGAAGGGATCAAAAAGACCTTTTATGGCCAGCCCATCCCCGGCGATTATCCGGTGCAGCCAGCCATACAGGCAATATAACAGCAGCGGCATTACAAACATCGTTCCATACTGCAAAACGCCAACAAGCCAACCTGGTAAATAGAAGGCATAATAGGCCAGCAGCAGCCAATCCTGAATAGCCACTATGTAGAAAACCGCCCACAGGATGCATTGCAGCCAATGGGCCCTAAAGATCGCCCCCGCCTGGTAGAGCACCTTCCGCGTTTCGTTTTTGTAGGGGGCGTGGTGGTTCACTTGTTCGGCGGCGCTGGCCGCGCTGATGACCGGTTCACTCATACAGACCCTCCCGTTGTGATGGCTGCCGCCAAAATGCCGCCTTCCAGAACAAAAAAAGGATACAAGAACGGTTCATAATCCCGCGCATTGTACCCATTATATGCCATTATTCTTCTTTTTGAAAGGGCTGCATTCTATGGAATGTGTGTTATTTCCCTCAGCCGGAGCTTACGGCTCAGGTGCTTTTGAAAGCGGGTCCAGCCTGGTGAACTCCAAAAAGTGAATCGGACCCTCCGCAAAAACCCAACCCGATTGACTGATTCGATGGTTAATGATTTGATCATAAGAATCCTTGAACCAGTACAGGCTTAATTGATTGTTTTGAAGCCTCTTGGAAAAGGTGCTTCTGTCGAAATCCTTTACTTCTTCCTCCCAATCGATGTAATCCCCCAGGGGAATGCCATAGGCGGTGCGCAAATAGCGGTTGATTCTTTCATATTCCACCAAGGTTTTATCTGCATCCTCCATACTGAATATGTAGAAAACAAAACCCAGCGTACCCTTAGTTCCTGAAGGGAATTCATATTCAATTTTCAAATCCTCAAACCCGAAAAGGCCAGGATGGCTGTATACCATGCCGTCATACGACATGATTTGACCCTCCAAAGGGATGCCTGGCTCCAGCGCCTTTACCTCATCGGGCGTCATGCCGTATTTGATACCGTACAAAAAAGGCTGGCCTCTCTTAGGGATCATGTATCCCAAGCCATTTGGGTCGGCAAGCTCTTCCAAGTCCGCTTCCTGAAAGATATCCGTTTTAAGATTCATAACGAATACACTGTCGGTAAGACTGCTGTTTTTCGATATGGCATCGTGGATGATCCTGTACTGATCCTTTGTATCCCACACATAGTCGTATTTTCTTGTGTCTGCAATGGTTTTCCCATATTGTTTGCTTAGCTTGTAGTCGTTTGTTTCCACTACCGATGGAGGACCATACAATTTGGTGAAGGCTTCGTTGAGCAGCGCAAAATGCAAAAGGATTTCCTCCGCGCCGTCGCTTGTGTATTCTCTTATGAAGGACAGGGTATTGAGCTTACCTTCATAAAAGTTGAAATCCACCTGAACCGACTCCATGGAGCCGATAGGAGGATAGATATACCGCAGCTTTTTGCTGACATCGGAATGCAAGGAGGTCTGATCAAGCGCATAGTGGATTTTTTCCGTCAGCTCCTGCTCGCTCATACCCAAGTGGAAGCCGTCAAAAAGAATGAACTCTTCCTGGGTAAATGTAAGTGGATACAAGGAGCTTTCTTCCGCCGCGGCAGCGCAGGCAAACAAAAGCAGCAGGGAAACAAGCAGGGCGCCGAAGAAGATGCGCCTTAAATGGCTTGCCTGTTTACGGTTTGGGTGGATCGGATATGTGCTTTGCATGGTATAAACCTCTCTTTCAAGAACTGCCGGAGATAGAAGGTTATGTTTAGAAATCCGGCAGGAGGATGACATCCCACATAACACGGGTTGAAAGATCATACGATTTACCCGTACCTGAGGGCCTTTCCACGTAAAAGTTGTTTCTTGAGAATCGCTCCCATCCGGGTAGCAATCTTTGAATGCCTTTGCAAATGTGATAAGGCTTTGCGCCGCATCCTCCTCCTGTGGGTCCTTTGAAAACCAGGCATAAGCGGCGCACAGGCTGCCTGCCAGCAGATTTTCCAGATCTTATGACTCGGCATTTTTGCCAACGTCGTCTGTTGAATAGGTTTGTGACACAAACACATACTCCAGCTCATCGGGTTTTTCGCCGAACAGGCTTACGGACACAAAATGAACCAATAGCATTATATAAAGATCTTGAACCAGACGCAAGACAGACATAAATTTTGCACACTATTTTTTGATTTCTCCTAACCAGCATTCATGCAGCAATTCACAATCATTGCATAAAAAGAAGGAGAGACGCATGTTTCTCCCCTTCCTTTTCATTTGACTGTTTGAGCAAGCCATCAGCCTTATTTGTTTATTCTTCAATTAATCTGGCGCTAGGCCGCCGGTCACAATCGTAGAGAATAAATCCTGCAGGCCAAAGGCCAGTGCATCCTGCTGCGCTTGCCTTTGTGCTTTCATAGCCGCCTCATGCTCCATTTCCTCTTGTTTTACCCCTTTGCGCAACATCTATATTTTGCTGCTCCCCCTCCCCCCATTCCATCGGCGGCAGGCCTTCCCCGGCTCTGAGGGCATTGATGGTTTCCAGCGTGCCATTTTACAGGTTCAGTGTACCGGGGAGAGCCACATCCTGCAATGCAAAGGGCTTGTCCCCAAGGACTGCCGGCCTTTGCCCCTGCCCGGCGTGATTTCCCTGATTCCCCTGAATGGGTACTCCCGCCTGACCCAACACCCTGTTCATCTTAAGCGGCAGGCCCGTTGGCATGAATTCCGGCAGGCCTGTTTGCGTCCTATCCCCAAGGGTACCCTGATTTTGCATTTCCTCCCGATACACATTCAGGTACAGCTGCAAAAAGTCCGCCGCTTCCATGCCGCTGTTTTGATATACCTGCAGGAACCGGCTGGCGTTGGCGCTTTGTTCAAACTCCCCTGCCGTCTCATAGATGGCCTGGGTTCCATAGTTCCCGAACGTCACCTGACCCATAGGCACCGACCTGCCATCCGCCAGGCGGACCGTGGGATTGTCTCCCACGTTTTCGAGGCCTGCCACCGTCACATGATCATTTGGGCCAATCACAGCCGGAACGGCATAGGCGGGTGCATAGGTATAGCCGGGCGCCTGTAAAGCCGCCGTGCTGACCTCCCGCATGCCTGGGTTCACGCCTGTCTCCAAAGTACCGCCATACGCGGAATCTGCCGACTCCCCTCCCTCGCCTTGAAGATTTGAATCTGCTCCGCCTTCCACTCCCTGCGTATTGCCATGGCCGGATTCCCCGATTGTCCCCTTCGCCTTAACCGCAAAAAACGCACCCCGGAATCGGAATGCGCTTCTTGGAGAAAGTGGAAGACTCTTGAAGATACATGATTCATGCTTCCATGAGCTTTACATGATAAGTCCCTACTTCGTTCGGCTTAACACATGCTGTACAAATTCTTCCGGCAGCGCCATATCGTACTTCTCCACATAGTAGATTACATCCGATCGCCAGCCGTACGTATCGTCAGACATCAAGAAAAGATCAGCAATCTTGTTTTCTGGGTGTATAACATCCCGCAGTCTCGCAGGCGCCACCGCATCGACCCGGCATTTCTTCATGTACCGCAAAACCTTTTCTTTTTCCGGAATAGGTTTATTTATAAGATCATGAATTGAAGGAAGGTCTTTATCGTTATCCAGTTCACGCACTTCTCCTATAAATATCATATTACATCTCCTTCCGGGTAAACACTACCCAATTTCCGGTGTTGTACTTTCCAACTTTCATCTCACCATCCGGGTATACAAAGACGATATCCGTTGGTGCCAATACATCCACGCCCAACTGGTTCGCAACATACTGTGCGGTAAATGAGCCCACCACGCCCGACTAGCATGATATCCTTCTTCAAACGCCAAATCAGCCTCTGCCAATTTCAATAGAGCCGCTTGCTTTAACCAGAGGCTCTATTGAATAAAAAAGCTGCTTTATTTTTTATCTCTTTCTATTGATTCATCTTCCTCAGAAACAACAGTAAACATATGCCTTAGCAAGCATGTCTTTATTCCTGTAGGCAAAACCGTTCAGGAAAATCTGGCTCCCCCGTGTCATACCAAAGTCTGCGTCATCCATTCGATAATCGCTGTGAAGTTGCAACTGGGTTTGTGATTCATTCAGCCTTGGGAAATTCGGAATCATTTGTTTCATACCCGTAAGTGTCTCAAATATCAATTCCGGTTCGCCGTCAAACGTTTTGAAGCTATTGGATAGCTTTATTTGAGTTTCCAAGGACAACCGCATCAGCTGCTGATAGGCATCATCCTCGATCGTTTTTCCTTGCTGTGCCCACTCTCCATGATAATCCCGTGCAGATGACTGATCCTGCTCCCCCTCTGCCCATTCCATCGGCGGCAAGCTTTCCCCAGCCCTCAAGACGTTAATGGTTTCCAGTGTGCCATTTGACAGGTTCAGCGTACCGGGGAGGGCCACATCCTGCAATGCAAAGGGCTTGTCCCGCAAAACCGCCGGCCTTTGCCCCTGACCGGCCTATCCATCCAGCCTATTTGGAATGGATGCGTTCGCCTGCTCTGCTATACAATCATTTGATTCGGACCGCATATGGCAAAATTCCAATATCCATATAGGTTTAAAACAAAAACCAGCCTGCGAGCAAGCTGATTGCGTCCTCCAGAGATACCTCAGATTCAATCGCTCGGCTTACCAATTCACCAGAATCAATGCGTATGTAATACCTTCCTGAACGTACCATCACGGAACGAGAACACACCTTGCCTGGTAAGGTACGTTTTCGTTCCATTGGTTCATCACTTACATCGACTAAACCAACTTATATTCCCTGCATATCATTGCTACCAGTTCATCCCCCGATACGCAGAAAGTAACATTCGACGAAAGATACTTTCTGTCTACCTTTTTGTCTTTTCGGAAAACCAGTATCAATTCTTCCCGATCTAAGACCACCTCTACAGGCTTCTCTTCATAGCTCACGTCCAATTTGAGCGACGATTTCACAGGCTTTACATCATGTCCTATCCAATTGCCTATGCTATCTGCCATGATTGGAAATATGCATTCTATCTCGCATGTCGTTTTATTCTTATCCAGCCAGAACATACACCCCGTTGATTCCTCGAATGGAATACAGTCATCACAAATGGGGTTTGTTTCGATATCCAATACTCTGGCAGATTGATTATAGATTACAGAATATCCAGGCTCATCAAGAAAATTTCCTACTACTTTAATCATCGTCTTCTCCTCCCTAATTTCCAAATCCGACAGGCCATACACCAACAATCTCTTTCGTCATTGGATTGATAAAAACCTTAGTCCCTGTTACCGGATTTATATACTTCAAGCTTCC
This sequence comes from Bacillota bacterium, assembly GCA_023436585.1. Classification (GTDB taxonomy): domain Bacteria; phylum Bacillota; class Clostridia; order Christensenellales; family Aristaeellaceae; genus JAEWAH01. The sequence continues at coordinate 106,171 of JAEZIN010000035.1, read as the reverse complement.
AGGGTTCCCAGGCAAGGGTTTGGACCTAAGTGCATCCAAAATATCGACCGGCATGATATCCTTTCGCTGAGACTTAAACAGGCTGTTGTAAGCATGCTGATTCAGTGTGTATTGGTTTCCATCCACCTCAAACCCATCTTTGAGCATGCTGTCAAATATAGGCCGCCTTATACTCCTTAATGCTGGATCTCCTTTTGCGTTATAAACAATATCATTTCCAGCGTCCGCAAACGGCTTAATACCATTTCCGCCTGAGCCATCTTCCCCTAACGCTTCCTGCGTACCTTCCTTTATTATATCGCTTTCATTGCTTTGCGCAATAAGACCGGCCTGATCAAAGGCAAAATCCACACTTTGCAGTGGCGGCAAGCCATCCCCGGCCCTGAGGGCGTTGATGGTTCCCAGCGTGCCATTTGACATGTTCAGCGTGCCGGGGAGAGCCACATCCTGCAATGCAAAGGGCTTGTCCCTTAAGACCGCCGGCCTTTGCCCCTGTCCGGCATGACTCTATTTGGAGTGGATGCGTTCGCCTGTTATGCTTTACAATCATTTGATTAGGACCGCATATGGCACAATTCAAATATCCTGGGTTGAAAACAAAAACCAGCCTGCGAAGCAAGCTGATTTTTGACCATATATTGCTTTCCTATAAGCCTTACTTCGTTCGGCTTAACACATGCTGTACGAATTCTTCCGGCAGCGCCATATCGTACTTCTCCACATAGTAGATTACGTCCGAACGCCAGCAATACATATCATCCGACATTGCAAAAAGATCAGGTATCTTATTTTCCGGGTTAATCATATCCCGAAGCCTTGCAGGCGCTACTGCATCAATATGACATTTTTTCATGTACCGCAAGATTTTTTCTTTTTCTCTGATCGGCTTATTAATTAGCTCCATAATAGATGGGTACTTATCATTATGGTAGATTTCAAGCGTCTGGCCAATTTCAATCATGTATATCCCCTTTCTGCTTATCTGCCTGAATTTGGGTGAAAAGCCTTCCACCCTCCAGTTCGTTCCATAATGGATGGCCCGATAAAAATCTCACCATCCGGGTAAACAAAGACGATATCCGCTGGTGCCAATACATCCACACCCATCTGGTTCGCAACATACTGTGCGGTAAATGAATCCACCGCGCCCGACTGGCAGGATATCAATCTGATAGGTCCACCCTCGTAAACAGGACTGTTTCAGTGTTCCTACACAGTATCCGCGGCCATTTTGTTCAAATCTGCCAGCATTCATTCTTCCATTTGCTTCACGTAGTACCCCTGCCGCAGAAAATACGGACAGAGAAACCGGGCAATATGCCGGCTATAATCACCTTGATCTGGATAATTTCGCAGCCACTGTGTATCGCCCGACAAAATATCATGGCAATGTTTGATGAACCCGATGTTTGAAATGTTTAAATCCGCGATAACTCTTTCGTATATATTCTGTGGGTGGCCATGCACATTAAGATACTGATTTCTGTCATCCTCTGTAAGCCTCTGAGCAAAAATGTAATCTAATGTGCGAACAGCAATATTCCCATCTGCATCCAATGATACATACCATGTATTTGAGCCGTCCCGCGGATCGACAAACACATACAGTGCAAATCCATTCCCAATCAGGAACATCTCATCTCCATCAAGTTGGGCGAACTGAAAACCATACTTATCAATAATAAGTTTATACACTCCCTGAACCACTGAACCATAATCTTGCATACCTTTTCTCCTCACTATTTCATCATCATATTTGTTACAGGATCGTAATGGTATCCTTTCCCGCATAAATATTGGTACTCCCTGGCAAATCCAGATAATCCCCATTCCCCAGTAAGTTTGTTGAATGATTGCATTACCTTGCCCTCCGGCCTTGTTGCCAAACAATATCATCACCGCGTGTTATAACTTCATCGAGCCATGGCTTATTGAACTCATTCCAGAATTGATTGGAATCTATATACATCTCATCTGGCACATTGAGGACGTTGAATCCTCCTTTTTTCTCACCGAAATAGGTGGACTTCACATTGCCCGTTTCACTTAAGATATGCTTCATATCTTGCTTATAGCTGCCCAGGATTGTTGTGGTCTTGCTCGGATTCGCCTTGAAAGCTACCCCAGAGGTGGGCTTGTATTTGATCTGGGTTACTACCGGCGCGCTTTCGAAATTGATGACAATTGGGGTGTCACCTACCGCATTTTCTTCACTGTTTCCATCATTCCCCTGCGCGTCCGCCGTTCCCATTATACCGCTTTGGTTGCTTTGCGCAATATCTACATTTTGCTGTTCCCCCTCTGCCCATTCCATCGGCGGCAAGCCTTCCCCGGCCCTCAAGGCGTTGATGGTTTCCAGCGTACCATTTGACAGGTTCAGGAACAACAAAGCCGCGTCCTGCATTGACTGGGCGCGGCTCCGTTTTTCACATCAGATTCTACACAATATACCTGTCCCAATGTAAATTTAGTACCTCATCCAGTGTTGCTCCCGTAACCGAACCGTACTTGCCACGAGTACCACGCTTTTTATTCAGTGCATCATCAGGGTTATCCCATTCCGCCTCACATTCATCACAGACAACAAAAATCGTCCCTGATGCTTTTTCTTTTACTATTTCCAACATGCCTTGGCGGCAGATTGAGCATTGTCCAATATACAAGTCCTTGTTCATAGAATGTCTCCTTTACTTCGAATAATCGCCAAACGACGGAAAGGCTGCAACCAGATCATTTGTCCCGCTTATAACAATAATTGTGACGTAATCCATTTGTACCCCTGTATTGATATAACCACTTTCATAACCAGCATTTCTATATGGTATATTATATATTTCTCCACCCATACCATCATTAATAGGCATTATATCCCCTCGATTACCCCATGCATCATTGATGATAGTTTGTGGGTCGTCGTTGAAAACACTATGGGACGCCCTATTTTGATTAGGTACACTATGCCTATTAATGTGAGCAAGCCTTGTTTCACCCTTTTTACTTATAATCTTGTCCCAATTTAGCCCGCCGCCATCTTCCCCTAACGCTCCCTGCGTGCCTTCCTTTATTATATCGCTTTCATTGTTTTTCGCAAGAAGACCGGCCTGATCAAAGGCAAAATCCACACCTTCCATCGGCGGCAAGCCTTCCCCGGCCCTCATGGTGTTGATGGTTTCCAGCGTGCCATTTGACAGGTTCAGCGTACCGGGGAGAGCCATATCCTGCAATGCAAAGGGCTTGTCCCGCAAAACCGCCGGCCTTTGCCCCTGCCCAGCCTGATTTCTCTGATTCCCCTGAATGGGTACTCCCGCCTGACCCAACAACCTGTTCATATGGGGCGGCAGACCAGACGGCATGTATTCCGACAGGCCTGTTTGTGTCCTGTCGCCAAGGACCCTTTGATTTTGAATTTCCTCCTGATATACGTTCAGGTACAGCTGCAAAAAGTCCGCCGCTTCCATGCCGCTGTTTTGATATACCTGCAGGAACCGGTTGGCGTTGGCGCTTTGTTCAAACTCCCCCGCCGTCTCATAGATGGCCTGGGTTCCATAGTTCCCGAACGTCACCTGACCCATGGGCACCGACCTGCCATCCGCCAGGCGGACCGTGGGATTGTCTCCCACGTTTTCGATGCCCGCCACCGTCACATGCTCATTTGTGCCAATCATGGCCGGAACGGCATAGGCGGGCGCATAGGTATAGCCGGGCGCCTGCGAAGCAGCCGTGCCGTACTCCCGCATGCCTGTGTTCAGGTCTGTCTCTACCGTGTCGCCATACGCGGAGTCTGCCGCCTCCCCTCCCTCGCCTTGAAGATTTGAATCTGCCCCGCCTTCCACTCCCTGCGTATTGCCATGGCCGGATTCCCCGATTGTCCCCTCCATCTTCGCCGCCTCTGCGTCGTTGATGGACTTGGCCAACGCTTCCGGGGTCATCAGGGAAGGCCCCAGCTCGCTTTCTATAAAGCTTTCGACCATTACCCTTTGCTCATCGCTCAGGATAATTTTCTGGCCGCCCTGCAGCGCAAAGCCTTCAGCGCTGAGCAAGGGAGATAGAATGCCCGCCATGACGGCGGCGCGCGTAGCGTCATCCAGCATCTGTCCGGCATCCTTATCCTGCGCATTCACGACGTTCAGCCAGATGTCGTTCAGCAGGGTTTGAAACGCCTCCGAAGTCATTTCCGTGGCCATATTATCGATAAGGGCGGCTGTCAGCTTCGCAACACCCACGACCGCCTTAGCGGCAATGGTCTTTGCAAAGGGGGTGCCGCTCTTTAAAAGTGTCTCTTCCAAAAAGGCCGCGCCTTTATGGGCTGACAGCGGCTTCATATACTCGTCAAAGGCGATTCTTTCCGTGAAGGCCGCGATCAATGCCGAAGCGGCGCCGATGCCCTTGGCTGCCATTTTGGAAAGCCCCGCGCTTGATGCGGCTTCATAGCCATCCACAGCCGCGGAGGGGCCATAGGTGACAAGCGTAGCGAAAAAGGGACAGCCTGTAAAAGTAGTAATGCCGGCAGCCACCAACATGCTCGATCCGGCCTCGGTGAGGGCTCCTGTTCCATAATAAGCGGCAAACTCCGCCGGCGTGGCTTTTTTGCGGACAAAGTCTTCAATCTCGGCCATGCCCTGTTCATTGTTGTAGATGGCATTGAGCACTGCTTCATCAGAGAAGTTGAAGGGGAGCTCCAAGATATCCTTGACTTCACTGAGGTAATTCTTCCAATACGCCTGCCGCTGGGAATCGTCCAGCCGGTTGATGGCTGACAAAAAGCTGTTTCTGGCCTTTGACCGCCCCTCCTTCCCGCCATAAATCTTGCGGTTCCAGGCCTGTATCTCCTTTGCTTCCTTCTCTGTAATGTAGTAATGGACGAATTTCAACCCGGTGTTATACACCTTGCGGCCGCCCATTTCCACCCCTTTGCCCATGGCCTGTAAAAGCCCCATCCCCTCGCCGTTGAGCGTACTGGGATCGACACCGGTAAGCCACTCATATACGCCGATGGATTTCCCGTTTTTTTGTTCCTGCAACAGCGGTAGCGCCGCAGCGGTGAGCCCATATGGGTCCATTCGAAGCTGAGGAAACAGCTCGTACATTTCTCCCAGGGTCAGCCCGGCTGATTTGGCAAGGCGCACGTGGGATTCCAGAATCTCTCCCGCCAGCGATTTTATATTAATCATATCATCCAGACTAAAACCGCCATACGCGTCAGCGTTCGGTATTTCATCGTCTGCCACAGCAAGCATGCCGACATCGAGTTCCACAAAAACCGGATCCATACGATCATCGTCCGTAAGCGGGATATCCAGCATGGCCTGCCAAAAAGCGTTCTGTGCGGGGGTAAAATCCTCTCCGTTTGCATAGGCCTTCAGCGTGGTCAATGCCGCGTGTTTTATCTGCTCCTCATCCTCCGCGGCCAGGGCTTGCAGCCGGACATTTTCTTCATCCGTCCTTAGCTTTTCCTCGGCGACAAAATCACTCAGGTATTTGGCACGGTCAGGGTTATGATCGTAAAAATCTTCCAGGCTTTTGTAATTGCCCAGCTTGGCCGCATCCATATCCTCGCCGATGAAAAGCATGAGCCGCGCTTTTTCCTGCGCCGGCACCTGTACAGAATCGCTGGCGCGCAGCGCGGCATACGCCGTTTTTCCAAGGTTTTCGCGCGTATCCTTGAAACCGAATATTTGTTGACTGGTACCGCCGAACAAATCCTGGTGCTCTTGAGCGTATAATGCTACCGCATCATACTCCGGCGGGGTGAATCCACCTATCTCCAAATCATCCCCCCGAAGGTAAGCAGTAACAAGCTCTTCCATAGGCCGCATGCGGTTTCTCTCATCCGGGTGCTGCTGGTAATACTCCTCGCTTCGGATACCCTCCAGCCAGTCAAGCTTTTGATCGGGATATAACTCAAAAAACTCATCCAGCGTTTTGTCTTCTGCGTTGGCAGCGTACACAACGTTTATGAGGCCCTTCATTTTGCTCACATTCTCAAAGCTCTGCAGGATAGAAGGCTTATCTTTTTGCAACAAATCGTAAATTTTGTAATATTCAATCGTATTCTGCTCCTGAACAGAAACGGGTTCGCTCGTAAACGGCATATCGCTGGCGCCCGCCATCGCGAGGGCCGGATACGGATGGATTCCGTTGGTTTGAATTTTTTCATTCTGTCTGTTTATGTACGGCTCAGGCCGGGGTGCCAGGGACGCCCCCTCCCTTGGAAACGCTGGCGTTGCAAAAGGAAGGGCATTGGCCTTATCATCTTTGACGCCGCTTAGGCTCTGCTGCATAAGGGACCAGGCCTCTTGAAGATCCTCATAATCCTGGGCTGTGCTGGGAAAGTCTTTGTGCAGGGCGTCTGCGCCGCCTTGCTTGTTCAACAAACCGGCCGCAGGCATCTTGCCTGCATACATGCCTCCGTCGCCGTACGCAAAAACGTATGGCGTATAGCGCGGATAAACGCCGCCCCCATACCCCGCGCCTATGCCCTGCTTCCTTTTCCATTCCTCCTGATATTGAAAAGCCATGGTTCCTCCTCCTTGCGATATCTTGCAACGGTTCAATGAATCAGCCGTACATGCCTGTAAGCTCCCTATTATTATACAGAAAGAGAACGTTCGTTCGCTCCCCTGTTTTGACATGAAATGAAAAAAGATGCACACCTATATGTGTGCACCTTGCGATTCCTGGCTGGCTCTGGCAGGAAATCCATCTTACAGGCCCTACTCAGAAACAGTGTTCATAATCAACAGCCATCCATAGAATATCGCTCCAAGCACCAGAAATGTGCTGCTTTCTTTTCCATTCATCCTCCTACTGATTTGCCATATGCTGTCCCCCTTACATAAGTCGTGAAACAGGTTTCTACAGTCGGCAAGCCGGTCCGCCTCTTTTCTGCTCCTAATGCATTAAACAATATGGAAACATTTGTTCGCTGCCAATTTCCGAGACAAAATGAGCAAAACAGGCATGTTGATGTGTGCATCGGGAGGTAGGATGATTGGAATTCAAATGGCCAGATAATATCTGCCCATGATGAATGGCGGCGCGGACAAAAAACGGGAGCGGGATGGAACCATTTTCCCATCCCGCTCCCGAAGGCGTGACATCAGTTCAAGGTTTATTTCCTGCCGGCCGCTCATGGGCCAGCCGCATGCAAGAAGGCTGTGCAGCAGGCCCCCCGGCCTTAAGGCTTCTCCCGCATCTGCAGCCTTCGAGCCACATTCTTAATATAATCGGGGCGGATCCCCTCCATATCCTTTAGCTCCTGCTGGGTGAAGTCGCCGTTTGCGAACCGCTCTATATAGGGATGTAAAACGGGCAGCCAATAGGAAGAGGATATAAATCGTTGTGCCGATATGGAAGCCCGGCTTTTTGAGCATAGAAAACGGTCCCATCCTTTACTTTTGCACGTTCATCCTCACTTTCTGAACATATTTATCCCGCCGGTGCATGATTCTCGGTTTACAGGAGAACAGAATTGATCGGCTGGACATTCTCATCCCGGCATGCTTTAGCTTCGCCATCCGCCTGGCATGGGACCTTCCTGCATCCTCAATGCTCTATGTTTCCGAAAATGTATTCTCAACGGTCGTTGATATATCCGGTAAGCAGGCCCTTCCTGACAGAGGCATAACCATCCAAGAAGGATGAGGCATCATCCCATTGGTAGTCCAGCACTACCTCCCCGGATAAATCGATGTATCCCCATTGGCCGTTCTTTTTCACGGGGGCCAGGTTGCTGTTGAAATGCTGGGCATCCTCCCATTGATCATTGAATGCAGCAGCACCGGCTCGGTCAATAAAGAACCATGAGCCGTTCTGCTGAACAGGAGCCAGTCCCTGCCGGAAGCTCCATCCATTTGTATACTGAGGTTCTATTACAAATGCCCCGGTTTTATCGATAAAGCCATATAAGCCTTCGGCATTATCACAAAAGGCAAGACCCTCGGAGAAACCACGAATGTGTTTTGAGTTTACATTTAATAAAACGTTTCCTTTGACATCAATATATTGATAATCCTCATCCTTCTTTACACCGGCAAGGCCTTCGGTGAATATTGTTATGTCATCATATATCAAATCAATGACTATGTTTCCTTTAGGATCTATAAAACCGCATTTGCCGTTCTTTTCAACAAATGAGAGACCCTCATCAAATCCCGATGCCGCATCCCATTCAAGGGGAATTACAACCTCACCATTTTTATCAATAACGCCCCACTTGCTTTTCTTAACTGCTATCAGTCCTTCATCAGCCCAGCTAACTATATCCCATTGGGGTCGAGTGATGACCTTCCCAGTCAAATCAATCATCCCCCACAAGCCATTTTGGATTACTCTTGCATAACCATTGTAAAAAGGGCGTACATCATCATACACAGCCTCGGCGAGAATCCGTCCGTCTTTATGAATCAGGCCAACCTTGTCCCCAGACCGAAAGAAGGCAACCTGGCCCTGGTAGGCCCAGATATAGTCGACCGAGGCGGACGAAGGAGTTGGAGCGGTTTCTGCCTGGGCTGAAAATGTAAAAATAAGTATTGCCATGACCAGACCGCACCATGGCAAACGAATGATCTGCATGATGTGTTATGCATATTGTATTTGCCCCTGCTTGTTAATCATAGGTATAATGCCCCCTTATGTGCTGCATAAAAACATGAACCCTTATTTGGGGGGAAATGGGCACAAACATTCTCCATTTGCATTATAGGGGCTTGTAATGGCAAATGCAAGGGCAATTATGGCAGGTCACCCAGTTGCGCACAAAAGGAGATGCGCCATGAGTACTTGGTTTTGAACTTTACAGAGTACACAGGTTGTTACCAAAACCACAGAAAACATCAAAGCCTGCCGGCATACGCTGCCGCCAGGCCCGATACATTCGCCAACTCAATAAACCGCCGCACCATCAGTAACCTGTCGTTTTCATTGCGCCTTGATGCCGCAGACATATTCGCCCCGGGTGTTGATATAGCCACGCTCCGACCCCATTTTCACCTCTGCGCAGCCGAATTTAAAGTTGTAGGCTTCCCTCCACTGGTAATCCAGCACAACGTCACCAGACAGGCCAATATATCCCCATTTGCCATGTTTCAATGCTTTCGCCAGATTATCGTGAAAACTCCAAACATCCGCCCAAGACTCGTCGAATACAGTATTGCCTTGATGGTCGATAAAGGTGTAGCCCTCATCATCTTCCCGCAATACGACAGCCAGCCCTTGCTCAAAAGGATCGGCGGCAAGAAATTGGGGTTCGATCACATATTTACCTGATCTATCGATATAGCCGTAGGCTTCCCCATTGCTGCACACTGCCAGCCCCTCCGAAAACGCTGAACTCGCCCAGTTATCCACACGCAGCACTTCTTTTCCAAGCCCATCCAAATATACACTTTGACTGCCATCCGATACACACATCAGGCCTTCGGAGAACAAGGTGGAATTTTGATATTTATCAAAATAAACTACATTCCCCTGGAGGTCCATAATACCCCATTTCCCATCATCAGTCGCATAGGAGAAGCCCTCCCTGAACTCGGAAATCATATCCCATTCCGGGGGAACAACGATATTGCCGGACGTGTCGATCACTCCGCAGCCGGTGGCATCCATGTAGACCAGAACCCTTCCATTATAAGCAATGTCCACATGATTCCATTGCGGCTCACTGATGACCTCGCCCTTCATGTTGATCATGCCCCATAGCCCATTTTGTTTCACAGCGGCAAAGCCATTGTAAAATGGGCGCACCATGTCGTATACCGCCTCGGACAAAATCCGCCCATCCTTGTGAACAAGGCCGATTTTCCCTTCCTTTTCGAAGTACGCAACATTCCCCTGGTAGGCCCAGAGGTAATCGAAGGGGGCGGAAGGGGCCGCCTCCGCGAGGACCGAGCTTATGGGAAACGATAGCATCAATATGATTGCTACCGCCATGCCAAACAATTGGCGAAAAGAAGAAAAACGCTTCGGTGCGCTGTCCCCGTTCGCCAAGCCGCTTGCATGCCTTCTCATGCCATACCGCCTCCCCAACGCGGGATGCTTCCCCCGCAACAATATGCCGAACACAAAATGCTAACTGCATTATACAAAAACAGGCATGAGAAAGCAACCGAAAAGGCGTTAGGTTTGATTGGCACACACATTTGTTTTTTCGTATGCTGTCCATGAACAATAACAATGCGGCAAGTTCCTTCCGCCTGCCGCACATGTTTTCGAAACGGTTGCATGCATAAGCCACTTTGCGAGCAAACCAATACTGGGTTACTCGCACACGCGATGCAACCCCTATACCTGTCATATTTTGTGTTAATCCTCCAGCATCACTTTTGCCAGCATCTCGAGAAACTCATTAGCTGCTTTTTCAGATATCAACCCGTTGTCAAAGGAAGCCTGCACATAATCCATCAAATCAGCTGCAGCAGCATTCAAAGCTAGTTTCGGCCCCGACTCGATGCCTCCAACAGCCGTACCGGTCACATAGCTCTCTGCCATATCCTGAGGATAAAGCAGCGCATCGCTGTCCCTAAAGGAAAAGATATCTTTGTCCCTATCATATGTCATCATGGCATACATTTTTGACGCGAGCCCCTTTAGCGTTTCATCTCCTCCATTTTTTGAGAGTTCTTCCACAAATCCCTTCAAGCCTTTGGATACCGTCTCATCCGCCAGGAAGACTCCGTTAATATCCATTGCGGCGCCAAAGAACCCGTTCAGCCAGGCGTATGCAGTGGCTTCAAACTGCTTGCCACTCTTCGTCGATGCGTCTTTATAACCGGATGTAAACTGAACAGCAAAACTGGGAATAAACTTCGGATCCTGCGTTAATGACTGGAATGAACGGGCAATTGTGTTGTAGACGTTATACATATCAGACCCATACGCCATCAAACTCTGCGTGGTAGGCAGCTTGGACATCCCCAAGGTCATCCCTGTCATAACCATTTCCGGAAAAGCGCTGGCCACACCTTGCGTGACCCCATCCCATATAGAGGGTTCCATGCTCTCGCCTCCGGAGCGGGCATACATCAGCATATAGTAATTGCGCAGGCTATCCATATATAGGTTTTCCATTTTATCCGCGCCAAAGAATCCTTTCCCCCAGCTCAGATCGAAGTCTGAAAAGGAAACAGCTGTGTTGATGATGAGAGCGTTTTTGTTCCGTTCCTCCGGCGACCAGCTATCCCATAGCTTCAGGAAAGCATCCAGCATTTCTGCTGTGGGGATGGCAAGCCTTTCCATGGAATACATCTCCTCCACAGCCTGCTTTTGATTTGCATACCAGTGATCCAACTCTGCCTGCGTCCCGGGAATGATACTCTGGTCTTGAGACTGCACTGCCCCGGAGGCAATATTTTCTTTGAGCCGGTCATATTCCGCACGCAATTCATCAAGCATCCATATTTTGTCTTTCTCCCGCCGGGAAAGATTGGCGCCGTAAGGCAGCATATCGAGCGGCACCTTGATTTTTTCCAACCCTACCTTTTGCTTATCAGGGTCATATGTAAATGCGGCATTTGCGTATTCACTTGGCCAAGAGCTTTTAGTACTTAGTGATAATTCATAAAGAATCCCACGCTTTTCTTTTGGCGTCAAGGCATTTTCCAAATATGCAAGCCGATCCAGTTCCTCTGGCGTGGCTGTTTGGAAATACGCGGCACGCAGCAGAGCATTGTATTCCTTTATTGCGGATGGTATTTCCGATAAAGGAATTGCATACCTGGGTTTTATAGCAATTGTCATTGGCCTAATGGTATATTGGTCGATAACAGGCATAAGCGTTATTAGAGTAGATTGCTGATCATTCGTAATTGTTCCATCATCCCATCTCTCAATTAAATAGTCCACAGTTGTTTTATCGTCTTCGCTCAGATTCAGATAGAAACTTTTGATTTTTTCATCTGATAATAGAATCGGAGCCATATCCCTTTGAGTTTCTTCCCCGAACTGCCCTGACTCTTTATCGTTTCCGTCCAGAGCTGCACTACGGCTTTGATCTATGCTTAACGTCTGTTTATGTGGGAGACCTTCCATTTTGATGTTAGATATAAAATCCGGTAATAAACTGTTCAGCGTCACAAGCTGATCTGCTGTAATAATGCCATCCTTTGCCATTTTAAAAAGTCTAAGGTATGTATCTTGGTCCTGCTCGCTCAGTGATTCAAAATGCTTTATCCATCTTGAATTATAAGACCGAATCCGGTCTAGCTCATCATAGCTGCCATATGTAAAGAATGCTTTATCCGGCACGACTGGGAGCGTGCTCATGAACTCGTCCAGATATTTTGACGAATCAGAGGTTTCTTCCTTCATGATCTCATCCGTATCGTCTTCTAGCTCCGGCTGCTGATTCACGGTATAACCGGCCCGCGAAATTACTTGGCCGCCCAGGTCCAGGTTCGGGAGATGATAGGGGTTTTCCCACTCTTGCACCTTAAGCGCCCAGGCGTCCTGCAGATCCTGGTAATCCTGCTCCTCCATGGGGATGAATTCTGGGTTTTTGTCCCTGTACGAATCGAATATGGAGGAAGGCGCACCGCCCTTTTGGGCCATTTCGTTCTTTTTCATCAGATCCTGCATAAAGGGCGTAAGCGTAGGCTTGTACAGGAGCTCTCCATGATAAAAAGGGGGTTGTCCGTTCCGCTTTCCCCGTCCATCCTGATATCGCTGATCCATGTGCCCTCCTCCTTTGTATCTGCCGTTCATACGGCTTTACACACGCGCTGCCGGTGTGATGCGTATTGCTTTGCGGTACGCCTGCCTCCGCCCGCGCCGCTAAACCTATGCGCGGGTGGAGGCAGGACCATCAAGGGAAAATCTCCATTTTCGGACCGGGTCACCCGTTCAGCCCAAGCTGCTGTTTCAAGTAATTCTTTGCCTTGCTGCTCAAACCCAGCTGGCTGATGTAGCTCAAGGCATCCTGGGGGCTCTTCTTTAAAAGGTTCCTGGCGACTGCCAGCTGGCCGCCGGTGTAGCCCCATTTGGTGGGCTTGCTGTTTTCAATCTCCATCTGCGAAATCCAGTTGAGCTGGTTCTGCTCCGCCTGCTCCTTTTGCAAGGCCAGGTTTTGCTCCATCTGCCACTTGTTCAGCGCATCCTGGTACAGGCCGTGATCCTGGCTGAAGGCATCGTTGGCGGCTTGTGTGGCAGCCTGAAGGCCGGCCAGATAATTGTTCATATCCATCTGGTATTGGCTGAGCGCCGCACTTTCCTGATTTTGCAGCGCGGAAAGGTTGCTTTGCATCTGCTGTCCCTGCTGGCCGTACACATTGGCGGCCTGGCCGTACAACTCCGGCACGATGCCGTTCAATTGCCCCAAGGCACTTTGGTACGCCTGGTTGCCGGCGGTGGCGGCATAGCTGTTGCCGTAGCCTCCGGTGAGCGCGGCCATCTGGCCCGTCACCTCCCGGGCGGCCTTTTGGCCCTGCTGGGTGTACATGTCCTTGTACTGCTGGTACAGGGGATCGGCGTTCATATCATAGTGGAACTGTTCCCTGTTCAAAATGCTGTCCAGCAGCTGGTTGATGGTGTCGGTATAGGAGCTTTTGTAGTCCGCCGGCTTTTGCTGCTGCCATTCCTTCAGGGCTTCCTGGGCATCCAGATACTCCTGGGAGGGGCTCCATACCGGCATGGCGCCACTGGCCTCATAGGCAGAGACGGTTGGTTCGCCGGTTTTGGGCATTTGAGATTGCGCTTGAACCTGTTTCCAAAGATCATCCGTGTTCAGCATGTGTTTGCCTCCTTATGTGCTGTTAGTTGGAAAAAGAGTGAGTAGTCAAGATGGGTCCAGCCGGCCGGATTGCGCCTTTTGCCTCGTGGTGCGGAAGGTCTCCCCCTCGGGATCAACGCCGGCTTCCTTCAGCGCGTTTTTGTACAGCGCCGCCATTTCACGAACATCCTCCAAACTTGCCTGCAGCTTCGCCTGTTCAGTGACCTTCAAAAAGGTCAGGGAGTACTCCTCCACGAAACTTAACCCCTCCTGCACCGACTGAAGGACATCATGATCGTCGTAAATCTCCCAGGGATTTTCCAGCATGGCCGAAAGCTGCTCCTGTGTGATGTCCCCCGGGAGCGATACCTTGAGGGAATCCACCAGCACACCGTTAAAATGCGCCGGCGCGCCGTATATGCCCTTGATTTGAATTTCCTGATTTCCCGCCACGATCTTCATTTTTCTCCTCCTTACGCCTGTCCGTCTTTCCATATGCCGCCAACATTAACCTTCGATACGCCGCTGCGCCAGACACCGCCTACGTTCGCCCAGGGGTTCCCCAGCCTGTACACGCCGCCCACATTTACATAAGCGGTGCCGTCTGCATAGGTGCCCGTGAACTCCGGGGCGTTGGAGCCGCTCCCGCCCGTAAAGGTCACGTACACGGAGCAGGTCAACAGCAGATACCAGGTACCGGTGAACTGGCTGAGCACATTCATCATGTCCTGTGTGAAAACCAGGGTTTTCCATCCCGTGCCGGAGCCCCATCCGGCCAAAGCGCCCAGATATATGCCGCTGGTGATGCTGTTGGGCGGCAGATTCGGGTCGGTGGTGGCATACAGGTTGAAGGTACCGCCCCCGCCGGAGTTGTTTTTATAAAATCGAAGCGACAAAGAGGTAATCGGTGCGCCGCCGCTAATGGAGTTGAACTGAATGCGCCCCTCCCGGGCATGGTCGCCAGTCAGTTCCATACTGGAGTGCGCAGCCCATACATTGCCGCCGTTGTCGTACCAGGAGGCGATGGAGCGCTGGGAAATGGCTGCCATAAGAACTGCCTCCCGTCATATGTATTTGATGTAGATGTCGCCGTCGGAACCGCCGGAGGGGGCGGAGGTGCCTTTGGTGATCGTGTCATCCGTATAAACCTTATACCATCTTGACCAATTGGTACTAAAGTTCCAACCACCACGATAACAAAGTCTTCCATTGGAGTATGGCATTGCCAATTGACCTGTTGTATCGTTATCGGGAGTAGAATGCACAACAAGCATATTCCCCCATTCCACATATGCAGGGATGTTTGGGTTGCCACTCAAAATACGCCACATACCACCTTCTAGAACAGTATTCATATCAATACCATAATCGATCACCTTCTTTGTGGAATAACGGTTACCTAAAGGTACACCACCATTTTCATATAGAATGCCACCAGCAACAATGTTCCCCGGAGTAATGGTATGACCATTACCATCTAGTAGCGTAAGTGTACGTGCAATACTGGTGAAATCCCCTATATACTGTCTGATATAAATGGGTTCATTTGCATCATCGGCAGTGGCAATTTCCAAATACCCGCCGTTACTTGTGCCTCCGGTTGCTATCCGATAATAGTCGTTATCTGCTATCAATCCTTTCAAAATTGTCACGAAAGAACCAGCCGGACAGTTTCTATAAAGTGTCCCGGTCAATGTATCCCCCGCCTTTTTTACAAACCTCTCATCCAGCGTGCTTCCCTTGTAATAGCACTCCCAGGTATCCGGCATATCCAATCCGTTCCGCTCGGCCATCTTGCCTACGGCAAAGCGGTTGGGCATCACATCAAAGAGCGCGCCGGAGGTACCAATGCTTTCCACAAAGGTAGTGACCGCTGAAAAGGAATCCGTCAGCGCGATCTTCGCTTGCCAGCTCACATTTGTGGAAATGCCGTTGCTGCCGGTTATGAGGGGTACGCCATTGGCGATGGATTCTTCGCTGCTCCAGCCGCCGGAAGGCATCTGCCTGTAAGAGGCTTTGGCGGTCAAGGCGTTGCGCCCCCCAAGGCTGGAAAAGGAGAAGGTGCCTAGCAGCCGGATGATAGTTCCGATATCGCTAGCGTCTCCGTTTTGCAGGCTGCGGAAAATGGACGGCGTAAGAATGCTGGGCGGGGAATAGTCCATCACCTCCACAGAAGCGGCGCTGTTTACTGCGGACCTGCCCCGGCTGTCATACACGGTGACGGTAAAGCGGTTGGTCCCGGCCTTGTTCAGGTATCCGGAGGTGAAGACCCACACCCCGCCTTCCAGCGCGGCGCTGCCCGACGCATCGCCCGAGACGGATGCGGAGGTAATGGTACTCCCGAATATCCCGGAGGCGGCAATGGAAAGCCGGACCCGGCTCTTGGTTTTCACATACACGTTCCAGCCGGCGGCGACGCCTTCGTTGAGTAAGGCAGGCGTAACGCTGCCAATCGCGGGGACTGAAGAGGCGGGAACGGTCACCGTAATGGTTTTGACGTCGGTGCCCATCAGCGTCCCGCCGTTATAGGTGTGCAGTGTCACCGTTGCCGTTCCGGCGGTGCTGTTGGGGATAACATCCACCCAAGCGGGAGCAAACGTAACCGGTGTTGAGGCCACCCCTGCCGCCACATCCACAAAAGCGCTGTGGGATCCCAATTGGTATGTCACCCGGTGGCTGTAGGCCGGGGAGTTGGCTTGGATCAAGGCTGTAAACTGGGTTCCCGCATCCACGGAGACGCCGGGGCTCAGCGTCAACCCGGAGGTGGGCATGTGGTAGGCGACGGTCATCGTTACGTTGGAAAAAGAAAGGGAGGCGGAATGGTTTACACCTGTTCCAGACGCGGAACCCTGTCCGCCGTTGGCCTTGAATTGAAACTCAAAGCTGACACCGTTTGCGTACGCACCGTTCAGTCCCTGCAGTTTGTTCAAAACATCCATGCTGCCATTGAAGGAAGCCCCGTCCACCCGCTTGTACGCCGCCCCCGTATAGGGAGAACCAAGCGTGGCGGTAAGTGACGCGGAATCGATGACCGCCCCGGCGGGTATGGAACTGATGTCGAAGGTTTTGGACGCCGAGGAGGATGACGGCGTGGTATACTCAACCACGCCGGCTACAAAGTAACCTTTCCACGAGCTGCTCAGAAAAAAGTTGTCTACAGAAAAAGCTGCCATATCCTCACCCCCTGTACCGCACTGTCAGGCGGCTGTTATCCGAGCTAAAATCGAAATACCCTTTGGCCGCAGTGCCCAGCGTCAGCTTGTCCGCGATCTCCGCGCGGGAGATGAAAAGCGTCTGGTTGGAAAACCAGGCGATCTTGGCACTGCCCTGATAAAAGGCCAGCTCCCCCGCGGTGAACAGCGCATAAAACTCCGATTCGGCCTTGTTGATCCTGACGCCCTGGTTCCCGCTGCCATCGACAGACACGACCTCCACATACTTGGAGATGGAATCCACATACGCGGCACTGGTAGCCACGATGCCGTCCAGGTGGGTATCCTGGTAGCTGACCCAGCCGGAGCCGTTGTAGCGGTGGGGCTTGTTGGCCTTGGATGTGTCAAACCACAGATCCCCTTCCCGCATCCCCGTCTGCGGCGCGGCGGGCTGGGCAAAGGACTGTATCTTCTGATAGGCCAGGTTGCTGGCGTTCTGGGCCGCGTTAAGCGCGGCGGACAGTGCTGTATCGGTCATGTCCTTCCATTCAACACCGTCATAGCGGCTGATTACGACAGGGTCCTCGCCCGTATCGTACCAAACGTCACCCACATGGGCATTGGCGGGCGTATCCGCCTGATAATAGACCGTTGTCTTTCCATCTACAGTATCAATCAGGGATTCCAGCGCCTGGTCATTGTGGGTGTCCGCCACAGCCACCCACTCCGACCCCATCCAGCGGTACAGCGCGTTGCTTTCATCCGTTTTGATCCACAGGTCCCCTGGAGACACTCCCTCCGGCTGCCCGCTCTGGGCAAAGGTCTGTATCTTACCGTCCGCGGTGGCCTGGGCGTTGCCGGCGGCGGAAAGCGCCGCTTCCAGCGCTACGGTGGTGATGTCCTCCCACAGAACGCCGTTGAATCGGTAAATCGCCGTGGGAGCGGCGTCTGTATCGTACCAGATATCCCCCGTATGGGGAGAAACCGGCTCCTCCGGCTGATAGCTCACGGCCACCAGGCCGTCCGTTTTGTCGATGAGATAGCTGAGACTTCGCTTGTCCGCCAAAAGGTTCAGCCGGTTCAAGACCGTTTCCATGCTGCCGGCCGCCTGCTCGGCTAAATACAGCCGGTCCCTGTAGCCGGGGGACAGATTCTCCTCCCCTATGTTGGAAAAGGCGTAGCGAAGCTGATCCGACAGGTTGTACACCAGGGTTTTCAGCTGCTTCACCTGGGCATTTACCGGCGCCGATTCATCCAGCACCGGCATGGAAAAGTTTAAGGCTGCCATAGTTGATCGCTTCCCTTCTCCAGCGTTTTGGTCAGGGCAAAGATTTTTACGCCCCCCTGGCCCGATAGCCGCAAGCGGAAATAATCGCACCGGCGGGGCAGCACGGGCACGTTCATGGCCCGTTTCTTCGTTGCAGCGTTCAATGCCGCCATCTGCTCCCACACGCCGGAAGCGTCGTACTGCACGTGCAGCTGGAAGGATGCTCCTTCCTCCATTTGCAGGCGTATCTCCATTTTTGATATGAACTTGCGGTCAGGCATAAGGGCCAGTATATCCCCCGTTTCCGCCTGCCATAAAACAGGCGGCTCCTCCTGCTCCAAAAAGGCCAGGGCCTTTTCCCCCCTGGTCACGGCATATAGCTCCTGCCCCGCCACAAAGAAGGTGTCGGACTGGCACTTAGTAAACCAGCGCGCCTGCGAATCGTCCTCCTCGTGCCACAGGCCCGTCTTTACATCGAACACAAACATGTGAAAGTGGTTTTCCCCATCCAAAACGGACAGGTAATACTTGCTCCCGGCCGTGCCGGCGGCGGCCCCGAAGTACTCCACTTTGCCCAGCGGCGCGGAGATATCCTGAACGGCGGTCCCATCGTAGGCGGCCACGCCGCCGGGCGTTTTGTACAAGAGGATTTCGCCAACACAGCACAGGGACTTGGAGCAGCCCTTCTGCACACCGCGCAATGGGGCGGCCGCCGCGGAAAAGTCGGATGGACGGGCACCGTAGATTTTGTGGATGGCGTTCTCCTTGAAAAAAAGGGGAAAGCCCTGGTATGTCGCAGCCCCGGTGAAATCCCCGTCGGTGCCCACGGTCACGGCATAGCTGTCGGAGGATAAACCCTCATAGGCCCGCCAGTTGTAGGGGTCGCCCAGCCGGCAGGCGTATATCTCGTGGGTTTGGGAGGAACAGCCCCATACCCGGTTGTTGCACTCGGTGAAAAAATCCATATCTGGCACGCTGCGGCTTAATGTGATGGGCGTTGTTTGGTTGACGGAGTCGCTCAATGTGCCGGGGATCACGATAAAGTCGTCGCCCCGTACCTCCACAATAAAGTCGCCGTTGAATGCGGCCTCCTGCGCACCCGAAATGCTCACGGCGTCGTACTGCCGAAAGTCCGCGCCCAGCCCTACGGCGCTTAGTTTCACATAGGTGGGCGACGCCACGGCCGTCCACTCCTCCTGGCCCTTTGAGTACCGCTTGAGCACGTTCTCCTCCCCGCCGGTATCCATCCACCAGTCCCCGTTTTCGGGGTTATCCGGCGCCAGGGTGCCGGCGATGTAGTCGTAGGTCACACCCTCCCGGCTGCACAGCTCATACAGCGTATCCCCCACGGTGGTGTAGGTGTGCTCCATGGAGGTAAGGGTCATTTGCTCCGTGTGGAACACCTTCTTGTCCGGGAAAATCAGCACATAAGGGCCCATGCCCACGAATGTCTTCTCGCTGTCCTCCACATCCCCCACATACGCGCCGTTGTACCAAAGCCCCGTGCCATCCGCCCATAAAAGATGGTTCTTGCCGTAGATCCCGTTGCACTTTGTAAAGGTATGGCACTTTAAGCGCCGCTGCCTGGGCGACAGAACGGGAAAGTGGTCGCCGGTCATATTCAGCATGCCGGTAAATTCCCCGTCGCCCACGGTCAGCGTCTTGTTGAGGCCCAGGAACCTTGTCAGGCTGTCCCGGCTTTGGGCAATGGGTTCGGCATAGGAAAACCGCATGAAATCACCTCGCAGTCGAATCTCTCGATAGGGTATGCCGGGGGGCCGCCAGGCTCTACAGCACGGCGCCTTCCGGCCTTTGGGGCTCCGTCTCGCCCAAATGAATCCCGGATTGTTTTAGCGGCAGGCGCGTCCTGTTGTACCAGTCGGCCGCCTCCCGAAAGTCCAGCTCGAACCGCCTTTGGGTATTGTTGAAGCGTGCGTACTCGGCGCTGTAAAAGTCCATTTGGGCGCATAGGTAGGATACGTACAGCTTGCTGTACGGGTCGGGGATGAGAAGCTGCGTGCCGGGGTCCGTTTCCTGTGTATAGGGAGCAAAGGCGGTCTCCGGCGCGCCTTCATGGGTGCGGATGATCTCCGCGTCGATCTGGCCGTCCAGCTGGCTGAGCCAGGCGGTTTTGTCCGAATCGGAAAACAAGCCGGGTTTTAGGGCGGAGGATTGGGCGATAGCCTGGGCAATGGTCATAAAATGCCTCCTTTTCAAAAGAGAGCAAGCGTTTCTCCCGCCGGTTTTAGCAGCGGAAGAAACGCCGCCTCCTACAGCCTTACCTTCTGCACGCTGGGGGGCTTGATGCCGCTTAGCGTCTGGCCGTCGCCGGTCATCTTCGCGTCGGTGTGCTCCACCAGCATCTGTTCGTACCGGCTGACGCTTTGGGCCTGGCGCTGGCTGTGGCGCAGCGCCTCGTAATGCTCCCGGGGAATCTGGACGGGCACGCCGCGGGGAATCAACAGGGCGTTGCCGTTGACCTTGACAAACACGGGCTGGCTGTATTCCTTGTCATCCTGAAACAGGGTGACGGTGACTTCATTGGTCTGCATATCTTGCCTCCTAAACTTCGATGTCGAAAAAGGGACGGTGCCACTGCGGCGGGCGATGGATCATCGCCCCTTGGTCATCCGAAAAGTGGACCGGCGAAAAGTTGGCCGGAGATGTGGCATTTCATAGCCTGCGGATGCCGGGGCGATGATCAATCGCCCGCCGGAAAACTGGTTGGAAAAAATATGTTGGTTTCTGCCCCTGCGAGCGCGGCCAGGGGCTACAAGATAAACGCTCTATCAGGCGTATCCCGCAAACCCCATGGCCGCTATCCCTAACATTTACCCATTACCGGGATTCTCAAGGGATATATCCCTTGAGCAGGGGTCCAGGGGCTCCGGAGCCCCGTCCCCGCCAGTGGCGGATATGGACGGGGCAAAGGAGGCCGGCGAAACAAACGATGCGAGCGGCAGCGAAGCAGCGTGCCGATTGAGCCGGCTGGATAGAGCCCCCTGGTCAGTTCCCCGCCGTCACCCGGTCGGAGAAGCTGGTGCAGTGCTCCACGCGGACCATGTAGGGTTCCACCAGGCGCTTGGCGGCCAGGGTGCACTTCCAGCCGGTGGCGGAGCGCAGGTTCAGTTCATCGGCGTAGCCAAGCTGCTTCACGATGTGGGTCAGGCCGCCGCCTTCCAGCTCGGTGGCGCCGTAAGCGCCCGCGCCGAAGATCAGCGTGGCGTAGGAGGCAAGGCCATTCGCCGCGGCTTCGCCGGGATAGAGGACCACGTCGGCGGCCACCGCCACGGGGGTGTTCACGGTAATCGTGGCGGCACCGGCCGCGCCGGCCGCGGCGGATACGATTTCAAACTGCTCCCCGTCAATCAGCACATCGCGGCCCGCAAGGGCGGCGGCGTCACCGGCGGTAATGGCCTCCTTGACGGCGATCACGGCGTTGGGGGAACCGTTTGCGGTCTTCACGGTGAGATTGCGGGCAAGGGCGGTCAGGTCTTTGGCGTAGAAGATCTTCGCCTCGCTGGAAACCACAAAGCGCACGTTGCCGATGCGGCCCACCTCGCCCACGTACAAATCCTCGGGCCGGCCGTACTTCACGGCCTGTATGAAATCCTTGTCGCGCAAAAGGTCCCGCTCGGTGTGGGGGTGGATCACGGCCACATAGCTGTCATCAATATAAGGCGCGTTGGCGGATTTCAAATCGGCAGCGGCTGTGAACACGGTATCCACGGTGAATTTGGCTGTCTTGTCCAGGCGATAGCGGCTGGAGACGGGCGTCTCGTTGCTCTCCGCGTCCACCTTGGGGGCGAACATCACGTTGGAGCCGCCCACGATTTCTTCCCTGACCACCGTGTCCATGGTTTCGCCGGCCTGGTTGCCCAGCAAACGCGTGGCCTGGACGATGGTATTGTCGATGGAGGTCAATTCCAGCAGGTCGGACTGGCTGATGTAGTCGCCGTACTGCTTGACGGTGGTGGTGAGGTATTCCACCGACAGGCTGTTGCCCGTGGGCACGGTAGCTTCGGTGAGGGGTACCAAAGCCTTTTTCAGCGGCGTGAACTTGCGGAACTCAATGGTCTTGCCGCTGCCCCTGGGGATGGGGTATTTGTCGGCAAACTGCATGTGCACCAGGTTGGCGCCGGCCAGCTCGATGAGCCGCTTCTCGTAATAGGTTTTCATCTCTGGGGCCAGGCCCGGCGCGGTGGTTACCTGCGTGTTCAGCTCGGCGAAGTACTGAAGTTCAAAAGGGATTGCCCTTTTTTCCATGATAAAAATCCTCCTTATTTGTAGTCCATGTAGTCTCTTGGATTGATTCGCTCGCCCCGGAGCGCCCGGCGCTCGATTTCCGACTTGGCCGCCTTGGACAGCCGTTCGTACCGGAAGCCCGGCACCATGGCGGTCTGGCCGCTGGCGCCGTTTTCGGCGGGGCGCATGCCGCGGAGCGCGATGTCCCTGGCCAGCTTTTCCCTGACCTTCTGGGCAGTGTAGCTCATGGCCCCGCCCAAAACCTCATCCCGGTGGATCACCTCATAAGCCTTGAGCACGGGGATACCGGCGGTGATCAGCTTGGTAAAGTCCGGGTTTTGGGTCTCCTTGTGAAAGTCGAAGCCGGGGTGGACCTTCACGGCCTCCTTTGTTTCCTCCTGCCACCTGTTGTGGATGTTGTCGATCCTCTGCCGGCGCTCTGCCCGCATTTCCTGCTCCCGGCCGCGCATCTGTTCCAGGCGGGCCTCCCGGACCTTTTGATCCAGAGTCATCACCCGCCTATCCTCCACGCTGCCGGGCACGGATGCCTGTGTCTTCGGCTGATCGCCGTCCAGGGCGTTTAGAGTTCCCTGGATATCGCCCGCCGGCCTGTTGTAGCGCCTGGACAGCCTGTCCATCAGCGGATGCAAGGCGCTTTGCGATTCCCTCAGGGCCTTCAGCTCCGCGAAGCGGCGGTTGACGATGGCGTCCGCCCGCTTTTGCCATGCCTCCCGGTACTTTCCCTTTATCAGCCCTTCGAATTCCGCCTCCAGGGTATCCTGCACGCCCACTTCATTTCCCTTATGCGCGCCTTCCTCCCCGGCGGCGGATGCTTCCTTGCCCCTGCCCGCCTTTTGAATGTTCCTGTACTTGGGGGTCAATTTCATTTGGGATTCATTCTCCCGGCTCCGCGATGGCTGCGCTGCCCCCTGCGCATCGCCATGGCCTGGCTTTGCGCTTTGGATGTTGCGGTACCGGCCCTTCTCCTGCCTGCCCGGGCTGGCAGCCGTATCGGTGCCGCTCTCCCCTGTTCCGGCTTCCCCGCCGCCTTCCCCCGAGGCTCCTTCCGCGAAATACTGCAGAGCAAGGGGGCTTTGGCGCTTTATGGAATCCTTCATTGCTTTTCCTCCCGCCGTCTCTCCGGCTTGTCTTCCGCCGAACCGGCCGTATCATCACCGAGAATATAGGGAACATTTGTTCGGCTTTTCGAAATCAGTGTATCAAAAAGGGAGCCTCCCGCGCTCCCCTGTTACGGCACAATTTTGAAGATTTTCGGCACAATGGCTTTATGCACACATTTTAGTCAAAAAAGTGGCTACGCCGCTTTTTTGAGTTTTTCCCTCGCTTCACTGCAAAAAGGCTACGCCTTTCTGCGGCCGTTTGCTCGGGTAAGGTAGGAATCTCTCCAAAATTCCTGCGCAAACCACCGCACATGTCGCTGGTTTGCGATAAATAATCAGAGGGCTTCGGCCCTCCGATACCTCCCAGGGCTTTTGATTGTCTAAGGAATCGGTTTGCTCGCAGGTTTTACTTGCACAAAAAAACCGGGAAGCAATTGCTTCCCGGCCAGATTGATGGTGCAACACATAAGCGTAAAATGCGTTCCCTTGAAAGCGGAATCATGTGCCTATTCCATCGTCCAGTAATAGTACACCCATTCCGTTTCCGGGATGGTGATGGTCCGCCCGTCGGCGGTGTGAATCTTGGTGATGGCCACGTATACCTGCTGCACGCTGTCATAGCCTTCCAGCAGTACGTACCCTGGATACGTGCTCTTGCCGGGCTTGATGGTTTTGGTGTACGTGTACTCGGTCAAGTAATCACCGAACCCGTAGCGCTTGATCTTGTCCCCGTAGATGTTGGTGCAGTAATACGTAAGGGTAAAGCCGTCCACCGTCTTTTGCCCGCTGACATTCTTGATGCCGGGGTTCAGCCTGGGGTAGCCCTGGTACTTTTCGATGTACCCATCGGTCCCAAACTCCAGGGGGTATTTCGGCTCCCTAAAAGGCGTGGGCGTCGGCTTGGGCGTTTTGGTGGGCCTGGGGGTAGGTGTCGGCTTTGGCACCTTGGCCGTCACATACTTCGATAGGTCTGACATCAAAGAACCGCTGAGGCTGCGCACCTTATAATAGTACGTTTTGCCGGAGGAAACACCCTGGTCCGTATATTTTGCATCCGATACGGTGGCAATCTCGATGTATTCACCCTTTGCGTCCGTGGCACGGAATACCACATAGCGCTTTATGTCCTTGACGGCGCTCCAGGTGACTGTGGCACTTTGCGCATTCGTCTTGACCTTAAGGTTCCTGGGCACCGCCATGTCCTTGGACAGCGTATACTTGGGATTGATCCCCGCCGATGCCTCGGGCATATCGGATAATTTCAACCCCTGGACGCTGACGACCTTGTAAAAATAGGGATGGTCATAAGAGACCTTCGTGTCCGTAAAGAACGTTCCGCTCACCGAGCCCAGGGGCTGGAAGGCTCCGCCCTGGCTATCAGACCGGTACACAAAATACCCTGTGGCGTCCAAAACCCCGTTCCAGCTTAAGTAGACGCCGTTGTCCGTCCACACGGCCTTAACGTTCTGCGGTGGCGGCAGCTTGCTTCCCGGCGCCGGGGTTACATCCGGCTCCGGCGTCTTAACGCCCGCCTGCGCGGAGGCCAAAACCTCCACCGCCGGGGACATTTTGGATATCGTCAGCCCGCTGATGCAGGACACCTTATAGTAGTACGTTTTGCCATTCTCCACAGCAAGGTCACTGTAGGTGCACTCGCGCACCGTGCCCATGAGGCTGAAGCCCGCGTTGGGGGATACGGAACGGTACACCCTGTACTGCTCGGCATCTTCGACAGCATCCCACGTAAGCAGGATGCCGCCCTGTATCGCCGCGGCCCTTACTTCCGTCACGGCGGCAAGCTTAGGCGCGGGCGTATTCGTGGGCCAGGGGTCCGATACAGCGCCTTTCACAAAATCCCCCATGGCGATTCTCGTCTTCCCGGCGCTTTTTTGATGCAGTTCGATCACTTCGGCGATATCCACCGCCAGGTTCATGTTCTGGCCGTCGATAAACGTGGCGCTGGTAATGCCGATCACTTCGCCGCGGTTGTTGAACAGCGCGCCGCCGCTGGACCCATGGGAAATAGGCGCGGTGAACTGTATGATGGAAACGCCTTCTTCCTCATACAGCGCGCTGATATTGCCCAGGGATACGGTGTTGGTCACACCCTGGGGGCTGCCGATGGCCACCACCGGCTCGGCCCGCCGGAGAGGCCCGCCCCCGTACAGGGTCAGGGGCACCAAATCCGTGGGCGAAAAAAACTCCAGCAAAGCGATGTCCTTGCTTTCGTCCGCGTCGATCACATTGGGGACCATGTATTTTTTGCCAGAGTCGCTGATGGCCATGATCCAGTCCGCATCCTCGATCACATGGTGGTTGGTCACCAATGTGAAATTGTCGAAGGCCACAAAGCCGCTGCCGGTGGCAATCAGCTTATCGTGATCGTCATAAACCTCCAGCATAAGGACGGACTTGGCCGCCTGGTCAATCCCGTCCAGATCGGCCTGGAAGGAGGATGCCAGGGCCGGGGGCGTGCATAGCATAAGCACCGCCAGGAATAGTATGCCGGTCCTCCTGATAAGGCTGCCCACGGCGTTTCCTCCTTCAAAGGAATGAATAGGTTTTCACTTGATACAAGGAAATATCTGGCCGAAGTATACCATTTTTAAGCTTACAGTGTCAATGTTTGTCAGGCTGCGGGAATGTAAAAGACCCTGCGGTTAAAATGGGCTGTTTCATATACAGCATAATTGCATCATTATTCTTCATGATGGCATCCGAAGGTTTCCAAAGGGCTCCGTAGCCCAGCCGCCGCCAGTGGCGGCAATAGGCTGGGCGGAGGAGGCTGGCGAAACGAGCCGCAGAAGCGGTAGCGAACTGCGGCGACGATTGAGCCAGATGGATAGGAAAGCCCTTTGGTCGCATCCGCAGATGCGATTTTCTCCTTTATTATATAGGTATATACAAGGCATGCACAATTTGAGACAGCCTCATATCTCTGCTCAATCCAGCGTCCAGTAGTAATAATCCCGCTCCTCCTCCCGGATATGGACCACATCTCCATTCAGGTAGGATACCTCAGCCACCGCCACATACACATCCCTGGCATTCCTGCACCCGTACAGCCAGGCATAGGATGCGTACGCTTCCTGCCCGGGCAGCAGGATCATGTCAAAGCGCTGTTCATATACCTTTTCCCCGGTGACGGAGTTCAAAATATCCTTTCCATCCTCATTCCGGCAGTAATAGGCCAGGGTGAAGCCTGTAACGACCCTTCCACGGCTGTTGTTTACTAGGCCGGCCTTCAGGCGGGGATAGCCCAGGTAATCGCTGACATATCCGTACTCGCCGATGACAAGGGTGTTGTCATCCTCGTTAGAGGCCTTTCCAACCGGTTCCTCAAAGCTTTCGGGCCAGCGCACGTAAAGCGGCTCCGACCACTTGGAAACCAAGTCCCCTGATGTGCTCCTGATTTTGTAGTAATACGTTCCGCCCGGCGCGGCGCCGTAGTCGTAAAAGGCATTCAGATCCGTAAGGCACACCTGTGTGTACGGGCCTTCGGCGCTCTCGCCGCGGTAGAGGGCATAGTTCCTGGCATTTGGCACACGGCGCCAGGATAGCATGGGCCGGACAACCGCATACGCTTGGAAGTCGGCTGGAACCTTCAGATCCCCGCTGACCGAATACTGGGGCTCCGACTCGGCGATGTTGGCAAAGACGTTTTGTGTTTTATTCCCCTTGACAACCGCCATGAGCATGTAGCCTGTGCTGCTGTCCGCCGCTGTGGCGTCGCTGTCCAGGTAATACGTCTGCGATCCCGGGATCTCCTTCATAAAATCGATGGTCCCGTCTTCGCCGTTCTTTCTGTACAAGGTGTAATACTCCGCGTTTGCGACCTTTTCCCAGCGCAGCACCACGCCTTCATACGTCCACATGGCCTTAAGCTCAAAACCGATAACCACTTCCTCCGCCGGCGCGGGGGTGGGCGTAGATGTGGGGGTGGGCGCCGGGGTGGGGGTGGGAGCCGGCGTTTTTGTAGGTTCCGGGCCTGACTCCTCCATGCCGCTGTCCAGCATGATCATCAGCTCGTTCAATACCGAGTAGGCGGCCTGGCCGAACTTTCCCTCGTCAAGGTAGGGGAAAGCCCGGTCCAGCAGGCTGTCTAAGCGCGCGTCGGGTATCAGG
Organism: Bacillota bacterium; assembly: GCA_023436585.1. GTDB lineage: Bacteria > Bacillota > Clostridia > Christensenellales > Aristaeellaceae > JAEWAH01. The sequence goes on along the minus strand of JAEZIN010000035.1, from coordinate 78,559 downwards.
GTAATCATATCCCCCGTGGTGGATACGGTGATGATCCTGTTGCTCATGTCAATCAAAAGCAGCAGGCCGCTGTAGTCCGGGCTCTTTCCAAAGCCCTCCTTATCATAAAAGCTGTTGGCAAAATCCTGGGAGGCTTCCTCCCCTTCGGGAACCTTATCCGATGTGAGAATGACAAAATCCATGGGGTAATATACCCGCATGGCGGCGATAAGGCCTTCCAGCCGGTCAAGCTCGTTTTTTGTGAACAGGCCCGCATAATCGAATACGCGGTTATCAGCTTTCCCAAGACCCAAGGGGACGGGCGTAGGCGTCATCGTCACAACCGCCGGTTCAATTTCCGGCGTTGGCGTTGCGGGAAGCAGCGCCCTTTCCCTGTGCTCCGCAAAGGATACGCGCTGGTTGGCCTTGCTTGCTTCCCAGAGCCGGACCACCTCGCCTATATCCACCGCCAGGTTCATATTTTGACTGTCCCTGAGCGCGCCGGTGGTGATGCCGATCACCAGGCCCTGGTCGTTAAACAGCGCGCCGCCGCTGGACCCGGGAGATATGGGGGCTGTGAACTGTATGAAATGGGCGCCGTCCTCTTCGTAGATGGCGCTGATATTGCCCAGAGAAACGGTGTTCTTAACTCCCTTGGGGCTGCCGATGGCCACCACCGGCTCGCCGCGCATCAGCTTCCCTTCGGTGCCCAGGGGGAGCGGCGACATATCCGTAGGCGACATAAACTCCAGCAGGGCGATATCCTTTTGCCCGTCGGCCGCCACCACACCGGTCACCATGTACTTGTAGCCCGCGTCGCTGTAGGCGATGATGCGGCCGGCATCCTCCATGACGTGGTTGTTTGTCACCAGCGTCTGGTTGTCAAACACCACAAAGCCGCTGCCGGTTAAGATCAACTGCCCCTCATCGCCGTAGATTTCCAGCAGCAGCACCGACTTGGCCGCCGTATCGATGGCGCTCAAATCGGTCTTAAATGAAAGCGCCAAGGCACACGGCGCCAGCAGCGCAAGCGCCGCCAGCAGCAAGGCCCCGATGAACTTGTTCAGCCTGCCCATGGCATACCCCCCTTTGCGGGTAAGGATAGGGGCCGGTATAAAACGGTTTCTGGCCGAAGTATACCATTTTTTAGCATGAGGTGTCAATGAAAGCGGCCGGCACCCGCAAGCATCTGTCAGGCCCAACTAAAATGCACACATTGGTTTGCTATGGGAGGTATCCTTGCATGATTACTTTGCATCCCGTTTAGGAACATCCTTCACGTACACCGGCAGCCCATTGAAAGCAACCCGGCCCGATTCCACAAAGCCGCATTTTTTCCAGAAGCTTTGCGCCTTGCCGCAGGCCAATACATACAGCCCCGTCGCCCCGTTCTTCAAAAGAACGCCCTGCGCCAACTCCGCCATTTGCTTTCCCAGGCCCATGCGCCTGTACCCATGGCGCGCGCCGATTTCCAGTATGGTCCCAAAGCCCGGAATCACGCTGTAATCCATCCCCGCCTCGTCCATCATCCACAAAACGAACCCCGCGGGGCAGCCGTCCATGTACGCGATGCGCCCGTCAAAAGCCTTCGAAACCACCTTCTCAAAGAGCAGGCCGATGAACGCGTCAATCTCCTCCTGGGGCGTATCATGATCCTCGCCGTCCCGGTAATATTCCGTCATCATTTCGTGCAAATCCGCCCGGCTTTCGCCGTTGATTGCTGCATATTTTATATCCATATGCCTTCCTCCGTTTGTGTATGCGCCATGATGCGCCAAAATATGCGAAAAAAATACCATATCGCTCCCAAAACGTCAACAGCGCATGGACAACATTTCCAACCTGTGGTATGATGCGTACATGTTGCCCGCCCTTGCGGCCCCCGAGGCGAAGGGTGTCCTTTTCTGCCTATCTTGGAGGATGCTTTATGAAGAAAACAGCCGCTGTTCTTTTATGCCTTGCCACGGTGTTATTGCTTGCCTGCCTGCCCGTAACCGCCCTGGCCAGCGGCCTCGTTTCCTGCAGCCTGGACCAATCAACCGTCCAGCCGGGGGATACCTTTCATATCACCGTCACCGCCACTGCAGAGTCCGATTACTTCAGCTACATGTATTTTGACATCCAAATCAATCCCATGCTTGAGCTGACAAACGTAACGGCCGGCGGCGATTGGCTTGTGAGCTGGGAACAAAACAACGTCTATGCGGAAGGCCCGTTAGTATTCTCAGGCGGATCGGTCTCCGTCACGCTGACCTTCACGGTGCTGCCCGGCGCCCATGGCAGCGCCGATGTCCAGATATCCGGCATCACGCTTCAAGACATGACCCCCTCAAACTACAGCAGCACCCAAAAGACTGTCACCATCCATCAGCCTTCAAGCTGGCAGCCCACCTTCTTGCCCACCTGTACGGCGGAAGGCTTGCAAACCTTGCAATGCGCCGTTTGCTACGAAATCCTTGATCAGCAGCCCATTGCCATGCTCCCCCACACGCCGGGCTTTCCCACGTACATACCGCCCACTTGCACAACAGACGGTCAAAACACCGTAAGCTGCACGGTGTGCAGCCAGGTGATCTTTGACACGCCGATGCCCGCCACCGGGCACATACCCGGCGTTCCGATAATGAATATCCCGCCCACCTGCAGCGCGGAGGGTGAGATGGACATGCTCTGCCTGGTGTGCCTCCAATCCACAGGCACCTATCCCATCCCCATGCAGCCCCATACGCCGGGTTCCTGGGATGTGACGTTGCCCCCCACCTGTACTGCCCAAGGCTCGCAGGATCTTATTTGCTCGGCCTGCTACACCATTCTTGAGACGCAGTCCATCCCCATGCTTTCGCACTTGGGGGAATGGACGGAGACTACCCCGCCCACCTGCTCGCTACTTGGGGAGGAAACCGAGTTTTGCACCGTATGTTCCTTTGAAATGAACCGCCGGCCCATCGGGCTCCTGCCGCACACGGCAGGTGAATGGCAGCTCACCGTCCCCTCAACCTGCACGACCAATGGCCAGGAAGAGCAACTCTGCGATGTTTGCGGCACACAACTGGACCTGCGGCTTACTGACCTTCTGCCGCACACGTCGGGAGACTGGGAAGTAACCCTGGATCCCACTTGCACGGACCAAGGTGAAAAGCAGATTCTTTGTACCGTATGCGTTGATGTTTTGTCTACGGAATCTATCCCGGCACTTGGCCACACACCGGGGGATTGGGAGGACAGCTTTTTACCCACCTGCACCGATGAAGGTGAACAGGAAAAACACTGCACCCGCTGCAATGAGCTAGTGGATCTTAAGCCCATCCCCGCCCTTGGCCACATGCCGGGGGAATGGACGGACGTCGCTTATCCATCCTGCACCGTTGAAGGGCAGCAGGAAAAGTATTGCACCGTCTGCGCCGCGGTTCTTGATCAGCAGACCATCCCCGCCCTTGGCCACATGCCGGGGGAATGGGTGGACGCCCTTGCCCCTACCTGCTTCTTCCCGGGCCGGAAGGAAAAACAATGCGGCGTCTGCGGCGCGGTCCTGGAGCAGCAGACCCTGTCCCCCCTGCCCCATATGGGCACCACCACAACCTTTTTCCCCGCTACCTGCTTGACAGGCGGCATGGATGCACATGTATGTATGTTCTGCGGCAGCCTCATGGGCATTTATCCCACTCCCGCCCTTGGCCATGTGCCGGGCGGCTGGATAACTACCCTTTCCCCCACCTGCGCGTACCCGGGCCAGCAGCAGATGAGCTGCTCCGCCTGCAGCCTCCTTATGGAAACGCAGCCCATCGCCATGCTTGCCCACACCCCGGGAGCCTGGATGATCACCATGCCCCCCACCTGCACCATGGAAGGGAGCGAGGAAAAGCGCTGCGCGGATTGCGGAACCCTGATGGATACCCAGGCCATTGCCACGCTTGACCACATAGCGGGAAGCTGGCAGACCGCTTTGGCTCCCACCTGCACCCAGGAGGGCAGCCGGGAAAAGCACTGCATGGCTTGCAACACCCTGTTGGATACACAAGCCCTGTCGAAAACCGCCCATACCCCAGGCGAATGGCAGGTAGCGCTTGCCCCCACCTGCACCCAAAAAGGCAGCAGGGAAAAGCACTGCACCGCCTGCAATGCCCTTTTGGAATCGCAGAGCCTGGCCAAAGCGGCCCACACGCCCGGCGCCTGGAAGACCGTGCTGGAGGCTGCCTGCACCGAAAAAGGAAGCCAGGAAAAGCGCTGCACCGCCTGCCATGCCGTTTTGAGCACCCGCTCTATCGCGGCCCTTGGCCACACGCCCGGGGAATGGATCGTGACGCTTCGGCAGACCACCGAAAAAACCGGGCTTTCGACAAAGTCCTGCACCGTTTGCCTGGCGGAACTGGATACGCAGACGCTGCCTAAAAAAAGCGAGGCGCGTACAGACAGCCCCGCCACAACCCCCGGCGAAAGCCTGGAGGAAACTGCGCCCAAGCTGTACGAGAAGTGGCCCGCCGCAACGCCCCTGGACCTTACAAAACCGCAGGTAACGCAGTTCCCCCTGATTGCCGACGGCGGCTTTGTCATCGGCACCGTCACCGTCACCGTGGATGAAAAAGGCGTCACCATCACCTACACCCTCACCGCCAAGGGCGCGTCCATCAAGGGCGAGGCTTTGTCCTTCCTGCCCTCCGGCGGGGACATGGCGGAGCTTAAGCCCGAGGATATTGCCCAAACACCTTTCACCCAAACATGCACCCTTACGTTGGACCAGATTCCCCAAAGGGACGGCGTGGCGTACCTTTTATTGAACCTCACGGTGGATTACAATGTGTACGCCGACGGCGTACAGGATTACGTGCCGCTGGAAGTGTAACACCGCAAAGTAAAACCATCAATGGGGCTGCCGTGGTAATTGCATCCGTCATGGATCATTCAAGAAGATGGCGTCCGAAGGATTCCAAAGGGCGATCGGAAAGCCCCTTGGTCGCGTCCGAAGACGCGATATACTTCTTCTTGAATAGGATATGCAAAATGCAACCTTAGCACGGCAGCCCCTTTTTGCGTTGTCCCCCCCTGTCCTGCCAGTCCGCGCCGCCTGCAACAAGCCTGCCCGGCCGGCATATCCTGTAATGGGATGGCCTGTCTTTTAAGGCGTCCGGCCACGGCATCATCAAGGAGATCAAAGCATGCCTAAACGGCGGCTTTTACCGATGCGTCCTAAAAATTTCCATGTTCCGTTCATGGAAACAGGAGCGGCGCAATACGCTGTACCATTAAAGGAGGAATGCCTATGACAAGAGCGGAAATAGATGCGGCTGCCAAACAGTTTAAGGAAGACTTCCTGGCTGGCGGCTATATTAAGGATACGTCCCCCAACCGGGGGAAGCATTACCACGACGAAGTGGAGCAGTTGGACTACAAGGCGTTTCAGGAGTATCTCGCCTCCGACCTGTTCAAAGAGATCAACGGCATAAAGCAGGTATAAGCAATGGATAAAAAGGAGTCGCGGGACTACAGGTATCTTTTTGATCACTTTACGCCTGCTGTGATCTTCGACCGCTATAAGCAAACCTTAACAGAAGCAAACGAAGCCATTGATGCCTTGGGCCTGTCGGGTCAAGTAAGAATTGACCCGAGGGTCCTTGGCTATGTTATTTGCGACTTTTTTGCCGATACAGCCCGGCTGAAGGATTTTCACGAAATAGAGCATACCAATGTCTCCAAGGTCTACAGCTACGGCCTGTACTGGTTCGTTCGCAAAAAGCCCATTCAACTGCTGAAAAAGGTGGATGACGCTTGCCTGTATGTCAACGAGCGGGTGGCTGTCAACATGATGCTGCCCAAAATGTGCAGGGAGAGAGGCATAGATACCAGGTCGGTGGATAACCCTGCCGAAATCTATGAGTTCATTGATCTATTGATGTACAACCTCAAATACAGGACGTTCACTCCCCAAACCCTCGAGCTGATGCTCCAGGCCTTTTTTGCCGGCACCAGCGTGCGCTCCGACTGATACGGGAGGCTGGCCATGTATATCGATGAAGCATATTTAAAGCGGGAGAAGCTGTTCGATCTGTTCGAGAAGGCCCTGCATACGCCGCAGTCCCACCTTACGCTCAAAACTGTGCAGGACATCGCGCGCAGCTATGCCGGCCTGAAGGAAAAATACCAGCGCAAAGCGCAGGAGTTGGGCAACCACATTTCCACCTTTGACGCCGTGCATTCCACCCACACAAGGATCAAGAGCACCGCCAGCCTGATCGGGAAGGTTTTGCGAAAAACCATCGAAGGGCGGAGTATCACCCCCGACAACTACAAGCTGGAAATCACCGATTTGATCGGAATCCGGGCGCTGCACGTGTTCAAAAGCGATTATGTGAAGGTACACGAGCAGATTTTTTCTACCTTCCGCAACATGCTGGTGGAAAATGTCCACATCAATCTTCGGATCGGCGATTCCGAGGAAATATATCAAGGGGTCCATGACCCGGTTATCAACAGAAACCAGGATTACCGCTCCATCCACTACCTGATCAAACCCTTTGACGATGACGATGCCAAAGCGGAGATACAGGTGAGGACGATCTTTGAAGAAGGCTGGAGCGAAATCAACCACACGCTGCTTTATAAAAAGGAGCAAAGCCCCCATCACATGCTGCTGAAGAACGCCTCCCTGATTTTGAGCGCCCTTTCGGGGGATTGCGATACGCTGGGCGAATTGATGAGAAAGATCGCGGATTTCAGCACGCCCGGCAGTTCGCCGTCCATCCGCGAGCAGGGCAGTGGCTCCATTCTCCCTCCCGGCGGAGACGCGGGAAAAACCCTGGTGGACATTATGGAGGAATACCTTACCAAAAAGTAGCGTGTGCTCTCACGCCATATAAAGCATGCATTCCGGGATGCCCGCATGAATGACAAAGACAGCACGCCTAATTTCAGCAGGCGGCTCATTCAGTCAGGGGGAGGCAAACGCCTCCCCCTTTTTTGCTATCCACATAAGCCAGTGCCCGAAGGTCCAGGGCGACCGGAAAGCCCTGGTCGCGTCCGCAGACGCGAAACCCCTATTACCTTACAATTGCAGAGGCAGCCTCCGAAGGTTCCCAAAGGCTCCGAAACATCACCCCTGGCAGTGGCAGATTAGGGCGATGTGGAGGAGATCTGCGAAAAGGAGCAATACGAGCGGATGCGAGGAAGTGCGACTATTGAGCAGGCCGGACCGACCGGAAAGCCCTTTGGTCGCGTCCGCAGACGCGAAACCCCTATTGTCCTCCCATTACAGGGGCAGCCCCGAAGGTTTCCAAAGGGCGACCGGAAAGCCCTTTGGTCGCGTCCGCAGACGCGAAATCCCTCTCCCCCGACTGTGAAGACTCACTCCCGCCCCTTATAAATCTTGTGCCTGTACCAGCTCGCCCCCTCCGGCGCCAAAACCAGCGTATCCGTATCCCCGCCGCACATGGGTACATCCCCCATGAACCGGTCATACTTCCCCGCCAGGTCCACCAGAAATTCGCAAAAATCAATGCCATCCTTCAATGGCATCAAATCCCATACAAGCTCGGGCCTGGGCTGGGTCAACAGCAGCCTGGTAATGGCCTCCTGCCGCCCGCTGGTCATCATCCCCCAGAGCACCTTGCCCGTTTGTTCATTATAGTTCATGCGCTTAAGCTCGCCCCCCGCCAGGCGGTACGCGTGGGGCACATCCTTTTCATAGCCGCATACGTGAAACGTGCAGCCAATCTTGCTCCCGTAATACTGCTGCAGCCTTTGCGCCACCGCGGATGCGCCGTCGTCGTCATACAGCGCTTCCCGCTCGAATTTGCGCAGGTATTCGCAAACGAGCATGTCATCGATAGCGCCGTCTCCGCAGGCGGATATCCCCACCTTGACCCTGTTTAGCAGTACCAGCTTTTGCGCGTTGTCGCTGGAGGTGTACACCACCTTCCCGCTTTGCGGGTTCATCAGGTTCGTTTTTGTCACGGTCATCCGGCTGTCCGCCGACATGACAATGCCGTCAGGCAGATAGGCCGTACAGAGGATGGACATGGCAATATCCCCTTTCCACAGGCCAGTATATGGCCGGGAAAGGGGGCAAGTTCCCAAAGGCGGCTTTCGCATAAACCCGGCGCATCCTGCAATGCTATGGATTGGAAGGATTGGTGATTGCATGACCAGGGACCAGTACAAAAAAATGCGGGAAACCGAAGTGGAAAATCTCAAAAAGGAAGCCGAGCAAAAGCGAAACGACACGTCCCTAACGCCCAAGGAACGGGACCGGTTTGAAGCCGAGTACCAGGCGCTTTGCCAGCAGCAGGAGGAATGGGCCCGGGGCGGCTTCTGGACCGCCAATGAGGATACCGCATACAACCTCAACTATCTGCAGTACCACGATGTAAAGGGCAGCTACAAGTATTCGGGCCGGAACTAAGCGCCGGCGGTTTGGAAATATGCCTTTCACAAAACCCTTGAAGCCGGCAGGCCGCGGGGGCTTGTTTGCGTTTGCCAGGTATCTTCCCCGCCCGGCCGCCATGCCCCCATCTTTATGAAAACAAAAACAAAACATTCCGTGATCATCTGGAGAATTCCGTGTTTGTTGACAAATAATGCACTGATTAGCTATAATTAGCAGGACTTAATCCATTTTGGAGAATACAAATGAATACAGGCATAGCGAAGAATCTGAGCAAATCTTTGATCCTGATTACCATATTCAGTATACTGCTGTTTCTCATCTTCGATTTTGACTTCCATCTTGAAAACGAAACACTGTTTCTGCTGCTCAGTACCATTTTTACAGGCCTCATTCATCTGGCGGTATCCATCATCGCAGGCCACGCTTTTTTTCAAAACAGGGATTCCAATGTGCTGTTCATCAGCTGCGGCATGCTGGCTCTTGGCATCAGTGCCATGATTACAGGCTTTGTGCGTTTGGAGCCAAGCTCGGTAAACACATCCGTTACCATCTATAATGCTTGCGCCTTCTTCGGATCTGTGTGCCACTTGACCGCGGCGGTGAAAAAGAGAAAAAAACTTGCGTGCAAATGGGCGCGCCTGGCACCGTTGCTTGCCTATATGGGAACGGTTCTTTTTGTGCTAATCGTTTCTGCCGGCGCGGTAAAAGGCATCCTGCCCCCGTTTGTGCATATGGGCGGTTTCACGCTGCTTCGCAATATACTGTTAATATCCTCCATAGCGTTTTATTTTGCCTCAGCCGTTGAGTTTAGAAGGCAGTATATCAACCGAAAATCAGAATATCTGTTTTGGTACACACAGTCGCTGCTGATGATGTCCATCGGCTTGTTTGGCATTGGTGTAGCCGCCAGGGTTGGTACCCTGGTGGGGTGGGCCGGCAGGTTCGCCTATTACATCGGGGCCATTTTTGCCCTGCTTTCAATGATTGCGGTGTACAGGAAAACAAAAGAAAAGGGCAGTTCCTATGCGGCGGTTATGGAGGAATTCTTCGCAAACGACAGCTGCAACTTCAGAAACCTGGCGGAGCTGACAACCAACGCCGTACTTTCGATAGATGACACCTTTCATATTCTTTTTGCAAACACAGGTGCAACCGCGCTGCTGGCTTGTGCAAGAAAGGATTTGCTGAACGCGTCCCTTCTTGATTTTCTGGAGGGGCCGCATAAGGCTCTGCTCCAGGGCAGCTTTGAAAAGCATGCCGCATCGGGCGTCAATGATCTTGCCAAGCCAACGGAAATCAGCATGGTCAACAGGCAAGGTCAAGCCATCGCCCTGGAGGTGGCCGCCACTTATCAAAACGTGACAGACGGGTATGTATGCACCTATTTCATGCAGGATATAACAGAGCGGAAGAAGGCCGAAAGAGCGCTGCAAAAAGCACTGAATCTGAATACGGAAATTGTGGAGAGCATCAGCGACGGCTTTTTCGCGCTCAATAGCGATTGGCGCTTTACTTACATCAACCGTCATTCGGCGCAAAGCGTTGGGTTCGAGCCGCATGAACTGCTGGGCAAAAACATTTGGGAACAGCTCCCTGACCTTTCGGGCGGGAAAATGGAAAGCAGCTTCCGCAAGGCAATGGTGGAAAAGGTGCCTGTCCATTTGGAGCTGGAGGGAAAAACCTCAGGCAGGACCTACAACCAGAACATCTATCCCTCCGCGGATGGGATTACGGTGTACTGGACCGATGTCACCGATAGAAAAGAAACCGAAAAGGCCTTGCACGAAACAAAAAACAACCTGGCTTGCGAGATCGATGCCTTGAATACCTTGTATGAGCTCAACTCCAACTTCATTATCCAGGCGGATCTTGATACGGTCTACGCCTCCATTTTACAGGCGGCGGCCTATTTCACCCATACAACCAAAGGCTGCATCCAGCTGTACGACGGAGATGCCGAGAAGCTGAAAATCATCAAGGGCATCGGCCTTGGGGATGCTTTCCTGCGCTATTTTTCCAGCATCAGCCTGGATGCCGGTACATGCGGCAAAGCATACCGGGATAAAAAAAGATGCATCGAGGAGGATGTCCGGCTCAGCCCCCTGTTTATCGGCAAGCCGGCCCTCCAGTATTTTTCGGAGGATGGGATCGTATGCGTGCAGTCAACGCCGCTGATCAGCAGCAAGGGGAAGTTCGTGGGTGTTTTAAACACGTACTATGCCCAGCCGAAGGTTTTCAGTGACCGCGTGAAACGGCTGCTGGATATGCTGGCCCGTTTGGCCGCCGATGTGATCGACAGAACGATTGTGGAAGATTCGCTTGCGCAATTCTCCAAAGAACTAAGCCGGCAGAACAGGCTCCTTCAGGCCATTAACGATGTATACGACAAATCCTTGACCTGCCCTTCCGTAGAAGATTTTGGAGATATCTGCCTTGATACAGTGGAAGCTATGACGGACAGCACCATCAGCTTCATCGGCGAGCTGAGCGAGAATGGCATGCTCCACAATATCGCCATCAGTATGCGGGGCTGGGATCAATGCACCATGTATGGTAGCGGAGATCATCCTAAAGAAACAGGGGATTTTGCAGCTCATGGGCTTTACGGCAGTGTACTGTGTAATGGCGCCACACTGCTCACAAACTATCCGTCCGGGCATCCCTTGAGCATCGGCTTGCCGCCGGGGCATCCGCCGCTCACCTCCTTTTTGGGTGTTCCTTTCATTGAAAACGGCAAGGTCATCGGCATGATCGCCGTGGGCAACAAGGAAGGCGGATATACCTATCGGGACAGGGAAGTATTGGAGACTATAACGCCTACCGTTATGGCCGTGCTGCTTCGCAAGCGGGCAGAGGAGAATAACAGAAAGCTCGTGGAGGAGCTGAAAAAAGCCGACGAAAACAAAAACGAGTTTATCAGTGCCCTGTCCCATGAGCTTCGAAATCCCCTGGCCTCCGTCGTCGCGGGGCTGTCGCTCCTAAGCCTTACAAACGACAGGCAGGAAATTATCCTGGCCAACGAAGTCATCCAGCGGCAAGTCAAGCAATTGACGCACCTGGTGGATGATTTGCTGGACCTGACACGCATCACCAACAACAAAATTCATCTCAAGAAAGAAAAAATCGAGCTTTTAAGCCTTGTTTCCACGGTAGCCGACGATCATCGTCTGCTGTTTGACAGAAAGGGAATATGCCTGGATGTAAGCCTTGGCGCGCAGGCCATTTTCCTTGATGCCGACCCTGTCCGCATCAAGCAGATTATCGGCAACCTGGTTCAAAATGCTGCGAAATTCACAGACCAGGGCGGCCATGTGGTGCTTGCGGCATGCATGCAGGGTAGGGAGGCGCTCATTCGCGTAAAGGACGATGGCATCGGCATCAGGCCGGAATTCCTGTCTGATTTGTTTGAACCCTTCAAACAGGCCGATACATCCATCGACAGGAGCAACAGCGGGCTAGGGCTCGGCCTGTCGATTGTCAAAGGCATTGCACAGCTGCACGGGGGCAGTGTCAGGGCATACAGCGAAGGGCCCGGCAAAGGATCGGAATTTGTGATTTGCCTGCCGGCATTACCGGATCAGGAAGGAGAGCAGTTCCATGGAATCACTCAGGCATCCGCGTAAGGTTTTGTTGATTGACGACAGCCGCGACCTCACATCCTTGCTGTGCTCCATGATAAAGATACTGGGGTATGAAACCGCCGCGGCGTACCACGGCATGGAAGGCATCCAAACCGCCATGGCGTTTCAGCCGGATGTCATATTCTGCGATATCGGGCTCCCCAAAATGAACGGCTTTGACGTGGCCAAGAGCATACGGTCCATCGAATCTCTGAAGGATGTGTACATGGTCGCCCTCACCGGTTACGCGGGGCGCACTGATATGGAATATGCCCTTGAGTCAGGCTTTGACAGGTTCTTAAGCAAACCTGTCGATCTTGTCTCCATCAAAAAGGTATTGGAGGAGGCCGGTGAAAGGCAGAAAGAATCACTCTAGTTCATTTGCAATATAAGCAAGAGCAGTCATAATTGATATTTCTATTTGTTGGTTTATGGATTGAGCCAACTCAGAAACTTCCTTCTCCGATGACATTGTAAGCGGTGGGATACCCAATGGAATATCTGCATAACCTTTTTGTGGCTCGCTGCCCAACTTATTTTTGGGTGCCTCTGAGATAACTTTAGAAAGGAATGCGCCAATGGCAAATGTGCTATTGTCATAACCATAATGATGAAGCGATAGAACTATTCTATATCTTTTCGTACTATCTATTTCTATGAATAATCGTACCCATCCCTTGGGCAAGGATAGATTAACATAATAATCAAACGTATTTGCATACTTTATTATTTGCCTCGCATAAAAGTACGATTCAAATTCACCAGGTGCACAAAACTCAACATCCAATTTGGCGTTAAGTTTTTGTTCCAAATCAAGTCTATAATGCTCTGTTTGCTTTTGTATAACATCAAAAATTCCAAGCATATTGGTAAAAACTTGTTTGTTATGTTGCTCAGCTTTAACAGCCCTATAATCTGACAACTTTCTGCTTAGCATATCCAACACACTGCTATAACCAGTTGTTCCTTCTACGGTCTTCCAATTTAGAGCTCGCTCTATTGATGATATTTGATTGCTAGCGAAAACATCAATAATTGGTTGATATTCATAATTATCAGCATTTTCCAAAGCATTAATATATTTCGTTCTCTCGTCACGATCGATTGTTAGTGGAAATAGCCCCTCCTTAATAAGAACAAAACTAGCAAGAAGGCGAGCAATGCGACCATTACCATCCTGAAATGGGTGTATTTGAACAAAGGCATGATGGAGAAAAGCTGCCTTTACTAGAACATGATATCCCGTTAATTCGCAATTAAATATTTCTACTAACCTATCCATTTCAGAACTTACTTGCTCAGGCGGACAATAGTTGTAAATTGTGCTGCCTCTCATAGGATTATTGGGGTGTTGCTTAAATTGTCCCTTAAGCATAGGGACTTTGACATGGCTTCCAAATTGATCAATTGCATCTGTTGAATCTTGATGTTGAGTTATTAGCCCATGAAGTTCCTTTATATAACCAACACTTAATTGACGATCATTCTTTACAAAATCAAAAATGAAATCTATAGCATCAAAATTGTCTTTTAGATATTCCATAAGTAAACTCGGGGCAATATCTGTATCTCCATGCTGAAGGTATGAGTCCACAAACCCCTCCTTAATAAAAGTTTCGGTAATACCCTTTTTTAAATCATACATCCTCTCTATAACACCGGTATCAATTGCTTGTTTTCTCTTAAGTTGGTCAATAAAGCGCTCATACTGCTCAGGATACTTGCTCAATTCAATACGCCTTTTTTCCCATGATGGATATATGTTATCAAATTTTTCTGTTTTTACATCACTCCATTTTATGTCAAACGTAATAGGACTCCATATGCTTTTGCTTTGCATATTCCTTCCTCCATCAACGAATTATCAGCTTCAACTCAATATTATTATAAATCGATTTCCCAAATCTGACAATTACATATTAAGAGGTCCAGGTGATACATAATACCTGGACCTCTTATCGAATTATTATCGCCCCTGGTCACCCCATGGGGTTGCTTCTTTGCGCCGCGCGCATTCTTGCCTTCTGGGCGATGTCCTGGGGGGGCTGTATGGTTTTCAGGCCTCCGGCCTGCAGGTCGGCATCCCGGCCTTTTTGTTTGGGCGGGTTTTTCTGCGGCGTTGCTTTTGAGGCTTGGGTTTCTTCATCCTTAGCGGGTGAAGAAGCCTTACCGGGCATGCCAACACTTCCACCCATCATAGCGCCGGGTCCACCTAACGCCCCCATCATCCCACCCATCCCGCCAGACAATCCCATCCCTCCGCCTCCCGGCCCCATTCCTCCCGGCCCGCCGCCAGGGCCGCCCAATCCGCCCAGCCCACCGGCTCCCGGCCCGATGCCGCTTTCCATGGCTCCTGCCTGCATGCCCTTGATGGCCATGGCCAATTGCAGCATCTGCTGCTGCATCTCCTCGACCTGCTTTTGCATGCCGCCGGCCTCTGAAACCCTGGCCATCAGCTGATCCTTGCCGTCAAAGTCCATCATCTCCATGCAGGATAGCGCCTGGTCGGCCATTTGCGGGTTGAAAAAGCCCATGCGGTAAAACTCCATGGCCATCTCGTTTTGAGCCACCTTGCTGTAGGGGTTGCTCTTTTGGGGCCTGACCAGGATATCGAACACCGGCAGCCGCTGCCCCATTTCCGTGCCGAAATCGCTGCCCTGGCTGCTTGTAAGCAGTGCGCCGTTGTCAAAGGTGACATAGCCTTCGCCCCCCTTGCTCACAATGCGGAAGGTGCGGGGCAGGTCGTAAAACTGGCGGATCACTTCCAGCGCCAAATTGCACACGGAAGTAAACGCACGGTAAGCGCCCTTGAGCATATCGCGGCTCAGCTTGCTCCCGGCCTCCTGCAGCGCGGCGATGGCGCTGGCGGCGGTGACGCCGCCGCTGGTGCCGCCCTGACTGAAATCGCGGTTGCCGCTGGTTTCCTTCAGCTCCTCAATCAGCGCCTGGTAGGCGTTCATCACATCCGCGCCCATGGGCGCCACGGTAATTTCCCGCACGCTGCTTTCATCCAGCGCGCCTTCGGTGTGCACCAGCTCCCGGTTCCAGTCGGCAAACTCCTTTTCGTTCACGCTGCCGCTGGTGCGGATGAAAAAGCGCTTGGTAGCCCGCATCCTGGCGTTTTTGACGATACCGGCGGCCAGGGCGTCGATGCGCTCCTGGGTGTCCTTCATCAGGTCAATATAGCCGAACCCCGCCGGGCCTTCCTTTATGGGGAAGAGCACATCCACCACAAAGGGATACTTCCCGTGGGCGTAAAAGCCCGTATCCCGCGTGTTTGTGTCATCCTCGCTGCAATACAGCACCTCCCCGGCGCACAGCTTGCAAAAGTGCAATACCTCCCGGCCGTTCTGCAGCGTCTTGTAATACCAGTCCACCACCAGGCTGGATTTATGGTCGTCGGCCGGATCATCCCGGTCGTATTCGGAAAGGCGGAACCCGCTGCCGGTGAGTTTGCCGCGAAGCTTCGGATACAGCCCCTCCAGCGTTTCGTTGGGCAGCTTCTCCACATGGAACAGGTTGCGGCTCATTTGAATATCGCGGACGCCCGGCTCCCAGAAAAGGTTCAACAGGTCCGTATTGCGGATCTCCACATCCCCCAGGCCGTTCAGCTTGCGCTGGTTCCAAAAAACGCCGTACACCGCCGCACCAAATTGAAGCTTGTTGTACCACGCGTCCGACCACACGGCATCAAACCCGTTCTGCTCCAATATCACCGGCAGCACCTGGGAAAGAACCTTGGCCGCATCCTTGTCGCCCTCCTCCCTGGGCAAAACACTGGCCTCCGGGAAGTTGTCCATGGCGTCGGCGTGCTTGTTGAGGATGCTGTTCACCAGCCATGCGCTGCGGACAGGCGGCGCGGCAGATTCGCCCTGGACGGTCTCCCCGTGGCGCATGCGCCATCACTTGTCGTTTTCCACGATCCGCGCTTCCAGCCGCTGCTTGCCCGCCTGATATTCCCGAAGGGTAGCCATGGCCTCCACCACCCGGGAGGGGGTGATCACGGACGGGGCGGGGAAGGATGCGTCCTGGGTATCCGGCGAAGAACTCCTTCCGTCACGGCTTCGCCGCATCCCCTCCCTCAAGAGGGAGGTTTCCTCACCGGGGATGGCAGAACCGCTGGATGCGTCCAGATTCGCGGGATCATACGCCGGATGAATCATCCCGGCTTGGGAAGGATTCAACAGATTGGGGGATGGCTTGCCTAAAGCGGCGAACGCCGGCCCCCGCCCTACGGGGGCCATGCCGCCCATATCGGGCATACCACCCATACCAGGCATTCCACCCATGCCGGGCATACCGCCCATTCCAGACACTCCGCCCATGCCGGGCATACCACCCATACCAGGCATTCCACCCATGCCGGGCACTCCTCCCGGCATCCCGCCGGGTACAGGCATACCGCTCAATCCTATTGTAGGGCGGGGGCTTGCTCCCGCCGTACCAGGCATTCCACCCATGCCAGGCATACCGCTCATGCCGGGTACTCCGCCCATTCCAGGCACTCCCCCCGGCATCCCGCCGTTCATCCCCGCCAACTCACCGCCCCCCACGGGCATCATGCTTTCCCGTTCCAGGGCCGCAAGCTCCTCCGCCCTTCTCTTTTTCGCGTTCCCGCCGCCCAAGCTGGTATTGGTCTTCATCCTTTCATCCTCCTTGGTAAAATCGTTTTTTCCCTGAAAAATGGCAGCGGGAAACCAGGGTGGGGGCCAATACGCCTTTTCCCCCATCCCGCTGCAGGTGCTATGGGCTTGTCAAATGGATTTGGTTACGCCGAAGCCTTGGTGACCATCACATGGCGCTGAAAACAATTGAGGGCTGTCTTGGTAAAGGGAAATATGTCATCCCTGCCTGTTTTGATTTCCACGGGCGCGCCTGTCACCTCATCCACGATATCCGGCTGAAAGCAAATCAGAAGGATTTGGATTAAGCGCCTGCGGCTATACGTAAACGGCCATATAGCCGGTCTGTACCCATACTCCCATGCAGTCACTTCCACGCTGTGTATCTTCTCCCAGGGGATGCGCACGGCACGGCCCCAGTGCACAATGTAATAGCCGTCCTCCGCCACAAAGCAGTAATGGGTGAGTTTTCTTACAAGCAGGCAGCCTCCAAAGACAAGAACAAACAGGAGAGCGGAAAGGCTTATGATCAAAAACCTAAAATTCATCAGCACGACCACTAACACCAAACCCGCCAGAAAAACCGAGGAAAGGTTGTAATGAAACCGATTATCCTTGATGCTTTTCCCCCGCACCGAACGCACCGGTACGCCTTTGGGAACCTTCCGCTGCTCCATGAATTTACCCCCCACTGATGTATTTCTTGGGATCCCGGTATACCCAATCTCATGTATGCCCCGATGCCGGTTTTTTACCTGTTACGCCGAAGCCGCCGTTACCGGCACATGGCGCTTGAAGCATTCAAGGATTTCGCTGGAATAGAGAAAGCGGTCATCCCTGTCCTCCTCGATCTGAACGGGCGTGCCTGTGACCTCATCCACAATGTCGGGCTGAAAGTAAATCCGCATCATATGGTTGCTGTGTGCATAGCGCGAACTGTATCCCGACATAATCACTTCCGCGTATTGTATCTTCTCCCAGGGGATATGCACGGCATAGCCCCTGTCCACAATATAGAAGCCATCCTCCGCCACAAAGCTGTAATGGGCAAATCTTTGCGTGAAAAACCAAATACCGTAGCCTGCCCAGCCAAGAAAGAGCAGGAAAACGAAAAGATCCAGCCTGCCCTGCCCGATTATGTTGACCACAAAAAAAAGTACAAAAAGCAATGTGAGAAAGCCCGTACTAAAGGCGTATGGGCGGCGGTTGTCCCGGATGATTTTCTCCCGCACCGTTTTGATAGGCACGCCCTGCCTTCCCTGCGTTGCGTTCATATCCTTTCCCTCCTCCACACTTTGCTGGCCGATGCCACATTACTTTTGCCGCACCCGTTCCCTGCTGTTATGTTACCTTGGAATAATCAAGAAAAATTTCGCCGGCCTTTTTGCTGACCGGAAAAGTATAGTCCCGCTTCCGGTCCAGCACGATGGGCGTCCCTGTGATGTCATCCTTCAGGTCAGGCTTGTAATGAATGCGGTAGTAACCGCTGCTCCTTATCGCCCTGGTATAAATATATTCCACGCGTTCAATCTTTCTCCAAGGGATGAGCACCGCAAAGCCGCGCCTGACGATGTATACCCCATCCTCCGTGAGCAAACTGTATGAACGGATTTTTTTCAACACGAACCAAAGCGTATTGGCAGCCAGTAATCCGCCAAACAAAAAGCTCAAATCTGAGAAATTCTCGCCAAGCACCAAGAACAGCAAGAAAAAAGATAGAAACAAGTATATGGACAGCATTTCGGCCGCCCGGCTGTCGCATAAACGCCTGGCCCGCACCGTATTGACCGGCACGCCCTGCCTTGCCATGTTATCCGGCATGATAATCTCTCCTGCTCCTTATCCTTCGCATCGCGGTGCGTCATCGGCAGCCCTTCTTTTGTAAGCTATCCGCCTTAAAACCGCCCCTACTTCACATGAACCATGTTATTTTTCACTTGCACGGGCACATGGCGCCTTAGGCACCTGTCCGCCCGCTGATTGTATTGTATGCGCAGCTCATTTTGATCCTGCCAGGTAAAAGGCGTGCCCGTTGCTTCATCCACAAGGTCCGGCGCAAAGACCAGTTCAAACTGGTTGGTGCGAAAGCCCATCTCGTGCCTGACCTTAACAATCTTCTCCCACGGAATGCGCACGGCGCGCCCGCCTCTTACCACGTACAGCCCATCCTCTGCCAAGAACAAATGGTAGCGCCGCTTGTAGATCAGCACGTACAGCATGTACCCTAACACGACCAGGGTGTACACAGGATGCGGAATCGCATAGCCGGTGTCTATATACATCATGACAGCATACAAAACACAGAGCGAAACGAAAAAGCCAAGCCCCCACAAATGTTGATGATAGGTGCTGTACTCCCGATGAACCTTCACCCTGTGAAGCGGCACGCCCTGCCATCTGCTATCCTGCTCCATGCTTTTGCCCCCCCGTATCAGTTAGGATGCTTCCCGGCGCCTTTTACTTCCACACTCGCCACATGCCTTTTCATGCACTCGATTGCCTTCAGATCATACCGGAAACGGCAGTCTTTTTCATCAGCAGGCGGCGCAATACCATAACTTACGTGTTTCAATTCCACCTGTACGCGATCATACATTCCACCATTTACCATGGATACGCCTTTGACCATCTCCCAGGGGATGTGCACGGCGTGCCCGCGGCGGACGAAGTACAGCCCATCCTCCGCCACAAACTTGTAGTTGCGCCGCTTATACAAAAACACATACGCAAGGCAGGCTGCCGTAAGGACCGCGGCCGGATACATCAAATAAACACCTGCGATCACAAAGCCGTTGTACACAAGAGCCATGTACATGACGCCGGTCCACACGGCCAGGGAATTCACACTGGCCATCAGTGTGCTGTACACGGGCCTTGCCCGCAAATCCTTTAAAGGAACCTCCATACCCGCCTGCTTGTGAACCATACGCATCCTCCCCTCAACCCTTATACGCAAAGTGGCGTCCGCGCTGTACGGCCATTCCTACCGCCGACTTCCTGTTTCATTTTGCCCGCTTTCCATGCCCTATATTTGCAGTTTCTTTCTCATGCCTTTATGCTGGATAATCTATTCTTTGTGGGCATCCGTTTCCCTTTATTTTACTCCTCCTTCTTTGGCTAGCGGATGCGAAGGCCCAGCGGGTCCGGCCCCCTTGCAGCATGCGTTGGCGCAATCGGCGCGGTGACGGGGTTTTCCATGAGCACGTACCTGGTCATGTCATAAATGTGATCCTCCCCCCTGGTGTCGATGTCCTCAGGGTCGCGCTGGTCGTACACCAGCGCCGGCACGGTGCGTATGAAATTCAGGCAGGTAGAAAACACGTAAAACTGGGGAAAGCCCTGTTCATCCATGCGCAGCCGATAGTGGAGCTGCATCTTGCCGGCGATGCGGCTGTGGTCGCCGGGCGTAAAGTACACATGCTCCTTCTCCATCAGGTCGGCGGTGCTCTGGCCGGTCTGCCGCTGGAAGATGGCCGGGTCCGCCACGCCGCGGATCAGTTTTCCCTTCAATTGCGGATCATTTTGCTCAATCTCGCGGATCTTTGCCGCCACCTGGCTGGGCTCCATTTTCAGCCCCACATCCGGCGTGCCGGTAAAGCCGTAATACTCGCGGATGTGGTACACCCGCCGCTGCTCGTCCACCGCGAACCAGCCCACGGCAAAAGGCTTCGAAAAGCCCCAGTCCAGGCCCCGGTACACGCGCCAGTGGGAAGGGATGTCAAACGGCGCGATGACGTGGGTGTTTTTGCGGCTTGTATACATCACAGGGTCGTTGCGCCATTCCGTAAACACCTGGCCGGAAAACGTATCCCACGAACCGTTTAGCAGCGCCTCCTTAACGGCGTGGGGCAAAAGCGACAGGCTGGCCAGGTAATTGGGATCGTTTTTTATTAGCGCCTTGTTGTCCGTCACCCTGGCCGGCACGAAGATGCGGCTGCGTACCGCTTTTACAAGGTTCCCGTCCTCATCAAAGTATTCCACCGGCGTGCGGATGGTGGTCATGGGCGGAGCCGGGGTCAAAAATCTGTCCTTCACCCAGCCGTGGCCGATGCCGCCCGGGTTGGTGGCCGCCCGCATGTACACCCTGGTCCCCGGCCCGCCGGGCCGGTTGCGGCTGAACAGGTAGGTGTACTCATCCAATGTAAAATGGGTCAGCTCGTCCACGGCGATGTAGTCAAACCGCTTGCCCTGGTAGTGCACCCTGTCGTCCGGGTGCTGCATGGAGCCAAAATGAATCTTCGCCCCGCCGGGAAAGTGCCAGTAGTGCTCCGATGTGTGGTAGCGCGCCTTGGGGAAGGCGGCGGGATACAGCTCCCGGCTCCTGTCGATAAGCTCCGACAACTGCGGAAATGTCTTGCGCAATATCAACCCCCGGTAGTGCGGGATGCGCACCTGCCGCAGCGCCTCCATTAAAAGCGCGTCGCTTTTCCCCCCCCCCCGCCGCGCCGCCGTACAGCGCCTCGTACTCCCACCGGCGCATGAAGGCGGCCTGCCGTGGCTGCGGCGACCAGATGGGTTTTGCGTGACTGCCGCCCATGACATCCCTCCTCCGCTGCCGGATAGAAACGGGAACGTTTATTCCCATTTACCAATGCCATTATACATAAAACCGGAACCGGTTTTCTCCCCACTTGCGACGCATGCACACATTTTCATCAAAAAAAGGCCTTCGCCGGTTACGGCAAAGACCCTGTTATCCTGATAACCCAGCTTATTTCCTGTCCAGCCCAGTAACAAACATATGCCGGCGGAAGCATGCAGCGACTGCCGTGTCCTGTCGAAAACGGTAATCCTTCTCCTGATTGGGCAGCACGAAGGAGGATACCCCTGCGTCCACTTCCACTTGTATGTAGCTGAAAACGCTTTTGTGGACGACCTTGGCGCTTTGGATCAGTTCCCATGGGATATGAATGGCCTGACCATTCCTTACAAAATACACCCCGTCTTCCGAAAGAAACCTATAATTGCGGCGCTTGTAAAAAAGGATATACAGCAAATATCCCGCCAGCAAAATAGAATCCTCCGGAAAATGAGGCCCGTTAACTGCATAACTTCCGAAGTATGAAGCCGCTGTCATTACGCAAAACACTGGAAAAAGAATAAGATGATCGCGAAGCGTGCTGTAGATTGGCTTTACCTTGATCTGCCCCATGCGCATGGTCTTCGCCGCAGGTTTTGTTTCCATATGCCGCCTCCGTATGGGTTTTATACACATGCCAGCTATCTTCCATTATTCGGGAATACCATCGTATTTCCTGCTCTCACAAAAAATCAGGCCATACTATCTTGCTTTTTTCTTTCCATTTCCCTTCCATTTCCTGTACAATACGCGTAGGAACACAGCCGCGCATACCCCGCAAGAAATATTTTGCAAATCAGCCGCCGCCCTGTCGCTTTTTTCATGCCTTCCTTGTGTTATGTGTATGGGAGGTGAATGCATGGAGGAAAGGCCGAATCCAACGGACGCTGCCTTCAGCGATATCATCGCCAGTTATTCCCTGCTGGTCTACCGCCTGGCCTATGTACGCACCGGCAGCAGGCACGACGCCGACGACATCTATCAGGAAGTGTTTTTGCGTTACGTAAAAGCCAATCCCGCCTTTGAAAGCGAAGAGCACGGCAAGGCCTGGTTCATCCGCGTGACGGTGAACCTGTGTTCCAACCTATTAAGAAGTGCTTGGCGCAAACGGACCGTCATCCTTTCCGACCAACCGGGCTATATGGACGATATCCAAGACGAGGATTACGGCGAATTGAAAGCCGCGCTTTTGATGCTGCCCCCACGCAGCCGCACGGTGATTCACCTCTTCTATTTTGAAAACATGACTGCGGAGGCCATTGCCAAAACGCTGCGCATGCCGGCCTCCAGCGTCCGGGTGATGCTTTCACGTACACGGAAAAAGCTGAAAACCTATCTCATCGGGGAGGAGGCGCACGTACATGTTTGACAGTGAATACAAAACCATGATGGAAAAGGTCGCGCCGGGCCAGGAGCTTATCGCGGAAACGGCCCTGAAAATGCAAACACTCAATAGCAAAAACGGCAAATCCCCCCGCATGCGCAGGGGCTTTGCCGTGCTGGCCGCGCTGGTATTGATCGGCGTCATCGGCGCGTCGGCGGTCACGCTGTCCCAACGGAAGCTGGTGGAATGGAACGGAGATCTGCTGGACGTGCGCCTTCAAGACCCGGAGCAGAAGCAGAAACCAGGCGGTGATGTGCCCCATGGTGTTTTTACCGGCGCGCCGGAGGATGAACTTTGGGTGCTCAAGAACAATCAATGGGGCGCATACGACCCGCCCGCCAAAACCATTCCCACGCTGGAAGGGATCACGCAGGCCATCAAAAGCACCGCCCCGGAATTTCAACTTCCATCGTTCATCCCGGATGGATACGAATACACACAGGGGCATTTGACCTTTTACGCGTCCTCTTTAACGCGTGATACGGCAAAGATCATTATTTCGGAAGAGTCTCCGAAAAACGGCGTGACGCTGAAAAAGTACAAGCTGCCCGATACCGTTTGGAACAATCTGGAAGGGTATGATGTGTCCTTCAAAGACAGTGCCGGTCATGTGCTGTATATTCGCTGCAAGCGCATGGACGCAAACGCCAAAACAACCTTTTCCCTTGAGGAGGATGCCATCACCGAGACGGTGGAGATCAGCGGCAGCCAGCAGGGGCTGTATCTGGAGGAAGAGGTGCCTGTGTTCAAAAGCCTCCACCTTCGCAAGAATATGACGCCGGTCCAATATGTCGGCTGGGCCAACCTGGACGACAGCCAAATATTGCCCAACACCTTTGACAACGCCGTATACCATATCAGTTCCGACTTTCTGACCAAGGACCAGTTGATTCAAATCGCCCAGGGGCTGAAATAGGCATCACCGGAAAAAGAAGAACCACGCGCCCGCGCAAATTCTGCGCGGGCGTATTGCTTAGGCCTTTATCTATTTGACGATTGATCCGGATGGGGTGTGCACGCGGGGGGACGGAGACGCTTTAAGGCTTCCCCTGGAGGGGAAGCTGCCGCCGAAGGCGGCTGATGAGGTGTCAGCAAGCACCAATGTATTCCGGGCAAACCACCACATCCGGCGCTGTGCGCCACCTTCTCCTCCAGGGAAAGGCTATATAGGCCCCCTCTGGAGGGGGCTGCCGCCGAAGGCGGCTGGAGGAGGTCAGCCCCGGTATCCACTGATACATCCCTTATAGCACTGAACGCCCGCGCATATTCTGCGCGGGCGTTCATTATATGCCCAATCCCGCGCTCTGCGCTTACACGCCGCGTATTCTATTCTCATATCTTACATAAGGACCTATTTCATTCTTGGAGGACCATCCATATGGCTAATTCAAATAAATACTCCAACCGCCGCAGCATCGGCCAGCCCCCCTACCGGCAGGAGCCCGTTTCGCCATCCTACCGGATCACGCCTTATCAGTCCCCCTACCCACCCGGCTACATCCTTCATGATGACCCCTACCAGCAGCCCTGCGAATCCTGCAACGAAGGCCCCTGCCGCGAATGCCCGGATACCTGCCCCCCGGGACCCACCGGCCCAACGGGACCCACCGGGCCCACGGGACCCACCGGCCCCGGCGGAGGCGGAGGCGGCGGGCTATTAAATCTTGTGGACGGCAACAATACAGGCGCCGTGCGCGGCATCAACACCCGCACCGGCTATGTGATGGGTGTGAACGCCGTCGCCCTGGGCACCGATACCACCGCCTTCGGGGAAGCCTCCCTGGCGGAGGGGAGCAGCACCACCGCCTCCGGTGCCTACGCCCACGCGGAGGGCCGGTCCACCACGGCCTTAGGTTTTGCCTCCCACGCGGAGGGCATCGAGACAACGGCTTCGGGCTTCGGCCCCCATGCCGAAGGCGACGCCACCATTGCCAACGGCGACTTCTCCCATGCGGAAGGCCTGGCCGCCAACGCCTCCGGCCTTGTTTCCCACGCGGAAGGCATACTGACCACGGCATCGGGCAACTTCTCCCACGCCGAAGGCACGGGCACCTCCACCAACGGCTTCTTCGGCGCGCACATCATGGGCAGCTATGGCCGGGCCGACAATCCCTACTCCTGGTTCCTGGCCAACGGCATCAACGAAATATTTACCGGCCTTTCCGCCAAGATTCTCTACAACGGCAACGCCTATATCGACGTGGCCTGGAACGGCGGCGGCGCGGACTACGCCGAGCTGTACGAAACGGAATCCGGCCAGCCCATCGAGCCCGGCTATTTTGTCACCTTCGCAGGCGCCAGCGACAAAATCCGCATCGCCCAGGCCAGCGACCCCTTCATCCTGGGCGTGGTCAGCGGCACGCCGGGCTTTGTGGCCGGCACGGGCGAGCTGCGCTGGAAGAACAAGTTCAAAACCGACAAGTGGGGCCGCATCCAGTATGAGGATGTCACCGTGCCGGAGGTAAAGGACAAGAGTGGCAAGGTGACCGTCCCGGCGCATACGGAATCCCGGCCTGTCCTCAACCCGGCCTATGACGCGAACAGGACCTATGCCCCCAGGTCCGGCCGCCCCGAGTGGGTGAAGGTGGGCCTGCTGGGCGCCGTGCTGGTTCGGGACGACGGCTCCTTAACCGCCGGCGGCTATTGCAAGGTGGGTGTCAACGGCGTCGCCACCGCCGCCCACGCAGGCTACCGCGTCATCAAGCGCACCGATACCGACCAATCGCTGATACTGCTTAAGTGAGGCGATATATGGCTTATATTGCGGGAGGGGCTTCTTATGAAAAAGAAGCCCCTCCCGCGCCTACCCAAGAAAACATCATTCATATATAGGAGCATCATGATCGCCTTGCTGCATCTTGTCGCATGATGCATCTTTATATAACAAAAGAAAAGAAAAATGAACGTCCACTTCCTCCAAACATATAAATAGAATCGGGCCCCACTGCCCATTGGAGGAATCCCTATGTACGAGGATGAAAGATACGTACAAAGGCCAAACAGCGTCGACAACATAAGCCAGGCGAATTACAACCCAAACATTCCCGGAAACCCCAACCCCAACCCGAATCCCGGCCAGAACCCAAACCCGAATCCCGGCCAGAATCCCAATCCCAACCCGAACCCGAACCCAAACACCGGCATCAGCCGCATGAGTCAAAATAATTACGCCCCAGGCGGCTATCCCCCCGGCAGCTACCCTGCCGGCAGATCCCGCCCCGGCCCCAACACCGCCCTCAGCCGCAATTACGCCCCCGGCAGCTATCCTCCCGGCAATTACCCTCCCGGCAGCTACCCTCCCGGCCCCAACCGCGGCAGTCAAAACAACTATGGTCCCGGCGGCTACAACCCCGGCGGTTACTACCGCGCCAGCGACAACGCCTGGTATCCGCGCCCCGACCCCTGCTGCTGCTACACCGGCCCCACGGGACCCACTGGACCCGCCGGGCCGGAAGGCCCCGCCGGACCCGAAGGACCTGCCGGCCCCACCGGCCCCGCAGGACCCGTCAACCTTCAAAACCTGATAGACGGCAACGCGCCGGGGGCCGTCCGCGGGATCAATACCCCGGGCGATTATCCCATGGGGGAAAACGCCGTTGCCATTGGCCTGGGAACAAAGGCCACAGGCTTCTCGTCCTTCGCTCAGGGGGGCAGAAATACCGCGTCAGGTTCCTTCTCCCATGCGGAAGGGGATTTTGCCAGCGCGGCCGGCTATGCCTCCCACGCGGAAGGGTATTTGACCTTTGCCGTTGGCAACTACTCCCACTCGGAAGGCTTGGCCAGCCGGGCGCAGGGCGAAGCCTCCCACGCCGAGGGCATCTCCAGGGCCTTAGGCGACTTAAGCCACGCGGAAGGCGCGGGCACATTAAGCGACGGCCGCTATTCCCACACGGAAGGCTTGTACACCAGTTCGGGCGGCCAGGAAGGCGCCCACATCATGGGCAGGTACGGCAGTGCGGATACGCCCTATTCCTGGTTTCTGGCCAACGGCACAAGCGAAGAGGACACCGGCCTTTCCGCCAAAATACTGCGGGACGGCAATGCCTATATCGATGAAGCCTGGAACAGCGGCGGCGCGGACTACGCGGAGCTGTTCGAAACGGAATCCGGCCGGCCCATCGAACCCGGTTACTTTGTCACCTTTTCCGGCGTAGGCAGAAAAATCCGCCCGGCCGGCGTATATGACGACTATATTCTGGGTATAGTCACCGCAAGGCCCGGCTTTGTGGCCGGGACCGGGGAAATGCGCTGGCAAAACAAATACAAGCAGGACGAGTGGGGGCGAATCGTGTACGAGGATGCAGCCATCCCCGAAAAAAGGGATGGCGAAGGCAATGTGCTTTCCCCCGCCTATACGGAATCCCTGCCTGCCTTGAACCCCGGTTTTGACCCCGGCAAGGAATATGTATCCAGAAGGATGCGCCCGGAATGGGTGAAGGTGTGCCTGCTGGGCACCGTTCTAGTGAGGGATGACGGTACGCTCACCCCAGGCGGATACTGCGTATCCGGCCCGGATGGCATCGCCACCGCCGCCTATTCGGGCCTGCGCGTGCTGGAGCGCACCGGCCCCTGCCAGGCGCTGATCATGTTCCGGTAACACTTGCGGGAGGGGCTTCTTTTATCAAGATGCCCCTCCCGCGCCTAAGAAAACTTCTTAGGATAAGGCCGATAAACTTCTCATTTGCCGGGACATGTTGCAAAGCGCATGTTCAAATCCGGGGCATCAAACATAAGCGTTACTGCGGCATGCCGTACCAGTTGCCGGGACCGTTCTTGTATCCGCTGGTTTGATCATACCGGCAGCCGTTGCGGCACAAATCCTGCGCCTGCAGCATGGCAGTCCAGATTCTTGCGTGGGCATACTCGTCGCCCAGAATGGAGGTCAGCAAATAACGGATCTCATACGTCGGGGCGCACATGGCAAGCTGGGAATACCGCCGGATAGCGCCCAGCTCCCCCTGTATGGCGGTTTCAACGTCATCCTCAAAGCATCCGCTTGCCGATGGGCAGTCCGGCGGAGCAGAGATCGGAGGAGGGCATATCCCCAATAAAGAGGCCTGCAGCCGCGCGTGGCCATACTCATCGCCGACAATGCTTGTTACCAGCTCACGAAGGATGTTGTTTGGCGCCTCATTGGCGATCTGCGCATAAAAACCGGCGTCGCATATCTCATCCTGCATGGATTCCTCCAGCTGCTCCCGGTAATTCGCACACATATCACTCATGCTTCCATTTCTCCTTTGTTTTTCTTGGAAAGCCATTTGCCATTCACTCTTATGCATGGCAAATACCTTCCCATTTCATCCTATACCGTTCCTTGCGGTTGGTTACAAAAATCGCCGCACCGGGCCCCTCACACCGCCCCATTAATCATATACAGTAATCGGACCCGCATTGGATAAAACTCCCCAATCCATAAAAAAGACTGAACTGAACAAAAGCATTCGCCGCCTAAATGCATGTTGACATCCACCCGCAAACGAAGTATATTATTTACAAATATTCCTTTATTTTTACATTTCACACGCGACAAATCAATTTGAGTGGGGAGGGTATTTGCATGGCAAACATCATTGGTGGCGGATCCAAGGACACTGTCTTCGATAATGGGACACTAAGGATTCTCGGCAACCTTTTCAACACGGAAAACGCATTCATCCAAATCGCCAACATCTCGCAAGTTCGCGTGGGCCGGTTGCCGCAGCGGTCGTATATGTCTGCCGTCGTCATCACAGCACTTGCCGTTTTGTGCTTCATTCTGCGAAGCAGCGTTCTTGGCTTCCTCTTTCTGGTTGTCGCTTTCATCACCGGCGCATATATCTACAATAAAAACAATGATAACAAATACGGATTGTTTCTGGATATGAACTCCGGCTCCAGCGCCATCTATGCCTCATCCGATATGACTTTCCTCAGAGAAGTTGCCAATGTGCTGGGGAAAGTGATTGCCGGGTTGTATAAGGAAGATATTGTGGTCAATTTCACCGATAACAGCATCCGGGATGTTCATGGCGCTGTTGTCACCGGCGGGCAGGTGGGAAACTTAACAACCATGGGTGCGTAACGGGAGGGTTGTAATTGTTGAAAGTAAATCATCAGGACAATTCCATCAATCATGTAAATGGAATCGTGGTTTCAGGCCATGGCAGCGTAACAACTGCGATTGTTCAGCAACCCACAGCCAACAACACCGATGAAATTGATTGGGAAAAAATGCAGCTTGAAATCAACGCGACCATCCAAAGGATACAATCTCCGTTGTTTTTGAGCATGCGGCAGGAATTGCTTGAAGCAAAACAGGCAATCGCCAAGAAGGATCAAAACAAGCTTTCCGGCCTTGCAAAGCGGATCGGCCAGGAAGGAATCTCATTTATAACAGCCCTCTCCGCCAATACATTGGGGACTCTGCTGGCAAAATTGTTGGGAGGGTGAGCAGCCTCGGGCAATGACGGTGATCGCATCCACATCCCTCACAAATAGCAAACCCACATGATCATTATTTTTTCAATGGGCCGGGAGCGTGCGTTTCCGGCCTTTTTCCATTGTCCAATAAGCTTGGGCCATACCGTCTTCCCGGATGGTGGAAAGACGCATTCGTCCCTTTCCCCTCGGGCCTGCCCATCCAAATCCACGCTTGCGCTGCCTGACTTACCCAGTAAAAACCGCCATCATACATGGAAACCGATGCTAGATAACCAGACGCACGGCAATATGCAGGCATGTCTTCACCTGTTTTTCTACACCCCCCCTTCCCCCCACACATATACTGCAAAAGGGCCCCACTTAACATTGGAGGAATCCGTATGTACGGTAGAGATAAATACTTCCTTCCCCAAGACCCCCGGAACGACCCGGGCTACGACCCACGAAACGATCCGCGTTATGACCCGCGCAACGACCCCCGAAACGATCCGCGAAGCGAATCAGACTACGATCCGGGCTTCGGCCCGCGCTTCGACCCACGCAATGATCCACGCAATGACCCGCGCGGCGATCCACACTATGACCCGCGTTTTGACCCGCGCCACGATCCGCGCTGTGAAAGCTGCAGGCCAAGGCCCGACCCATATCCGCCCAAGCCTGAACCCTATCCGCCCGGACCTCATCCCTGCCCGCCCAGGCCCGAACCCTGCTGCCGTCCCGGCCCCACCGGACCCACAGGTCCCACCGGGCCTACAGGACCTGCCGGCGCTACCGGGGCTACGGGCGCCACTGGAGCTACCGGCGCCACCGGCGCTACAGGTGCTACCGGACCTACCGGTCCCGGCGGCGGCCTGACCAACCTTGTAAACGGAAACGCGGCCGGCGCGGTCCGGGGCATCAATGTACGCGGCGATTATCAAATGGGCATCAACGCCTTTGCCATCGGCGCGGACTCCGTCGCCTCCGGCGACAACTCCTTTGCCCAGGGCATAAGGGCGACTGCCTCCGGCGGCGTCAGCCATGCCGAGGGCTATGACACACAAAGCACAGGCTTTGCCTCCCATGCCGAAGGCAACACCTCCGTTGCTTCCGGCGATGCCGCCCACGCCGAGGGCGGCAGCACGGCGTCCGGCTTCTATGCCCACGCCGAAGGCCTTTCCACCTTAGCCTCCGGGGAGGCCAGCCATTCAGAGGGCAACCGCACCGTTGCCTCCGGGGATGAAAGCCACGCCGAGGGCTTTGAAACCACCGCCTCCGGAGAGGCCAGCCATGCCGAAGGCATATTCACCACAGCCAGCGGCGAGGGAGCCCACGCGGAAGGCTGGGGCGCATCGGCCGGCGGCTTCGTATCCCACGTGGAAGGCTACAACAACAGCGACAACAACTTAAACGGCGTTCACATCATGGGCTTCAATGGCCAGGCGGATACCCCGTTTTCCTGGTTCCTGGGCAACGGCGGTTTCTTTACAGGGCCGGGCCTGGCCGCCAAAATACTGTATAACGGCAATGCCTATATCGATGTCGCCTGGCACGCCGGCGGCGCGGATTACGCTGAAATGTACGAAACGGAATCCGGCCAGCCCATCGAGCCGGGCTATTTTGTCACCTTCGCCGGCTGCGGCGATAAGGTCCGCATTGCCCAGGCGTATGACGAGTATGTGCTGGGTGTTGTAAGCCGCACCCCCGGCTTCGTGGCCGGCTCGGGCGATCTGCGCTGGAAGCACAAATATCAAACCGACGAGTGGGGCGGCATCGTGTATGAGGATGTCACCGTGCCCGATTTAACCGACAAACAGGGGAACGTGATCGTGCCCTCCCATGTGCAAAGGCAGCCCGCCATGGACCGCACCTTCGATACCAACAGGGCGTATATCCCCAGGGAAAACCGCCCGGAATGGGTGAAGGTGGGGCTCCTGGGCGCCGTCCTCGTGCGGGATGACGGATCCTTAATCCCCGGCGGCTACTGCCGCCCCGGCATGGGCGGTATCGCCACCGCCGCGCACACGGGGTACAGGGTGCTGAAGCGCACGGGCCAAAACCAGGCTCTGATTTTGTTCCGGTGAGGAGATTGCGGGAGGGGTTTCTTTTGAAAAAGAAGCCCCTCCCGGACCCACCCTCAGAAAACTTCAATAGCATAATAAGCCTTATAAAGCTGGCGTATTCCCTTCCACCGTCGCAATCCGCACCCGTAGGGCGGGGGCTTGCTCCCGCCGCTTTTGTTTGCCTCCTGAACCGTAATTCCTCCATTCCCCTTTGTGCAGGCCCTTCCCCGCCATTTCTTTTCCATGCCCGCCGTCCTGCTCATCCATACAGAATAGCCCCCATCCGGCCATCCTTCACACGACCCCCACAAATCTAGTAAATTTTCCTATCAACGGCATGAAATTCCATATCTTCTTCGTTGCTACAATAGACATAACCAAAAACACGCGACGGGGAGGTATCCTCATGCCCAAACGCATTCTGCCCCTATTCCTTGTGCTGTGGCTTTTGATCCCCTGCCTGCCAGCCGCCCAGGCGGAAAGCGCGGACCTGCACGAGGTCTACTATACCGGCGGCTATGACATGTTCAAGTGCCAGACGTTCCGGCCGGGTGAATACCTGTTTTTCAGCTCCATTGGTAGTCTCAATAACGCCGAGGCGACCCTCATCTGCGCCGACGAAAACGGGCAGATCAAGTGGGCCATACAGAGCAAGGATGATATGAACCACATGAGCCAGTTCCGCACCGCCGTGCCCCTTAACAACGACAAGTACATCGCCGTGCGCTACGTCAGTGCGGATTCGCCCAGGTCCGTCCTGTCCGTAATTCAGTACGGCAACGTCCTCAGGGAGGTCACCGAACCCTACAACATCACCGGCATCTACCCCGCCGAAACAGGCTTTTTGGAGTTTGCCAAAATGGGAATCAAGAACTTCACCATCCGGAAGCTGGACATACAAACCGGCCTGATTTGGGAAAAGACGTATGATGAGCCCTGGTTTTTAACCGGTTGCCTTCTGACCAGGGATGGCTATATCGCCTACGGCACCCACATCATCAAGACCAGCGACTACCCCGTGGGCGTGGTGGTGAAATTCGACTTTGACGGGAATGTAAAGTGGAAGCATCTAAGCGCGAACCGGGCGGAATTCACGGGCGGCGTGGCCGCGTCCGATAACAGCGTTGTCGTCTGCGGCAACACGTTTGGCATAAGGGCCAACCCCGGCACGGCAAGCGCCTATGGTACCAGCTTTATCGCAAAGTATGACGAGACCGGCCTCGTCTTTCAAACGGACTACCGCATCGGCGATAAAAAAGAAAGCGACATGCAGGCCATACTGGAAACCGACGGCGGCTATGTGCTGGCCTGCGTGGAATCCCAGTTCCGCGCGGAAGTAAAG
Organism: Bacillota bacterium; assembly: GCA_023436585.1. Lineage (GTDB taxonomy): Bacteria > Bacillota > Clostridia > Christensenellales > Aristaeellaceae > JAEWAH01. The sequence continues at coordinate 46,191 of JAEZIN010000035.1, read as the reverse complement.
CTTCTCCTGACCGATCTTACCGGCGCCATCACCGATGAATGGACCGCCACCACGGGCAATATCGGTAAAATCATGAATTTCAGCCTGCATCCTGGACCGAATGGAATTCTCCTGGCCGCCTACGGCATCGATGTGATGGAAAAACCCCACACCATCCTGCGGAAAATCGCCCTGCCCAAGGATCACACGGCGGATCGCAGCGAAGATGTGGAGCAGCTTATCGCAGATTGGACCAATACCTACATGTATTCCGATGCCTGGAATCTTCAAAAGAAGGCGGTGGAAAACAGCCGCACCCAGGGCCTGCCCGGCGAAGGCGCGATCCCTTACACGGATGCAATGCGCATCCTGCTTACCTACATCACAAAAACCTATACCGATATTTCCATTAACGACCTGAAAACCATGCGGCCTCACCTCACCTTTCGGGTGGACTACGAAACGCCCCAGTGGCAGATCGACCTGTTGCCCATGGATACCAACGACAGCGGCTTCACCGGCTATATCTACGCCGAATCGGGCATCATCCGCCTGGTGGTCTACGGCCCCGGCAACGGCTGAGGGACGGCGGGGCGGTATCCGGGGATGCATGCGGGAGGGGCCTCTTTTGAAAAAGAGGCCCCTCCCGCGCCCACCCGAGAAAACTTCTGATATTATTAATATTTATTCGATGATCAAAATCAATCTATTCACCAATTTAGAGCGGCTCCCGCCGTTTCGTATAACCAATGGATTCAACCACATGGCAAAAGCCAATCCATATAAACAACGGCGGGAGCAAGCCCCCGCCCTACGGCACGTTGCATTTATATTCCCATACATGAAGTTTTTCGGGATGGGTGCGGGAAGGACACTTTTTTCAAAAAGTGTCCTTCCCGCCAAGCCCTCCCGTAAAAACAGTCCCGGTCCCTACTCCTCCTCGTTCATCACGGCGGGGATTTCCACCACGCCGCCCTCCGATGCTCCGGCGGCGGTGAGGTACTTATCCCAGCGGTCGATGACGTCCTCGGCGGCCTTCATCACATCGCGCAGGGAGGGCGGAATTTTCACGAGCTCCTGGGCTTCCTGGTCCTGTACCACCTTTTTGCCGTGCTCGTCCAGGCGTTCCAGGCGGGTTTTGGTTTTCACCACCTCAAAATCGCACATGGCGTCGTCGCGGCGGATGATCTTGGTGAGCAGCTCGAGTATTTCCGTGGGTGTGGCGATGCGCTCCGTGGCCAAAAGGTCAGCGCGGTCGCGAATACAGGCGGCCACCTCCTTTTGCTTTAAAAGCTTGCGGCCATAGTCGCCGCAGTAGCCGGCGGCCTTGGCCGCGCGGCCGGCGCAGGGGTCCGTTAAATAAGCGTCCACAAAGCGCAGCTTGCGTTCCGATAAGGGCAAGCGTGCATCACCTCTTTTCCGATACCGGATATAAGAACACTTGTTCTTATCCGTTCATGCCCATTATACAAAAAATACCGGAAGGATTTCTCCCTGGTTCTAATAAAAGCACACTTTTTCAGAAAATATGATGCCGCGGCCCTTATGATCTGTTCAAGGAACGTTCGGTGGATTGCGCATCCAAGGCTTTCCCTTGAGGGGATGGCTCTGCCAGGGGTTTTCCTAGAAAGGAGGTGTGCTATCCATCAGCACAGCCTTCTTATGCCCTGCCTTCCTGCCAGCCTGTTGCTTAAGTCAAGAAACAGCATTTGAAGTAATGATCCCAAAGCTTTCGGGGCAGCGCGCGGGAAGGACACTTCTTCAAAAGCTCCCTCCCCGCAATTCACCCTATTCCGTCCCCGTTTCCTACTTCACCGTCACCGCGCATATGGCCTTCGCCCCGCCGTTGGCCGTTACGGTAATGGTGGCCGTACATCCCGCATGGCCGCCGCGTCAACCGGAAAATACCAAACCGGCCTGCAAGAATTGCGCTGCGTACATGGCGGCAAGCCACCTTGAGCCCCGCCCCCACACCGCGTGAAAAGGCCTGTCATATACTAGAATGGGCGCCTATTTTGCACATGTGGAGGAAACCATTTATGGATGAGTATTATTCCTATCTCCGGGCGTACAGTATGTACCCTTCTTATGATCCATCCGGCTATTATATGGATCAGCGCCTGGGCTATTATCCGCAATCCTGGGGCTATAGCATGGAATCCTGCTGGCAGCCTTGCTGTCAGCCCTGCTGGCAGCCCTGCTGGCAGCCTTGCTGTCAACCCTGCTGTGAACCCTGCTGTGACCGTTGCGAAAACCCGTGCTGCGACCCGTGCCAGGATCATAGGTGCGGCTGTCAATCTCCTTGCTGCTGCTGACCAAAAGCGGGGAGGGGGCGATTCCGCCCCCTCCCCATTGCGTGTCAAAAGGTTAAACGCATTGCACACCCAGTGCCTGCCGCCGCCCCTTAACTTCCCTATTTCCTGCACACCGTTTCCTTCAATATGGCCATTCCAAGCAGCGCCACAGCCGAAATGGCACCCGCCCACGACCTTAAGCCCTGCGGAAACTGCCTGCCAAAAAGGCCAAACGCGGTAACCCAGGCGGCAATGAGCAAAATACCGATGCCGTATATCAGGCGCACGCGGCGTATATGGTATCCTTCCCTGTTCGTCCTTTTGCCGAAAACCATAAAATCGCCCTTGCCCAAAAGGATTGCCACACCCATCACCGCAAACAAAACAACCACGCCCCAAACAAACCACATCCCCGCCTCCAGGAAAACCGCCTCCTTACATATAAACTTGCAATGCTGCCGTTAATACCGGCAACTGCACACATCCTTCTTCCTCCATCATATCATGAAGGCAAAGATTTGGAAACCGGCATCCATGCAAAATACTGGATATATTCCAAAATTCATGCTAAACTGACAATATAAAACCCAAGGAGGATAACGCATGAAAGCAAGGGCCCGCCTGTTCCTTGCCCTTTTGACCCTGTGCGTTTTGAGCATCCTGCCCGCCTTAGGCGAACAAACGACAGACGAATTTACCGCCGGCTCCTTCCGTTACCGCATACCGTCCTCCTGGAACACGGTAACTGAGAGCGGTGCGACCTTCCACTACGCGGGGGAGGCCGGGCAGCCGGACGACGGGCTGGCCTACGCCCTGTCGCAGACGGTGGAAGAAAAGAGCCCTGAGTCCGAGGAGGAGGCGCGCCGCATGCTCACCAGCATGGTACATGCGATGATGGATACGGACAAATATAAATCAGAGCTGTTAAACCAGTTTGATATAGAGCTTTGCGGCAGGTATTCCTCCCTCTTCCGCCTGAAATCAAAGGTGTTCGGCCAGGTATACGAAACGAACTGCCTGCTGGTCTTAAACGGCCAGGAATTTTTAATGGTCGTCTATCTGGATCGGGTGAACACCCCCGATGAACAGCTGAAAATCTTCAGTGACATCGTCAACAGCATCAGCGTTCAGGACTGAGCCATAGGGCGGCAGCGAAGCCGCGCCTCGGTTTCCTTTACAATACCGTTCTGTCCGTCCGAAAAGGGAGGATCGCACCATGAAACAAAAAACAAGCCTGTTCCTGGCCGTATGGTTCCTGGTGCTGCTCCTTGCCAATCCCGCCCTGGGCGAAACGAAGGAGGATGTGTACACCATCGGCCCCTTTACCTACAAAATCCCCTCCGGCTGGATCACGGTGGAAGGGGGTTACGGCACCTATTACCATTATGCCAGGGAGGAAGGAGACTTCAATAGCGGGATAGCCTCCACCTATAGGCATGAGGTGGTAGGCGCGCTTCCCGAAACCGAGGAGGGGGCCCGTTTCTTTCTGAACCACTATGTGCATGCAATGCTGGATCCGGTAAATGGCGAATCAGTGCTGCTGAACCGCTTCGATATAGAAATCCACGGGAGATATGCAACCATCGTCCGCATTGAAACAAAGGTATACGCCGAGGTCTTTCAAACGAACAACCTGCTGGTCATCAGCGGCAAGGATATTTTGGAGCTCACCTACCTGGACCGTGTGAACACGGTGGACGAGCAGTTAAAAATCTTCAGCGATATCGTCAACAGCGTTGAAATCAACGAGTAACGCGTAAGGCCCGCCGGAAAAGGAATTTTCCGGCCTTGCCCAATAAAGCCCAATATAAATTAGGGAGGACGTAACCATGAAATCAAAAGCCTGCCTGTTCCTTGCCGCCTTGCTCCTTGTGATTTTGACCGTCCTTCCCGCCGCGGGCGAGCAATCCACAGACGAGTATACCGTCGGCTCCTTCAGCTACCGCATCCCATCCACCTGGAGAACGGATGATGCGGAAGACGGCTACTACCACTACGCCGGTGACCCGGCCGATGCGGGCAAAGGATATGTATACGCTGCGCTGCAAACCTTCGAAGGAGTGACCATCCGGTCGGAGACGGAAGCGCGGTTCTTCCTTGCCAACGTGGCCAATGGCATGATCGAATCCACAGAAGGCGAATCCAAAGTGCTCAGTACGTATGACATTGAGCTAGGCGGCCTGTACGCTTCCCTTGTCAGGATGGACCTGGACTATTATGGCACTACCTATCCTGCAAGCAGCGTCATGATTCTAGACGGTGGGGAGATTTTTATCATCATGTATTTGGATACGGATCACACCACCGAGGAGCAGTTGAAAATATTCAGCGATATCGTCAACAGCATCGAAATCAGCAAGTGAGCTATGGGCCTGCCCGCAAGCGGATTCCATACGTTTGCCTTTTTCATAAACCATACAAACATGGGAGGACGATTTCATGAAACAAAGGATATGCCTGTTCTTGGCCGTATGGACCCTGGTGCTTTTTGCCGCTGTTCCCGCCTTGGGTGAGCAAGAAACCGAAGAGTACACCGTCGGCTCCTTCAGCTACCAAATCCCGTCCTCCTGGAGCACGGTGGATGAGGAAGACGGCTACTACCATTACGCCGACGAATCACAAATAGCGGATGATGGGTATGTGTTCGCCTCGGTGAAAACCATCCCCGGTGTGAACGCCTCGTCCGAATCGGAGGCGCGCTTCATCCTTTCCGCCCTGGTAAAGGGGATGACCGGCACCGAGGAAGCCGACGCGGCGCTGCTCAGCCAGTTCGATATTGAAATTCATGGCAAATACGCCGCCATCCTCCGGATGGACCTGGGCATGTACGGCGAAACCTATCTGGGAAGCTTCCTGCTGGTTCAAAACGGGAGTGAATTCTTCATCCTGACGTACCTGGACAAGGTGAATACCCCCGACGGACAGTTGAATTTCTTCGCCGGCCTGGTCAACAGCGTGGAAGTGAACGACTGATGCATGAGGCCGCCGGGGAAGGGCCTTCAGCCTATCCATGGACGATACAACAACACAGGAGGGCGGCCCCATGAAATCAAGCGCCTGCTTGTCCCTGGCCGTGTTATTGGCTCTTTCCCTGTGCCTATGCCTGTTTTTAAGCCCGGCGTATGCGGAGTCCCCGCCTGCCGGCAACGAAAAAACCTCTGCGGCTTTACCGGCGGAACAGCGTACCGTCGTTCCCGAAGGCGTGACGGAGATCGATCTTCGGGTGATCCTGGGCGATCATGCCGCCGGTGTGCATCACGCCTGGATGCTGAACGCGGACACCTGCGTGCTAATGAGGGAGCTCAATGAGGAAGGCGACGATGAGATCATCGTTTTAAACATCCGGGACAATACGGTCCTTTCCCGCACGCCTGTTCCATACGCAACGTACGATCCTGAGCAGGGCTTTTCTGACGGCGTGTTCTATTTGCTGATGACGCCATTGGACAACTACAATGACATGTTCTTTGTTGTCAAGGCAGCCGTCACGCCGGACGGTACTGTGAACATCACCACCGTACCGAAAGGGATCACGGTCATGCCCGGCGGCAAAACGGCCATCCGCGAGGCGGACGGAAGCCTCTATGCCATGGATTTGAAAACCTACAAGATGGAATTGCTGATCCAGGGCGTTTCCCAAATGACCCGGGACTGGGAAGGCGCCAGTTATGAGACATTTTTGAAATATGTGCCCTGGCCGGACGATGTTTTTTACGACGGAAAGTATGAGGACGGTTATCCGTTCCCGATTACTTTCCCGGTAGACGAAGACACCTATTATGAAAACAATATATATCTTTGGCGTGATTTCTATGTGTACAGGCCCTTGGACGAGTATCGCTTCGTGTATAGGGTCTACGGCTGGGAATGGGGCGCGGGCTACGGTATCTATGACCTGAAAACCCACACAGATCACAGGATCACGGGCCGCGGCCATTTGTGCGGCATGGCAGGGGCCACGCTCTACGGCTCGGCCCTGAAAACGGATATGGACACCTTGGAATCCTCACCGCTTCCTGCATCAGTACAGGATCAGCTTTACGACGCCACCGCCATGCAATCCAGCGCCGGCATCGATTTTTCCCCGGATGGCAGGCTGATGGCAATCACAAACACGAAATCCCCGTACAACGAAGACGCCAGCACCGTTACCGTGACCAATATGGAGACAGGCGGCATCAAGGCGTATGACATTGATAATCCATTTGCGAGTGAGGCAACTGTATCCTTTTACGATAATACTCGCTTTATGCTGTTTTTCTATCCCAAGGAGAATGGCTCGGCCTACATATACCTTATTGACACGGCGGAATGAACAGGGCGGGGAATCGCAGGCCAAACGAACCGTCCCTATGGTTATCAGGCTGCAAAGCAAGCGAGGAGGAGGCACGATGAAAAAACGTCCGGTACTTCTTATATTGATTTTTTCCCTGCTCCTATGCCTGCCTTGCAGCCCGGCGCATGCGGAAACATCGCCTGTAAGCCGCGAGAAAGCCTCTGCGGCTTTACCGGCGGAACAGCGGACCATCGTTCCCGAAGGCGTACAGGAAATCGATCTTCGGGATGCCTTTAAAGATGGCGCGGCTGAAGTGTCTCACGCCTGGACGCTGAACGCGGACACCTGCGTGCTCCTTAAGGAGCTGAATGGGGCGGGAGACGAGCTTATCGTTTTGGACATGCGCAACAATGCGATCCTTTCTAGGACACCCATTCCAGAAGCGTACCAGTTTGAGCAGTGCTTTGAGGACGGCATGTTCTGTTTGCTGATGACGCCATCAGACAATTACAATGACATGTTCTTTACAGTCAAGGCAGCCATCACGCCGGACGGTGCAGTGAGCATAACCACTGTGCCCAACGGGCCCACGGTCATGCCCGGCGGCAAAACGGCCATCCGCGAGGCGGATGGAAGCCTCTATGCCATGGATTTGAAAACCTACAAAATGGAGCTGCTGATCCAGGGCGTTCCCTCGGAGTCTATGTACTGGGAAGGCGCCAGTTATGAGACATTCTTGAAATATGTGCCGTGGCCGGACGATGTCGGATACGACGAAGTGACATTCCCGGTAGACGAAGACACTTATTATGATAACAACATATTCCTTTGGCGTGATTTTGATGTGTACAAGCCATTGGATGAGTATCGCTTCCTGTATAAAGTCTACGGCTGGGAATGGGATGCGGGCTATGGCATCTATGACCTGAAGACGCGCACGGATCACAGGATCACGGGCCGCGGAAGCTTATGCGGCATAATAGGGAACACAATCTACGGCTCGGCACTGAAAACCGATATGGACACCCTGGAATCCTCGCCGCTACCCGAATCGGTACAGGAGCAGCTGGAATACGCCAACGAAATGGGATCCTGCGCCGAATACGATATTTCACCCGACGGCAGGCTGATGGCGCTCACAGGCAAGAGATTCTGGAACAGCGACGCTAACACAGTAACCGTTACCGACATGGAGACGGGCGAAATCAAGGCGTATGACATTGAAAATCCATTTGCCAGTGAGTTAACTGTATCCTTTTATGATGATACGCATTTTATGCTGTTTTTCTATCCCAAGGAGAATGGCTCGGCATACATGTATCTTTTCGATGCGGGGGAATGAATGGGGCGGGGAGACGCAGGAGATGAACACGGGAGACGATTCTCCTCTGTGTTTTCCTTTCAAAAAAATCCGTATTAATTTCCGATTACATTGAGGCTCTCTCTTATATCAAGATGAGCTTGTCGAACTCTCTTCACGCTAATCAACACAAAGAACCGGCTCATATATCTGGTCCGTTGTGTCCAATGTACTGTGCTCCGCAAGCGCGGCGAGGAATCCATATTTGCCATTGTTTTGATAAACAACGACCTTCCAAATACATTATGCATCAGAGGGTTCGACATTGGCCAAATAGTCGAAAATATTATGTGATTTTATTGTATCAGATATCATATTTATATCATTTGTAGAAAATTCATACTTTCTATTAATGATTGAATCAATTTCGCGTGCTATTTCTAGAACCTTTAAATTATGTTTATTTGTGATTTCTTCAAATAGATCCTCATTGTTAATTAATTCTCTGCATTTATCGAGATAATCTTTCTCTAAAACAGTTATTTTCTTAATTGAATTTGCAAGAATCTCATTTTCGATTAACATTTCCTTATGAGGTAAAAGGGCTTTCATTATTGCTTTGTTTGAAAACAGATTAATACTATCAAATCTCCATAATGAATACCATGCTAAAGCACTTGATTTTAGCCAAGCCAAAATAGCATGTAAAGAGATATTATCAGCTCGCCCATTTTTATTAAGCGTTATTATTAGTACGTCATATTGAGAAATAAGATACCATTCATTCTTTTCCACTAAAAAACAACCGCCGTCACATGACATTATAATTGCTGGATAAGAGAATTTTTGAAACCTATCGGTATCGGTTTCATCAATATCCATAAAAGGACTTGTGCAACGCAAGTATGCGTCTTCAAGCCTAGTTTGTGCTTTAGGAATAATAACCGCGTTACCGTCTGAATAACCGTTACCAGTCTTGGTGAATTTCTCCCAATATTTTCCGATTGTGCTATTTCCGCTTATAAACTGTAAGTCTGCATAAATTGCAAACGGCAAACTCGCTATAGATATCTTATTAGCTAACTCATATTTTTTAACATTGTTGCGAAGATACTCACATCGTAAAACTATTGAATCTATTTCACTATTTATTTTTTTATCACATTCTTTAAGGTCGGTAATTATATTGTTATAGATTATCCTTTCTATATCCTTAATATTAGCTTTTCCAATCTTTCCCTCTTCTTTAAATATATATACTGATTGTGTATTATCATACCATATTTTTCTACCCTCACTTGATAAGGTAACTATTCCAATAGCCCTTCCCGAGCCAATTTCCTCCATGATTAATTGGCAGGTCGCTTGACCACCTTCTACAGCTATATCATTTAATGTAGAGAAAAACAATAATTCTAGATCGTTCTTTGTTGATTGTACTCCAAAAATATCAATATCTTGTGTTACGCCAATTAAGATATGTCCATAGCCATTGTTTAATACAGCACAAATCGACTTTACTAACTCTTCCTTATTGGCAGTAGTTAATACTACTGCTTTTCCACTTTCTATACATTTTCTTATTATACTTTTTAGTTTTGGATTATTATCGTCACTAATACTTTGTTCAGGGTTGCAAAAAGCACTAACTAAAGATTCAAACAGGGGCTGTGTTGTTAACTTAAAGAATGAGTATTTGCTTCCAATTGAATCTATATCATGCGCATCCGATGCGTTAATGAATGCTAGCGGTGATGTTCTTCTGTAATCAGGTTGCTTAAAGAGATCGTTTTTTATATTTCTGAGTTGGTTTACACTGTTACATGTAAAGCCATTAATTACACTTGATTTAAAGATATGTGCTCTATATGCACCATTTAAAACATTATATATACCTTTGTCCCTGTCTACATGAGGGCAAATAACAATTTTGCCGCGTAATTCTACCTGCTCTAGAAATTCTTTTACATCCATATTAGGTACAAATGAATCAAAACCTTGTTTATCATTTGAATAACCCAGCTTAAGCAACAAACCCTTGATGTCTTCCATGCTTTCTTCACTTGAAAGCACTAATACATGAACTCCTGGGTTCACTGTAATTTCGACACCTGGAATTATATAAACAGAATTAAATAGTTCAATTTTTCTTTGCAATTGCGTTAATATTTCTGCTGAACCAAGAATACCAGATGCTACATATTTTGTTAGCACTTCATATTCAGTAATAAATTTGCATTTTAGTTCCATTAGTTTTTCATAACCTTTTAGGGTGTTGTGATCTGTAATAGCTAATATTCCAATATTCTCCGATTTTGCCTTCTCAAGTATTGATACATATGTCTCATCGCACTTTTTCCCGATGTAGCAATCAGATGCTGGAGTATGAACGTGCAAATCTGCCTTCAAATATTCATTCATGAATCTATTCTCCTTTCAAGGTATACCGATTACTATCATTGTTTAATTTTAGCACAAAATGAGGAATATTCAATATTTTTCTAGTTGCCACGTTCCAAGGTAATGGGGAGTGGAGGGAAAATCTAAATCTTAACTGGATACAGGGGGACGCTTCTCTGTATTTTGCTTTTTAGATAATTCGTTTGTCTTCCTCGATATTTTTGTGATCCACCCATGTCAAATAAACGTTGGTTAAAGAGCCAACGTGTCATTCTGAGGGGGCAAAGCTCCCGAAGAATCTTTATATTGCAAAGCGTTCAAGGTTCTTAACTACACTTGAGAACAACGCAGGTTTGAAAAGGCCGGTTAACACACTCGAAAACCCCAGTCCCCCCCCTCGGCAGATAACCCCAAATTTCGCTTCCTCACATCCTTTTTGATAGGAATATGTATTTCTTTGTGCATTGCTGAATACATTATACTGGCCGGGATCTTGAGAACACAGGGGACGGTTCCTTGTGTTTTACACTTGTGGATAATTCCTATGCATTTTCTCCCCTGTGCTCTCCCCGGGTCCAGGGCACGCTCTCCATCTGGCTCAATCGTCGCCGCAGTACACTGCCGCTTCTGCAACCCCGGCTTGCTCAATCGGCGCATTGCTCACAATCCGCAAGCTCAATGGTCGTTCTGATCGCTACCGCTCCCAGCCCTCCCTTTCGCTTGATTCATCCGCCTGGTCTATTGTCCCCACTGGGGACGGCCAGGCTCCTTCACCAATCGCATTGCTCGTTGCGCCAGCCTCCTCCGCCTCGCTTCATCCCTCCATCTGGCTCAATAGTCGCCCTGCTCACTACCATTCGCATTGCTCCTTTTCGCCAGCCTCCTCCACACCGCCCATTTCTGCCACTGGCAGGGGTGGTGTTCCGGAGCCACAGGCGGCGCTTCGGCTACGGAGCCCTGGTCGCTTCAAGGGGGATATGGGGGGCTCCGGAGCCTGCCTGCCCCTAGTGGGGGCAAGGAGGCAGGCGGAGGAGGCTTGCGAAACGAGCCGCATAAGCGGTAGCGAAATGCGGCGAAGATTGAGCAAGCTGGGCGAAGGGGAACTAATGGGAGTTAACGACCCCCCCTGCGCCCTCCTGCGTTGCGTACCGTTTCACGCTGCACTTGCTCGGTGTTTCGCAACTTCAAGCTTTGCCTTCACACAAACCATAACACCCCTTTGTATATAACCCCTTACATTTTCACCCATCAAATCAACACCCAACCTTGTCCTTTCTATTTCCCAAAACACAAAAAAAGCCCGCAATCTCAACGGATCACGGGCGCTTGAGGTGATAGTCTTCCTGCGGGAAAGCATAAAACATGCAGGCTTACGACTTCTTTTCTGTTTTAAGCTCCCCATACTTAGTACGGCGGGTGGAAGGTGGATTTATAGGAGCATTTTTCCGCTTCGGATTGCGGCCTTTTTGATTCGCCATTGTCTTCACCTCAAAAATAGTGTAGGGCGAAACGAAGCGATTATTCTGGCAATATATCCTTCATGAGAGAGTAAACACCTGTTATCCTATAAGAACAGCGGCGAGCAATAGCATCCAAATAGTGGAAGCATAATTTTCGACACAAAATAATTACCCAACAGGAATATTGATCTCCTGTCCGGCAAGGATGAGCGCCGGGTTTGCTATCTGCGGATTCGCCTGCAGAATTTCCTGTACCGTAACATTAAACCGGGCAGCAATGATGTAAAGGGACTCACCCGGCCTAACGATATATTTCACTACTCCAGGTGGTACTACCGGGCCGGGGATGCATTGCGCCCCTAAAGCAGTCCAGGTTTCAAAATCCGCCACGCCTGTAATGACTTCTATTTCCCGTATGCTGCGTTGGAACGCAACAAGTGCCCGCTGGGTACTTGCCCCAAATATGCCGTCTGCAGGACCTGGATGAAAACCGGCTGCTCTCAGCAATGTTTGAAGCCTTCTAACATCATTGCCCCGGCTCCCGCGTTGCAGAAGCGGACATACAGGCGTCGGGGGTGTCGGCACTTCTGCAGACACACGTATGATTTGCCCGGGAAATATGCTGTCAGGATCGATGATTTGGGGATTTAGCGCCAAGAGGTCAGAAACGGTTGTATTAAATCGTTGTGCGATCGATGAAAGTGTATCACCCTGCACCACTGTATAAATCATATGGACCTCCAAACAACAACGTTATTTGCATCATCCTATGATTTTTCTATACAGTTGTTTACGATTTTTAGTGTTTTGCTTCCGGAAAACATCACCAAGATCATAGACCAAATGGAACCAGCCCGCCAAAAAGGCAGGCTGATTGGAATGATCCGGCTGCGCCCCTGCGGGGAAACCTGCGGGGGCAGGTTTTTAGAATTAAAGGAAATCTCTGATCCACCTTCATCCATTTGGATCAGCTACCGCTGGTGCACTGTTTTTTTTTCCTTTCCACGTTTCCACCGAAAGACCGCAAACAGGCAATAGCCAAGGCTGATAAAGGACAGAACAAAAAGGATGCGCAAGATAAAAACGCTGCCAGGCATTTGGTAAACAACCGTCTCTTTCCCATCCTGCTCATACGCTATTTGTGTTCGCCCCCAGGGCGAAGACATACGGTATGTCAAACCGTTGCCCGCGGAAAAGAAATGTGCTTCCCTTACCAATTTGGCGTACAGCTCCCAATCCACCTCTGCCTTCTCCAGCACATTCCCCTTCAAATCCAGCCTGTAACAACTTGTTCCCGTCATCAAAAGGATCGTATCCCCGTTTTCAATGGTGAATTGAAATCCCCTGGAAGTCGGGGTTTCCACCATCCCAATCTTTTTCCCTTCCCTGATCACTTCCATTATGCCGGTGCCGCCGATATACAGCAGCCCTTGCCTATCCAAGGCAAATCCGCTCCAATCCATATTGACGCCGCTGACCGCGTTGCCGATTACAACCAGATTAATCACAAATGCGATGATTCCTGCGACGATTGCCGAAACGGGAAATCTATTCTTTTTCATATGTCTCAGCCTCCCATAGGAACCGTCCCCTGCGATGCCGATTTTGTCATGGATGCGCCATGCAATACGTGCCCAATGAAAAACCTCTTTACCACTTGAGCCGGCCGGTTCTCGATAATGTCGTATAGTTATTTCTTGTACACCATCGCAAGCTCTTCACCAAACAATAGGATACAATGACAGCGTTTAGGGCAAAGCAGATGCGCAGCAGATAAATAGGAAAAGGCATTTGATAAACAACCGTCTCTTTCCCATCCTGCTCATACGCTATTTGCGTTCGCCCCCAGGGCGAAGACTTATGGTATGTCAAACCGTTGCCTGCGGTAAAATAATCCGCTTCACCTCTCACTTTATCACGCTGATCCGAATCCACCTTTGTCTTCCCCAACTCATTCCCTTTCAAATCCATCCTGTAACAATATGATCCATAATATATAAGGATCGTATCCCCGTTCTCAATGGTGAACATTACCCCATTGATAGCTGGGGTTTGCACTTCTCCGATCTTTTTCCCTTCCCTGATTACATCAATCCTGTGGGTGCCGCCGATATACAGCAGCCCTTGCCTATCCAAGGCAAATCCCCTCCAAAAGACATTGACACCGCCGATCACGCTGCCGATTACAACCGCGTTAATTATAAATGCAATGATTCCTGCGACGATTGCCGAAACGGGAAATCTATCCTTTTTCATATGTCTCAGCCTCCCATAGGAACCATCCCCTGCGCTGCCGATTCCGGATGCGTTATGCGCCGTTCCCGTGATGCAATGAATGCTTAAAACCTGTTATACTTCGTTCTGTGATTTATATCAGAGTGGAAACCCAAATACAGGCTGAGCGCAACATCAACAAAAAACCTGCCGAACGCAAAAACCTTCAGCACCTGTTCGCCAAGAAAAAACGAGCCAATTGCAAAAAGAACAAAGGTAACGATGGCATACACAATATACACCTTATACAGAATCAAAAACCGTTCAAATTGCGCCCTGTATTGTTTGATATAAGGCCGCATATACGTCAAACTGATGCGTTCCTTCAAGCTCCGGTTCCTTCTTATCGCATCCGCCTTTTTCGGTTTCTTGCCCCTGTTCCCATGTAGGATGGAGAAAATAATGGCTCGTATATCAGAAACAATGATTATCCCCAAAGGGAATGTCAAGATTACGTAAAGCAGGATATAGGACAAATCTACTCTGTCCTCCTTCCATGATTGATCCAATTCTCGTTATTTCATACCAGCATCTTCTCCGCCGTAAGGCGCAGCCTGTAAAAATACTGGAGCCATTCGGGCTGGTCTTCGATGGCTGCCTTGCATTTTTCCAGCGTTCGCGTCCCAACGCGCCTGTCCAGCACCGCGAACATACGCACCAGCAGGTTCTCATCCTCCAACGCGCATAAAATGGGCAGCGCGCGGTATGCTTTCAGCGCACCGGCAAACTCGGTTTCGTCAAACTCCCTCCGGTCCAATATGGGTGTATTCTCTATGTGATCCCAGTACGGCTTCCAGAATTCCCGTATGCCGCCGGGCTTTTCGCCCTTCCAGAGTGCTTTGGTCACCGTTTCCCCTGAAAACTGCCTGACCGCTGCACCATCCACCCGTATTTCAAATATACTGCATCCATCCATCTTGGGGTAGGTGGTGCAATGATAGGTGACCCGGCCCTTCAGGCAGCCGGCCAGCATATCCTCCTCCAGGTACTTTCGCATCCCGCTAAAGGAACCCAGGATTTTACCCATCAAACGCTCCTTTTTGTTTGCAGTTTTATATACTATAGCAGAATAATAGGTCTTCAATCATTATGATCCTTTGAACCGTCCTCCTGGTTTTTGAGCGCCTGGGATCGCCCCTTGAGTGGGTGAAAGGGAGTCTTATACACTTCAATCAGCTTATCATACAGAGAATCATCTGAAAAATCTTCCCGCTTTGCTTTTCCGTTATGGATGTACTCCATAAGGTATCCGGCTGAAGAACTATTTCTTGTCGAGATAGTCTTCTTTATTGCCCTTTCATACGCAGGCATAAATGCATCCAGTGGAAATACATTCAACAGCTCCCATATTGTTTCGGCTCCCGGATCATTTAAATCTACAATCCAATTAAACAGGCCATCAATAATGGGCAGTAATCTATCCGGTTTCATTTTTGACAGCACATAGGCAGCGTTGTCCCAGTATCTTAAGCTCTTGGGCTTAAGAAGCAAAGATACATCAAAGCTTTCGCGCTCAAGTATCTCTTGGATTGCCTCAAACTGTATTTCCGGTATACAGTAGCAATACAGCTTTTCTATCAAAATATCCTCGAATGCCATCCTCTATCACCGTGCTTCGTTTCATTCTAAGCCAATATGCTTTATAATATTTACCAATACCCCCTCTATTCCCTTCCCCTGCCACATACAAGTTTTCCTGGAAGGGGTCCGTGAAGACCTCCTTTTGCAAAAGGAAGCCTTCCCGCATACCCGCATACCCGTCCGTCTTCGTTCCTTCCCTCCCGACAAATCAAGGAGGCTTTCATGGCAGATATCAATCATCAAAACTCCCTGGCCGACCCCGCCTTCCTGGCCTCCCTTATCCGTACCGCCAGGGGCCAACAAAAAGCAGACCTTGTGCTGAAAAACTGCGCGTATTTAAACGTGTTCACCGGGCAGTGGCTAAAGGGCGACATCGCCGTGTGCGGCGATACCATCGCCGGCATCGGGGAATACGCGGGCGAAACGGAAATCGACGCATCCCGTTTGACCTGCGTGCCGGGGTTCATCGACGGACACATCCACCTGGAAAGCGCCATGCTCACGCCCCTGGAATTCGCCCGGGCCGTGCTGCCCCACGGGACCACGGCGGTGATCGCCGACCCCCACGAAATCGCCAACGTGATGGGCGCGGCCGGCATCGATTATATGCTGCGCGCCACGGAGGCTTTGCCCCTCACCGTATATTTCATGGTCCCCTCCTGTGTGCCGGCCTCGCCCCAGGATGAAAACGGCGCGGTCCTTCAAGCTCCAACCGTGGCGGAATACCTGCGTCACCCCCGGGTGCTGGGCTTGGGCGAAATGATGGATTACCCCGGCGTATTAACCACCTCCCCGGACACATTGGAAAAAATCGCCGCCGCCCACGCCCAATGCAAGCAGGCTGACGGCCACGCGCCAGGCCTTTCCGGCCGCGCACTTCAGGCCTATATATCCACCGGCATCACCACCGACCACGAGAGCACCACGGCAGCAGAGGCCATGGAAAAGCTTCGCCTGGGCCAGTGGGTCATGGTTCGGGAGGGCACGGCCGGCCGGAACCTTGCCGCGCTCCTGCCCCTGTTTTCCCCGCCCTGGTTTCACCGCTGCCTGCTGGTCACCGACGACAAGCTTCCCGCCGATTTGACCCGCCTGGGCCACATCGACCACATGGTGCGCAAGGCCATCAAGCTTGGGGCCGACCCCGCAACAGCCTACACCATGGCCTCCTTCCACGCCGCGCAATGCTTTCACTTAACCCGCCTTGGCGCGCTGGCGCCCAATTATCAGGCGGATTTTCTGCTATTAAGTGACGTGAACGAGGTGTCCATCCACAGCGTGTACAAGGCCGGAAAGCGCGTCGTCTCCCCGGATGGGACCGCTTCGCTGCCCACCCCCGCTGATTCCTCCTTTGCGCTGGGGGAAATCCGCACAGGTGAAGTCACCGAGGCTTCCTTCCAGCTTACCCGCGGGCGGGTGATCGGCCTAGTCCCCGGCGAGCTGCTGACCACCGACGAAGGATATGCGGACAGCGTGGACACCACCCGCGATATCGTGAAGCTCGCCGCCATCGAGCGCCACCGGGGCACGGGGCACATGGGCCTATCGTACCTTACGGGCTACGGCCTGAAAAATGGCGCCGTGGCGCTAAGCGTAGCCCACGACGCCCATAACCTCATCGCCGCCGGCGCAAACGATGCGGACATGGCCCTGGCAATAAGCCGGATCAAGGAGCTTCGCGGCGGCATCGTGGTAGCCGCACAAGGCCAAATCCTCGCCGAGCTGCCCCTGCCCATCGCCGGCCTCATGAGCCCCCTCCCCGCCCAGGAGGTGGTAACCGCCCTGAACCATTTGATGGACGCCGCGCGCAGCCTTGGCGTTTCTCCCGCAATCGACCCCTTCATGACGCTCTCGTTTTTAAGCCTGTCCGTCATCCCCGCGCTGCGCCTCACCACCCTGGGCGTCACGGACGTGGCTAAGTTCACGGCGGAGTAACGGGAGTATTTGGAAATGTAAGCGGGAAGGGCCCCTTTTGAAAAAGGGGACCTTCCCGCACCCATCCCCGGAAAACTTTCATTGGGATGGGAATTAGTTAGAGCGGCAGCGAACTGCGGCGACGATTGAGCCAGATGGGAGGAAAGCCCTGGTCGCATCCGAAGATGCGAAACCCCTTCTTCTCTATGTAGAAAAACTAAATTACCATATAGTTTGCCCCCGAAGGTTTCCAAAGGGCTCCGTAGCCCCGACCCCGCCAGTGGCGGATAAGGGAGGGGCGGAGGAGGCTGGCGAAACGAGCCGCAGAAGCGGCAGCGAACTGCGGCGACGATTGAGCCAGATGGGAGGAAAGCCCTTTGGTCGCATCCGCAGATGCGATCCCCCTCATACGAACCACATGCAATGCAAGACAATTCCAATATTCCAAACCCCTTATAATATCATAATAAAGTTTTCCTGGGAAGGGGTTCGGGGGAACCTCCTTTTTCAAAAGGAGGTTCCCCCGATCGCATCCCTTATGGCAACCCCCGGCCTATCCTGCGTATCTTCCAGCCGCATCTCCTCACAAAGCGCCGCCAGCTTACGGAACAGCACCGGTATCATCAAATGCGCGCTTTCGCTGCTCTCCGGCAGTATCCCCCGGTAATGCTGCAGCGCGTCCGTCAGCATCGCGCATTCTATCAGCGTGAACGAGCATTCCCGCCTGTCGCAGCGGGAGATGGCCAGGTCCAGATTGATTATGTTCTCCAATACCTTCCTGCGCGCGGCGCCGGTGGCACCCTTCAGCATGGTTTCCTGTTTCTCCTGATACTTTTGTGCCGCGGCGCGCAGGATCATGTAATCCGCCAAAGTAAATGCCATGGATTCCATCAAAAATGCCTCCCGGAGCCAAAGGGCCATATCATGCACTTCCCAACGGAAGTGTTCAATTGCCGATTGTATGTGTACCGTCCCCCGATTGCAACCATTTTCATGCCCTTAAAATCGCCGCGGACCGTCATGTTTCCCGCCAAGTCCCAGCGATCCGCCATTTTGCCCCCCAATTCCACGGCGGATAATGCCGCATTTTGCAAAACGGTTCTGCCTCCCGTAAGGCTCCGGAACCGAAGCACTGCCGGCTCTAAATAAACGCTGCGGGAAATGTTTTATTGATTTTGCTGCCTGATAATGGTAACATATACAAAACACGGTTTCGTATTATTTATGAAAAAGGAAATACGTATGAAGAAAATTTGCATGATTCCGGTTTTCTGTATCATGGCGCTGTGTTTCATCCTTTTAGCGCCTAAAACTTCATATGCTGCGACATGCAACCCTTCCCTGGGCAGTTTGCCCTCCAGCGTTACCCATGGTCAAACGCTGGATGTTGATCTTATCATCGACCTGTCGCCGTTCGCCACTGCCATCGTGGAAATTTTTCCCATGAACTTAGGCCTGACATACCGCTCGTCCTCCATACCGTCAAATAATAATTTTGCTTTTACCCCGTCGGATAATCCTACTACGGTTCACTTCCAGTATGACGTGAACAATGTCGTTACGGATCGTATACTGGTACGCTTCCTTGTCGGTGTCCAGTGGCCGGGGTCTCCCCCCAAAACCTTTGTAACAAACCTCTTTATACCAATTGTGCATAATCCGGGGCCGTGGACCATCGTTAGCGATGCAACCTGCACCACGCCGGGCACAAAAACCACGAACTGCACCTACTGCATGGTGGAAATGAGGGAGGAAATTCCCGCAACAGGCGGGGTTCTTTCCGCCACGGGGCATATGGCGGGAGAATGGATTGTCACCACGGCCGCCACCAACAAAACCGCTGGCACACAGGTATTAAACTGCACGCAGTGCGGAATAACCCTGGAAACCAAGGCAGTGCCCATACTGCGCGAGATTTGGCCCAACAACACGGCCTGCTCCCTGGGGCCGCGCTTTCGGGATGAAGCCCCTTCGCTTACCGGCAAGTGGTATATGTACACGCCTGTGGATCTCTCGCAGAATGGGGTGCAAACCTTTCCCTTAATCGCATCCAACGCATACATCATCGGCTCTGTATCCGTTAAGGTGGAGAATGGCGCGGCAACGGCTGCCTATACCCTTCACACGAAAAAGATAAAGGTCAAGGAGGAATTCCTCACCTTCTTCCCCGATCTTGCAAGCGTGAAAGACGTAGAGCCCGAAAAATGGACGGAGCCGCGCTTTGCCTTTGGCGAACCTATTCTGTTGGAGGAGCAATTGCACGGCGCCGCCAGCACGCTTATGTTCCTGCGCCTTTTAATTGACTATGACATCTATGCCGACGGCGTGGTACGGTATTACGAAAGCGCGTATAAATAAGCTTCCGGATGGATGGCAAAGGAATTACGTATGAAGAAAATTTGCATGATTCCGGTTTTCTGTATCCTGGCGCTGTGCTTCATCGTTATTGCGCCTAAAACATCGCATGCGGCCGATTTCAGCGCCTCATTTGACAAAGTGCCTTCCAGCGTTACCCATGATCAATCGTTTATAACTATACTCAACATAACCACGCCGGATGACCGCTACGACGGTTTATTGTACATTTATGATTTTTCGGAAGGATTAAGGTTTCGCATGGCATCCGAAGGCAAAGGCAGCTCCTGGCAGATCCAGCCCGTCATTTTTTCACCGCATATATTTACCGCCTTATATAAAGTCGCAGGAGATGTCACGGACCATATCGTGGCTTCCTATCATATCCTGTATCATTCGCCGAACGGCGGCTCCCGGAGCATAAGACAGACAATCGAAATACCGGTTGTGCACGAGCCCGGGCCGTGGACCATCGTCAGCGATGCAACCTGCACCACGCCGGGCACAAAAACCACCAACTGCACCTACTGCATGGTGGAAATGACGGAGGAAATTCCCGCAACAGGCGGGGTTCTTTCCACCACGGGGCATACGGCGGGCGAATGGATTGTCACCACGGCTCCCACCAACAAAACCGCCGGCACACAGGTATTAAACTGTACACAGTGCGGTGTATCCCTGGAAACCAAAACAGTGCCCATACTGCGCGAGATTTGGCCCAGCAACACGGCCTGCTCCCTTGGCCTGCGCTTTCGGGATGAAGCCCCTTCGCTCACCGGCAAGTGGTATATGTACACGCCTGTGGATCTCTCGCAGGCTGGGGTGCAAACCTTCCCCTTAATCGCATCCAACGCTTACATCATCGGCTCCGTATCCGTCACGGTGGAGGATGGCGCGGCAACGGCTGCCTATACCCTTCACACGAAAAAGATAAAGGTCAAGGAGGAATTCCTCACCTTCTTCCCCGATCTTGCAAGCGTGAAAGACGTAGAGCCGGAAAAATGGACGGAGCCGCGCTTTGCCTTTGGCAAACCGGTCCTGTTGGAGGAGCAATTGCACGGCGCCGCCAGCACACTTATGTTCCTGCGCCTTGTGATTGACTATGACATCTATGCCGACGGCGTGGTACGGTATTATGAAAGCGCGTACAAGCAAAAATGATGCGGTAAACGGGACGGTTCACTGTGTTCTATGCGTTTGGAAAAATCCCAGCACTTTCGCTGGTCAAAAAGATATGTACACCCCTCTCGTCCAGGGGAGTGTACCAACTTCCACTCACACCAAATAACATAAGGAACCGTCCCCCTTGTTCACAATGCTGCAGCGCGTCCGTCAGCATCGCGCATTCTATCAGCGTGAACGAGCATTCCCGCCTGTCGCAGCGGGAGATGGCCAGGTCCAGATCGGTTCTGCCTCCATCCGGAGGCACTCCCCCTGCGGCGCTGGATCGGGCAGAGCGGGACTTTGGACTGGCGCGAACCCTTGCGGCAACTTCTAGGCAATCCCCGCCGCGCCTTCCGCCGTTATAACTACGGGCCCGGCCATCATTATCTTCCCTGCGATTCAGTAAGGAAAAAGGCGCAGGTCCCTCCTCCCTCGCCTTTTTTCTAGAACTTCAGCTCCTTCACGGCCCCCCGCCCGTTATACACCGTGGCCGTAGCATCGGTTAAGTACAGCACCTCCATCCGGCCGTCGTCCACATCGTACAGCCTTTCAAGGCCCGGATTCTCCTCCATCATGCGCTGGCGCGCCTCCCGGCGGCCATCCGATACCACCTTGGCCTCCACCCGGATCCAGGTGTTGTCCTTGCCCATGGCGGATATCTCCACCTTCGGGTTCACCTTCATCTGTCCAAAGCACTTTTTGAAGTTGCCGGTGATAAGGTACAGCCTGCCCTCAAACTCCGCCGCCGCGCTGAAGGGCCGCACCCTGGGCTGATCGCCCTCACAGGTGGCCAGGTAAAAGACCCCCGCCCCGCGCAGATACGAAAGCACCTCCAGGACGGGTGATGATTGCGTGTTCATGATGTTTGCCCCTTTCCAAATTCTGTGATATACTGTCACGGTCCCATTATAAACAGTACTTGCCCTTGCGCAAGTACGATTTTTGAGGTTACCAGGTATCTTTTGGGATACCGTCACGGAGGCACCATGCAGCCCAAGAAGGACCTGTTCGGCGTCTGCCCCTATGTCACCGCCCAGCGACTTTTGTGCGGCAAGTGGTCGCTTCTGATTATGCACCTGCTGTCCGGCGGGCCGGTCCGCTTCAACCAGCTTCAGCGAAGGCTGCCGGCCCTCACCCAGGCCACACTTTCGAAGCAATTGAAGGCCCTGGAGGCGGATGGCCTGATCCTTCGCCGCGAGTACTACCAAATCCCGCCCAGGGTGGAATACTCCTTAAGCGAAATCGGCCTTGCGTTCCAGCCCGTATTGCGGGAGCTGAAAATCTGGGGCGACAAGTACATCGCCCACATGCACGCGGCACCGGATGCCGGTGCTCGGGAAGCCGCCGGGGAGCGCGCTCTGTGATGGCCGCCTTCGATATCCTGGGCGGCACCGCCAGCCTGCTCATCGGGCTTGCGGCATACGCGCTGGTCACGTATGCGCATCACGCCGCCCTGGGCATAAGCATCGCCAGCAGGAACCACACCCGGGGCTTCCGCCGCCATAAACGGGAGGGCATACCCCTTTTCACCCGGCTGTTCTTCCTGGATTTTCGGGATAGTTTGAATACATTCCAGTACGCCGCGTACATCGCGCACCTGATACTTGGCCTGCTTGTCGTTGTTCTGTTAACCATCATTGGATTCTGGAAGGACGCACCTGACTTCCTGCGCTATGCCCTTGCCGCCGCGTTTATGCTGGATGCGCTGCTGATTCAGGTGCCGGTGAGGGGGTATCTCAAAAGCAATCGAAGAAAAAAACACAAATGAATGAAACGGAATGACCGCAGAGCCATTCCGTCAGCATAAAAGGACCTGTTACATCGCCGCATACCTTGTATGTCATTTCAAAGAGTTGGCATCCGAAGATTTCCAAAGGCTACGAAACATCGCCGCTGCCAGTGGCTCCGAAACGCCGCCCCTGTTTAAGTTAAGTTTTCAAGACGCGCCCGCATTTTTGCTTCGGTCCTTTCGATGTCAATCCGCTTTTGCTTACACGCCTCTATAGACATTTGCTTAATAGCATCTTTCAAATAGCTTTTAACGAAATATCCTTCTTGTAATTTCGCATCTTTTTCCCCGATTGCTGCATATAGACCCATTACACGTAAAAGGTGCTCTAATGTTAAGCCAAAAATATCATAATGTTTACTGCGGTTATTCTTTACTATTCCCTCATATGGATTCTTAGATGGCTTTATGCTCAAATCAAACTTTTCCAACAATTCTTCTTCAATAATAATGAACGTCATACCTGAGAAATCACTTCGGGACAGCGACATGCAGAAAATCGCATCTTCCAGCATGTCATAACTATCTATGCGCCATATAGATAATGCATTGCCTGTTGTTTTTAAATCCCTTGTGATGATATCTGCGTCAATTTGATGTTGGTCTTTCAACTCAACAACTTTTTGAAAATTTGCAAGCTTGTCTATGCTACGAACATAGTATGCCATGCCTACTCACCGTTTTCTTCTATTCGTTTTATTAACTCTTTAACAATTCTCCCTATCCATATAGACCCAGAATCAAAGTTGCGTAAAGCCTTAAGATACGCTTTATTATTCCAACTATCAAATACATGAATCGTGCTCTCTTTAATAACTGGATCCTTATTGCCTAAACACCACATAGCAATTGGCAGTCCATATGGGCGAGCTTCATCAAAGGTAAAATGGGATAGGATATGCAGAATGCCCGAAAGTATTTGGCCATCATCGGCATTTCTTTCATAAACATATAGAATCAACTTCATTCCATAATCTTTACTGGTGCGTTTCATCAAACCGCGCAAATAGTCCTCTGAATCTGATATCATTCCTGTTTCAAATTCATCATATTTTAGCATATTTGAGAAAAGATCAATCTCATTGTCACCAATAGATATCTCTGGGTATTCTTCCTTGTTGGTTGTTGTGCTAGACAGTCCCTTTTCGACAAAAAGCGGTTTTTTCTCGGCAGTCTTCGTCGCATTACCATCTAGGATGAGTTCATTGCCAAGCTCTATAGAAACGCTTTGCAAATCCCTTTCAATAAATACCCTCGCTTGAGAAGTTGTAGAAGACAAGGGCAGAAAATCCTCTAGCTGATCTTCAGAATCGGAAGCTGCAGAAGACAAGGGCAAAAAGTCCGTTTTTTGACCCCCGGGATTGGGTTTACACAAAGGCAAAACATGCCCCTTATCAACCCGAACGCGTATACTTTTAGGTCGTAGAATGTCTGTAGTTGCATTAGAAAACCCTGCGCCCCATGTAAAAGGACTCTTCACACTCTGGTCAGCCGATACTCTAAGCTCTTTCCCATTCATCCACTATCACCTTTTGAAGTTGAGTGATCTTGCTTTTTGCATAGGCAAAGAATTCGTTCATATTATGGAGATCAAATCGCTCCCTCATATTATGTTGAATAGTGTTTACGTCAAACATTACAGAAATTGAAGCTTTATCCTCAGGTAAGGGGATACACATTACATTGGTGATTTCATTCACCTTTTCGGTTTTACCAGCAACCTGCATTAATCTATTCCCAGCAAAGGATATGTTCCACTCAGGCACTTTACAGTCGTTGTAGTAATCTAGAAATTTAGTAATCCTACTCCTAAAGCGTTCGCTCCGTTCGTAGCTACTTTGCTCGATTTCTACACGGCAATTAATCGTTAGTCTTTTGCCTCCCACACTGAGTATTTCCAATGTTGCAGTTAAGAAAGCTCTTGCTTGCTCAGTCAGGTCATCAATGACAGAAAAGATATGTCTGCCTGGTTGTAACTGATAGTTAACATCAATTCGGTCTGGAACAACCGTAATATTCCAACCACTCGCTTGTTGAATCATCTGCAAACCCGGGCGCTGCATGACCTCACCAGTAATTGGATTAATGGTTGAAATATTAAAAGCAGATGGAAGAAAACCTTGCAGGGCTTGGTTTCGAATGAATTCAATCAAAATATCTTGCTCTGGTCTAATATTATCGTAATCACCGAAAATACTCATTTGGTATTGTACTACTTTAGACATATCCATTCCTCCAAATTCGTGGATATTCTGAACGATTCTTACATACTCACTATTCTTCATAGATTTGATGACTCCTTCAATGAATTTCTACTTTTTCAAAATATGCCCAGGTCTCTAACAGTATATGTTCTCGGTGAACTGCTCATCCATCAAATCCGCGCAGTAATAATGCCTCAAAATCGCCTAGTAGCATTGCTTACAGCCGTTCGCATTGCTCTTATTCACCGCCATTCTTAACACTGCCCTTTTCAGCTACTATCAGGTGAGATGTCCCGGAGCCACAGGTGGCACTTCGGCTACGCAACCACGGCGCGTACACGCAGTTCATCACCGCGGCCAGGGGGCAGCGGCCGAACTCCATGGCTGCGCAATACTTGTACACATGGCGCACCCGCCGCTGGGAGGAGGGGAAGCGCTGGGTCAAAATGCTGCCGCCGACCCACTGGCACACGACGCTCAAGCGGGTATGGCTTTTGTAATAGGGGCAGCGCACGGCGCCGCTCACGCTGTCATGAGGCACGCTCACACCCCCCGCAGCCGGAAGTTTTTGCGCATGTCCGGCCCGACGAAGGCGGTGAATCCCTTGCTTTGCTGGTACACCCGGGAGAAGGTGCCCTGATCCAGGCCGATCAAGGTTGTCAGGTCCCACTCGCCGGATACGATGGTGGAAAGCTGCCGCACGTAGCGCATGTTGAATATCTCAAAGGCCAGGCGCAGGTCCGCGGCGGACGGCGTAGGGCTTATGCCCGGCGGGCCCTTGAACAGGTCGTCCACATACAGGATGGGCACGGTCTTCAGGGGTTCCAGCAGCCTGTCCATCGCTTCGGAATTGTTGATGTCCGCCTTGATGCGCTGGGTTTGATCCGTCCAGAGCATGTAGCGCACGGGGATGCCCTGCTGTAAAAGCTCCCCGCACACGGCGGTGCACAGGTGCGTTTTGCCGCAGCCCGGCTGCCCGGCAAGGTACAGCCAGGCTTTGCCGCCGGACTGGACATGCTGAAGGTATTCCTGGCTTAAATCCAGCAGCCCCTTTTGCCAGGGCTCGTCCGGTATGAAATTGCCGAAGGTATGCCGGTCCAGCAGGCCTTCCAGCCCGCTTTCCCGCATCTGGCGCCTGGCCTTCTTCACGGCCATGCAGCGGCAGGGCTTCACCCGGCGCTCGCCGATATCCACCCAGCCGGTATCCTGGCAGATATCGCACTCGTACTTAGTATCGTCTGATGTGCAAAGCGGCGCGAACATCGCTTTGAGCGCCTCCATGTCCTTGTTGTTCACCGCCCGGATGACATCCTCCATGGACACTGTCGATCCCCCCTTTTGCGCGCCAGGCGTTTAGTATGGCGCGGATGTACCGCCACGACCGGCAGGAGGCTTGTCCCTCCCCGGCGCGGCGCATGGCCTCCAGAACCCACGGCAAGGTAAACTCCGCCATCAGCGATTCGGCCAGGTTACGGTCTGCCCCCGCAAAGGGCATGCCCAGGGATTCCGCCCGCTTTTCGATGGCAGATAAGCCTTCCCGCCAGGCCGCCGCGTCCGCGTCCGTTAAAAGCCCCACGGATACGGATTCGGATTCCTTTTCGGATTCTGATTGGATATGGATTGGATTACGGGAGCATGTGCTTGCATCTGCTTGCAATTGCTTGCAAATGATTTCATCTGCTTGCACATGCATGCAATTGCTTGCGGATGCTTGCATGGACTGCGTATCCCCCGGCGGCGCGCAGATTTGGGGATGCTCCTTCCCAGCCCGCGCGTCCCCGATAATGGGCGGGGCTTGCGGCTGCGCGTTTCCTCCCTTTTTATTGGGATGCGCCGCCGCCTTTTTCTTTACATGCCTGGGTGCTTTTTTGCATGGCTTGGCCTTCCCACGGATGGGGGAAGGGGATACTTTGCCGCTTTGGGATGGCTTCGTCACACCTTCTGCACTCCCGGAGGAATTTTGTTCAGGAACGGTACTTAAAACAGCCGCTTCCGGCGGAATAACATCCGGTACGGGCGGTTTTTCCTCCGGTTTCTTGCCGGCGGCGGAAACGGGCGGTACAAGCAGGGAAGCTTCCTTGTTTGATGGCCCGGTGTCTGCCTCGGGTGTGGGCAGGCCGTCTGCGGGTTCGCCGGCGCGGTCGCCCTCCGGCGCGGGAAACTTCGACCGCTTGGCGCGTATGCTTTGGTGCGCGTCCCAGTTGACCACCAGCAGGTAGGGCTTGCCCCCGGATTTGTAGCGGCGGATCATTTGCAGCGCCTCCAGGTGGTCCAGCGCGCTTTGAAGCTGCTCCGGCGCTATGGCGCGCAGCGGGAACAGCTTCGCCCTAAGGATGGCCGTGCGGCCGTCCATCCGCCCGAAGTCGTCGCAGTTCACCAGCAGCCGGTAGAACACGATCTCCTCCATGGGCAAAAGGGCGTCGATGCTCTCGCTCACGCAGATGGTTTCCTTCAGTATTCTGTTGGGCAAGCCATAACCCCCTTCGTTTGTGGTGGCGGCGCGGTATAAGTCTTATACATGTTGAGTACGCCGGTCATTGCCAAAGAGCAAACCAAATATGCTCCCTGCATAGACCTCCTCCAGTCATCTTCGATGACAGCCCCCTCCTGAGGGTGGTGGCACCCGAAGGGTGACGGAAGGAGGTCCATCGCAGCCGAGGTGGAAGGAAGCCTCAATCAGCCCGATTCCTCTTCCTCCTGCCCCTTAACCCCTTCGCCCTTTTTGATCTTTTCCAACTCGTCCCTCAACTCGTCGATCTCCCGCCGGGCGCACTTTAACAGCCAGTCCTGGTGGGCGATATGCTCATCCAGCGCCTTCAGCACATGATCCATGACCGCGCCTCCTTCCCAAACGCTTCTCCCGTTTTTGCGAAAATACCGCGTCCTCCCGCCTGCCCCCCATGGCCGGGATGCCTAAGGGATACAGCTCCCTTACCGGCCGCCCGGATTCCGGCGCCGCTTTCCCCTTGCAGCACATACAGCCCACACACTCGCCGCTAAACTTGCACGGAAACACAACGCCGCCCCTTTACTTTCGTATTGCGTAAGTTCATGATACGCTCCTCTCCCAACGGTTGTCAATACGCCTTACGCAAGTTTTTCAATGATTTCTAAAATCTCTTGCGTATCAAGTAAGATGTGTGTATAATGAAGCCAGCAATGGAGGGATGACCATGGATTTTGGCTTACGTATCAAGCAACGCCGGGAGGAGCTGGGCCTCACCCTAAAGGATGTCGCCCTGAAGCTGAACGTATCGGAGGCCACGGTGCAGCGCTACGAAAGCGGGGAGATTCAAACCCCCCGGCGGGAAAGGCTTTCCGCCCTGGCCAGCGCGCTGAATGTGGATGTGAATTACCTGGCCGGCTATCCGGCCGCGCCGCGCATGGGCTGGGAACGCCCTCTGGCCGATGCCTACCGTGCCGCCGCGCAAAACCTGCAGCAGGCGGTGTGCGATGTGCTGCGCATCCCCCTGGTGGTGCCAGACCGGCCCGCTCCCATCGCCATGAAAACCATGCTGGTCTACAACTTTCCCGCCGCGGCAGGCCGGCCCTTGTACGCCGAGGATGATTTTACCCACCTGGATTTTCCCGCCGCCGATATTCCCCAAGGCGCGGATTTTGGCATCCGCGTCAAGGGCGATTCCATGACCCCCACCATTATGGATGGCGCCATCGTCTGGGTGCACAAGCAGCAGGAGCTGCAAAACGGCCAAATCGGCATCTTCATGCTGCGGGATGAGGCCGTCTGCAAACGCTTCCAAAAGGACCGCCGCGCCGTGCGCCTCCTTTCAGACAATCCCGCCTTCACCCCCATCGTCTTAAAGGACATGGACGGCTTCCGCCTGGTGGGCAGGGTGCTGGCGTATCGGTGAGCATGATGATACCCTTTTCCAATAACATATTAGCAAGCAAAGGAACTGTGAAAACGCGCTTCCCGCCCTGTCATCATATGGCGTACCGCCGCCAAGTGCCTGAAAAGCTGACCCCTTTCATACATTGGCGCGATCAAGCAATATATGGAGTATAATCCCGGCTTCATATTGCAGGAAGGGGATCTGATGGTATATGATGGAGGCATCACTTGCTATTACCGGGGCGATGAGTTCCTTTACAGCAAAGACTACTATGGCAAAGAAGTTTTTGGTCCGGATTATGTCCGCCACATTCCCGGCCTGGATGAGCGCGCGGCGGAGGCCTTGGAAAACATGATATATGACGTGGTGCTGGCAGATCATTCGCTAAGATAGAAAGGGAGGCCCGCGTTGCAAAAGCCATATGACATAGACCGCAGGCTTGTGATCTATCGCGCCAGGGCGATCTATCGGAAAAACCGGGGGCAGCTTGTTGCCTGGGCGGCGATCTACATGCTGCTGTCATACTGGCAAATTCTAAGCGCCCTATTTTTTCCGTCCCAGGCCGCCATGGAGGCTGTATATCTGATCCGTTTGGCACTCATGCCTCTTTTGCTGGGGATGTATGCGTGGCTTCACAACATCATTCACTCCAAGGAGCGTGCCCATACCGGATTCCTCGAGCCTTTGCGCTGGATCAAAACCCGGTCCCCCGGGCGCTTTGCCCTGCTTGTCCTGGTTGTTGTAGGCGCGGCACACCTGCAGTACAGCTTAACCACCACAGTATACATGTATCTCTTGTCACAGATCATCCTGCCCGCGGAGCCCTTTTTCCGTTCCGCGTTCACAGGCAATTACCTAGTGACAGCCGTCGCCCTGCTTACCCCCTTCCTTTATGGCCCCGTCTACCTGTTCCTGCAATGGATCGTAGATTATTATTGCATTCACGCGGTGCAGACAGGGGGACGCAAGGCCTTTGGCATCATTGACTCCTTCTTTCCGATTTTGGGGGATATCTTAAGAATCGAGGCCCGGCTGATCACGAGAATCCTGTGGATCCCCGCTGTACTGTACTGCGCCTTTACCGCCCTGGCGGTAAACGTAAAGGGCCTGGATTCGCTGGTTCTTGGTTTTTCCCATTTGATGAACATCACTTTTCTAGGCTTTGGTTTTGTATATTACCCTGTATCGGCCTTGTCGCGCTCCCTGCTGATCCTGGAACACCCAAGAAAAACACCACTACCTGAGGAACCCGTTGATTTTCAGGAAATCGATGTAGGATACATTCCACGGACAGCAATGGAAAAGGCAAGTGTAGACAGCCCATCCGCCGGGGAACAGCCGTAAACGCAACCAAACCCTGTGCGGGTTCAGCCCACCGGCCAGCTTTTCCCGCCCGCCGCCGCGCGCCGCATAAGGCCCGTGCGCCCTTATTCCACGGCCGCAAGAAAGGACCCACCGCCATGCACCGTCCCGTCTCCCTCGCGCCCACGAAAAAGATCAGGCGCATGAATGTGATCACCACGGTCTTCGTACTGGTGATCGCCGGGTTTGTATTGAACCTGCAAAGCGGCCGGCAGGAGCAGATGCAGGCAAAGGCCCTTGCGCCTCTATATGGCGTGCTTGTAACCCAGAACTTTGATTTCGCGAAATTCGAGGGCCAGACGCTATACGCCTACGACCGGTTCACCAAACAAAGGCAGGAGGCAATCTCCCTGGACCTTGCCCATGACCAGGTGTTTGACAGCATCGATTACATGGCCAAGTCGGGAGATTGCGTGTTTTTCATACTGGGCGGCACGGCGGAGGATAGCTGGGGCATCGTGTTTTCCGATTCGCATACGGTGTCCAAGGAAGGCTTGAAAACCCTGCGCCCCATCAAGGACACAGACAGCGCGTACTATTTTTCCACCAGGGATTAGGCGCAACACCGCAAACGGGAGGCGTATGCCATGCCCACCAACCGGCGCCCCGTATTGTATGCCATATTGGCGGCCCTGTGCTACGGCCTGAGCGCGCCATTCTCGAAGCTGCTGCTTGGCAGCATACCGCCCGCGCTGCTTGCGGCGCTGCTTTATCTAGGCGCTGGTTTTGGCATGCTGCCCTTTGTGCTGCTTGGCAAAAAACAAAAGGAAGCCCGCATTGCAAAAGCCGAGCTTCCCTATGTGGTTTTGATGGTGGTGCTGGATATACTGGCGCCTATATTGCTGATGCTGGGCCTTGCCGTGACCGCCCCGGCCACAGTATCCCTTTTGAACAACTTTGAAATCGTGGCCACGGCCGTCATCGCCCTGGCGGTTTTTAGGGAAGCCGTGGGCAAGCGTATGGGCCTGGCCATCCTCTTCATCACGCTGGGCAGCGCGGCTTTGTCCGTGCAGGATGTGAAGACCCTGGCCCTTTCCCCCGGCGCGGCGCTGGTGATCGCGGCCTGCTGCCTATGGGGCCTGGAAAACAACTGCACCAGGCGGCTGTCCATCAAAAACCCGCTGCAAATCGTTGCCGTCAAGGGCATCTTTTCGGGGCTGGGGTCGCTGATCGTTTTCCTTTTGACCGGGAGGCCTTCTGTAAACGCGGCGTACATCCCCCTAGCGCTTTTGCTGGGCCTTGTATCCTATGGCTTGAGTATTTATTGCTACATCCTGGCCCAAAGGAGCCTTGGCGCGGCCCGCACCAGCGCGTATTACGCCATCGCGCCGTTCATCGGCGTACTGCTATCCTTCCTGATGCACGGCGAAGCGCCGGCCGTTTCCTTTTACATCGCGCTGCCGCTGATGCTGCTGGGCGCGTACCTGGCGGTTTTGGAAAAGCACAGCCACAGGCACCTGCATGAAGCCCTTACCCACGAGCACAGGCACAGCCATGCAGACGATCACCACACCCACACGCATATCCCGCCGGTTTCAGGCGAGCACAGCCATGAGCATACCCATGAGCAGATCATCCATCAGCATCCCCACACGCCCGACACCCACCACATTCACACCCATGAGGGGTAACGCCCGTTACCTCACCTTATAGACTGCTTCCCTACCCCCCAGCTTGAAGGAAACCGTCAGCGGCCCCGTCTTGTCATTGACTACGGCGTTGGGCAGCACGCACACCAGGGCATAATGGCCCATGTACAAGGGGCCAATAACATTGGTGACGCCGCTCTTTCTGGGATACAGCTGCGCGGATTCTCCCTCATCGTAATTGTACTGGCAGGCGAACCCTTCGTACGGAAATTTGTCCTTGTAGGTCACAACCACATCCGTAATCTCGCCGGCGTAATCCTGCCCGGTGACGGTGGTGTTCAGCATATCAAACCGCAGCAGGATGTAATCGGCCTCCACGCCGGACCTGTCGTTGCCCATGGAAAAGTTGGTCCAGCTGTAGTAATACTCGAATACATCCATGTATTCCAGGGACAGCAGCGTGAACGTGCCGTAATCGGGTATATCCACGGGCGTGTTCAGCCTCACCGGCCCTACCGGGGCCACATCAGGTTCCTCCGCAATGGCAGCGGTATCCTTCGGTATCTCCCCAAAAGCAAACGGGCAGGCAAGCACAAGGAGCAGCACAAATAGAAAAGCAGCCGTCTTTTTCATGGAAACTCCATCCTTTCTTCCTATCCCCTGGTACGAAAGCATATGCTCCATTTTTTTATGATAGGCTGCCGCCGCTCATGCGTGGCGGGAATAGCGCAACTTATGCATGGGCTCACCTGTTGGGGTATTTTCCACATGCAAAAGGGGTTCTCAAAGCGGTAAACACCGCAAGAGAACCCCTCTTGAATTCAGTAGCCTTCCCTTACCTCGTCATCCTCTTTTTCACCGCCAGGCTGAAAAACCCGCCCATGATGTGGCGCACGCGCTTTCTGGTGCCGGCGTCCAGGCTTTTCACGGCCGATAGCATCACGGCGGCGTTGTGCAGTATGCCCTCCCCCAGGTTTTCCACGGTGGCGGCTTTGGTGGCGCTGAGTACCGTGAACATGGTATCCACCACCGTCATGCGCTCCTTGTGGTCCATGTTCTTCAGCCAGGTTTTCATCACCTGGTCCAGGTGGCGGCTGCCGGGCTGCAGCGCCTCGATCACCTCAAAGCCGGTGCGCTGCACCTGCCAGGAGAACGGGTTGTGCTGGAAGATGCCAAAGGCATTGCTCCTGACCACCATGTAATCTTCGGGATGCTGCAAGAGGATGCCGATCACCGACGACTGGGGCACGATGGACCGCAGCCTGGGCACAACGCGGGCATAACCGGGGCTGCCAAACGTCTCCTCATCCATACCCGGCCCGTCGTTGCTGTACACTTGCAGGATCCTGTCCTGTACGTGGTCCGGGGCGTGGGCCGCGGCGTATACCGCAAGGTTGCCGCCCTTGCTGTGGCCGCCCATGCGGATGGGGCCCGGGAGCAGCTTCGCCGCCTCCAATAAATAGGCCAGCGCGTCCACCTGGGCGGGCACGGGGCAGGCGAAGGTCATGTTGAAGTCTTCCTTCCAGCCCACAATGGTGTTGTCTGTGCCCCGGTAGGAAATGAACATCGTCCCGTCCGAGAGCATCAGCGTTACTGCGGCAAACTGCTCTTCCTTCACTTCATCCGTCTCGTAGCGGTACAAAAGCAGCCTGGCGTTTGCAAACCGCTCCCCCTCCGCCATGAGCTTTAAAAGCAGCCGGTTGTTCTCCCGCTCGATGTAGAAAAACGCGTCCGGCCTGTCCTTTAACGCCTCCTGCAGCTCCCGCACGGTCATTTCGCCGCTTGCGGGCATGGCGTGCTCCAACAAAAGATACGAAAATTCCGAAAGAATCAAATTATCCACATCATTAAACGGGATGGCGTGAAGGGGCACATCCCCCCGCCAGCTTAAGTAATCGATGATGTTCGCCATACGCATCACTCCATAACGCTAATCGCGATCTCCCGAACAATCTGCCCGTCCTGGCTCTGTCCGTTGCGCAGCTCCACCCTGCTTTGACCTGTGAGGCCGTTTGGATAGCGGATGTACACCGTGCGCCCGTCCTCGGAGCACTGAACCTCCGCCCGGTCCGCGCCTTGCGTATACACGCTGCCGAACCCGTTCACCGGCTCTAAAAAATCAATCTCGATGGCATTGCCGCCCGCCTTCACCTCGGCGATGGTTTCGTGGGGGGATATGGAGGCGGGGCTTACGAACATGGTATTCAGCGCGCCTAAAAAGTACAGCGCTGCGATGGCGGATAAAAACACAGGCGCCAGCCACACCATATGCAGCCGTGCTCTCTTGCGCGAAGGAAACGCGCCCTCCCCGCCATGCAAGGCACCGTCTACCTCCATGTTGATGGTTTGATGGGTAAAGTACAGGTAGATCAGGCCCGTAAGCGTGGCCACCACATGGAAGACCGTTGTCTCCTCCCAGGGGGCCAGCGCCGTCACCGCCACCCAGGCCAGCAAAAATTCCGCGATAAGTAGGCCCAGCGCCGGGTCTATCCTCCGGCCGGGCCTGGCCGTTTTGAAGTATCTTATCATGATGTACAGCGCCACGGGCGCGTACACGTACACAATGCCCGACGCGCCGGAGCCCGTTTTGTTGATCCCCGGCAGCCACAGATGAAAGAACAGCGCGTGCGAAAGCATTGCCCACAATGTCAATTGCAGCATGCGGCGCGAGCCGATGACCCGCTCGATAAGCACGCCAAACACAAGCGCCATGCTCATGTTACCCAAAAAGTGCACCCACAGAAACCAGCTGGTCTGTATGGAGTGCTCGAACATGCCGCTGAACCACTGCCAGAAAAAATACGGCCGGCCGCGCATGGCAAACACATACCACAAATTCCTGTCAAAGGCCGTGGGGATGGTCACAATGGCGCAGCAGAGTACCAGCGCCGCCGTCACCATGGGAAAGCCGTGCTTTTTGTACCGGTACAGCCTGAGCATGCAAGAATCTCCCGTGTGAGAAAATGATCGGAAACAGGAATATTCTATCACAAAATATGGCAAAAAAGAAGCAAATCAGGGATAGAGAACACGCCTTGTGCCTATCAAAAAAGCTGGCGCGCCAGCTTTCTTTTATTACAGAATATGCGTCTGTAGAATACACAGGGATACCCCCGAAGGTCCAGGGCGAGCGGAAAGCCCTGGTCGCACCCGCAGGTGCGAAACCCTCCCCTGGGCCATGCCCATGCTTATAGTAACCAGGTGCTCCGAAGGTCCAGGGCGAGCGGAAAGCCCTTAGGTCGCACCCGCAGGTGCGAAACCTCCCCTCCCTCGCCCTTCCCTCACTCCACCCTGGCCGTCACATTCACCTCAATGTTCCCCCTGGTGGCATTGGAA
Organism: Bacillota bacterium; assembly: GCA_023436585.1. Classification (GTDB taxonomy): domain Bacteria; phylum Bacillota; class Clostridia; order Christensenellales; family Aristaeellaceae; genus JAEWAH01. The sequence goes on along the minus strand of JAEZIN010000035.1, from coordinate 11,063 downwards.
TAGGGGCACACATGCCCGTGGGCCTCGGCCACAATATCATCGGCCACAGACTGCTCCACCTCATGAAACACCGCCTCAAGTTCCACCGCCAGGGCGTATCCGCCGGCCTCGTTCCTGCCGATGCCAACCGCCGCCTTCACCACCGGCGCTTTCACATTCAACCTTTTCACGCGGATCACATGCTGCACTCCGCTGGAAAAGCACGCCGCATACCCCGCCGCGAAAAGCTGCTCGGGATTGAACCCCGCACCTTTGCTGCCGCCCAATTCCGGCGGCGACGCCATTTCAAACACCACGGGGCTGCCTTCCACCGATACCTGCCCATCCCGGCCGCCTACGGACACAGCCTTCGCTTTATACAAAATCTTCATATCCATCTCTCCTTTATTTGCTGTATGGAACCCTATTTGTTATATGTCCAAAGAAGAAAGCGCCTAAACGCCACATGCCATGCCAATAAAAAAAGCCGGGCATCACGCCTGGCTCAAGGCAGTCAAATCTCCTAGGAGGCATTGGAGGGCCAAAGCCCTCCAATTCTAGATCGAAAACCAGCGACATGTGCGGTGGTTTTCGCAGGAATTTCGAAGAAATTCCTTCCTTGCCCGAGCAAACGTCCGCAAAAAGGCGTAGCTTTTTTGCAGTGCCGCAAGGGTAAAACTCGAAAAAGTGGCATGGCCACTTTTTCGATATTATTCCACCATCAGCCCCCACCTAAAGCCGAACCTGTCCACAAACACCACCCGGCATTCGCTGTATGATGTGCGCGCCATGGGATAGATCGTCGTGCTGCCATCCTTTAGTACATCATACGCCCTTCGCACCTGATCCGGCGTATCAAACGTCACTGTCAGCGACAGCGACAGGCTGGTTTGAAAGGGCACATCCAGGTTGTCGCACATCATGATCCGCTGCTTCCCAAAGGTCAGCTCCGCGTGGTAGACAAAGTTCTTCTGCTCCTGGGTCAGCTCCCTGTCAAAATCGCCCGGGTCCGCGTCCTTATACCGCAAAAGGCACCCAATTTCGGCGTCAAACGCCTGCTTGTACAAGGATAGCGCTTCCTCGCAGCGGCCTGCGAAGTTGAAATTCGGGGTAATGAGGGCCATGAAACCCGCCTCCTTTTGTATGTGCTCCTTTTATGTCGCGGCAGCCTGCAATACCGCCTCCCGTGCTGCGGCGGCCTTTTCGCGTATGCGCCGCCTGGCGTACAGGAAGCAGCCCACCTGCCCGATGCCGGCCAGCGTCCACGTAACGGGATAGCAGGCAAACAGCACCGCCATGGTGGGATACCAAGTGAATACCGTGCCCAGCCAAACAATGCGCAGCAGGCAGTTGCCAATCAGCGTGCAGATCATGGGCAGTATGGAATAGCCCATCCCGCGGGTGAGGCCGGGGAACACGTTCATGATCCCGCAGGAGAAGTATACGCCCATCATGATCACAAGACGCTGCATGCCCAGGTCCACCACCGCGGCTTCGCTGGTGTACAGGTACAAAAGCGGCCGGCCGAAGAGTATCACTCCGCCGCCCAATACAAGCCAGGTGGCGAAGATCAGCGCCGTGCACACCTTGGCCACGGTGTCAATCCTGCCATGCTTCCCGGCGCCCATGTTCTGGCCGCTGAAGGAAACCGCCGCGTTGTAATACGCGTTGGTGCAGGTGCCCACCAGCCCCTCCACATTGCCGGATGCGGAGCTGGCCGCCAGCATCACCGACCCGAAGGAGTTCAAAGCCGACTGAATCAGCACGTTGGATACCGAGAAAAGCAGGCTTTGCAGCCCGGCCGGCAGGCCGATCTTCACAATGGATTTCAATTTCTGCCCATCGATGCGCACCCTGCGGATGTTAAGCCGTATGGCCCCCTCGCACCGTACCAGGCAGATCACCGTCAGCGCCGCCGACAGGTACTGCGAAATCACCGTGGCCCAGGCCACGCCGTCCACCGTCATGCCAAAAATGGTCACGAAGATCACGTTCAACACCACGTTCACGATGCCGCCGATGATTAAATAATACATGGTATGGCGGCTGTCGCCCACCGCGCGCAGGATGGCCGCGCCGAAATTGTAGATCATGGCGGCCGGCACACCCGCGAAATAGATTTGAATGTACAGCGCGGACATGTCGATGACGTCCGCCGGCGTGCCCATCCACATAAGCAGGGGCTTGCCCAATACGATCCCCGCCGTCATGACCACAATCCCGCTTACGATGCTGACCGCGATGGATGTATGCACCGACCGGCTCACGGCCTCCGGATTGCCGGCCCCGTAATCCTGCGCCACCACCACGCTGGTGCCCACCGAAAGGCCCATAAACAGGTTCACAATCAGGCTGATCAGCGCGCCCGTCGCACCTACCGCCGCCAGGGCCGCGCTGCCCACAAACTGCCCCACCACGATCATGTCCGCCGCGTTGAATAATAGCTGCAACAGGTTCATGGCCATAATCGGCAGGGCGAAAATCAGTATCTTTTTGAACAGCGGCCCGCTGCACATATCCATTTCATGCGTCCGGGAGGCCATGGTTAAAATCGCTTCCTTTAATATAAAGTAAAGATGACAAGGCCCTGGGGATTGGATAAACAGGCCTTGGCCAGGAGGATGGAGGAGAGGAAAACCGTTTAAGGGGGAGGGGATACAGCCCCGCAAGAAAATTGTACGGGAAAGGTATGCAATGTGTGAGAAGCACATGCATCGCATAGGGAGTATTATAGCACAAGTTGGGGGCGGGTGGCGAGAGACGTATTTGGGGTTATCGACATATATAGAAGTTAGGTGTAATAAACACATCAAGAAGCGAATGGACAAAATCGATTTTCATAAAAACCTAAAAATGCAGTTCAACTTAGCACCTATATAAGTTGAAGTTTTTTCTCTCATTAGCCTCTAAATGGGTAGACAGCCCTTCATCGGAGAGGGACAACTTTTTATCTGGCTATACGTGATAATAACTCCACAATTAATATTCAGCTTTCTAATCTTCGAAATAGTCTTTTCTGCAAATCATGAGATGTTCATATTCAATATACTCTAGTCCGCTGATATCACTTATTATTGCCGTCTTCTTATCTTTAATAACAATAACTGATTTCCCCAATCCGAATGCCATACCCATTTCAAGCATAACATTAGGATTATGATCTGAAATATCAGCAATTATCAAGTTACTTGATTGCATCTGTTGGCATATCTTGCACATAATATCATGGCTACTTAATTCTTTATCTGCACGGATATATTTATATCCTAATGAATTAAGTGTTTCTACTATTCCGAATTGATAAACATCTTCAAATTCCTTACAGAACGGCATTGCAATAAACACTTGTCTGATATTTAAAATTGGCCTTTTAGGACATTGTTCTACTCCAATCTTAAAACACTTTCTCATTTGATGTGTAGGGGTATTTTTTTCATCAACCAATCGCCTTTCCTCTTCAACATCTACATCAATTTTTATAGCCAAATTTTCTATGGTTTTTTCCAAACACGCAATTGATGCTTCTCTTACTGTTTTTTTCGTAGCTGATAAGTCAGATTCACTATAGGATAAATAGTAAATCTCCAACCCATAAAATTCATTATATTTTTTGAGTATTGCATTATACTCGCTCAACCATGATCTATATTTTGCAGGATAGATATATTGTGACCCACTTTTGAATATATTTATCTTCATTAAAAGATTACTTAGTTCTAATGAAAGTGCTTTCAATTTTGTTCTATCCATTGATTTCACCTCTGTTGTATATATCCACTACCTAAAACCATTTGCATTTGTGCTATAAATGTATTCTAGATACATTTATAGGATTCGTCAATAAAGAAGTGAATTCTTTAAGAATCTGCTTCACTTGTCATATCCTGTTAATTCATGGTATACTTTTCTCAAACTGTGGTTCAAAATCCATAACTCGCTCTTTACCCCATATCCACCTCACATAAGAAAGGATGCCTTATCATGCCCATCAAGATCGACACCTTCCCCCTCATCCTGATTCTTATTGCGCAGGCCATCCTTTTTTCCGGCATGTGCGTGAACCTGGCCAAACACAAAGGCTACTCCTACGGCAATTTTGCGCTTCTGGGTTTTTTCTTCGGCGTGTTCGGACTTATTTACATGACAGCCCTGCCCCTTCGGCGCGATACGCAGCACCCCGAATACACCGGGGAGACCGAGGACGGAACCGAGGACGAGGAAGCAGCCAACAAAGAAGGGGATTCCGGCGCCCGGGAAAAAGCTGACGGAGGCAAGGAAGAATCCGTCTCCTAAGGCCTGGGGTAGAGCCCATGTAACCCCCGGCTCCTGATCTTGCGGCATAAAAATGCGGCGTCCATCCTCCCTTGTTAAAAATCGTCTCCCCCGCATGATTTGCATGCCGGGAGACGTTTCCATCTTGTTGGCAGAAAGAATCCATTTTGTGGAGGAACAACCATGAAACGCGCGCTGGCCCTTTTTGCGGCTCTACTTCTTTTCCCGCTTGGCGCCATGGCGGAAACCTTTGGCGATTACACGTATGAGATGGCGGAAGATGGCGCGGTGATCACAGACTACAAAACGGACGATACGCCGCAAACGCTCATCCTGCCCTCCTATATAAACGGGCACCCCGTGGTGTCCATCGGCGAAAACGCGCTGAACAACAGCGAAGGCGCGTGGGACGGCGAGAAGGTGGATACCCTCATCCTGCCCTCCAGCTTACAGCGCGTGGAGGAGGATGCCTTCCTATGCTGCCACAGCGTGGGCACCATTGTCTTCCCGGCCTCCATTGAAAACATCCCGGAGGGCTGCTTTTCCCACGTCACCGCGCAGCTGGTTGTGGATGCAGAGAACCCCTGGTATTATGTGCAGGACGGATACCTTTTTGACCGGCGCACTGAAACGCTTTTGTACAGCCCCTGGCTGGAAGAAGAAACGGAAGTAACGCTGCCCCATGTGAAGCGCATCGGCGAAGATGCACTGGAAAACCTTTGCAATGCAACAGGTTTTGTGCTGCCGGATACGCTAAATAGCATCGGCTCCTACGCATTTTGCGATTGCTACAACATATTTGCGCTTTCTATCCCTGACAGCGTCACGGTGCTGGATGAAGGCGCGCTGTCGGCAGAGTCTCTGCAGCACGTCCGCCTGCCCAGGAACCTGACGGAAATACCGGCCTACTGCTTCTTTGATTCGGCCCTTCAGGAAATCGAAATCCCGCAAGGCGTAACCTCCATCGGCGAATACGCCTTCGAGGCCACGACGTTTGAGTCGGTCACGCTGCCAGAGTCGGTAACATTCGTCGGGTACGGCGCTTTTGATGAGGACGTCGTCATCACGAGCCTTAACCCAAAGGTGCGCTTTGAAACGGAAGAAGAACTCGATCAGCGCATGGAGGATGCGGGGGAGGCATAAATTCCAAAATCCCCGCTCCAAAGTTTCCCATCTGTGGTATCATCTATGAGGAACAAAAGCAGGAGGATACGTCTATGGAAAAGAAGCAGATTGAGGAAAAAATCCTTGCCGGCAGGAATTTCATGAAAAGCAACTGGAGCGATGAGGATGTGGAGTCGGACCAGATGTTAAAGCTCCCGCAGCCGCCGCTTGTCAAGGCCCCCATGGGCGGCGCGTGCTTCCCCTTGCCCGGCGATTTTTCAAAGCTTCCGCTGAACAACAACATCGTGCAGGTTCTTTTGCACCGCAAAAGCAGCCGCGTCTATACGGGCGAGCCCGTTACATTATTGGAGCTTTCCTTCCTCCTGTGGGCCCAGCAGGGCATACGGGGCCTTCGGGGCAAAAGCTACGCCACGCTGCGCACCGTGGCCTGCGGCGGGGCGCGCCACGAGTTTGAATGCTACCTGGCCGTTTTGAACGTGGAAGGATTAATACCCGGCCTGTACCATTACCTGCCCATGACCCACGAGATCGAGCTTTTATCCGAGCCTGAACAGCTTGCGGATCAGGTGGGCGACGTTCTGGCCGGCCAGGACTGGTGCGGAAAATCCAACGCCGTGTTCTTTTACAGCGCGGTGCCCTACCGGGCAGAATGGCGGTACAGTATCAGCGCCCACCGGGTGATGCTCATCGACTCCGGCCACATCACCCAAAACCTGTACATGGCCTGCAGCGCGCTGCATGTGGGCACCTGCGCCATCGCTGCGCTGGATACGGATAAGTGCGACCAGCTCTTTTCACTGGACGGCCAGGAGGAGTTCATTTTCTACGCCGCCACGCTGGGCAAAATATCGGAAAGCGACCAGGAGAAGGAAGACGGCTTCTACGCTTTTTTGAAGGAAAATGATCAATAGCTCTACGACAGCATTCAAAGCAACTGGTTCTGCACACTGCCAATTTCAACGATTGGGAGGTACAGCGAATGATGAACGGCAGCAAGAAGGCCAAAGGGCAATGGGTTATTGGATTCGCCCAAAGAATCCTGGGTTCCGTTATTGCCTGTTTCAGCACCATATGTTTGGTGGCGGGTGTAAAAACCCAGGGGCTTGCATCGGTAACGGGAATATGCGTGGCCGTTGTCTTTGTCATATGCATAACTGCCGGCGTGCTGCTCATACTTCGCGGTACGGAACGCTTAAAGCTTGCGTTGCTTTTTGAGCGTTATACCAGCTTGCTTACTGCCGACCCGTTTCACTCCATTGATAAAATGGCCGCGGCTGCGGGCGTACCCGTAGGGACGGCCATGGAAAATGTTTCGAAGCTGATCCGAAGGAAATTTTTTGTGAATGCCCATATCGATTATGACCGCAAATGCCTGGTGCTTGATAGGGAAAGCGCTTCGCCTGCGCAATAAGCCTTGGTGTAACGACAATTGGCAGCCGCTTGCCAATTGCCCAACAGTTGTGCGAGGAAGTGCAGTATGAAAAAGTCAAAGATAAAGGAAAATGCCGAGATCTGCTTGAAGGATAAACGTCTTTTAAGAATGTTTTTCCGCTATGACGTGAATTACAGATACTACATCCCACTGATCGTAAGCGGCAAGCTGTTTCTGGGCATTGAGGAAGACGACTTCCTGTTGGATGGGTACGCCATTCGTAGGTTCAAAGATGTCACAAAGGCAGAAATAAAAGACGACATGTGCGAGAGGATACTAAAGGCCGAAGGCATATTGGACAACATACAAACGCCTGAGGTGGATTTGTCCAGCTGGGAGACGGTTTTTCAATCCCTTCAAAAAAGAGACAGGAATATCATTGTACAAAAAGAAGACCTCCATGAAGATGAACGCGAATTTGTGATCGGGCGGATTGAAAAGGTATGCAAGCATCATGCGTACGTCAGGTATTTTGACGCGGATGGCATCTGGGAGCCTGAACCCTACAGAATCCCGTATAAGGAAGTCACATCCGTCACCTTTGCCTCAAGGTATGTGGACACCTTTTCCAAATATGTAGGCGAGCTGCCTGGCAATTTCGGCAAATGAGAGTAACCTCCTTCCCCGATACGGCAAAAGCCCGGCGAGACAAGCTCTCCGGGCTTTTTACGCAGGGAAAAATGAGCGCGGATTCATGCGCGAAGCGGGGTCACTCCAACGCTTCTATATACCCGCCCACTGTGGGAACCCTGTACCGCAAATTGCAGTCGCCGTAATAGTAATAGCCGCCGTACACAAGGTTCATGGAGTTGAAATAGGCAAGCGGGTCCGACCCAACGGCATCATACACCCTGTAGGGCAGCTCTCCGGAGGATGCAAGCTCGTCCGGGATGGCGATGGCGTACAGCCTTTTATCATTATCATCATAGAAAAGGAAGGAATGCGTGTCCTGGTCATACGCGCCGACGAATGAAAAATCGTCGATGGGCGTTTTATCCGACACCGTGACGCTGCCGGCATCGATTTTGCACGCCGTGAAATCGTAATCGTACTCATCCCGCTCTTCTATGGTAGACCAAAAAGAGTAACTGCCCTTGGCATCCAGCAGGTAAACGGAATAGTATGCGTCTGCGTCCAGCTCAAACAACTCATATACTTTCCCTGAGCTGTCTTGCGAAAGATCCACGGCGCGGACGGTGCTGTGCACGTTTCGGCTACCCGATTCCTCGGAAACGATGCGGTAATACATCATGTTTTCCCGTATGCCGAACAGGTCATATATGTTCCCGAATTCCTTCACAACGATTTTTTCAGCATCGCCGTCATTAATATTCCGCTTGTACAGCATCGCCTGGGTATCGTCTTCCAGGGTGAAATACATATCGTTCCCAACAAAGCCCACGATTTTCAATGCCTTGTGATTTCCATACTGGGTCAAATGGGTCACGCTCTCCGAGGTGAAATCCTTGCAGTTGATCCTTGTACCGGTGCTTAAGTATACATACCCCTTATTGTCAAAGCCGACGATGTACGGATATTCATCCGGCATGGGCAGATCGCACAGCTTCTCGTATTTCTTTGTCTCAAGGTTGATTCTGCCGACATTGCTGTAGCGCCGGATGCCGCTGAGCGTCATCTCCTCACTTTGATACCCGATAAAATAAAAGTACCCGTCATACTCCACGCCGGGGGCATAGCAGCTCATTTGTATTTGGGTGCTTCCGCCCGAACCGGCGGCATTGGTCGCGCCGGTTTGCGGCGTACAGGCAGACAGGCATAAAACCATGGCAAGCATACAAATAAGCAAGCATTTACGCACGCCTTGAAAACCCATTCATTTCACCTCATGCATTGTATTGATGGGACCATGGAAAACATGGAAAACCGCCGGATTACTGCACATACCCCGAGGCCCTGACCTCGGTGATCCCCACATCGTAGTCGAATTTGGAGCCGCTGTAGACATCCAGGATTCTGATCCTGAAAGCGGCCACATTTTCCTGCGGTGAAAAGGTAAGGCGCTGCCAGCCCACCTGGCCATCGAACAGTGTAAATTCCAGGGGAGAATCAAAGGTGTCCGTGCCTTGCTGTTTGAAGCTGACCTCAATCCGTTTGGCGCGGTTGTTTTGCAAAAACGCTTCCTGGTTTCTCTGATAGCCGTTGAGCAGTTGAATCCCATCCAGCATCACCGGCGACTGAAAGAAGAAATCCGCGTATTCCCCCATACCGCTGCCGCCGCGGGATTTCCCCGTACCTGGCGTCCAGGTGGTAATCAGGCTGCCGTCCAGCATATTGCCGGCGCCATAGTAATAATAAGTTCCCGCCCCGTCGGGGTTTTTCGACCGGGGACGTTCGCTTAAGGCCTGCGTGCCCATGATCGGGAGGGGGTTCTGCACGTTGGGCTCTTGGTGCGCGCCGGTATCCAGCGTTGTATACTTGTACGATATGTAGGCGGGCTGCCCGTCAGCCAGCAGTATTCTGTACCAGCCGCTGAGCATCAGCCCGACACAAGCAAAACGGTCTCCACTTCGGCCTATGGTGATGGACTCGTACTCAGTGCTGTCCCCGCTGCGGATGTAGCTTTTCTGGTTTTTATTGACCACCACTTCGCCTATGACCTCACCATAGAAGTTTTTGTCATATTCCTCCGCCTCCAGCAGCACCATGGGCGATATCTCCCCCTGCATGCCATCAAAGGCGCCGGGTTCCGCGGCCAACGCTTCCCCTTCCGCTTCGCCGGCCTCACCGCCGGGAATGACGCCGGCCGCCTCCCCTGCCGCTTGCGCCGCTTCTTCGGCTGCTATGGCTTCATCCATGGCTTCATACATTGCTTCTTCCGCGGCCTCGGCGGCGGCGGCATCGCCTGTTTGGCTTTCATCCACCCTGTTAAACACGGTGGTGGCGCCATCGGCGCTTGTCAATGTGAGCCTGTCTCCATCCACCACATACCGGTCGTTGCTGTACGTGCCGCCCCAGTCCCTTGCCAGCAAACCGTTTTGCGTGCTCCAGGCCATTTGGTTCATGTTGTGTATCCCGCCGGAAACGCTGCCGTCATACCCCTCGCCCTGCGGATATAGGATCATGCCGTAACCGCTGTCCGCCTGATTCCAGGCGCCTACAAGCGCCGGATCATCCGCGCCTTCCCATACGTTCAGGATACTCGCGGCCTGGGTGCCATCCTTCCTTACCAGGCGGCGCTGCTCCTTTTCACTTTGCATCACCAGGGTGCCATCGTCCTCAAAATAATAGACGCCGGATTCCTCCACCAGCCCGTTGTGATCCGCGCTGCCGATCATCCACATCAAATAGAACCCGTTCCGGGCATCGAAATAGTCAAAACCCCAGGTATTGCGCCCGCCGGCCTGGAGGTTGTATTCAAGCTCATATTCAAAGTCATACGCGCGGCTTCCGGGCTGATACTTCCAAACGCCTTCCAGGCGCGGGTCCAGCCCGTCCCTGCGGTAGAAGGTTGTGGCTTCGCCGCCCGCCGCGGGCGATACCGCAAGCTCCTCCCCATCCGCCTGCAGGGCGCAATCGCTCTCCCAATACGCGGTATCCAGGCCCAGAGGGAAAATATGCCACATTCTGCCCGCACTTTGATGCCATGGGAGATGCCCATACGACGTGTACTGGCCATCGCATGCCGCCTGCATGGCCACCTGGTAGCCGTCATCCAGCATAAAATAGAGGATATCCTTTGTCATGCCCTGGTTCCGCTCAAGCCCCCACCAGATGGCGACAGGCTCGACGCCTTTTTTTGCGGCGGAAGCGCCGGGCAGCAGGACCAAAACCAATATTGCCGTGAACAATAGAAACCTGGCAAACGGGTGCGGATGTTTCACTGCGCTGTCTCCTTGCTTTGTGCGGATTGGAATATGCGTTTAAGATGAAAAGGCCATCCGGGACACGTGACATGCAGCTTCTGCCGTATCGCGGCGGCATTTGTCAACATATAAAAAAATCGGACAAATTTTCCTTTCCCATTCTACCAGACAAAAGATGAGAACTCAACCAAATCATTTCATTTTATAGCGCATTTTTACATGTTTGGGAGATGCTGATCAGCCCGCGCGAAATGCAAAAAAGGCGGAAGGCAATGCGCCTCCCGCCCAAAACCATCAAAAAACTCCGGGAGGCATCGGAGGGCCGAAGCCCTCTGATTCTAGATCGCAAACCAGCGACATGTGCGGTGGTTTGCGCTGGAATTTTGAAAAAATTCCTTCCTTGCCCGAGCAAACGGCCGCACAATGGCGAA
>JAEZIN010000001.1 GCA_023436585.1 Bacillota bacterium | reverse complement strand
TTTCCGATCCCAACGGCCTGGTACTGGACAAAATCAGCCTGCCACTGGTTCCCACGAATATTTCCTACGGCAGAACCAGCGGCCTGAACGGCTTTTTTTATTATGACGCCCCCACCATGGGCAATGTCAACGGCACCGGCTTTATGGGATTTGCGCAGGCGCCTTCCTTTTCTTTAAAGGGCGGGCTGTATGAGGAACCTGTCTCCGTATCCATCAGCGTGCCGGAAGGGACCACCGTCCACTATACTTTGGACGGCAGCATCCCCACCCCGCAGCACCCTGTATATGACGGAACACCTATTTCCATCCACCTGGTCACACCCCTTAGGGCCAGGGCTTTTGCGCAGAACCTGCAGCCCAGCGAAATCATTACACAGACGTATCTGATCAGCGTGTATCACAAGCTTCCCATTGTGTCCCTGGTGGCCGATCCCGATGAGCTGTGGAATGAAACCGACGGAATATTTGCCGTCGGCGGGCCGCTGAACAAGGAAAAGCTCCCTTTTACGCTGTCTCCCACCGGCGTAAAACCTGTCATCTATCCTATTTATCGAACCCTGGGCAAGGTGCCGCGTCCCGGATTTGTAGAGTATTACGGGATGGATGGAACCCAAATTTTATCCCAGGGCATGGAGTTTGGGCTGCAGGGACAATTCAGTCTGGATATGCCGCAAAAAACATTTAAGGTACGGGCCAAGGCCGCCCAAGGAGCGCCGTATTTTGAAGCATCCTTATTCGGGGACCGGCCTTTCACCGAATACAAGTCCTTTGTGTTACGAATCAGCGGCAACGATGCCGTCTGGACACGCATCAACGATGCCTTTCAATCAAGGCTGCTAGATAGATTGGGCACCTCTGTCATCCATCAGGCCGCAAATCCTGTGGCGGTATACTTAAACGGCCAATACTGGGGACATTACAACATGCGGGAGAGGGTTGACCGGTTCTTTGTGGCCCAGCATGAGGGGATTCCCCTGGAGCAAGCTGACAGCATGGACATCCTGGAGGGTAACAGCAAGGTTTCCTATGGCAGCAATCGTGAATACAAAGACTTCATTGCAAAGGTAAAAACCCTCTCCCCCGGCAAAGACGCCGAAGACCTCAAATACATCACCGACCGCATCGATGTGGACAACTACTTTGAATACATGGCACTGGAATGGTTTGTCGGCAACTCCGACCCCGGCAACATCCGTTACTACAAAATCAAGGGAGAAGGACATAAATGGCGCTGGATCTTCTACGATGCGGATTATGGCATGTATGATTCCGGTTTCAACAGCCCCGTCTCCTATATGGACCCCAAAGGTGCAGGCAAGGAGAACATGGACAACACCCTGATCCGAAAGCTTCTGGAAAACAAAGAAATGAAGGAAAAATTCCTGCGCCGCATGGGCGAAATTTTTCAGGTGTTCACCACACAGGTCATGACAGATACATTCAATGAACTGGCTAAACAGATCGAGCAGGAGATGACTTTGCACTTTGCCCGCTGGGCAGAACTCAACGATAAAAAAATAATTGCGGAGTCTCCCGTCACACCGGAAGGCGCCATGCGCTACTGGAATCTGCGTTTGGACAGGTCCCGCAATGTCATGAAAAAGCGCCCCACGCTCTTTTATGGCATGGTGCAAGAGTACTTCAATCTGCCGGACGCCGCTATGCTGGAGTACTTTGGACCAAAACCGCCTATGCCGCCGGATGTCATATAGTAACAACATTCACCGTTTTCTTGACGGAAAGGCACTTTTCCGTATAATGTAAGAAGAATTATCACAGGAGGCGCTGGTATGCACGCATTGGCTCAGCTTTTGACGGTGAGCACCAAGGACATTGTCCAACAAACCCCTTCCCTGTCTTCCTTATTTTCCCAGCAATTTCAAAGCCTGACGCCCTGGAAAGTGGCCATGGCTTTGGGGATTGGCCTGGTTGCCGGCCTCATTATCGCCTGGGTATACCGAAAGACGTTCAGGGGCGTGCTGTACAGCCCATCCTTTGCCATGACGCTGATCATGCTGACACTGATCACCACGCCGGTGGTCATGGCCATCAAAAGCGATATCGCATTATCGATGGGTATGGTGGGCGCGCTGTCCATTGTGCGCTTCCGCACCGCCGTGAAGGACCCCATGGATACAGCCTTCATGTTCTGGTCACTGACCATGGGCATACTGTTCGGCGCGGAGCTGTACCTGGTAGGCATCGCGGCGGTAATCGGCATCGCAGCCATACTGCTGGCCATGACATTCATCAAATTCCAGAACCCCAACAGCTATCTGCTGGTGCTCCACTATGACGAGGCTGCCGAGTATGATATTGAATCAGAATTGAAGCATTCCGCCCGCCAGCACCGGCTGCGCTCCAAGACGCTAACACGGTCCGGCGCGGAGATGACGGTGGAAGTGCGCCTGGGCGAAAAGCACGAGATCGTGGCCCGGATGCTGGACATCGAAGGCGTTCACGACGCCACGCTGGTAGCTTGCCAGACCGAAGCTGGAGCCTGATTTCAACCTAAGAAACATAAAACATTCGGGGAAGAAACGTAGGAGCCACGGCCTCCTCATTTCTCTCCCGAATGAAGTTTCTGTACGTCCGGTTATCATCCGTTGCGCAGGGGCAGCATGCGATTCGTACCTTTGGACAGAGGTTCAGCTTCTCTCGACTTCATTGCACAGTTGTTCATTTTTCAAAAGCTGTAGGGGCGATCTTTGATCGCCCGCATGCCGAGGCCTGCACACCTTGCCTGGCGGGCGATCACAGATCGCCCCTACATTTTCGGGTGCAATATCAGGGCCGGCTATGCCGGCGTTGTTTGATTCACCGGAGGTGATACGTTGGCTGTTCCGCTTCGCCATGAACTGAAATACTTTATCAACGACATGCAGTATACCATCCTGTCCAATATATTGGACCACACGCTGCACCGCGATCCCAACGGCGACGAGTGCAACGAATACCATGTCCGTTCGCTGTACTTTGACGGCGTGTTTGACAACGCCCTCTACGACAAGATCAGCGGCGTTCCCTCGCGTGAAAAATACCGCATCCGCATCTATAACATGTCGGACAGCCGCATCCTTCTGGAATGCAAAAGCAAGATGGGTAACCTCATCTCCAAACGCACCGCGGTAATCCCAAGGGACCTGTGCGAGCAGCTGATGGCCGGAGACCCCACCGGACTGGAGCGCACCCGCAGCGGGCTTCTGCGGGATATGTTCCGGGAGATGACAATCAACCTATTAAGGCCGGCCGTGGTGGTGGATTATGTTCGGGAAGCGTATCTCCACCCGGCGGAAGAGGTGCGCATCACCTTTGACAAGCAGCTCCGCTCAGGGCTGAAAAAATTCGATATCTTTGATCCTTACCTGCCGACCATCCCCCCATTGGATAACGGGGAAACCATACTGGAAGTAAAGTACAACCAGGTCATGCCCCCCTACATCAGGGATATTTTGAACACCTACTGCCCCGACGCGCGAAACAGCGCCGTTTCCAAGTATGTATTGTGCCGAAGGTTTGAAGAGCTGGAGGCGTAAAACGATAAAGGAGGCAACCCTATGGCATACCTTCTTGGCATTGATCTTGGCACTTCCGGTACCAAAACCGTACTGTTTTCCGAGGATGGCCGTCCCGTAAGCGCCCATACCGTGGAGTATCCCCTATACCAGCCCAAGAACGGCTGGGCCGAGCAGGACCCGGAGGATTGGTGGCGCGCCGCGGCGGAAGGCATCCGCAAGGTGCTGGAAAAAGGGAATGTGAACCCCCGCGACGTGGCCGGCGTGGGCCTTTCCGGCCAGATGCACGGGCTCGTCATGCTGGATCAGGATGGCCGCGTGCTGCGTCCCTCCATCATCTGGTGCGACCAGCGCACCGGGGAGCAGTGCGACTGGATGGCCAAAGAGATTGGCGTCAAGCGCATCATTGAGATCACCGCCAACCCGCCCATGACCGGCTTCACCGCGGCCAAGATCCTATGGGTCAAGCAGCATGAGCCCGAAGTTTTCGCAAAGTGCGCCCACATCCTTTTGCCCAAGGACTACATCCGCTTCAAGCTCACCGGCGTCTTCGCCACGGAAGTTTCCGACGCAGCCGGCATGCAATTGATGGATGTGCCAGGGCGCGTATGGTCCAAGGAGCTATTAAAGCTGTTCGGCATCTCCGAAAGCCTGCTGGCTAAAATGCACGAATCCCCCGACGTGACGGGCCATGTGAACGCGCAGGGTGCGGAGGCTACGGGCCTTCTTACCGGCACGCCGGTGGTAGGCGGCGCGGGCGACAATGCGGCAGCCGCGGTAGGCACAGGTGTGGTCCGGTCCGGCCGGGCATTCACGACACTGGGCACCTCCGGCGTGGTGTACGCCGTATCCGATACGGTTTCCATTGATCCCCAAGGCCGCGTGCACACGCTGTGCGCCTCTGTGCCCGGCAAGTGGACCGTGATGAGCTGCACCCAGGCCGCCGGCCTTTCCCTGCGCTGGCTGCGGGATACCTGCTGCCCCGAAGAGGTGCAGGAAGCCAAGAAGCGCGGCGTGGACCCCTATGTGGTCATGACGGAAAAAGCGCAAAACGTGCCCATCGGCGCGCAGGGCCTGCTTTATCTGCCCTACCTGATGGGCGAGCGTTCCCCGCACCCGGACCCGGACTGCCGCGGTGTGTTCTTTGGCCTGTCCGCCATGCACGGCAGGGAGCACTTAATCCGCGCCGTCATGGAGGGTGTGGCCTATTCCCAGGCGGAGTGCGTGGATGTGTTCCGTGAAATGAAGGTGCCCATCCGGGAGATGATGGCCTGCGGCGGCGGCGGGCGCAGCCCCCTGTGGCGGCAGATGCTGGCCGACCTGTACGGCTGCACCGTATCCACCATACAGGCCGACGAAGGCCCGGCCCTTGGCGCGGCCATCCTGGCCGGCGTGGGAACAGGCATCTATGAAAGCGTGGAAGCTGCCTGCGACAGGATCGTCAAAACGGAAAACAATCTGCCTCCCATTGAGGCAAACAAAACGGCCTACGCGGGGTACTATAGCCTCTACAAAAAGCTGTACCGTTCGCTGAAGGACGACTACAAAACTTTGGCGGCGCTGATCGGATAAAATGTTTTCAAAGCGGTGCGCATCCATCGTCATGCCCCAAGCGTGTTCATTGCAGATGTATGCACTATCAGCTAATACGAAGCGGGAGAGCAAATGCCCTCCCGCTTTTATATTCCTGCACTTTATACCCGGCCAATTCAAATTGCATACAATATTATGCAAAAATCCTCATATGTTCCTTCAATTCTCATCGCTTTTCAGCTACATAATGAATATGCAGGCATAATCCTTCAGCATGTTTGCATATTATAGCCATGATCCTTACATACAGTTCAGCAACATTGACAAATAACTGGTCTGCATGGTATAATTTTTACAATCGATTAACGTGCACCGCTTCGTATGCGGCCGTTACAATTACATAAAGGGGAGTGCTTATGGAGGTTAAAAGAACCTACCTGCGTGTAAGGCCGTCCCTTCCCATAAAGCGGCGCTTATGGGAAAGCTTGAATGCCTATGTCTTTTTGCTGCCGGCTTTGGCTATTTTTATCCTGTTTCTTTATTATCCCTTTATCCGTACCATCTGGTTGAGTACATGGCTTACAGATACACTTGGCGTCGCCAAGAAATACGTGGGCTTCCGCAATTATGCGAAAATTCTGTCGTCGGGCTCGGCCTTCTGGCCGAATCTGCTGGTCACGTTCCAATTCGTTGGCATGGTGGCCTTTGGCGGGCTTCTGGTAGGCCTGACCACCAGCCTTTTAACGGCAGGCAAATATCCCGGCAAAACAGTTGCCAGCGCCGTGTATGCCATGCCCGTGGCCATTGCTTCCGCCGCGGCCTCCATGGCCTTTCGGATGATCCTGCACCCCACCAACGGGCTTTTGAATGTAATGCTGGGCACGCAGATCAACTGGATTGGCGACAAGCAGTATGCCCTTTTTTCCGTAGCGGCCATGACTGTCTGGCTGACATCAGGCATCAACTTCATCTTTTTGAGCGCCGGGCTTCGCGGCATACCGGAAGAGCTGTATGAAAGCGCCTCGCTGGATGGCGCGGGCTACTTTAAAAGGCTGTGGCATATCACCCTGCCGGGTCTGTCGCCTGCACTGTTTTTCCAGATCGTCATCAACATCATCGGCGGGTTCCAGGCCTTCAGCCAGATTCGCCTGCTGACCAAGGGCGGCCCCGGGGAGGCCACGACGGTCATCGTCTATGCCATCTACCGGGATGCCTTTGAGAATTCCAGGTTCCATGAGGCAGCCGCGCGTTCTGTGATCCTGTTCCTGATCATACTGGGCATCACGCTCATACAGTTCAGCATGGAGAAACGGAGCGTGAATTACTGATGCAAAAAAGGCAGTTGAAAAAGGCAGGGAAAAACCTGGGCGCTTTATTGCTGAATGTGCCGCTGCTGGCCATCATACTGGTGCCGATTTTGTATACGCTCTCCATCAGCGTCATGCCCTCCAGCGAAATCTACAAAAGCCACCTGATTCCGTCGTCCATACATTTTTCCAATTATGTCAGGGCGTTTACCAATCCCAGCTATCCCTTTTTGCAATTCATCCTTAACTCCATCATCGTTTCGACCAGCGTCATGCTGGGCCAGATGATCACCTGCTCCATGGCCGCTTTCGCCTTCGCGTTTTTGAATTTCTGGGGCAAGAAGCTGTTGTTCATCCTGATTCTTGCTACCATGATGGTGCCTGCAGAGGCCACCATTGTGGCCAACTTCCTGACCATCAGCTCCTGGGGCTGGCGGGACAGCTACCAGGCGCTGATCCTGCCCTTTTTGACCAGCGCCATGGGTATATTCCTGCTCCGGCAGAATTACCTGACCTTCGCCAAGGAGCTGCATGAAGCGGCACGTCTGGATGGATGCAACAACTGGCGATTCCTGTTCTCCATCGTGGTACCTTTGTCCAGGCCGGCCCTGGGCGCCTTGGGCGCCTATGTGTTCCTGCACACCTGGAACCAATACATGTGGCCCCTACTGGTCACGGACACCTCGGCCCACCGCACGGTTCAAATAGGCATCAGCATGCTCTATGACATAGACGCCGAAGCGCTGGGGCTGATGATGGCCGGCGTGATGATCGTTATCATTCCCTCGCTTTCCATATTCATTTTCATGCACAAGCAGCTCATCAACGGCCTGATGTCCGGCGCGGTAAAGGGCTGAACACCGATGATAGCGCGCCTTGCGCGCATCAAATAATACATCAAGGAGAATACCCATGAAAAAGCTTGTTTCCCTCTTGGCGGCCATCATGATGCTCCTGACCCTTGTCCCGGCGGCGCTGGCGGAAGCCCCGGTGGAGATCGTGTTCTGGCATTCCATGGGCGGCGTCAACGGCGAGGCCGTCACCGCCATGGTTGACAGCTTCAACAAAGCGTATGAAGGCAAAATCAAGGTCAATGTGGAATACCAGGGTTCCTATGACGATGCCATCAACAAGATCAAGGCCGCCGGCATGAGCGCCCTGCCTTGCGACGTGGTGCAAATTTACGACATCGGCTCCCGCTTCATGATCGACAGCGGCTGGGCAAAGCCCGTGCAGGAATTCATCGACAGCACCAGCTATGACATCACCCAGATCGAGCCCAATATCGCCGCCTACTACACCATTGAAGGCAAGCTTTATTCCATGCCCTTCAACAGCTCTACCCCCCTCCTGTACTACAACAAGACAGCCTTTGAAAAGGCCGGTCTGGACCCCAACACGCCCCCCAAGAACTTTGACGAGATTATCGCCATGGCCGAGAAGCTGACCATAAAGGACGCGTCCGGCAACATCACCCAGCGCGGCTTTGGCATGGGCAACTATGGCTGGTTCTTTGAGCAGTGGATCAACAAGATGGGCAAGCACTACGTGGACAACAACAACGGCCGCGGCGCAGAACCCGCCACCAAGGTCGTTTTTGACGAAAACGGCGCGGCCAAGGATATCCTGGATGTTTGGAAGAAGCTCATTGACGACGGCGTCATCACGTACCTGAACCAGGGTAACAACGACGCCAAGGCCGCCTTCGTCGCCGGCCAGATCGCCATGACGCTGGAGTCCACGGCTGCTTTGAAGTCCCTTTTGGACAACGCCAGCGGCTTTGAAATCGGCACCGGTTTCTTCCCCAGCATCAACGCGGATGACGTGGGCGGCGTATCCATCGGCGGCGGCTCCCTGTGGGCGCTTGCCAGCGGAAACGAAGCCAAGCAGAACGCCGCCTGGGAATTCATCAAGTTCATGATCGCCCCTGAACAGCAGGCCTTCTGGAATTCCAAGACCGGTTACTTCCCCATCACCGTGGCCACCCATGAGTTGGACGCTTTCAAAGAGAATCTGGCCAAGTTCCCGCAGTTCGGCACGGCCATCGAGCAGCTCCATGCCACCAAGCCCGAGTATGCAGGCGCGCTTTTGAGCGTGTTCCCGGAAGCCCGGCAATTGGTGCAAACCTACACCGAGAAAATCGTGGGCGGCGAGCTGAGCGTGGACGACGCGCTGGCGAAGCTGGCGGCCGACATCAACAGCGCCATTGAGGAATACAACCTGGTCAACGAGTAAATTTCCCTGGAAAGGGGCTGCCGGCATAGCCGGCGGCCCCTTTTTCTTTTCAGGCAAAACCTGTATACTGTTGTGGTTATTTCAATCACCGGAGGATGCCATGCAGCTGGAAGCACTAAAGTATCTGGAAAAAGACCGTCTTTTGCATATGGACATGCTGGAGCCCCTGCGGCTCAAGGAGGCGCAGGTTAAGTATGCAGGCGGGGACGGCGTGCTGATTTACCATATACCGGGCGGCATCTACATGCTCAGCGCCGCTTCGGAGGAAAGTGCGAAAAAAATATCCTCCCTGGTAGATTTTACTCCGCTAATGGTTCTGCATCAGCCATATCTGAAAGAAGAATTGATGCGCCGCCTATCCCTTAACCATACCATGCCCTGCCATCAGGCTGCCTGGATGAAGGAGGAGCCTGTACCCGCACTTGATGAAAGTACAGATATCAGGCCTTTATCGATGGTGGAGCTGCCCAGCGTGATACAGCACTATACCAACATCCCCGATGAGCAATACATCCGGGAGCGGTTGGAGGCAGGCATGCTGGGGGCTTATATTGACGGAGAACTAGCCGGTTTTATCGGCACCCACCCCGAAGGCAGCATCGGGCTGCTGGAGGTGTTTCCCGCCTACCGCAGGCAGGGCTTGGCCTATCAACTGGAGACGGCCATGATGCTTCGACAGCAATCACTGGGCCGCATCCCCTATGCCCAGATCAAGGAAGGGAATGACGCCTCCGTCGCGCTGCACAAAAAGCTGGGGATGGAGATCACGCAAGAGGCATCCATTTGCTGGCTCTATTGATACACCGCTGTACAAAAAAAGGGCCTGGCCATTGCCAGGTCCTTTTGTAAAACATTATCTCGCGAACAGCCTTCTTCTCCCGCTGTCCAAGAAGTGGCGAAGCGCCCTTGGTTCTTCCAGCACCCGTCCGCAGCCCATCACCACGCAGTTTTGCGGATCATCCGCCGCCGCGCAGGTGACCTTCAAAGCGGTGGAAACGGCCTCGCACAGGCCCATCAATTCAGCACCGCCGCCGGTGAAGAGAATACCCGCCTCGAATATATCGGCGGCCAGTTCCGCGGGTGTACGCTCCAATACGGCATGGATGCTTTCGATAAACGCCTGCAGCGGCTCGTCCAGCGCCTCGGTGATCTCATCAGATGTCACCCGGATCGTTTTGGGCAGCCCGGTGAGAAGGTTGCGGCCTGTGACCTCCATATACAGCTGCTCGGTGCGGGGCACGGCGGAGCCAATGGTGATCTTCAGTTCCTCGGCAGTCCGTTCGCCGATGAGCAGGTTGTGCTTGCGCCTCAAATACCGGATGATGGCATCGTCAAAACGGTCGCCGCCCGTTTTGCTCAGGTCGCTGACCACCACCTGGCCCATGGATAGGACGGCGATGTCCGTAACGCCGGCGGACACATCCACGATCATGGAGCCGTAAGCCTCATTCAAATCCAGCCCGGCGCCGATGGCCGCCGCCACAGGCCGGTCCAACAGTTGGGTACGGCGCATGCCCGCGTCAAACATGGTGGAAATGATGGAGCGCTTCTCCACCTCATTGACGCCGCTGGGCAGCGACACTACCGCCAGGGGCCGGGAGAAGTAACGCCTGCCGATGACTTTCGTCACGAAATAGCGAAGCATCTCGCTGGTCAGCTCAAAATCGGATATGACACCCTCCCGAAGGGGACGGATGGCCAAAATCGTGCTGGGCGTACGGCCAAGCATGCGCCGGGCTTCATCCCCGATGGCGAGCACCTGCCGGCTGTCCCGGTCGATGGCCACCACGGCTGGCTCCCGAAGCACGATGCCTTTTCCCTTCATATATACCAGCACGTTGGACGTACCCAAATCGATGCCGATATCGCTGTATGCCGCCATAGGTAGAAAGCGCCCTTTCCCGCGATGGATTTGCGCATATACGAGTCATTTGCGCAATGCTAACGGGTAATATTCTACGCTTTGGCGTATTATTCCTTCTTTTTGACCGAAACGGGGATCCCGTCAAAGCCAAATCCTCACTTCTCGGGCTGGTCATCCCGCATGCCCTTGTACTTTTCCCGCGTCGCCGCGCCTCCACGAAGATGGCGAACAGCCTTGTTATAGGCCAGTACCTGCGCCACTTCCTTGGCCAAAGCGTCGTGTACATGGGGCAAGCGCTCCCCCATGTCCTTGTGCACGGAGGATTTGGATACGCCAAACTTCTGCGCCGCCTGCCTTACCGTGGCCTTCGTTTCGATGATGTACTCCGCAATACACATGCACCGCTGGGCTATGTACTCCTGCATATTCTAACCTCCCAAGTGTTTGTACAGGAGCATATGTCCAAGCCGTGAAAAACATGACAGGATACAGACATAGAGAGTAATTCATTCTTGAAGAAATAGTTTCATCGTGGTAAGCTGCGCGCAGATAATGAGATGATTGAACAGGCGAACGCAGTTCGCCCCTACGTTGACAACAGGAGATGATGCTTTGGACCTTATACAGCGAAAAAGAATACGGTTAGAAGGATATGATTATTCTTCCTGCGGTGCGTATTTTGTAACAATATGTGTTGCTGACAAGAATGCATTGTTGTGGGAAAATGTAGGGGCGAACTGTGTTCGCCCGAATGAGCCACCAACGTTATCCAATATTGAAAAGACAATAGACAATGAAGTGCAAAAACTAAACACCATCTATGAAAATGTTACTGTTGATAAATACTGCATCATGCACGACCATATTCATATGATTATTTTTCTCGCGCCGGATGAATGCGGGCGAACACAGTTCGGCCCTACATTGTCGCGGATCATTAAACAATTCAAAGGTTCCATAACAAAACAAACAGGCTTATCAATATGGCAGAAATCATTCTACGATAGAATCATCAGAAATGAGAAAGCTTATCAAGAGGCATGGCAATACATAGATACTAACCCGGCAAAATGGGAAGAAGATTGTTTTATAGTGAATAGGTCCATATGACAGGAATTACAAACTTCAGGAAGGGCTGTAACAAAAACGGGCGAACACAGTTCGCCCCTACATTGTCTCGCCCCTACGCACGACGCAACACATTATTCGGAATACAACATTCTGTAGGGGCGAACTGCGTTCGCCCGAAACAACCCATCACCGCTATCCAACAATATCATATTCTACTCGTGTCAGCTCCAACCCCTGGGGCGGCGCAGTTGGCCCCAGCACATGCCTGTTCCCGGTTTCAAGAGCTTCCACCAGGCGAACACAGTTCGCCCCTACGCACGACGCAACACCTTATACGGAATACAACAAACTGTAGGGGCGAACTGCGTTCGCCCGAAACAACCCATCACCGCTATCCAACAATATCATATTCTACTCGTGTCAGCTCCAACCCCTGGGGCGGCGCAGTTGGCCCCAGCACAAGCCTGTTCCCGGTTCCCAATGCTTCCGTCAGTACATTCGGATCAAGGCTGCCCTGGCCGATTTCAATCAGCGTACCGGCCAGGATTCGCACCATGTTGTACAGGAATGCGCTGCCCGATACGGTAAGCGTCACGAGCTCCCCCTGGCGGGTTACTTTTGCATCTGTAATCGTGCGTACCGTTGTCTTTGCGCTGCCCCCGGCCGCCGCAAAGGCTTTAAAGTCATGAGTGCCCAAAACCTGCTTGACCGCATTGTCCATTAGCAATTCATCCAGGTGCACCGGCACATGGGCGGTAAGATTCCGGTATAGCGCAGAGGCGTGCGGCGCGTTGTACATACGGTAGGTGTAAGTTTTACCCCGGGTGGAAAACCGGGCGTGAAAATCCGCCGTCACAGGCCTGGCGCCTGTGACCCGGATATCATATGGCAAAAGGTTATTCAGTACAAACGGAAACTTTTCATCGGGGATGGTGCTGTTTGTATCAAAATGTGCCGCCTGCGAAAGCGCGTGCACGCCAGCGTCGGTACGGCTGGCCCCGGTCACGGCGGTCTTCACGCCAAGGGCTTTATTCAGCGCTTCCTCCAGCCGCTGCTGCACGCTCATGGCGTTCTCCTGCCGCTGCCAGCCGGAATAACCGGTACCATCGTAGGAGACGGTTAAAAGCACGCGCCTTATGGGGCGGTCCTCGCCCCTCATAGGAGGATACCCTCCAGCACGATCAAGGCAATCAGACCCAGAGTCACAAGGCTGGCATACCCATCCAGCCGGGTCACCTTCAAAACCCGCAAACGAGTTCTGTTCTCGCCGCCATGGTAGCACCTGGCCTCCATGGCCATGGCCAGATCGGATGCGCGCCGGAAGGCGCTTACAAACAGCGGCACAAGAAGCGGCACCATAGCCCTGGCGCGGGCCAGGAGGTTGCCGGATTCAAAATCCGCGCCCCTGGCCATCTGCGCCTTCATGATCTTGTCGGCCTCCTCCAGAAGGGTAGGAATGAAGCGCAGCGCGATGGTCATCATCATGGCCAACTCATGGGCAGGAAAGCGGATCACCTTCAAAGGTGACAGCAAAAGCTCCAGCCCATCGGCCAGCGCCACGGGTGAAGTGGTGAGCGTCAAAAGACTTGTGCCCAGCACCAGGAATACCAGCCGCAGCGAAAAGTGCACCGCCATGGAAAGGCCTTCCCAGGTGACGGTAATAATCCAGAGCTTAAAAATCACCGTTTCGCCGGTGGAAAAGAACAGGTTCAGGATAAAAGTCAATATCAATATAAACCGAAGCGGTTTGATGCCCCGCATCAGCATTTTAAAAGGCACCGTGGACAAACGGACCGTAAGCAGGATATACAATAGCGCCAGCCCATAGCCCAGCAAATTCTGAACCAGAAAGATGGCCACGATGAAAGCGATGGACAGAGCGATCTTGATCCTGGGATCAAGCCGGTGGATGACGCTGTTGCCGGGATAGTATTGGCCCAGGGTGATGTTGCTCAGCATGATCCTGCCTCCTTCCACAGGCGGAGGATATGGTCCCGAACCTCCGGCAGGGTATACAAATCATCAGGCAGCCCAACGCCCGCCTTGCGCAAAAGGTAGTTCAGCTTGGCCGCCTGGGGCACACCCAGGCCGTAGCCTTCCATCTCCTCCACGTGGGAGAATATTTCCCTTGGAGTGCCATCCAAAACCAATGTCCCCTTAGACAAAACCACAAGCCGCGTGGCCAGGCGGGAGATGTCATCCATGCTGTGGGTGACCATGATCACAGTCAGGTTTCCCGCCGCGTGAAGCTCCTTGACCATGGACAATATGCTGTCCCGCCCGGCAGGGTCCAGCCCCGCGGTAGGCTCGTCCAACACGAGCACCTTGGGCCGCATGGCCAGCACGCCGGCGATGGCGACCCTGCGCATCTGTCCGCCGGACAGCTCGAAGGGAGAGCGCTGGCCGCATTCCTCAAACGAAATGCCCACCTGAACACAGGCCTCCCGCACGCGGCTGGCTATTTCCTCCTGAGATAGGCCCAGGTTCTTGGGACCGAAGGCGATGTCCTTTTCCACCGTCTCCTCAAACAGCTGGTGTTCCGGATACTGGAACACAAGCCCTACCTGCTGACGGATGGACTTCCGGTTCGTTTCCTTGGCAAACACATCCGCCCCATTCACCAGCACACGGCCGGAGGAGGGCGTTAGCAGCCCGTTGAGATGCTGCACCAGCGTGGATTTGCCTGATCCCGTATGGCCGATGACGCCAAGGAATTCACCATCCGATATGGTCAGGGAAATATCCCTGATGGCGGTTGCCTGAAAGGGGCTGCCGGGCATATAGGTATGTGTCAGATTCTCTATTTGGATGGGCATAATTTCTCCGTCAACTCCCGAACCATTTCTTCTACGGTCAATATGCCGGCGGAAAGGGACATCCCCTCGCCGATCAATTCCTGGTTCAACTCTGCCATGGGCGGCACATCCAACTGGAGCTTTCGAAGCGTATCCACACACTGGAACACGCTGCGGGGCGTATCGGAAAGCACGATCTGTCCGTCGGACATCACCACCACCCGGTCGGCAAGCGCCGCTTCCTCCATGAAGTGGGTGATCCAGATCACGGTGATTCCGTGCTCGCGGTTTAATTTGCGAACCGTCTCCAGCACTTCCTGCCGGCCGGTGGGGTCCAGCATGGCGGTGGCCTCGTCCAGCACCAGCACATCCGGCTGCATGGCCAGAATGCCGGCAATGGCCACCCGCTGCTTTTGACCGCCGGAGAGCATGTGCGGCGCGGTAGCCGCAAAGTCCGTCATGCGCACGGCCTCAAGCGCCGCGTCGATGCGGGGGATCATTTCCTCCGTAGGCACACCCAGGTTCTCCAGGCCAAAGGCCACATCCTCCCGGACAACGGTCGCAACAATCTGATTATCCGGATTTTGGAACACCATGCCCGCATGCTGGCGGATGACCCACGTTTCCTTCTCCTTCGCGGTATCCAGCCCGCACACCAGCACACGGCCCTCGGTGGGCAGGTACAAAGCGTTGATCAATTTGGCCAGCGTACTTTTGCCGGAGCCGTTATGGCCCAGTACAGCCACGAACTCGCCTTTTTCTGCCTTGAAATCAATATGTGTAAGGGCGCTTTGCTCGGCATCCTCATAGGCGTAGGATACGTTTTGCGCATCCACCCGGATTTCCTTAACCATAGCTGCTCCTTTGAAGTAGTCAATAGGTTTGAGTATCAACGCTCATTATAGCATCAAATAGAAACGGGGGCAACGCCGCAAGGGCCATCAGCATAGCATTTTGCCAAGAAAAACACCGCATCCTGCCAAGGAATGCGGCGTTTGCCCGGTTATCTTTTTACGACAGCCTCATCTTGAAATCTTCGTAGGTGAAGCTTCGCACCAATTCGATCTCTCCATCCTCCCGCCAAAGCAGAATGTCGGGCAGGTTCATACCGTTGAAGGTATTGTTCTTCACCATGGTGTAGATGGCCATATCGGCAAACACCAGCCGGTCGCCTGTTATAAGGGGTTTGTCAAAGGAGAAATCCCCAATCACATCGCCGGCTAAACATGTAGGCCCGGCCAAGCGGAAGGTGAGGGCTTTTTCACCTTGCAGCCCGGCGTTCAAAAGCGGCGGGCGGTAGGGCATTTCCAGCACGTCGGGCATGTGGCAGGTGGCGGACGTATCCAGGATGGCGATGGGCAGGCTGTTGTGCACCACATCCATCACCGAGGTGATAAGATAGCCCGCGTTCAGCGCCACGGCCTCGCCGGGCTCCAAGTACACGGTCACATCATACTTCGCGGCAAATTCCTTTACCAAACGTACCAGCCGTGGAATGTCATAGCCGGGTTTGGTGATGTGGTGGCCGCCGCCGAAATTGACCCACTTTAAGCGGGGCAGGAATGCCCCAAACTTTTCTTCCACAGCTTCAAGTGTTTCTTCCAGCGCATCGGAATCCTGCTGACACAGGCAGTGGAAATGCAGCCCTTCCAACCCCTCCAGCAAATCCTCGCGGAAATGCTCCCGCAATACCCCAAGCCTGGAGCCGGGCGCACAGGGGTCATAGATGTCGTGCTCCTGGGTGGAATGGGCGGGGTTGATGCGCATGCCGCAGGATACACCGGCCTTGACAGCCCGTTTTCCGAACCTTTCCCACTGGGCGAAGGAATTGAACACGATGTGACCGCACAGGGAAGCCACTTCGTCAAAGGTGCTTTCATCAAAAGCGGGGGAGAAGATGTGTGTCTCACCCCCGAAATGGTCGTGGCCGAGCCTGGCCTCATGAAGCCCGCTGGCGGTGGTGCCCTGCAAATACGCTGCCATCAAGGGGTACAGCCGGAACATGGAGAAGGCCTTTTGCGCAAGCAAAATCTTCGCGCCGCACTCCTTTGCAACCTTTTGCAAAACCTCCAGGTTGCGCCGGATGCCCGCCTCGTCAATCAAGTAGCAGGGCGTTTTCAGTTGCGAGATGTCAGGCAGGCCGCGCATATCAGTCCACCAAAACCGGATCGAAGCTTTCCTGCCACGGCAGGCCCCACTTGTTCAGCGCATCCATAAAGGGATCGGGATCAAACTGTTCCATATTGAACACGCCGGGCTTTTTCCACTGACCGCTGAGAACCAGCATGGTGCCGATCATGGCCGGCACGCCGGTGGTGTAGGAAATGGCCTGGGAGCCAACTTCCTTATAGCATTCCTCGTGGTCGCAGATGTTGTACAGGTAATAGGTCTTGGGCTTGCCATCCTTGACGCCCCTGAAGATGCAGCCAATGTTTGTTTTGCCCTTTGTACGGGGGCCAAGGGATGCCGGGTCGGGCAGAACAGCCTTCAAAAACTGCAGGGGAATGATCTCTTTGCCCTCATAAATAATGGGCTTGATGGAGGTCATACCCACGTTTTCCAGGCACTTTAAATGCGTGAGGTAGCTTTGGCCGAAGGTCATGAAAAAGCGGATGCGCTTGACGCCGGGGATGAATTTGGCCAGCGACTCGATTTCTTCATGATGCAGAACGTACATGTCCTTTTTGCCGATGCCCTCAAAGTTGTACTCGCGCTTGATCTCCATGGGCTCGGTCTCCACCCAGTGGCCGTTCTCCCAATAGCTGCCCCTGGCGGTGACTTCGCGAATGTTGATCTCCGGGTTGAAATTGGTGGCAAAGGGATAGCCGTGATCACCGCCGTTGGCATCCAGGATGTCGATCTCGTGGATCTCATCAAAGTGATGCTTCAAGGCGTAGGCGGAAAACACGCTGGTGACACCGGGGTCAAAGCCGCTGCCCAGCAGTGCGGTGATGCCGGCTGCTTTAAAGCGGTCATGATAGGCCCACTGCCACTTGTACTCAAACTTGGCGGTATCGGTTGGCTCGTAATTGGCGGTGTCCACATAGTCGACTTTTGTGGCCAGGCAGGCATCCATGATGGTCAAATCCTGATAGGGGAGGGCCAGGTTCAGCACCACATCGGGCTTAAAGCTTTCAATGAGGGCGATCAATTCTTGTACGTTATCGGCATCCACCTTCGCGGTGGAGATCTTGGTTTTGCCGCCGGAAAGCTTGTCCTTCAAAGCGTCGCACTTTTGCTTGGTGCGGCTGGCGATCATGATTTCTTCAAATACTTCGCTGTTTTGGCAGCACTTGTGGATGGCAACGCTGGCGACGCCGCCGCAGCCGATGATAAGCGCTTTTTTCATGGTGATGTCCTCCTCATGTACATAGCGAGTGGGAGAAAGTTTCGCGTCTTCGGACGCGACCAAAGGGCTTTCCTTCCATCTGGCTCAATCGTCGCACTGCTCGCTACCGTTCGCATTGCTCGTTTCGCCAGCCTCCTCCGCCTCGCTTCATCCGCCATAGGCGCCGCTTCGGCTTCGGAGCCCTTTGGAAACCTTCGGACGCTGTCGTCTAGACAATAAAGGCAAGATCATAATGATCACTTAGTACGGGATGCCAAAGGGATGAAATCCCTTTGGCAGGGGTCCGGGGGCGGTGCCCCGGGTTCAAAGTATCGTCAGCAGCAGTTCACGCAGCACCTTCAAGGCGGTTGCTGTAGATGTGCCGCTTTGGTCATAGGGCGGGGATAGCTCATTGATATCGCAGGCTACCACATTGGCGCCTTTGAGGGAAAGAATAGCGCCCAGCAGCTCCATAAAGGTGACGCCGCCGGCCTCCGGTGTGCCGGTGCCGGGAAAGGCGGATGGGTCCAGCACATCCAAATCGATGGTCACATACAGGGGCTTGCCCGCCAGCTTTTCCACCGTTTGCGCAAAGCCGTTTAAATCAAACTTGCGCATGGTCACGTGGCCTTCATCTGCCCACTTGAATTCCGGCCTGTCTCCGGAGCGGATGCCGAACTGATAGATTCGGCTATCGCCCAGGATGTCCCAGCATCGCCGCAGCACCGTGGCGTGGGAAAGGGTTTCTCCCAGATAATCCTCCCGCAGATCGGTATGGGCGTCAAAGTGCAGTATGTGCAAATCCGGATGCCTTTTCGCCGCAGCCCGCACCGCACCCAGTGTCACCAGGTGCTCGCCGCCCAGCATGACGGGAATCTTGTCATCGGCAAGGATCGCCTCTGCCTTTCCCTCTATCTTACTCAGCACTGCCTGCACGTTGCCAAAGGGCAAGTCCAGGTCGCCGCCATCAAACACGTTATAATCAGTGAGGTCCTTATCTTGATAGGGGCTGTAGGTTTCCAGGCCGTAGCTTTCAGCGCGCATGACCCGGCTGGCAAACCGCGTGCCGGGCCGGTACGAGGTGGTGCCGTCAAAAGGCGCGCCGAAAATAACGGCTCTCGCATCCTCATACCCGCTGTCGCAGCCCAAAAAGGTGGATACGTTTTCAGTCCACATGCTCCACATCCTCCAGCAGCCTTTGCACATACGTTGGCAGCGCAAATGATCCGCGGTGCAGGTTGGTGTTGTAGTATCGCGTATCAAGCTCCAGCTTCTTCCACTCCTTGGCCCGCAGGTCCCTTACGGGGTGGTATTCCTTGGAGGCAAACCCGAACAGCCAGTATCCGGAAGGATAGCTGGGGATATGCGCCTGGTACACCCGGCTGATAGGGAAGGATTCCGTAATGCGCTTGTGTGCACGCTGCATGGCCAGCGCGTCGGCATCGTAAAACGGGCTTTCGTGCTGGTTGACCATGATACCGTCCGCCTTCAGGGCCTTATAGCAGTTGCCGTAAAACTCGCGGGTAAAAAGGCCTTCCCCCGGCCCGAAGGGATCGGTGGAATCCACCACGATCAAATCGTATTCGCTTTCCCGGCTGCGAACGAACTTCAGACCATCCTGAAAATACATATGAACCCTGGGATCGTCAAAGCCGCAGGCGGTCTGAGGCAGGTATTCCTTGCATACCTTAACGACCATTTCGTCGATCTCCACCAGGTCGATGTTCTTGATGGACTCGTACCGTGTCAGCTCCCGCAATACGCCGCCATCGCCGGCGCCGATGACCAGCACATTTTCCACATTGGGGTGCACCGCCATGGGCACATGTGTGATCATTTCATGATAAATGAACTCATCCTTTTCGGTGAGCATCATGAACCCGTCCAGCGTCAGGAACCTGCCAAACTCCTGAGACTCAAACACGTCAATGCGCTGGAATGCGCTTTGCCCGCTGTACAACTGCTTTTCCACCTGTATGGACAGCTTCACCTGGGGCGTATGCTTTTCAGAAAACCAGAATTCCATATTCCCTCCTGCCGGGGGCGCAGCCCCCGGACTCCCGCCAAAGGGACCAGTCCCTTTGGAATCCTATTTCACATTATATAACCAAAACCTGTTTCACTTCCGGGTCCTGCGTTCCGGTCAAAAAGCAGCCCTTTTCCCTGGCATAATTGATATACCCAATGATTTCCTTGGTGATACGCTCGCCGGGCGCCACAATGGGAATCCCCGGGGGATAGCTCATCACGTATTCCGCGGCGATGCGGTCGGCGCTATCTTCCAGCGGCAGCATGATCTTGTCGGAGTAGAAGGCTTCCTTTGGCGTCAGCACCACCTGGGGGGTGATGTATTCATGGTCCATGAGCCCGCTGCGGTCCTTTTTGTAGCGCCTGCGGATCTCCGCCAGCGCGCCTACCAGCCGCTCGATATCCTGGAACCTGTCGCCCACCGACAGATACGCCAGAATATTGCCGATATCGCCAAACTCGATTTGAATATCGTATTCGTCCCGTAACAGGTCGGATACCTCGATGCCGGCCAGGCCCACATCCAGTGTATGCACGGCCAGTTTCGTCTCGTCAAAATCAAACACGCTGTCGCCGTTGATCAGTTCCCGGCCATAGGCGTAATAATCGCCGATGCGGTTGATCTCATCCCTGGCGTAGCGGGCCATATCTGTGACCTTCCGGAATATCTCCACGCCGTTTAGGGCCAGCTTCTTACGTGAAATGTCCAGGCTGGACATCAAAAGATACGATCCGCTGGTGGTTTGGCTGAGGTTGATGATCTGGCGCACATGATTGGGATTCATGCCCGGCCCGCACAAAAGGAAGGAGCTTTGGGTCAGTGAGCCGCCGGACTTGTGCATGCTCACCGAGGCCATGTCCGCCCCGGCATGGATGGCGGATACGGGCATGTCCTCCCCAAAGTAAAAGTGCGTGCCGTGGGCCTCATCCGCCAGTACCTTCATGCCGGCCTCATGGGCGATGCGCACGATCTCCGGCAGGTTGGAGCAGATGCCGTAATAGGTGGGGTTGTTCACCACCACAGCCTTGGCGTCGGGGTTTTCCCGAATGGCGCGCTTCACATCATCCACCGACATGCCCAGCGCAATGCCCAGCCTTTTATTCACCTGAGGGCTTACATACACCGGCACTGCGCCGCAGAGCACCATGGAATTAATCATGCTGCGGTGCACATTCCGGGGCAATATCAGCTTTTCCCCCTGCCGTACGTTGGAAAGCACCATGGCCTGTACAGCGGATGTGGTGCCGCTGACCATGAAAAAAGCGGCGGAGGCACGGAATGCCTGGGCCGCCAGCTCCTCCGCCTCACGGATGACGGAAACGGGATGCACCAGGCTGTCCACCGGCTTCATGGAATTCACGTCCATGGAGACGCACTTTTCGCCCAGCAACGCCACCAGCTCGGGATTTCCCTTGCCGCGCTTGTGGCCGGGAACGTCAAAGGGGACCACCCGGTTTTTCTGGATATACTGCAGGGCCTCCACGATGGGAACCCGGTTTTGATCCAATTTGGCCATGCGTCAGCCTCCCCTGCGGTATACGTTGGAGCCGGAGAATACCTCAATCATTTCCTTGCGCAGGTTGGTAGTGATCTCCAACCTGAGCATGGGCGGCAGCTCGTAGATGTCGGTGTTGAACAGGTAATGCTGCAGGTCGACTTCCTTCACCATCATTTTGGTGTGGAACAGGTTCGCCTGGTACACATTCACATCGATGGCATCGTAGTGCTCCAGCGTTTTTTTATCGATATAGTCCTGTATGGATGTGATATCATGATCGATGAAAACCTTCTTGCCCGAAAGGTCCCTGGTGAACCCCCGCACGCGGTAGTCCATGGTAATGATATCGGAATCAAAGCTGCTGATCAAATAATCCAGCGTGGACAGCGGCGTGATTTCCCCGCAGGTGGCCACGTCGATATCCACCCGGAAGGTGGCGATGGCCGTCTCGGGATGGAATTCGGGATAGGTGTGCACCGTCACATGGCTTTTATCCAGGTGCGCCACCATCGTATCCGATTCCATACGGGAAAGCATCGATTCCTCGGCAATGAGGAAGGTGACGCTGGAACCCTGGGGCTCATAATCCTGGGTGGATACGTTGAGCACGTGGGCGCCGATCATCTCGGTCAGCTTGCGCAAAATTTCGGTCAACCGCTCAGAGTTGTACTGCGCGTCGATATAGGCGATATAATCCCGCTGCTCCCTGGGCGTTTTGGCATAGCACACATCATAAATATTGAAGCTAAGCGATTTTGTCAGGTTGTTGAACCCGTACAGCTTCATTTTATCCTGGCTCATGGCGTCCACCTCCTTTCTGTTTTGACACAATCAAAAACGCACGGAAAAACCGATGCTTTCTGCAGCGGATTCTCGTGCGTCATACGCAAACTGCCCGGCTTTATGGGCGATTTTCACCCATATCATTACGCACAGCATACTCAGAGTCTATATAGCCTTACACTTTTAATACTCTTATTGACCATTCACAAGTGGTTATGCCGCAGGGCATATTGGTTATAAAGGAACCAACTTATAAATTGAGCTTTTACCGCCCTTTTAGCGGCTCCGCTCCATCAATAAGGCAACAAAGTTGCCAATCGGCTTAAGACCCGGCTGTCCGTATGGCCTATTCACCCCGGGGGATGGCGGTCGGGGCGGTCTTGTTTTTTTCAGAACCTATGCATGGCTGCATATCCTGAAACGAACTATAAAATACCATGATGCGGCCTAGTTGTCAATGGGAACATTTACACCAAATCATATTTTTCGGTAAACAAATTGTTAAGCGTATGTGCGAGTCCGCAAACAGGCATAAAGTAAGCGGAAATGTGGGTTGAAAACATGATTTTGAGGCACAACAAAGTCTTTGCCGCCAATATGCATCCGAAGGTCCAGGGCTCCGAAGCCGAAGCGCCGCCTGTGGCGGATGAAGCGAGGCGCAGGAGGCTGGCGAAACGAGCAGTACGAGCGGCAGCGAGTAATGCGACGATTAAGCCAGATGGAAGGAAAGCCCTGGTCGTGCCCGCAGGCATGAAACCTTCTTCCGTTAGTGCGTATCGATATATGACCTTATCTGCGCATGCCACTCATCCGGCTCAAAAACGCCGATCTCAGTCTCTTCCCCAAAAAGCAGATCCACCAAATACCGCGGCCTCTTCCCACCAATATGCATCGCCTTTATGCAGGATACGCAATAGACCACCACATCCTCACTGGGCATTTGGCCGGCCCTTGCTTTCATGCGCTCCTTCACTTCATCCGCAGGCAGCGCGCCGTAAAAGCTGTCGCCACAGCAGACGGATTTTTCCCGGGTGCGCTCCGGTTCCACCACCTGAATGTTCATGCGGTTCAGCAGCGCGCGCACGGCATCGTGCACCCTTTTTTCGGTGCGGGTAGGGCAGGCGTCATGGATAGCCATCCTCAGCCCATGGTAATCGGGGAAGGGAAAGGTCTCGCTTTCCGCCAGCACTTCCCATAAGGACACGGTGGAGATGCCCTCGTACAGCGAACGGAACCGCCGGTCACATCCCGCGCAGACATTGATAATTTGAGTGCCGGGCGCAAGGCAAGGATCATGATGGCAGCAGATATGATGCTCGGGGATGGTTTCGCCGGTTTCGTTCAGAAACGCGGTAATCTTGCGGGCCAGGTGGGGCTTGTACAGCATCAGCGCGCAGCCGGGGGCATAAACTTTAGGCATGGTCGGCCTCCTTGTTAGGTGAAGGATTAAGATGCACTTTTTGCACGGGAAATAGGCGAAAAGTCTTTCTGTTCAGTTTGGTTCAACGGATGGCGCCCGAAGGTTCCAAAGGTTCCAAAGCTCTGCCGCCGCCTGTGGCGGAATAAGGCGGGGCGCAGGAAGCCTGCGAAAAGGAGCAGTGCCAGCGAAAGCGCAGCAATGCGACTATTGAGCAGGCCGGACCGATCGGAAAGCCCTTTGGTCGCGTCCGAAGACGAGAAATCCTTCTTCCTGAACATCAATACACATTCTTATAGCCGGACTCATTTCAAAGCATTCAAAACAAATCTTGCAACGAATAATAGTACCACCAACCAAATCACCACAATAGGTACAGCATAATACCATCTCTTTGGCTTGCCATCCTTCCATATCGTTTGTGCCTGCGCCCGGCATTCCCCCATCACTTGTTCTGGGATCAGTTTCACCGTCCAGGCCACCATCGCCGGCAGGAGGATCACATCATCCAGATATCCCAACACTGGTATGAAATCCGGGATCAGGTCGATGGGCGACAAGGCGTAAGCCACCGTCAGAAAGGCGATGGCTTTTGCGGCAAAGGGCGTATTTTTATGGCGAAGGGCCAGGAATACGGCGGGGATGTCGGTTTTAAGCTGCTTGGCGCGGGCTTTTAAATCCATAGGGAACACCTGCGGCTTTTCAGAAAATTGGGTAACGTATAAGAATATGCTCATTGTACAGGAAATAGAACAGGAAGTCCTACTGTTCAAAAAAATATTTTTTTGCATTTCCCGCGCTTGTGGATAGAACAAAAAGCAAAGGGGCGATACATCATCGTCCCTCTTGCAATTTGCTAGAATCTTATTCTGCTGCATAACAGTTTGGCGCCTTGCCTTCAATCAAAATTGGAATACCCGTTTTATCAGGAAGAAAAGAAGCAGCAGCAGTATGATGGCCATAGGCAGGATATAAAACCAGAGCTTATGCTTCCCGTCTTTCCACAAAGCTTGTGCCTTCGCCCGATTTTTCTCCATCACCGACTGTGGAATTAATCGCGCAGCCAGCGCCACCAGCGCTGGCACAAGAATCAGATCATCCAATGACCCCAATATCGGGATGAAGCCTGGTATCAGGTCTATGGGCGATAAAGCATACCCCACCGCCAAGAGGGCGACCACCTTCGCCGGCCATGG
The DNA here is from genome assembly GCA_023436585.1 of Bacillota bacterium. Taxonomy (GTDB): domain Bacteria; phylum Bacillota; class Clostridia; order Christensenellales; family Aristaeellaceae; genus JAEWAH01. The sequence continues at coordinate 34,953 of JAEZIN010000001.1, read as the reverse complement.
GGTCTCCCTTTTAAAAAGCGCCAGGAATACGGCAGGAATATCGCCTTTTAGTCGTTTGGCGTGCGCGATAAATTTCATAAAAGCCTGGCAGAGTCCTTTCTATGCTGCATCGCCATAGATCCGGGACGGTTGGCATATTGCTTGTATTCTGCCAAGATGCGCGCTTTTGCATGCCAAATAATAAAGTCAATAGCCAGGCACTATTCCTCGCTGGTTTCGCCAAACAGTTCCTCCACAATCACTTGAGCGTCTGCATAAAAAGCGAACGGGATATAAAACCGGTACCGCTTAACTGCCGGGCCAACAATCGCGGCAATGACAGCGTCGAACTGAGGTTTTTGTAGAAAGGGAATGTTGTTCTGCTCCAGAACATCCGCCAACATGCCACTCCATAGGGCATCCTTTTCGATCAAGAAGCAGGGCTGGTCATCCTTTGGGGCTTGAAGATATTCAGTCCCGCAGGCGGGGCAGTGGTTTTCTGGGGTGAGAAGCATGCATTTTTCGCAATAGTACATGGGTGGCTCCTTTCTATGGCAGGGAGGAAGGGGATGCGGCTAATTGGGCCTTATTCATCATAGGTGTTGTTTACCAATATTATACATGCTTGCAGATATTCATTCAAGGGAGAAGCGAAATTGCTCAAGCAAAATAGACCCACGCAGAGCCTTCCCCTAGTAGGGGAAGGTGGCACCCGGAGGGTGACGGATGAGGTGGTATAGCATTTAGCGGTGCTGTTGTAGTCGGAACAGATGTGGTATTACGACGGCAACTGTTCGGCGCTTAAACGGCACAGTTGCAAGCAACTGGCCTCCGCCAAAGGGAATGTTCTCTTTCGTCCCGAAAGAGAACCAGAAAGGGCTGGGGGGCCGGCGATTCCCCCCAGACCCCCACAAACGCCTCTAAATTAGTAGCGCCCTTCGGGCGCGTATTGGGTTGGTCTCTTATCCCAAATCCCTATATTAATAAGAATCTATATGCTATTCGCAAGAAATTTAAACAAAATATCAGTTATGTTGTCTTTGCCCGCAAATCCTGCAATTCGGTATCTTCAGGGCGCATAAAGTGTATGGTCAATTTGCAAAGAAAAAAATAATACCCAAATAGATTCAGTGAATAATTACGCTTAATTTTACCTTCCTCAAGCGCTTTCTCAATTGGTTTTTTAGGGAAAGTATTTATCAAGCCGAAATTGATAACGTAATCATTAATCCTGTTGTCAGGGATGTAAAAAAGGCTGAAGAAAGTGTTTTTCATTATGGCATCATTATTAATCTTAAACTTGCTAATTGGTTGTAGTGGAGCAACAGCAATATAGTCGTCGTTTTCGATGTCACACGAATTGGATAACACTATAGCAGGAAATCGGCTAGTGTATTTTGCTCCATCGATACCATAAACAACAAAGGGGAGATCAAAAATAATATCCCCTTGTACTAATGAAGCATTTAAGTCGGATGTTAAACAATTCCCCGAATTCCCATTCAAAAATTGCCTTATTGATTGCTTTACAGATGCCGCTGTATATGGGTTAATTGATGGAAAGAGGCTTTGTGCAAACTCAATAAAGTTTTCCATTACAAAATCAAGCTTTCATCTGTTTTCTCATACATAGACAGAATTGATTGCTGGTAAAGCTCACGCTCATCTTTATTAAAACCACGCGCTCCTATGAATACTTCTACTATTGGTTGAAACACATCACCTAAAAGAGAAGGCTCTTCATACTGAAATGTAAATGACGAATCAGTACATGGCTTGTAATTTTCAACATATTCAACAATCGGATAGCATCTAAGTGCCTCTGAGTTCAGCATTGTGGCTGAACATGCAGAAATCGCCATCGATAATGCGCTAAGCGTACTGACAGTCGTTGACGCAAAAGACGTCATATTTCCAGAACTCCTTCTTTAATGAATTTACCAAGACGGTTTTCCATAAAGAATCTTGATATAGACAAAACTTTCTCTGCAGATTCTTGCGTAGACCGATAATTAGCATCATAATTAAATGCATACCTATCATTAATATCAACATCAAAGGTTACTGCTTTTCCAACAGACTTAAGATTCATGAGACTGCCTGCCATTTGAGGAATCCCATTAAATAAAGTTGTATTTGCAAAAGACAAATTTATGTAAAACTTATTTTCTTGTACAAATACTAACTTTGAACTCAGTTCAACAGGTTTGGGATTACATTCAAAATTCAGAAAACGGTTACTCATGAACCGCAATGAATCGTCCTCATCTGCCGTTAGTGGGTCAAGAGTTCCATTAATACTCAAGCCAGAATACAAAAATCCTTCGTTCATAAATTGGCCAAGCAATTTGATCAATACATTCGCCTTTTTACTCAGATATCTATAGCAGTTATCAAGATCTCTATGAAAATGGCTATCAAAATTGACCGTTAGTTGCGCATTTATTGAGGAGATACTCAGAGTCGAATGACCATTTAGAGAGTTAAATATCATTCGCGGTATTTCTGGTGGTGCATCATTAGGAATCGGAAGACATTGACCTGGTAAAAATGAATCTGACAAAACAGACTCTATATCGACAAAACGCAATCGTATGTCTGAGAGCTTTGGAAAAACCATATTGAACAATGCATGATTAATAGTAACCATTATACCCTCACAAATTTTTATAGTGAGATTCATCCTTATTTTACCACCCTTCCACACATAGTTCAAGAGAACGTCTGTTTTTTAATAGTTTGTTCATCATCTTTCTATGCAATACGCCATTCAAAAATCGCAACAAAATTGAACAAAATACATACGAGAACATTTGTTCTCCTGTATATTACTACATTTAAAAATAGAAATCAATGATATTTGATTTATACCACACAGATCAATTTTTGCTGCTTTAGATACATTTCTAGAAAATAAAAAAACCACTTGTGTAAAGCGGGTTTTTTGTAAGTTAGGCTTCCAAGAGATTGCTTTCGAAAGCTATACTATATGAGTTTTCGGGTGGGGTGCGGGGAGGGAGATTTTTTCAAAAAGCTCCCTCCCCGCTTACCATCCGCGCAAACCTTACTCCACAATCACCGATTTGCCGGTGAGGAACTTGTCGATTTCCCGGGCGGCGAGCTTGCCTTCCTGAATGGCCCAGACGACGAGGCTTTGGCCGCGGCGCATATCCCCGGCGGTAAAGACCTTATCGGTGCTGGTCTGGAAGGAGCCATAGGCGGCCTTAATATTGCTGCGCTCGTCGCGGTCCAGAGTGAGGGCGTTGGGTAGCGTATCCTCCGGGCCTAAAAAGCCCATGGCCAGCAGAACAAGGTCGGCGGGCCAGGTTTTTTCGCTGCCGGGTATTTCTTGGGGGATCAGGCGGCCCTGGGCATTTTTGACCCAGTTGATGTTCACGGTGCGCACTTGTTTTACGTGGCCGTTTTCATCACCGATGAGTTCCTTGGTGTTGATGAGGTAATATCGCGGGTCGCGGCCGGCCACGTGTATGGCTTCCTCCTGGCCATAGTCCACCTTCAGCTTTTTGGGCCATTCGGGCCAGGGATTGTCGGCGGCGATGCGGTGCTCCGGCGGCTCCGGCATGATTTCGAACTGAACGACGCTTTTGCAGCCCTGGCGCAGGGAGGTGGCCACGCAGTCGGTGCCGGTATCGCCGCCGCCTAAGATGATCACGTGCTTGTCTTGGGCGCTGATGTAGCCTTCGGGCTGCACGCCGTTAAGAACATGCTTGGTGTTGAGCGTTAAAAAGTCCACGGCAAAGTGCACGCCTATAAGGTCCTTGCCCGGCACAGTGAGGCCGCGGGGCTTGGTCGCACCGCCGCAAAGCAGCACCGCGTCAAAGTCGGCTAAGAGCTGCTGGGCGGGGAGATCGCGGCCCACCTCGGTGTTTAGGGTGAAGTGAATGCCCGATTCCTGCATGAGCGCGATACGGCGGTCCACCACGGCCTTATCCAGCTTCATGTTGGGGATACCGTAGGTTAAAAGGCCGCCGGGCCGGTCCTGCCGTTCAAAGACGGTGACGTCATGGCCGGCGTAGTTCAAGAAATACGCGGCGGAAAGACCGGCGGGGCCGGAGCCGACGACGGCGACCCTTTTGCCGGTGGGCTTGGCATGATATGCCTTGACCCAGCCTTCTTGATAGGCGCGCTTGATGATCTCGTATTCCAGGGCGCTGATGGTCACGGGCTCCATGTGGTAGCCCTCGGTGCAGCTTCCCTCGCAGGGGGCGGGACAAACCCGGCCCGTGAACTCGGGGAAGGGGTTGGTGCGCTGCAGGCGCAGGTAGGCCTCGCGCCACTGGTTGCGGTAGACGAGGTCGTTCCATTCGGGGATGAGGTTGTGCACCGGACAGCCGGCGGCCATGCCGGCAAGCAGGATGCCGCCATGGCAGTAGGGAATGCCGCAGTTCATGCATCGGGCCGCCTGGGTTTTGACCACATCAGGGTCGGCGGGCAGGCGGATTTCCTGCCAGTCAGCAAGGCGATCCCCGGCGGGGCGCTTGGGGTAGTTGATACGTTGATATTCCAGGAAACCGGTGGGTTTTGCCACTGTATTCACCTCAATGTCAAAAGTGAGGTCATAAAAATAATCACAAACGATTAGGTATCGTGCCTACTGGCACGACCAAGGGGCTTTCCGGTCGCCCCTTGGATTCCTTCGGACACCTCATTTAATATATGGAAAGGGTTTCGCATCTTCGGATGCGACCAAAGGGCTTTCCGGTCGCCCTTTGGAAACCTTCGGCCGGAAACCTCTATGTAAATAAATGTCGAAAAGGTATTCGCCTTACCCCTTCCCCCCGCGCTCAAAGGCGGCCATCAGGGCCTCATCGCCGGTAAGGCCTTGGGCGGTGGCTTCCTCGATATACTGCATCATCTGCTTGTAGTCCTTGGGAATCACGCGGGTGAAACGCTTGCTATAGCTTTCCCAATCGGAAAGCACGCGCTGGCCCACGGGGCTGCCGGTCAGGGCGACGTGCTTTTCAACTAGTCCCTTCACAAATTCCTTTTCCTTATCGGAGGCGAAGCCTTCCAGCAGCACCATGGATTTGTTGCAGCGGACCGGATCAAAATCCAGCACATAGGCGATGCCGCCGGACATGCCAGCCGCAAAGTTGCGGCCTGTACTGCCCAGCACCACCACGCGGCCGCCGGTCATATACTCGCAGCCGTGGTCGCCCACGCCCTCCACCACGGCGGTAATGCCGCTGTTGCGCACGCAAAAGCGCTCGCCGGCCACGCCACTCAAATAGGCCTCGCCGCCTGTTGCACCATAAAAGGCCACGTTGCCGATGAGAATGTTCTGCTCCGGCGCAAAGCCCGGCGCCTTGGGCGGATAAGCGATGATCTTGCCGCCGGACAGGCCCTTGCCGAAATAGTCGTTGGCGTCGCCTTCCAGTTCCAGGGTCAGGCCCTTAGGCGCAAACGCGCCAAAGCTCTGGCCGGCGGAGCCCACGAACTGCAGGTGGATGGTATCGGCAGGCAGGCCGCTTTCGCCATACTTTTTGGAAATCTCGCTGCCCACCAGGGTGCCCACCACACGGTCCACATTGCGAATTTGCAGCTTGGCGCGAATGGGCGTGCCGCTTTCCAGGGCGGGGCGGCACATGCGCAAAAGCTTTTTCATGCCCAGGCTCTTTTCCAGGTTGTGCCGTTGATCCTGCTTGTGGTAGCGGCCCACATCCGCCCCAGCGTAGGGCTGGTAGAGGATGGGCGACAGGTCCAGCTTGCCGGCCTTCCAGTGACGCAGGTTTTCTTTGGTTTTTAATTTGTCGGTGCGGCCCACCAGCTCGTTGATGGTGCGTATGCCAAGGCGGGACATGATCTCCCGCATTTCCCTGGCGATAAAGCGCATGAAGTTTTCGACGTATTCGGGCTTGCCGGTAAAGCACTTGCGAAGGCTTTCATCCTGGGTGGCAATGCCGACGGGGCAGGTGTTCAGGTTGCACACCCGCATCATCAGGCAGCCTAGAGCAATCAAAGGCGTGGTGGCAAAGCCGAACTCCTCCGCACCAAGCATGGCGGCGATGACTACATCCCGGCCGGTTAGCAGCTTTCCGTCCGTCTCCAAAATGACTCTGTCCCGCAGACGGTTGAGTACCAGGGTTTGATGGGTTTCGGCCAGGCCCATTTCCCAGGGAAGGCCCGCATGCTTGATGCTGGTTAAGGGCGATGCGCCGGTGCCGCCGTCATAGCCGCTGATCAAAATCACATCCGCCTTGCCCTTGGCCACGCCGGCGGCAATGGTGCCCACGCCGACTTCCGACACCAGTTTCACATTGATGCGGGCATCGCGGTTGGCGTTTTTCAGGTCGTGAATCAGCTCCGCCAAATCCTCTATGGAATAGATGTCATGGTGCGGCGGGGGCGAGATCAGGTCCACACCGGGGGTGGAATGGCGCGTTTTGGCAATGGCCGGGTACACCTTGCGGCCAGGCAGCTGCCCGCCTTCGCCGGGCTTGGCACCCTGGGCCATTTTGATTTGAATTTCCTTGGCGTTGACCAGGTAGTTGCTCGTCACGCCAAAGCGGCCGGAGGCCACCTGCTTGATGGCGCTCTTTTTCGAATCGCCGTTTTCCATGGGCAAAAACCGCTCCGGGTCTTCGCCGCCTTCGCCAGTGTTGCTCTTGCCGCCCAGGCGGTTCATGGCGATGGCCAGGCACTCGTGGGCTTCGCGGCTGATGGAGCCGTAAGACATGGCCCCGGTTTTGAAGCGCTTGACGATTTGATCTACCGGCTCCACTTCCTCAATGGGTATGGTTTCGCCGGGAATGAACTTAAAGTCCAGCAGGCTGCGAAGCGTTGCAAGCTGCTCCTCATTGATCTTTTTGGAAAAGGCCTTGAACTGGCTGTAATCGCCGCTGCGGCAGGCCTTTTGCAATAGGTAAATGGTTTCGGGGTTGTACAGGTGCTCCTCTCCGTCCGCCTTGTTTTGAAAGGTGCCGCCGGTTTCCAGTGTATCGGTGTAGGGAGAATTATCTTGATAGGCGCTTTCGTGGCGCAACTGGTTCTCCCGGTGAATTTCCTCGATGCCGATGCCTTCCAGCCTGGTGGGGGTATGGGTGAAATACTTGTCGATCACGGCCTGGGAGATGCCCAGCGCTTCAAAAATCTGCGCGCCGTGATAGCTTTGTATGGTGGAGATGCCCATTTTGGTGAGCACCTTCAATACGCCCTTGACGGCGCCCTTGATATAGTGGGCGATACCTTCTTCCGCGCCGATGCCGCCAAGCAGACCCTTTTGATCCAGGTCGCGGATGGTATCAAACACGAGATAGGGGTTGATGGCGGTAACGCCGTAACCCAATAGCGTGCAGAAATGGTGCACTTCCCGCGGCTCGCCCGATTCCAACACAATGCCTACATTGGTGCGCAGCTCCCGGCGGATGAGGCTGTGGTGCAGCCCGGAGCAGGCCATCAGCGCCGGCAGCGCGGCATATTCCGCATTCACGCCCCGGTCGGAAAGAACCAAAATATTCGCGCCCTCGGCAATGGCACGGCTGGCCAAACGGTTGATGACATGCAGCGCCTTTTCCATGGCGCCGGGGCCGTCGCTTACTTTATACAAAAGCGAAATCACAGCCGTCTTCAACGTGCCGTTATCAAGCTGCTTGATGGCATCAAGCTGCTCGTTGGTTAAAATGGGATGGGGCAAAAGCAGGCTGTGGGGCTCCTCCTGGTCGGGCGCGAGCAGGTTGCCGGAGGTACCCAAAAAGACGCTGGAGGAGGTCACAATCTCTTCCCGTATGCCGTCAATGGGCGGATTGGTGACCTGGGCGAACAGCTGCTTGAAATAGACGTAGAGCATTTGGGGCTTTTCCGACAGCACCGCCAGGGGCGTATCCATGCCCATGGAGCCTACCGGGTCTTCCCCCGCCACCGCCATGGGCATGAGGAACTTGTAAATATCCTCATATGTGTAGCCGAACGCCTTTTGCAGCGTCAGAAGATTCTCGGGCACAGGCTGCGGCTGATAGGCTTCCACATGAAGGCTGCTCAGCGGGAAGATATGCTCTTTGTTCCACTCGGGGTAGGGGTACTCCCTGGCAACAACGCTCTTTAACTCTTCGTCGGAGATAATGCGCTTTTGCTGGGTGTCGATCAGCAGCATGCGGCCAGGCTCCAAGCGCCCCTTGTAGGCCACATTTTCTGGCTTTAAGTCCACTACGCCCACTTCGGAAGCCAGGATCACCCGGTTGTCCTTCGTCACATAGTAGCGGGAGGGGCGCAATCCGTTTCGATCCAGCATGCCGCCGATCACATCGCCATCGGAAAAGGCCATGGCGGCGGGGCCATCCCAGGGCTCCATCAGAAAGCTTTGGTATTTGTAGAATTCGCGCTTCTCCTGGGACATGAGGTCGTTTTTCTCCCAGGGCTCGGGAATCATCATCATCGCGGCGTGGGGCAGCGACCGGCCCATGAGGTACAAAAACTCCAGGCAGTTGTCAAACATGGAGGAGTCGCTTCCCGTCTCATCGATGACCGGGCAGACCTTTGATATGTCTTCAAACAACGGGGAGACGATGCTGCGCTGGCGGGCCTTCATCCAGTTCACATTGCCGCGAATGGTGTTGATCTCGCCGTTGTGCACTAGAAATCGGTTGGGGTGCGCCCTTTCCCAGCTGGGAAAGGTGTTGGTGGAAAAACGGGAATGAACCATGGCCAGGGCAGTTTCGTAGTCCAGGTCAGACAAGTCCAGATAAAAGCTGCGCAGCTGAGAGGCCGTAAGCATGCCCTTGTATACGATGGTTTTGGAGGACAGGCTGGAAAAGTAGAAGATGCCGCCGTGATCCTCGCTCATTTGGGGGATGGTCTTTTCCGCCAGCTTGCGGATTAAAAACAGCTTGCGTTCAAAGGCGATGCCGCAGGGGATGTCGTCGCTCTTGCCGATGAACACCTGAATAAAGCGCGGCAGCGCCGCCTTGGCACTTTCGCCGATGGGGGTAAAGTCGATGGGCACTTCCCGCCAGCCTAAAATGCTTTGGCCTTCGCTTAATACGATAGCTTCAAAGGCCGCCATTTGCTTTTTGCGAAAATCTTCATACCTATGGGCAAAAAGCATGCCCACACCGTAATGCCCCGCCTCCGGCAGGGTGATGCCCAGCGTTTTTAAATCCCGTTTGAAAAACGCGTGGGGTATTTGTGTCAGCACGCCGGCGCCATCGCCGGTATGCTCGTCTGCGCCGTGTGCGCCGCGGTGACTCAGGTTCTCTAAAACCGTGAGGGCGTCATCCAGAATGTCGTGGGATTTTTCTCCCCCAATGTGGACGACGAAGCCCATGCCGCAGGCGTCGTGTTCATTCCGTGGATCGTACAGCCCCTGCCTGAGGGGCAATCCCTGGTGGTATTCCATAACCTCACCCATTCATGCAACTAAATTTGGGTTGAAATTGATTTTATCACAAATAACCCCCGGATGTAAGCATAAAAATGCATTTCTTTTGTTTGCATCCTTCAAAAATCAGAAGAAGTACATCAAAATCGACAAAAACAATACCTTACAATACAACCTTTCTTGTTATAAATTCAACAATCCAACCTATTTTGTACCTTTTCATGCGTATGCAAAAATGAAGCTGCATAAAGCATGCCTTGCAGGAAAAAATGGTTGAAAGAACGCCAAATAAGATTGTTGAAATTTTAACAATACTATGTTAAAATATTAACGAACCGAGGAAAGAAAATCCCCGGTGGCACAGCGACTGAAACGGAGGCAATTTTATGGCTAAGGAACAGGATATGAAGCTTGTAGAAACCATGATCGACAGCCTGGTCACTAAGGCCCAGGAAGCCTTGGAAAAATATATGACCCTGGATCAGGAACAGGTGGACAAAATTGTCCACGCCATGACACTTTCCGGCCTGGACGCCCACCTGACCCTGGCCCAGATGGCGGTGGAGGAAACCGGCCGCGGTAACGTGGAAGACAAGGTCATTAAAAACATGTTCGCCACCGAATATATCTGGCACAGCATCAAGAACCTGAAAACCGTGGGTGTCATTGAAGAAAACGAGCAGGAAGGCTATATTGAGCTGGCGGAACCGGTGGGCGTAGTGGCCGGCGTGACGCCCGTCACCAACCCCACCTCCACTACCCTGTTCAAGGCGCTGATCTGCGCCAAGGCGAGAAACCCCATCATCTTCGCCTTCCACCCTTCCGCCCAGAAATGCTCCGCCGAAGCTGCCCGCATTGTCCGGGATGCCGCCATTGCAGCCGGCGCGCCGGAGGGCTGCGTGCAGTGGATCGAGCACCCTTCCGTGGAAGCTACTACTGCACTGATGCACCACAAGGGCGTATCCCTGATATTGGCCACCGGCGGTTCCTCTATGGTGCACTCCGCCTACAGCGCCGGCAAGCCCGCTCTTGGCGTTGGCCCCGGCAACGTGCCCTGCTATATCAACCGCAATGTGGATGTGGAGCGGGCCTGCACAGACCTGATGCTTTCGAAAACCTTTGACAACGGCATGATCTGCGCTTCGGAGCAGGGCGTGATTGTGGACGAGGCAATCTCCGCCAGGTTTGAAGCCTTTATGGCCGAAAACAGCTGCTACTTTTTAAAGCCGGATGAGGTGGCGAAGCTCACTGAATATATGATGCCCGCCGGCCGCGATGGCGTCAACCCCCAGGTGGTGGGCAAGACCGCCGCGTGGATCGCCAGCCAAGTAGGTTTGCAGCTGCCTGAAAACACCAAGATACTGATCGCAAAGCTCCCCGAACCAAGCCGTCAGTATCCCCTGTCGCTGGAAAAGCTCTCCCCCGTCCTGGCCTACTTTGTGGCCAAGGATGAAAAGGAAGGCTTCCGCTATGCCCAGAGCATGCTGGAGCTCGGCGGCCTGGGCCACTCCGCGGTCATCCACTCCAACGATGAGGAGCTTTGCAAAGCCTACGGCCAAGCCATGAAGGCCGGCCGTGTCATCGCTAACGCTCCCTCCTCCCAGGGCGCCATCGGCGACATCTACAACGCCAACACGCCCTCGCTGACGCTGGGCTGCGGCTCCTTCGGCCACAACTCCACCACCGCCAACGTGTCTACGGTGAACCTGATCAACAAAAAGCGGGTGGCCCACCGCCGCACCAATATGCAGTGGTTCAAAATCCCCCCGAAGATCTACTTTGAGGAAAACTCCGTGCAGTACCTGTCCAACATGCCGGGCATCAACCGGGCATTCATCGTCACCGACCCCATGATGGTGAAGCTGGGCTATGTGGATAAGGTACTCCATTACCTGCGCAAGCGCAACACCTACTGCCACAGCGAAATCTTTGACCAGGTGGAGCCCGACCCCTCCGTTGAAACCATTGAACGCGGCGTCATGGCCATGAAGGCCTTCCAGCCCGATGTGATCATCGCCCTGGGCGGCGGCTCCGCCATGGACGCGGCCAAAGGCATGTGGCTATTCTACGAATACCCCGAAACCTCCTTTGACGGACTACGGCTGCGGTTCTTGGATATCCGCAAGCGCGCCTTCCATTACCCGAACCTGGGCAAAAAGGCACAGATGGTGTGCATTCCTACCACCAGCGGCACTGGGTCTGAAGTGACCAGCTTTTCGGTGATCACCGACAAGCGCAACGGCAACATCAAATACCCTTTGGCGGATTATGAGCTGACGCCGGATGTGGCCATCATCGACCCGCAGTTTGTGCGCTCGCTGCCCAAAACCATTGTGGCGGATACAGGCATGGACGTTTTGACCCACGCCATGGAAGCGTATGTATCCGTACTTGCCTCCGACTATACCGACGGGCTGGCATTAAAGTCCATCGAGATGGTCTTTGAATTTCTGGAGCGCAGTTATTTAAACCAGACCGACACCCTGGCCGGGGAAAAGATGCTCAACGCTTCCTGTATCGCCGGCATGGCCTTCACCAACGCGTTCCTTGGCATCAACCACTCCCTGGCGCACAAAATCGGCGGCGAGTTCCACGTCAGTCATGGGCGGGCCAACGCTGTCATCCTGCCCTATGTCATCGCCTACAACGCGAAAAAGCCCGACAAATTTGCCACTTTCCCGAAGTATAGCACCTATGCCGCCGACAAGCGGTACGCCAAGCTCGCAAGGTACCTGGGCCTTGCCGGAAACACGGTGGAAGAACAGGTAAACAGCCTGATCGCCGCCGTTCGGGATCTGGCGAAAAAGCTGAACATCCCCAGCACACTGAAAGAGCTTGGCATCGACGAAAAGGCTTTCCTGGAACAAGCACCTGCATTGGCTGTAAGGGCCTTTGAAGACCAGTGCACCACTGCCAACCCGGTGTATCCGAGGATTCGCGATCTGGAAAACATCCTGCTGGAGGCGTACTACGGTGAAGCGCCTAATAAAAAGCAGGCAAGCGGAAAAGCGGCTGGAGAAAAGGCTGCAAAGGTAGCGCGTGAAAAGGAAGCTGTACTAGCATAAATCATCAACAAAACGTCCCGTCCGGACAATAGCCCGGGCGGGACGTTTTGTATGCGGTGTGAAACAATATTACTTAGCCAGCGATATCATCAAAATCGATACCGCATTCATGATATCAATCAAAAAATGCCCAATGAGTATATACGGAAAGAGCTTTGGCTTCCACCTGATGAGCAGCCCGATCAAAAAGGCAAAGGGCAAGAACATCAACAGCCGCCAGAGCACAAACCGCGTATCAAACAAAAGCGGCAGGACCGCGTGCTGGAAGGATAGCATCAGCGCGGGCAGGGTAAGGGCAAGCCATTTCTTTTTCGTGATCACTTCCAGCCGGGGCATGACATAGCCAAAGTATATCGTCAGTTCCCCAAGCGGCATGGTCAGCGGGAAAACAAAGCACTGCAGCCACGCGGCCCAAACGGGCAGGGGCCTGTATACCATATTGACTGCCTGCATGTAATCCCCAAAGAGCATATTTCCCAGCAGTATGTTCGGGAGGTAAGCAAAGGGCATGCACAGCAGCAAAAAGCCCGACATCATCAAAAAGCTTTTCCCGATTTCCCCTTTTTTCAACTGGAAGAAATCCAGGAATCGCTTTCCTTCCCTTTTTAGCAAACGGTCCAGCAAAAGCACGCAGATGACGTTTGTCACAGCTACATTCAGCGTCCACCAGTTGGCGGATTGCTCCCAGGGGGCTGACGTGCCAGACAGGGAGAAGGAGAGAAATAGCAGGAATTGAATGAGCAAAAAGAGTGCCGTTCGGGTAAAAAGCATACCGCCTACAAGCCCTGAACGGTATGTTCTGGACCGGTAGGCATCCAAGGCATTACGGCTGGTTTCCATCTCCAAAATGGTCATCATTCGTACTCTCCCATCCATTGACTATCCGTTTACACCATACATCTGGCCAAGTGAATCAGGCAATTTGCACAAGATGATATGACTGGGTGTAAATTCGCCGGACCAAGCATTTTTCCTTCTGAAAACACAACGAAATTCCACTCTTGCATGATGGGATGTCCCTTCAAAAGGGGATCACGATGCCCTACAGCATAGAGTACATCCCCTGGCCGCAGTGCTCCAAAAAATTATGCCAGATTGAATTGTACTATGCCTTGCAGGATACATAACCGGCTGTCACTTGCCGTTTTCCGCCTTAGACGCCTGCCTGTACCCCCTGGGCGACATCCCCGTTTCCTTTTTAAACATCCTGCTGAAATACAGCGGGTTATCATACCCCACCAGCCTGGCGATGTCGGTGATGGGCAGGGTGGTGGAATCCATCAGCTCCCTGGCGTTTGTCATGCGCAGCCGCGTGATGTACCTCTGGGGCGGCACGCCCGTATGGGAGCGGAACCTTCTGATAAAGGTGGAAAGGCTCATGTTGGCCCGCTTGGCGTACTCGCTCATGGGGGATGATTCTTCCGGATGCTTGTGCATCCACTCCACCGCCTTCAAAATTTCCGGCCCGGCGGCGTCCTTTTGCAAGGCCTTTTCGCTGACCCCACGGGACATAAGGAAAAAAAGCGCCTGGGCGTAGGCGGAAGCCAGTTCCTTGCCATACAGCCCGTTTTGCTGCAGCTCCCTGATGATTCTATCAAAGAGCAGGGTCATATTGCTGTGAAAGCCGGGACAAAAAGCCGTAAGGGCGGGCAGCCCGGCCTTCTCTAAAAGTGCTTGTGCCTTGTCGCCGGTAAAGTGCAGCCAGTAGATATCCGGCTTTTCGTGAAGAAAGTATGCGTAGCGCTGGGGCTGATTGGGGGGGTAGATAAACGCCTCGCCCTCTTTGAGCGTTATTTCCCCCTGTGCAAGCGTAAAATGGGCCTTGCCGCCGGCCACATATAGCAGTTGCCAGTCCCGCCTGCCCTCCCGGCGGACGGTTTCGAACATTTCCCTGCGGATCAATTGGTAGTGGCCGCAGCTTGAGACAAATATGTCAGGTTCCGCCCCAATCACATCGGTATCCAGACCGCTGAAATATCCTGCATCCATGCGCATAACGCAATCCCATCCCCCGCACACAGCCTTTGTCAGATGCGCATATTGTGCATGTTTTTGCCTTTTTTGTCAATGGACGAAAGCCTGTCTTTGGTTACAATAAGTACAGTGGATTTTGTGTTGTAAGAAAGGATGTAACGTATGCTCAAGCGGTATTACGAATACCCGAAGACGCTGCACGTGAACACGGCGGCGCCCAGGGCTTACTACCTGCCCTTTGCCGATGATAAGTCCGCCCTGGCAGGCGGAGAGAGCTCCCGCAGAATTCTTTTAAACGGCGATTGGACCTTTGCCTATTATCAGAGCGTGGAGGATGTTCCCGAAGAAGTCGGCGGCGTGGATTTTGATTTGGGGAAGAAGTTCATCCCCGTGCCCTCCGTGTGGCAAAACCACGGGTACGACAAGCATCAATATACCAACGTGCGCTTTCCCTTCCCCTACGATCCGCCCTATGTGCCCCGCGAAAACCCCTGTGGCGTGTACCGCAGGAGCTTTACGCTGGAAAACGCGTTAGAGCGCGTGTACCTCAACTTCGAGGGCGTGGATTCCTGCCTGTATGTATGGGTGAACGGGCAGTTCGCCGGCTACAGCCAGGTCTCCCATTCCACCAGCGAATTTGAAATCACAGGGCTCGTTACCGCCGGGGAAAACACCCTGACCGTGGCGGTGTTAAAGTGGTGCGACGGCAGCTACCTGGAGGACCAGGATAAGCTGCGCATGTCGGGCATCTTTCGGGATGCGTACCTGCTTGTGCGCCCTAAAAACCACGTGTGGGATGTGACCGTTACCGCCCTGCCGGATGAGAGCTTTGTTGGCGCGGACATCGATGTAAAGATCGATTTTGCAGGTATTGCCTTCCCACTGACGTTTGCGCTGCTAAACGCAAGCGGCCAAGAAATCGCAAAGGCGCAGGGCAGTTTAGGTGCCCATTTCCATTTGGAGAAGGCGGCATTGTGGACGGCGGAAACGCCCGCGCTGTACACCCTGCTGGTGACCGGCGGCGGGGAATCCATCGCCTGGCCTGTGGGCATACGCAAAATTGAAATCAAGGATGGCATTGTGCTTATCAACGGCAAGAGGGTGCGCTTCAAGGGCGTCAACCGCCACGACAGCGACCCGGTGACCGGCTACACCATCTCAAAGGAGCAGGCCATACGGGATTTGACGCTGATGAAGCAGCACAACATCAACGCCATCCGCACCAGCCACTACCCCAATGCCCCCTGGTTCCCGCAGCTTTGCAGCAAACACGGGTTCTACATGATCGCCGAATCCGACGTGGAAAGCCATGGCTGCGCCGAGAAGCTGGGCGGGGAATTCGACTACAATTACGGCGCGCTGGCCCGGGACCCGCGCTTTAAGGAAGCGATTTTGGACCGCGTGCAGCGCAATGTGATGCGCGATAAAAACTGCCCCGCGGTGATCCTCTGGTCACTGGGCAACGAGGCCGGGTACGGCGTCAACTTTGACGAGGCCGCCAAATGGATCAAGCAGTACGATCCCACCCGGCTGACCCATTACGAGGGCTCCGTCCACCAGCCCAAGGGTGACCCGGCCGGCCAGGACGCGCTGGATGTGTACAGCCGCATGTACCCCTCCATCCAGGACATCGACAGCTATTACAGTGATGGGCAAGTCAAAAAGCCCTATATTTTGTGTGAATACATTCACGCCATGGGCAACGGGCCGGGGGACGCGGAAGATTATTATGAAATCATGGAAAAGCACCCCGGCTTGTGCGGCGGCTTTGTCTGGGAATGGTGCGACCATGCCGTGTACACCGGCACCACGCAGGATGGCAAGAAAAAGTACTTTTACGGCGGCGACTTCGGCGAATTCCCCCATGACGGCAACTTCTGCATGGACGGTCTTACTTACCCCGACCGCACGCCCCATACCGGCCTGAAGGAATATCAAAACGTCATAAGGCCCGTTCGCGCCAAGGCCGTGGATTTGAAAAAGGGTGAAATCACTTTTAGAAGCACATTGGATTTTGCAAATACCGGCGATGTGTTGACCGCCGCCTACACCGTTACCCAGGACGGCGACGCGGTGCAAACGGTCGAAATCGCGGGCTTTTGTATCCCGCCCAGGGGTGAAAAGACATTCACCCTGCCCTATATAACCCCCGATAGCGGCGACTGCTTCATGAACATCACCTACAAGGCCAATGGCAGCCATCCCCTGGTGCCATCAGGCACGTTCTTAGGCCGCGACCAGTTTGTACTCGCGCGCCGCGATCGCACGCTTTGCGCCCAAAACGCGGGCGGGGTGCAAATCGCACAGGATCACAGGTATATCACCGTGACCGGGCCGGATTTCCGCTACCGGTTCGACGTGCGGCTGGGCGCTTTTGACCAGCTGGTTACCGGCAACCGCAGCCTGATTACAGCACCTTTAACCCTGAACATCTGGCGCGCCCCCACCGACAATGACCGCAACCTGAAAAACGATTGGATGAAGGCGGGGTACGACAGGGCCATACAAAGGGCGTATGAAGCCGTGGGCGAAGTGAAGGACGGCCTGGCCGTCATCACCTGCCGGCAGTCCCTGGCGCCCATTTACCTGCAGCCCATTGTGCAGGTGGAGGCAAAATATGTGATCGGCAAGGATGGCGTCATCGACGCAAGCTTTGTTGTTGAAAAGGATGAAGCCATGCCCGCATTGCCGCGCTTTGGCCTTCGGTTCATGCTGCCCAGTGATGTGCAAAACGCCCGCTACTTAGGGTATGGCCCCTATGAAAGCTATGTTGACAAGCGCCGCGCCTCGTTTATGTGCGTGTTCTCCACCACCCCGGAGAAGAACCACGAGGACTATATAAGGCCTCAGGAGAACGGCAGCCACTTTGGCTGCGCCTTTACCCAAGTGAAAGCCTGCGACGGCTTTGGCTTGCGGGTGGAAAGCGAAGAGGATTTCTCCTTTAATCTTTCCCCCTACACCCAGGAGGAGCTGACGCATGCGGCCCACAACTATGAGCTTTCAAAGGCCCAAGGCCCGGTGCTCTGCGTGGATTACAAGCTAAACGGCATCGGCTCCAACAGCTGCGGGCCAAAGCTGCTTGAAAAGTACGCCTTTGGTGAAAAGCAGTTCAGCTTTCATGTTCGAATTACGCCCACCAAGTAAAAAAACGCAACAGCCCCGGCGGATACACACCGCCGGGGCTGCTGCATTCAGCAGGGCTTTGCCCAATACGCAGCGAAATAGGCAAATGAATGTACCATCCTTTTGATATCCTGAGGAGCACGCATGAAAATCGACAGGCTGATGGGCATCCTCACCACGCTATTGCAAAGCAATGCCGTCACCGCGCCGCAGCTGGCTAAAAAGTTTGAGGTCACACGCCGCACCATCGGCCGGGACATCGACGCCCTGTGCATGGCCGGCATTCCCATTGTTACAAGGCAGGGCGGCAATGGCGGCATTTCTCTGGCCGAAGGCTATAAAATTGACAAGTCCGTGCTCACCGTGCAGGAACTGCAAACGCTGCTGGCTGCCGTAAAGGGCCTTATCACAGTGGACAAGGATTCGCATATGGAGCGCGTGCTGGACAAGCTGGTAAAAGGCGGTGACGCCGTAGTATCCCTTCGGGAAAGCATGGTCATCGACCTGTCTTCCTATTACAAGGGCAGCCTGTCCGCAAAAATCAGCAGCATCAAAAAGGCCATCGCCGCCTCCAGCCTGATCGCGTTTGACTACTATTCGGATAAAGGGCAAAACCGCAGGCAGGTGGAGCCATATTGCATCGTCTTTCAATGGTCCGCCTGGTACGTGTTCGGCTTTTGCTTGGACAGACAGGATTTTCGCCTATTTAAAATGAACCGCCTGTGGGAGCTTGAAACGCTTCGCGATACCTTCCGGCCCAGGGAGATTCCGCCGGAAACCATGGATTTTGCCACAAGGTTTACGGACGAGCACCGTTTGACGGCGGTCTTTCACCCTTGCGCCCGGCACCTGCTCATTGACGCATATGGCCCGGACTGTTTTAAAACGCAGGCGGACGGCTCTTTGCTCTTTTCCTGCGGCTATACCAACAGGCCTTATATCATTGGCTGGATATTGAGCTTTGGCGACAAGGCAAAAGTGCTAGAGCCAACTGATATGGCCCTGGAAATCAAGGAAACCGCAAGAAATATGTTTTTGGCCTACAGCGAACAAGACAAGTAGATGTCGTGTTCCCTCCTGTATGATGATAACAAAAAAGGAGGGACCACCATGCAAAAAATCGAAATGGGTACTAAAAAACCCGATAACTTCACCGCCGCCTGGGACGGCCAGTATACCTTCTTCTCCCATTTGGAGTTTGCCTGCGGCATACCCAACCTTCTGTTTGCCATTACCACTGTGAAAGAAAACGGAAAACCCAATGTCTGCTTTCATTCCTGGAGCACCTTCTGCGGTGACGGTCAGGCGTTTCACGCCATCCTGGGGGGCCTGAGCCAGCATGGGCACACTTATAAAAACATGGCCCGCACAGGCGAATTTGTCGTCAATTTCCTTTCCAAGGACTATTACGACAACCTGACCGCCACCATTCACAAAAACGGCGATGACCAGGACGAGTTTGAGGCCGGCGGCTTCACCAAAGAAAAAGCCGAAACGGTGAAAGTACCCCGCATCGGAGAAGCGTTCCTCTGCCTGGAATGCAAACTGGATCAAACGCTGGATTTGTCCGGCGCCGGCATCATCTCCCTGGTCATCGGGAAGGTGACGCACATTGCCATGCAGATGGAATACGCCCAGGGCGTCGATCAAAAGTATGGTGAAGCAGGATTCATGTTCAACGTTCATTCCCCCAAGAACCTTGCAACAGGCGAAGGAAACACAAGCGGCGTAGCCGTATTGGACATCCTCCGCAAGGATACCGAGTAATCAAACATCATCATTGACACGGATATTAAAAGCTGAAAGCATAATCTCTTTCAGCTTTTTCCTTTTTCTGCTTCGCGCATCCGCATCCTATACTGCATCCTGTATACAGTCTCTCCCCTATTGACACGAAATAGGACCGGGAGTATAATCCATTTTGTTAGTTTGACTAACAAATCATCTTGAGGTGGCTTATGAACTCTTTCGCCGCTGCCCTCAATGACCTTTTGGTAAGCACCTTCAACACGATTCTCAAGCTGGAAGAGCAGACCATACAAAGCATGAACGGCGATAAACTGAGCATCAGCGAGCTGCACATGCTGGAATCCATCCATAGAGAACCGGAAAAAGGCCGCACCATTACGGACATCGCACAGGACCTATCCATCACCCTGCCCACGGTGACGGTAGCCATCAACAAACTGGCGCAGAAGGGGTATGTCCGCAAGCACAAGGGCCGTGAGGACGGTCGGACGGTTCATGTTCTATTGACGGAAGAGGGCAGGCGGGCGGAGGTTTCCCACCGATATTTCCACCGGCAAATGGCGCATGCCGTCACAAAGGATATTCCCGACGCGGAACGGGAAGTATTGCTAAAAGGGCTGCTTAACCTGAGAACCTTTATTCAAAACCAGGAACAGCTTATCCAAAAGCAAAAGGAAAATACCACGGTTCAAGGAGATGAAGCGCATTGAGGATTCTGGGGACAGGCAGCGCGCTGCCGGCCCTTACGGTGAGCAACGATGCCCTGGCAAAATTTCTGGACACCAGCGACGAATGGATCAAGACCAGGACAGGGATAGAAAGCAGGCACATTCTCACGGATGAAACACTGGCCGATATGGCCATACTGGCCGCGCAGCGGGCGCTTAATAGCGCCCATGTGGCCGGCAGTGAGATTGATCTGATCATTGGCACCACCACAAGAGGCGAACTGATCGCACCGGCCATGGCCTGCCTTGTGCAAAAGGCTGTCGGCGCAAGCTGCCCCTGCATGGATTTGAACGCCGCCTGCACAGGCTTTCTCTACGGGTTGGATACGGCCCTGGCTTACATACAAAGCGGCAAAGCGAAGAAGATACTGATTGTAAGCGCCGAAGGCATGTCCAGGCTATGCGACTGGAGCGACCGGTCCACCTGCGTACTGTTTGGCGACGGAGCGGGCGCCGTGGTCCTGGACGGCGGGGAGGGCTTGCTGTCCATCCGTTTGGGCGTCTCGGAGGACAGGGACACGCTCTTTATTCAGCCCGCGCCCAACAACAATCCCTTCGCAGCACCCTCCAAGGTGATCCCCGGCGTGCACATGGCCGGGCAGGAAGTCTTCAAGTTTGCCGTTTCCCACGCCACGGAGGATATCTCCAAGGTGCTTTCTGACGCTGGGATCGCACAGGAAGACATACAATGGTTTCTGTTGCACCAGGCCAACCGCAGGATTTTGGAATCCGTGCGCCAGCGCCTGAATGCTCCGGAAGATAAATTCCCCAGCAACATCTACCACGTGGGCAACACCTCCTCCGCCAGCATTCCCATTTTGCTGGATGAGCTGAATCAGCAGGGCCGTTTGAAGCATGGCGACCTGATTGTCATGAGCGCTTTCGGCGCAGGTTTGTCCACCGCCGCCTGCCTGCTCAGGTGGTAGAGCAGCCCAAAGAAACACAAGCATTCTTCTATTTAATAATACAAAATATTCAGGAGGGAAAACACCATGAACACGTTTGAAAAGGTAGCCGAACTCGTCGCCCAGCGCAAAGGATCCTCCCCCAGCGAAATCACCCTGGAAAGCAAATTCCAAGACCTGAAGCTGGATTCCCTGGACGTGGCGGAACTGGTGATGGACCTAGAAGACGCCTTTGACGTGACCATCGAAATCACCAAGGACATGGTTTCTGTTGCCGACCTGGTACGCGTAATCGACGGAGCGAAAGCATGATGGAAACGGCTGTTACCAAACTGTTTGACCTTACGTATCCGATATTCCAGGGCGGCATGGCTTGGGTATCGGATGCCTATCTCGCCGCGGCGGTTTCCAACGCCGGCGGGCTAGGTATCATCTCCGCCATGAACCTAAACGGCGAATACCTGCGCGCCCAGATTCAAAAGTGCCGTGAGCTTACGAGTAAGCCCTTTGGCGTCAACATTATGCTCATGAGCCCCTTTGTGGAGGAGACGGCGCAGGTGGTGCTGGAGGAAAAGGTGCCTGTGGTAACCACCGGCGCGGGCTTCCCCGGCGTGTACATGAAAAAGTGGATTCCGGCCGGCATCAAGGTCGTGCCGGTGATCCCCTCCGTGGCCATCGCCAAACGTGTGGAGCGGGAAGGCGCCACGGCCGTCATCGCGGAAGGCTGCGAATCCGGCGGCCATATCGGCGAACTGACCACCATGACCCTTGTTCCCCAAGTGGTGGATGCCATTAAAATCCCCGTGTTGGCAGCCGGCGGCATCGCCGACGGCCGGGGCATTGCCGCGGCGTTCATGCTAGGCGCCCAGGGCGTGCAGTGCGGCACCAGATTCCTGGCCTCCTGCGAGTGCCGCATCCACGACAACTACAAGGACCAGGTGGTAAAGGCCCGCGATATCGACACCATGGTCACCGGCCGCAAGCTGGGCCACCCCGTCCGTGGGCTGAAAAGCGCCTATATGCAGGCCTTCCGCCAAAAGGAAGAAGACCCCTCCATCACCAATGAGCAGCTGGAGGCCTTTGGTTCCGGCGCGCTCCGCCGTGCCGCGGTGGACGGTGATCTGGAAACAGGCTGCTTCATGGCAGGGCAATCCGCCGGGCTGGTAACAAGCTGCCTGCCGGTAGAACAAATTATCACTGAAATGTTTGCACAGGCGGAGGTTTGCCTTAAGGGGGCTTCCCCATGGGTAAAATAGCGTTTGTTTTTGCGGGCCAGGGGGCGCAATACCCCGGCATGGGCAAGGAGCTCTACGACACCTCCCCCGCCGCCAGAAAAATCATGGAAGAGGCAGAACGGCTCCGCCCCGGCACCATGGATCAATGCTTTTCGGGCACCGCGGAGGAGTTGGCCATCACCGCCAATACCCAGCCCTGCCTGTTCACCGTGGACCTCATGTGCGCCGCGGCGCTTCTAGAAAAGGGCCAACTGCCTGACCTTTGCGCCGGCTTCTCCCTGGGCGAAGTGGCGGCCGCATCCTTTATGGGCGTTATGGATTTTGAAACTTCATTTGCATTTATACAGGAACGCGCCCGTTTGATGCAGGCCTGCGCAGATGCTGCTCCCGGCTTCATGGCCGCTGTGCTGCGTTTGTCCAATGATTTGGTCATCTCCCTTTGCGAAAAGTTTGTTAATGTATACCCCGTGAACTTTAATGCCCCCGGCCAGGTGGTCGTATCCGGCGCTGTTGAACAAAAAGAGGCCTTTTTGCAGGCGGTATCGGAGCAGGGAGGCAGGGCCATGCCGCTGAAGGTCAGCGGCGCCTTCCATTCGCCGCTGATGTCCAGTGCTGCACAGGCGCTAGGCAACTGGCTCAACAATGCTGCCACCCATCTTCCCTCTGTACCCCTGTATGCAAACCGAACCGCAGAGCCCTACGGACCGGATGCCCCCAAATTGCTCAGTGAGCAGGTGGACCACCCTGTATTGTGGGAGCAAACCGTGCGCAGCATGTTGGATGCCGGCGCGGATTTGTTTGTAGAACTGGGGCCCGGCACGGTGCTGACAGGCCTTATCAAAAAAATCATTCCGGACGCGGCTGTCTGCCATGTAGAAAACGCAGCGAGCCTTGCCGAAGCCGTCACCTTATTGGAAGGGAGAAAAGCCTGATGCAGGATAAAATTGCCCTGGTCACCGGCGGCTCCCGTGGGATCGGCCGGGCCATCGCCCTGCGACTTGCCAAAGAAGGCGCGAATGTAGCCTTCTTCTATGCCGGAAACGAAGACGCCGCGCAAAAAACGCTGAGTGATCTGCAAGCGCTTGGTACAAAAGCCATGGCCATAAAGTGCGATGTCGGCAATTTGACTTCCGTGCAGGAAGCCTTTGCCCGCATCAAGGCGGAATGGGGTACGGTGGATATCCTCGTCAACAACGCCGGCATCACCATGGATGGCTTGACCCCGCGCATGGCCCAGGAAGCCTTCGACAAGGTCATCCAGGTAAATCTCAATGGCGCTTTTTACGTCATCCGCACCGCTTACGGCGATTTTCTGCGCAAGCGCTGGGGGCGTATCATCAACATTTCCTCCGTTTCGGGGCTGATGGGCAACCCCGGCCAGGCAAATTATTCCGCCGCCAAGGCAGGCATGATCGGCCTGACCAAGACCATCGCCAAAGAGCTTTCGGCGCGGGGCACCACCTGCAACGCCGTGGCTCCCGGGTTTATCGAAACGGACATGACGGAAAAAATGGGACCCGAGCTCATTGAAAAGGCGGTTCAAGCTGTCCCCTTAAAGCGCATGGGCACGGCGGAGGAAATCGCCGCGGCCGTAGCCTTCTTGTGCTCGGAGGAGGCGGGATACATCACAGGAGCCGTCCTGCAAGTGGACGGCGGATTGTATATGTGAGGTGCATGCCATGAGGCGCGTATTTGTCACAGGAATGGGCGCTGTGACCCCCGTGGGCAACAGTGCGGAAAGCTTCTGGAACGCTTTAATATCCGGCGTGTGCGGCGTAGGCTCAATCACCCGGTTTGATACAGAAAAGTTAAAGGTCAAGGTGGCCGCCGAGGTAAAGGATTTTGACCCGCAAAAACATGGCATGGATGTGTCCAGCGCCCGGCGCATGGACCTGTATTCCCAGTACGCCATGGCCGCGGCGGTAGAAGCCATGGAAAACAGCGGCTTTGAAAACACCGATCCCGAGCGGTTCGGGGTGTACGTGGGCAGCGGCATCGGCGGCATGCACACCTTTTCCCAGGAATGCGAAAAGCTGCTGACCAGAGGCCCCGACCGTGTATCGCCCTTCTTCATCCCCATGATGATCGGGAACATGGGCGCCGGGAACATCGCCATCCGCTTTAATGCCCAGGGGCCCTGCCTGCCGGTGGTCACGGCCTGCGCAACCTCCTCCCACGCCATCGGTGAAGCCTTCCGGGCGATCAAGCATGGCTATGCCGACGCTATTCTAGCCGGCGGCAGCGAGGCGGCCATCGAACCCCTGGCCATCGCGGGCTTTACCAGCTGCAAGGCATTGAGCGAAGAAACCGATCCCAACGCCGCCTGCGTACCCTTTGACACGCGGCGCAAGGGCTTTGTCATGGGCGAAGGCGCCGGTATCGTTTTGCTGGAGGAGGCGGAGCACGCCATCGCGCGGGGCGCCACCATCTACGGCGAAATCGTGGGCTACGGCAACACCTGCGACGCCAACCACATCACCGCCCCCCATCCCGAAGGATTGGGAGCAGCCAAGGCCATGCAACTGGCCCTCAACGAGGCCGGCGGCCTTGCGCCCGAGGAAAGGGTATACATCAACGCCCACGGCACGGGCACACCGCTGAACGACAAGATTGAGTCCCTGGCCATCAAGGCAGGCCTGGGCGAAGACATGGCCCGCAGGGCCGTTGTTTCCTCCACCAAGAGCGCCACTGGCCACATGCTGGGCGCTGCCGGCGGGGTGGAATGCATCGCCGCTTTAATGGCCGTCAAAACCGGCATCGTGCCGCCCACGCTTCATTTGGACGAACCGGACCCCGAGTGCGACCTGGATTACGTGCCCCATCACGCGCGGGAATACAAGCCCACCTTGGCCCTTTCCATCTCCCTAGGCTTTGGCGGTCACAACAGCGCGCTAGCCGTGAGGTATCCCAAATGAACTTAAAGCAGTTGAAAGAACTGACGAACCTGTTTTCCCAGCACGGCCTGACCCGGCTGGAGATAACAGAGGGCGAAACGAAAATACTGCTGGCCAGGGAAGGCGGCGCGCCGCACACCTTCGTGCCCCAGGCCGCGGCCCCCGTTCACATGCCTGTGCCCCAAGCTGCGGCTACACCGGCCGCCGCCCCCGCAAAGGCTGCCGATCCCGGCCCGGACTTCAACCAACTGCATGAGGTAAAATCCCCCATGGTGGGCGTGTTCTACGCCGCCCCGGAACCCGGCGCAAAGCCCTTTGTCAAGGTGGGCGACCACGTGAAAAAAGGCAACGTGCTGTGCATTGTGGAAGCCATGAAGCTCAACAACGAAATCACCGCGGACAAAGACGGCGAAGTGGTGGACGTTTGTGTGCAGGATGGCGGCGTGGTAGAATACGGCCAAACGCTCTTCAAACTTTTCTGACCGAGGCAAGCATATGAACCGTGATGAAATCAAGACCTTTCTTCCCCACCGGGAGCCCATGCTCCTGCTGGATGAAGCGGAACTGGATGATAACGGCAACGCCATAGGCCACTATACCGTCCGCGGCGACGAGTGGTTTTTGCAGGGCCACTTCCCCGGCAACCCTGTCGTGCCCGGGGTGGTGCTGTGCGAGATCATCGCCCAGACCGCGGGGGTGCTATTGCGTGAACAATTACCCGGCAAGACTACGCTGTACGCCGGCATGGACGAGGTGCGCTTCCGGCGCATGGTCCGCCCCGGCGATACGGTGAAGGTATCCTGCCATATTACCCGTCAAAAAGCCAATGTGTACGTCATCGCCGGCGTGGCGGCAGTATCCGATTCTCCGTGCGCCAGCGGTGTGTTCACCCTGATGCTGGCCGGTTGATGGGGGTGTAAAGCTTGTTTCCAAAAATATTGATTGCCAACCGCGGCGAAATCGCGGTTCGGATTATACGCGCCTGCAAGGAGATGGGCATCCTCACCGTCGCCGTTTTCTCCGAAGCGGACCGGGATGCGCTGCATGTTTCCATGGCCGACGAAAGCTACTGCATCGGCGGCCCGCAGGCATCCCACAGCTATCTGAATCAAAGAGCCATACTGACGGCGGCCATCTTAAGCGGCGCCCAGGCCATTCATCCCGGCTATGGCTTTCTCTCCGAAAACCCCGCCTTTGCGGAAAGCTGTGAAAAGAACGGTTTGAAGTTCATCGGCCCCAGCGCGAAGGTCATCCGCATGATGGGCGATAAAGATGAAGCCAAGCGCACCATGAAGGCGCTTCACGTGCCCACCATTCCCGGCTGCGATCTGATTGAAAGCGCCGAGGAAGCCAAAAAAGCAGCCGAGGTGGTCGGTTTCCCGCTTCTGCTCAAGGCAAGGGCCGGCGGCGGCGGCCGCGGCATACGCCGGGTGGACAAGATGGAGGATGTGGAAAGCGCCTACCGCGCGGCGTCCAGTGAAGCATTAGCCTCCTTTTCCGATGGCGGGCTGTACATGGAAAAGTTTTTGCAGCATGTAAAGCACGTGGAAATGCAGATTCTTTGCGACCAAAAGGGCCACGCCGTATGCTTGGGCGAGCGCGACTGCTCCATGCAGCGTCGCAATCAAAAGCTGATTGAGGAAAGCCCCTGCGCCGTCATCTCCCCCGAGCTCCGGACAAAAATGATGGAAGCTGCCGCTCATGCCGCTGCCTCCGTCGGCTACGAAGGGGCGGGCACCCTGGAGTTTCTTTTGGATCAGGACAAGAACTTTTACTTTATGGAAATGAACACCCGCTTGCAGGTGGAGCACCCGGTGACGGAAATGGTGACCGGCATCGACCTGGTCAAGTGGCAGATTCGCGTGGCGGCCGGCATGGAACTGCCCTTTACGCAAGCGGACATCCGCGTGCGGGGCCATGCCATCGAGTGCCGCATCAACGCTGAAGACCCGCTGTGCAACTTCCGCCCCTGCTGCGGCCAGGTTACGCTTTTGCACATCCCCGGCGGACCCTGGGTCCGTTTTGACACGGCGCTGTACCATGGCTTTAAAATGCCGCCCTATTACGATTCCATGATCGGCAAGCTTATCGTCCATGCTCCCACCCGCCAGGAGGCCATACGCAAAATGCAGGCCGCCCTTTGCGAAACGGTCATCGAGGGCATCGAGCACACAGGCCTTTTTCAGGCGGATTTGATCAACGAGCCCGCCTTTTTGGACGGAAGCTACGCCACGGACTTTTTGAGAAAGTGAGAAAGGCTGCATGCTAGCCAAAAGCTTGTTCCGCAAGCCCAAGAACGAACTGGAAGGCCAGGGGCCGGCCGCCGCGCAGGACAAGGGCATTGCCTGCCCCGGCTGCAAAAAGCAGATTCCCACGAAGGAGCTGGAGCAAAGCCTGATGGTTTGCCCCCGCTGCGGCCATCACATGCGCATAAGCGCCCGGCAGCGCATCGCGTTTTTGCTGGATGAAAACAGCTTTGCGGAAATGGACGCAGAGCTTACTTCCAGCAACGTATTGGATTTTCCCGGCTACTTAGAAAAGCTTCAGACCGCCATGCGCGAAAGCGGCGAAAAGGAAGCCGTCATTTGCGGCACAGCCGCAATCGGCAATCATCCCTGCGCCTTTTTTGCCATGGAGCCTTCGTTTATGATGGGGTCCATGGGCTCCATGGTGGGCGAAAAGCTGACCAGGCTGTTTGAGTACGCTACGAAAAACAGCCTGCCCGTCGTCGGCTGCACCGTATCCGGCGGAGCCAGAATGCAGGAGGGCATCCTTTCCCTCATGCAAATGACAAAGGTATCCGCCGCGGTCCGCCGTCACAGCGACGCGGGCAACCTGTACATCGTGATGCTCACCGACCCCACCACCGGCGGCGTCACCGCCAGCTTTGCCATGGAGGCGGATATCATTCTGGCCGAACCGGGGGCGCTGATCGGCTTTGCCGGGCCCAGGGTCATCGAGCAGACGATCCGCCAAAAGCTGCCCGAGGGCTTTCAGCGGGCGGAGTTCCAGCTGAAAAAAGGCTTTGTGGACCATATTGCCCCAAGGGATACACAAAAGGAACTGCTCAAAAAGCTTCTGTACATGCATGGGAGGAGGGCGTAAATGGCTGCTTACGAAAAAGTGCAGGCGGCCAGGGCCAAGGGCCGCCCCACCGCAATGCAATTCATCCGGGCCATATTCACCGATTTTATCGAGATGCACGGCGACCGGCGCTTTGCCGACGACGGCGCCATTGTGGCCGGCGTCGCCATGCTGAATGATTTGCCCGTCACCGTCATTGGCCTGGAAAAAGGGGTGGACACGCCGGAAAAGGTGGCCCGCAACTTCGGCGCCGCCAACCCGGAGGGCTACCGCAAAGCCCTTCGGCAAATGAAGCTGGCCGAAAAATTCCGCCGTCCCATCCTTTGTTTTGTGGATACTTCCGGCGCGTTCTGCGGCCTTGGTGCCGAAGAGCGGGGCCAGGGGCTGGCCATTGCCGAAAACCTGATGGAGATGATGGCGCTGACTGTACCCGTAATCGCCGTTGTCATCGGCGAGGGCGGCAGCGGCGGGGCGCTGGCCCTGGCCTCGGCCAACCAGGTGTGGATGCTGGAAAACGCCATCTATTCCGTGATTTCCCCGGAAGGGGCCGCCAGCATCCTCTGGAAGGACGCGAAGAAGACAAAGGAAGCCAGCGAGGCGCTGAAATTAACCGCCCAGGACCTTATGGCCCTTGGCGTCATTGAGCGCATCTTTCAAGAGCCGGCCGATTTTTCCGCGCTGTACACGGAGCTTAAGGAAGCGTTTGTTTCGGCCCTGCATGAATACGAAACCCTTGACGGAAAAACCATTGCGGATATACGCTATCATAAATTCAGGAGCATCGGGGGTCAGCCGTTATGATCGTCCTGGTTACGGATTCCACGGCCTATTTTTCCGTGAAAGAAGCGCAGGCTCTGGGCGTTATACAAGTGCCCATGACCTACACCTATGAGGGCCGCACACTGTACACAGAAGGTTATATCGACGAGGATGAGAAGGTACTGCCCACAGTCGCCGGCAGCGTGGCCCACTATACCACTGCCCAGGCATCCTATTCCGCGTTTTTGTCCACCCTGGAGGATATCCTCCAGGAGGGTAACCAGGCGCTTGTTTTGACCATTTCCTCGCGCCTGAGCGGCACCTATGCCAACGCCCGGCGTGCCGCCCAGGAACTGGACGGTGAAAAAATCGTGGTGGTGGATTCCAAGGCGACGGCCGGGGCCATGTACCTGATGCTTTCAAAGGCCAGGGAATACGCAAACGATGGCCTCCCCCTTGCGGAAGTAGCCGCTAAGGTCAAGGAGCTTCGGGAAAAATCCCGCACCTTCTTTTCCGTGGAGGATATGGGCCCCTTGCGCAAAAGCGGCCGCCTGAACTTTGTGCGGATGTCGGTCTCCACGATTTTAAACATACGCCCGATTTTGAAGCTCACCTCCGGCGGCGTCAACGCCTATGCCATGGCCAGGGGCCGGCATGAGCAGGTACGACTGCTTACGGAAGCCGCGGCCAATTGCAATGTGTCCGTGGTGGTGCAGCATTGCGGTGCCGACGAGATGGCCGAACAGTTAACCCTGCGCCTGCGCGAGCAAGGCGTCACGGTCATCCCGCGCCTGCTGGGCCCGGTGCTGGCCATCCACCTGGGCAACGGCTGCCTGTCTGTGGCGTGGATCGAAGGGTAATAAGCATACGAGGATGATATGCTGCGGGAGACGCTTTTGAAAAAGCGTCCCCCGCTTTCTTTTCACCGAAAACTACAATACTATATCCAACTATACCTTTACGGCTTCGGGAAACGGATATGGCTGAATCATGCAATGAAAAGGCATAGCATAATAAATGGCGTTTGGCACGCGATGCTTTAAGTAAAATGCATGACGAGGCTGCAACATTGTGATATAATGGAAATATCTTTCCCTTTGAAAGGACGCTGCCGTTATGGACATGGTCGGGATTATTGAAAACAAAAAACAGAACAAAGCGCTGAGCAAAGAGGAAATCGCCTATTTCGTGAAAGGCGCGTCTTTGAATCAAATACCCGATTATCAGCTTGCCGCGCTTTTGATGGCCATCCGCCTAAACGGCATGACGCCGGAGGAGACGGCAACCCTGACTTTGGAAATGGCTCATTCCGGCGATATGGCCGACCTGAGCGCCATCCCCGGCCGGACGGTGGATAAGCATTCCACAGGCGGCGTTGGCGATACAACAACCTTGGTATTGGCACCCCTGGTGGCGGCCTGCGGCGTGCCCGTGGCCAAAATGAGCGGAAGGGGCCTGGGGCACACCGGCGGTACGCTGGATAAACTGGAGAGCATACCGGGCTTCAAGGTGGAACTAACCCAGGAACAGTTCATCGCCCAGGTGAAAAACATCGGCTGCGCGGTGATCGGCCAGAGCAAAAACATGGTCCCCGCGGACAAAGTGCTGTATTCCCTGCGGGATGTAACCGCCACGGTGGACAGCCTGCCCCTGATCGCTTCCTCCATCATGAGCAAAAAGCTTGCCAGCGGGGCCGGGGCCATCGTGCTGGATGTGAAGACAGGCTCCGGAGCCATCATGCATTCCCTGGATGGCAGCATTGAATTGGCAAAGGCCATGGTGGACATCGGCTGGAATACTGGCCGGCCCACAGTGGCCATCGTCACCGGCATGGCGGAGCCGCTGGGCTCCCATGTAGGCAACGCGCTGGAAGTGAAGGAGGCCATCGATATCCTGGCCGGCAGGGCAGCCGGGCCGCTGCTTCACGTGTCCTTGGTATTGGGCAGCCATATGCTGATGGCCGCCGGCCGCACATCCACCATGGAGGAGGCGGAAGCGCTGCTGAGGGAAGCTTTGTCAAGCGGTGCGGGATTGGAAAAACTTCGGGAGATGATCGTTGCCCAAGGAGGGGACGGCAGGGTCTGCGGAGATGTCCCCCTGCTGCCCAGAGCGCATGTCATAAGGCCTGTGCTTGCGAAGGAATCAGGTTACCTGACAAGCATGGATACCACCCAACTGGGCCTGTGCGCCCAGCATATGGGCGCCGGGCGCATCCGCAAGGAGGATGCGATTGATCCGGCCGTGGGTTTTGTGCTTCAAAAGCGCATAGGCGACAGGGTAGAAAAGGGAGAAGCGCTGGCTACCCTTCATGCCAAGGATGAAGCTTCTTTTGCCATGGCAAGTGAAATGCTGCTTTCCAATATCGTCCTTGGTCCCGAAGCTGTCCAGCCGGAACCTTTGATCCATGCCGTTGTCACGAAGGACGGGGCGGAAAAATGGACTTGAGGCCGACAAATCTACGGCCATTACCTGATATTACCACGTTATATGTTTACGATTTTGCCGATTGCTTCAGACATGAATTGTGTCGAATATTCGTGTTTTCAGGGTTTGGACGCCCTATTGTCCCACTTTCTTAAGGGTGCTCTTCCCAACTGTACACACGAAAAAAACTTGTGTTTTGGCTGGATTCGTGCTACAATAAATCGCAAGAAGCCCTGTGCGCGATTGCACGGGGCCTCTTTTGTGCGTGCCGCACAAAGGGAACAAAGGAGGCGCTGTCATGGAAAACATTCGTTATGACGCAATAGTGATCGGTGCCGGTCCGGCCGGCATTTTTACCGCGCTGGAACTGGCCGCGCAAAAACCCGAAAGCAGTGTGCTGATTGTGGATACGGGCCGTGCCATCGCCCGGCGGGCCTGCCCTGCCAGGACCACGGGCAAATGCGTACATTGCGATCCATGCGCCATCGTCCACGGCTGGGCGGGCGCAGGCGCCTTTTCAGATGGCAAGCTGTCCTTAAGCGACGAGGTGGGCGGCCACATCAGCGACTATATGGGCCATCCCAAGGCGCAGAAGATGATCCGCCACGCGGATGAAGTTTACCTGCGTTTCGGCGCGCCCCAGGAGGTTCACGGCCTGGATGACCGCAGGGTGGAGGAAATCTCCTATGAGGCCAGCCGCCACAACATCAAGCTGATCCCCTGTCCGGTGCGCCATTTGGGCACGGAAAACGCCGGCGTCGTGCTGGAGGCCATGCATGATTTTCTGGTGGGGCAAACCAATACCACCTTTGCGGAGCTGACCACCGCCAGCGATATAATAGTGGAAAACAACAAGGTTGTGGGCGTCAAGCTTGTACCGAAAACGGGAGAGGCTTATACCGCCTTCGCGCCTTATGTGGTCGCGGCCCCCGGCCGCGGCGGCGCGGCCTGGCTGGCGGCGGAAGTCGGCCGGCTGGGATTGCGCACCCAGAACAATGAGGTGGACATCGGTGTCCGTGTGGAAGTGCCCAACGCCATCATGGACCACCTGACACGGCACCTGTATGAGGCCAAGCTGGTTTATTACAGCGATACCTACGAAAACAAGGTCCGCACCTTTTGCATGAACCCCGGCGGCGTCGTCAGCGAAGAGCATTACGAGGGCGGCATTGCCGTGGTCAACGGCCACAGCTATGGCGATGAAAAGATGCGCACCGGCAATACCAACTTCGCCATGCTGGTATCCACCCGGTTCACCGAGCCCTTCAACCAGCCCATCGAGTATGGCCGCTACATTGCGCAGTTGGCCAATATGCTCACCGGCGGGCCTATCATGGTCCAGCGTCTGGGCGACCTTTTGCAGGGCCGCCGCACCGATATCAGCCGGCTGAATAAGTCCACCACCATCCCCACCCTCACCACAGCGGTGCCCGGCGACTTGAGCTTCGTGCTGCCGCCCCGGCATCTAACCAGCATTGTGGAAGCCCTGAAGGCCTTTGACCACCTGGCCCCCGGCCTGTACAGCCGCAACACGCTGCTGTACGGTGTGGAAGTGAAGTTCTACTCCAGCAAGGTGATGGTCAACAACCAGTTTGAAACGCCCATCCAGGGCCTGTACGCCATCGGCGACGGCGCCGGTATCACCAGAGGGCTGATGCAAGCCAGCGTGACGGGTATCGCCGTGGCGCAAGATATTGCGGGGAAGATGAAATAAGGTTTTTGCGGCGGGAACAGCGGGGAGGGCGATTTTTGAAAAAATCGCCCTCCCCGCACCCTACCCTCAAAAACCTTTATTACTTTTGGAAGCTAATTCTATTTTAAACACTTTGATTCCTTATGCATCATCTCTTTGCCGTGAAGCTTCATAAAACAGTACCGTCGCCGCGCAGGCCACGTTCAAGGAAGATGCAGAGGAGCTTTCGCTCATGGGGATGGTGGCCAGCACATCGCAGCTTTCCTTGAAGGCTCGGCACAGACCGTCGGTTTCGTTGCCCACCATAAGCAAGGTGGGCTGTTTGAAATCCACATCCCCAATACGCTTTTTCTTATGGGCGGTGGTGCCCACCACCTGAAAAGACGGATATCTTTCCCTCATCTCCGTAATCCAGGCAAAAACCTGCTCGTTGTCCGGAATGCGGATGGCGGGTACATGGAAGAGCGAGCCCATGGTGGATACCACCACATCGGGGTCATACAGATCCACCGCGTGGCCGGTGAGGATGAGCCCGTCCACGCCCATGGCATCGCAGGAGCGGAGGATGGTGCCCAGGTTTCCTTTGTTGCTGGGCCGGTCAAACAGCACATACAGGGGGGTATCTGTTAGGGGGAGGCGAGAAAAACTGTTCTCCCGCATCTTTACGACTGCCATCAGTTCCGACGTATCCGTCTTGCCGCTGAGCTCCGCCATCAGGCTTTCCGGCAATTCATAATGGATATCTGTTTTCACGGACTGCAAAAGCTCCCTGGCCCAATTAGACAGGGGCTTGTCCGGCGTATATAAAAAAGAGGAAAATGTCCAGCCGTTTTTGACGGCTTCGTTGATATTACGCACACCCTCCACAAAGAACTCAAAGTACCTGTAGCGCTTGTTGCGGTTGGTTTTCAGCACTTCGAACTTCTGGTAATCCGCGTTCTTTGTATAAATCTTTGTCACTTTCATTTCAAAACGCTCCATGTGACCTGGCAATGCTATTTGCCGGTCAGCTTCTTGTATGATTCCATCAGCGCGATAAACGCATGCTCATCGCCGCCGGTGTCCGGATGGGCAAGCTTTGCCAGTTCCCGGAATTTCTTTTTGATGGTGTCCGCACCGGCATCAGGAAGCAGCCCCCACTGAAGCAATACGCCTGCGTCATATTTGGTGCCGCCGGTGATATCGCCTTCACGGAGCAGCTCGCTGTAAACAAAGTACCAATACTCGCCGATCACGTGCTTCAGCGTTTCGTGATCCATTGCTGCCAGAATTTCCAGGGGATACTTGGCTTTTCCCGCCCCTGCATCCCGCATGTCAAAGAACGAATCCCATATCAAGGGCGGCGTCTTCCCTCGGACGCTTGCGAACCGAATCTTATGTTCGATCCTTTTCAGTTCCCGCAGCCTGCGCTTCAGCCCGGCAATGTCCATGCTGTTCCCCATACAAAGGAAAATACGATCCGGTGTTCATTGCTGTTCGGTCGTTCCATTTATATTAACATGAAAATGAAAGGAAGTCGATTGAAACAATCGACTTCCTTGGTGCGGGAAACAGGACTTGAACCTGCATGAAGGAACCTTCACTAGAACCTGAATCTAGCGCGTCTGCCAATTCCGCCATTCCCGCGTGTTGGTGGATGGGGGTGGATTCGAACCACCGAAGTCTGCGACGGCAGATTTACAGTCTGCTCCCTTTGGCCACTCGGGAACCCATCCATGTAAAGACTGTTCGATTGGGAAGGACCCGGTGTGCCGCCCCAAGGGGAGGCAATGGAGCTGACGATGGGACTTGAACCCGCAACCTGCTGATTACAAATCAGCTGCTCTGCCAATTGAGCTACGTCAGCGCGCTGCTCCTTGTTCAAGGCCCTAAAGGAAAAGTGGCGACCCGGAAGGGGCTCGAACCCTCGACCTCCAGCGTGACAGGCTGGCATTCTAACCAACTGAACTACCGGGCCACTTGGCTGGTGGGCCTTCAGGGACTTGAACCCCGGACCAACCGGTTATG
>JAEZIN010000028.1 GCA_023436585.1 Bacillota bacterium | reverse complement strand
GCCGCCGTGCTTGGCCAGCACCATGGTGATGGCCGCTGTCAGCGTCGTCTTGCCGTGGTCTACGTGACCGATGGTGCCGATGTTCACGTGCGGCTTGTTGCGCTCAAACTTTTGCTTGGCCATTTGGGTATACCCTCCTTAAACAAATCCGTTCAATGTGCTGCGGGCTTCACCCGCACAATGCTGCGTTTTGAATTATTCGCGCCTGCCGACGACCTTCTCCGCCACGGACTTGGACACTTCCTCGTAATGGTCGAATTCCATCGAGTACATGCCGCGGCCCTGGGTGCGGGATCTTAGGTCAGTAGCATAGCCGAACATTTCGCTCAGGGGTACGAATGCGTGGATGCTTTGGTCGCCAAGGCGGGCTTCCATGCCTTCGATGCGGCCGCGGCGGCTGGAGATATCGCCGATGACATCGCCCATGTACTGCTCGGGGACGATGACTTCCACCTTCATCACAGGTTCCATCAGGCAGGGGTCGGCCTTGCGGATCGCTTCCTTGAATGCCATGGAACCGGCGATCTTGAAGGCCATTTCGGAAGAGTCCACCTCATGGTAGGACCCATCCACCACAACGGCCTTGAAGTCCACCACCTCGAATCCGCCCAGGGGGCCGGAGGCCGAGGCTTCCTTGATGCCGGCGTCGATGGGCGAAATATATTCCTTGGGAATCACGCCGCCCACGATTTTGTTTTCGAATTCGTAGCCCTTGCCGGGTTCCTGGGGATACACTTCGATCCAGCAGTGGCCGTACTGACCGTGACCGCCGGTCTGGCGCACATAGCGGCCTTCTGCCTTGGC
The DNA here is from genome assembly GCA_023436585.1 of Bacillota bacterium. Classification (GTDB taxonomy): domain Bacteria; phylum Bacillota; class Clostridia; order Christensenellales; family Aristaeellaceae; genus JAEWAH01. The sequence goes on along the minus strand of JAEZIN010000028.1, from coordinate 712,033 downwards.
CATCTTGCGGATGGTTTCGCGGTAGGCCACCTGCGGTTTGCCCACAGTGGCTTCCACCTTGAATTCACGCAGCATACGGTCCACGATGATCTCCAGATGCAGTTCGCCCATGCCGGCGATAATGGTCTGGCCTGTATCCTGGTCGGTATAGGTCTTGAATGTGGGATCCTCCTCCGCCAGGCGGATGAGGGCCATGGTCATTTTGTCCTGACCGGCTTTCGTCTTGGGCTCGATGGCCACGCGGATGACCGGATCGGGGAAGACCATGGATTCCAGAACGACTTGATTCTTTTCATCGCACAGCGTATCGCCTGTGGTGGTATCCTTGAGGCCTACCGCCGCCGCGATTTCTCCGGCGTAGACGGAATCAACATCCTCCCGGTGGTTGGCGTGCATCCGAAGGATGCGGCCCATGCGCTCCCGCTTTTGCTTGCTGCTGTTCAAAACATAGCTGCCGCTTTGCAAAACGCCGGAGTAGACACGGAAAAAGGCCAGCTTGCCCACAAAGGGGTCCACCGCGATTTTGAAGGCCAGCGCGGAAAACGGTTCGCTGTCGTCGGGCTTGCGCTCCAGCTTTGTTTCGGGATCGCTGGGCGAGGTGCCCGTCACGCTGCCGATGTCAAGGGGGCTGGGGAGGTAATCCACCACGGCGTCCAGCATGGGCTGCACACCCTTGTTGCGGTAGGAAGTACCGCACAGAACGGGTGTCATCCTGCAGGCGATGGTGGTTTTGCGGATGGCATCCTTGATTTCTTCGATGCTCAGTTCCTCGCCGTCGAAGAATTTTACCATCAGCTCTTCATCAGTTTCGGCCACGGCTTCAATCAGTCCGGCGCGGTACTGCGTTGCGAGTTCCATCAGCTCGGCGGGGATTGCTTCCTCCCGCACGTCCTTGCCCTCGTCGTCGTAGTAGACCTCCGCCTTCATGGTGACCAGGTCGATGATGCCGCGGAATACGCTTTCACTGCCGATTGGCAACTGAATGGGCACGGCGTTGGCGGAAAGCCGGTCGTTCATCATGCGCACGACACGGAAGAAGTCCGCACCGGTGATGTCCATTTTGTTGACATAGGCAATGCGCGGAACATGATATTTGTTGGCCTGGCGCCAGACGGTTTCGCTTTGGGGCTCTACGCCTCCCTTGGCGCAGAATACAGCCACGGCACCGTCCAGAACGCGCAGCGAGCGCTCCACTTCCACCGTGAAGTCCACGTGGCCGGGGGTGTCGATGATGTTGATGCGGTGCCCCTTCCACTGGCAGGTGGTGGCGGCAGACGTAATGGTAATGCCGCGCTCCTGCTCCTGGGCCATCCAGTCCATGGTGGCAGCGCCTTCATGCACTTCCCCCATGCGATGTACCCGACCCGTATAGAACAGAATGCGCTCCGTGGTCGTTGTCTTGCCGGCGTCAATATGCGCCATGATGCCGATGTTGCGCACCATGTTCAAAGGGTGACTTCTAGGCATTGTGGTTCGTTCTCCTTTCCCAAGGATAAATTACGGATAATAGCCAAAGGGACTTGGACATCCGATTACCAGCGGTAATGCGCGAACGCCTTGTTGGCCTCGGCCATACGGTGCATTTCCTCTTTGCGCTTGACGGCGTTGCCGGTGTTGTTGGCAGCGTCCATCAGCTCGCCGGCCAGCCTCTGGGCCATGGTCTTCTCGCCGCGGTTGCGGGAAAAGTCCACAAGCCAGCGCAGCGCCAGCGTCTGCCTGCGCTCGGGGCGAATTTCGATAGGCACCTGGTAGGTGGCGCCGCCCACACGGCGGGCCTTCACTTCCAGCTGGGGAGCGACGTTGGCCAGGGCCGCGGTGAACACTTCGCCCGCTTCCTTGCCTGTCTTTTCGGCGATAGCGGCAAATGCGTCATAGCAGATGGTCTGCGCGACGCCGCGCTTGCCCTGCAACATGATCTGGTTGATGAGCTTGGTGACTACGGTCGTCCCGTATACGGGATCGGGCAGCACCTCACGCTTGGGTATAAATCCACGACGGGGCATGAATTTCCCTCCTCATGCAATGGCGGTCTGTTTGTCTGCACGCGCCGCCTGACGGCATGTCAGCATCATGCCATCCCCGCTACCTATAGCGGGACGCGGGCTTCCGGATTCCGGCTGTATAGGCCTCCGCCGTTCCGAGGGAGGCGTGCATAACCGGCCCCAGCGCGCCGCGCATTGGGCTGTTTGGCAAATTACTTCTTGGGACGCTTTGCGCCGTACAGGGAGCGGGCCTGCATCCGCTTTGCAACGCCGGCAGTATCCAGCGCGCCGCGGATGATGTGATAACGAACGCCGGGCAGGTCGCGAACACGGCCGCCGCGGATCAATACCACGCTGTGCTCCTGCAGATTGTGGCCGATCCCCGGAATATAGCAAGTGCCTTCGATCTGGTTCGTCAGGCGGATCCTTGCAATTTTACGCAGAGCGGAGTTCGGCTTTTTGGGCGTGGTAGTTTTCACGCTCAGACAAACGCCGCGTTTTTGCGGGCAACCCTGCAAAATGGGCGCAGTCGACTTATTGACGACCTTTTCCCTTCCCTTGCGGATCAATTGATTGATCGTGGGCATGGAAGCACCTCCTGGAAAGATATCTATAACGCCTCCGCAACCCTCGGAAGCCTATAGGCAATAGGAATCAGCGCAGAAGTCCGGCGGCGGCCGTATCCACGTCCACGTGGCATGCCTGCCCCAATTGCGCCATGGTCTTGACCACCGTTACGGGTACCCGGTTGGCCTCAGCGGCCGTGCGCACCCGGCGGTAGATGAATTCGTCCGCATCCTCCGCCACAAACACGCGGGCAACCTTCCCGTTTTGAAGCGCGCGCAAAAGCTGTTTGGTGCCAACCACGCGGCCGGCAGGGTTTTTCAGCTCCTCCAGCATTTTACACCGCTCCCTTCAAGGAAGATTCAGGCTTGTTTTTCACAAAAAGGCATAGAAAAACATAGTCTGCGGACAACCACATAATCATATCATCGATTCCCTTTTCTGTCAATCGGTCCATCAGAAAAACATTTGATTCCAAGGGACAAGGGATTCCCCGTATGGCGGATGGAAGATGGGCTGGTGAAAACAAACTACATATATTATATATATGCACACGCCTTGCCGGATTTTCCAAAAGGTTGCGGCGTATTTTGCCTGCCTGCGGGGGAAACTTGCCCTATGTTGATCATTCAAGGAGGTCTCCTTATGCGTTCCCTTTGCCTACTCCTTTCATGCCTGATGGTTGTTGGTCTTCTGTCATCCTGCGCCTCAACGCCGAATGCGCAGGCGGAACTCCTGCCCTCACAGTCCCCCAAGGCAGGCTCCTCAGCCAATGCAAACCCCGCAGCCAAGCCCAAGCTTCCCGCAAGGCTGAACAAAACCGACAAAAACGGCGTACCCATTCTGCAGGTATATGTAGTGGAAAACAAGTCCGTCAAGGAGATGGACCTAGAGACCTACCTTCAGGGCGTCGTCGCCGGCGAAATGAAAAACGACTGGCCGCTGGAAGCGCTCCGTGCCCAGGCCATCCTGGCCCGCACCTTCGTTTTGCGGTTCACCACCGAAAAGCAGAGCAAGTATGAAGGCGCGGACGTTTCTACCGATATAGAGGAAGCCCAGGCCTACGCCGCCAAAGAGATCAACGACCAGGTGAAGAAGGCGGTGGAGAGCACCCGCGGCATGGTGCTTGCTTCCGGCGGCGAGTTCCCCTACACCTGGTTCCACGCCCATGCCGGCGGCAAGACGGCCTTGGCCAAGGAAGGCCTGGCCTACGAAAAAGAGGAACCGCCGTATACCGAAAGTGTGCCCGGCCAGGAGAGCGAGGATGCGCCGCCCGACGCCAAGGAATGGAACGCTTCCTTCACAGAGGCCGAATTCCTGGCCGCGTGCAAAAAGGCCGGCGGATCGCCTTCCTCCGCCAAGGATATCTCCATTGCCAAAAAGGGCGAAAGCGGCCGTGCCGTAACCCTTTCTGTCGGCGGAGAGGAAGTAAGTGCACCGGAATTGCGCCTCGCGCTGGATAGCATGAAGATGCGCTCCACGCTTTTAACCAGCATCAAGTTTCAAGACGGTAAAGTTGTCATGTCCGGCAAGGGCTACGGCCACGGGGTGGGCATGCCCCAATGGGGCGCCTATGGCCTGGCACAGGGCGGCATGAAGGGCGAAGAAATCGTGATGGAGTACTTCAAGGATGTGCAGGTTGTGCCGATGTGGTAAACCGCTTCGCGGAAATGATGAATCATTTCCGCGATTTTTCGCACTTTTCGCTTGCGTGCCTTCTTCTCGCCATTCGCTTCGCTTAGGCGAGGCAGGCCCGCGGTCAGCGAAAAGTGTAAGGGATGTTTGCTACGCAAACCCCGCCCGACCGGCAAAGCCGGTCGATACGATCTCAATGGAAAGGGCTCCGCCCCTTCCATGCATCCTCGGAAATTGTTCAACACCTTTATCATGCAGTCTCGTGGTTTGTTCCACGGGACTGTTTTACGTTTCGTGGAGCGCCTTTACTTCAGGACAGCTCTATCTCATTTATGGAACAGCAGTCCATCATACATTGCTATTACGAAAGTGAGGAGGCCTCCGAAGGTCCAGGGCGATCGGAAAGCCCTGGTGGCTCCCGCAGGAGCAAAATTTCTATCTCTTAACACAACATTTAACTATATCACCAATGGCATACACATCTAAATTATGATAGGATGATGCAAAGAAAATATCATTTACATTCCATGCAATAAACTCCTCCTCCCTCCGTCATAAGGGTGTGAGGAGAAAACAAAGGATATAGCCCCGGCCAATATACTTGGGCAGCTAGGATGGTAGAAAACCGTGGAAAGGGATGGCAAGAGCAGGATATTCCGCTTTTTCGACGCGGAGCGAAGGCGCTTCATCGCCTTTGTGAAAAGGAAGATGACGGATATCAGCGAGATGGATGCGGAGGACATGGTGGGCGAAGTCATGCTGGCCATGCTAAGCCGCGCGGACCCCGGCGGCCATGTGGAAAATCTGGCAGCTTACGTGTATCGCGCGCTGAACAACAAGGTCACAGACCTGGCCCGCAAACGCCGGCGCACCGTATCGCTGCAAAGCCTTGCGGATGAAGATGGGAATACCGTCTTGCTGGACTTTCTCACCGACAGCTCCGCCGATGTATACAAGAAAACGGAGAGCGCGGAATTTCACCGAAGGCTGGCCGAAGCCATCAGCCGCCTGGAGCCCAAGCAGCGCGCCGTTTTTATCGCCACCGAACTGAAAGGCTGCTCCTTTAGGGAACTGTCCGCCCAATGGAATGAACCCGTTGGCACACTGCTGTCGCGCAAGTGCCGCGCCGTGAAGGCGCTCAAGGAAATGCTTAGGGACTATAAACCCTGACCCTCACGCAAACCTGCTTGGACATGGAAAGGAGTTATCCATATGAGCGAATGGAGAGAGAAATGGTACCGCGTGCCCAAAGCCGCGCGCATCTTCAGCATGATCGTGATCGGCCTTATAACAGCCGCCTGCCTGGGGCTGGTATTCGGCATTTTTGTCAGGGAGCTTTGGAACTGGATCATGCCCGACCTTTTTGGCCTGAAGACCATCACCTACTGGCAGGCCTTCGGCATCGTAATCCTGGGCCACATGATCTTTGGCGGCTCCGGCGGCGGCCGCGGCGAATCAAAATCCCATAACCACAGGGGCCGGCGGCACGAATCTATGTGTGAGGATGACGCGGGCAGGGAAGGCTCCATGCACTGGAAGTATTATGACGAGTGGTGGTCCAGCCAGGGCAAGCAGCATTTCATGGATTTTGTGGACAAGAAAAACAAAGGCCGCACAGATAAAGATGACAATGAGGCGTAATTGAGCAAAATGATATCCCGGCTTTCCACCGCCGCACGGCACAGAACCGTCGCAGCGGCATCAAGCCGGGATATTTTTTTACTTAAAAACATCCGTCTTCTGTTTCACCTAGCGCTATATGCTTGACTATATACTGTAATGGCTGAACATACAAAGGCTTAAACAAAGGAGGAACATCTATGCCCTGGACGCAGAACCTGTCGGTCGGCGTAGGAACCATCGATGACCAGCACAAAACATGGTTTGAGAAGGCCGATAAGCTATTTGAGGCAGGCAGGAACCATCAGGCCAAGGAATACATCGGCGGGCTGCTGAGCTTTCTGGAGGACTATACAAAAAAGCATTTCTCCGACGAGGAGAAATATATGCTCAGTATCAACTATCCCGGCTACAGCGCCCAAAGGCAGGCCCACACTGAGTTCGCCCTTAAGCTTTCGAAGCTTCGCGCTGATTATGATGCCTCCGGTGGAAACATACTGGTGATTCTGAATGCCAACCAGCTGGTTGTCAACTGGCTGACGCAGCACATTTCCAGCATGGACAAGCAAATCGGCCAGTACCAAAAACCGGCCGCAAGGTGATTGTTTTTATTCCGTTCAAAAAAATATGCGAATTGCGTTTTTGCATTTGAAATCAGCCCGAAGGAAGCCGCATAAAATCAAGAAAACCGCTGAAAATCAGCGGTTTTTCTGCATCTTCGTAAATTCTGGGAAAAGTATAAAAAAAGCAAAACCCGGCCTTGACAAGGTTTGGGAATCGTGATAGACTTTAAACTTGCATCAGTATCGTTACTGTGCGGAAGTATGTCCTTCCTGTGGATGTATTGTACACGGTCCCGTAGAAAAATGCAACGGGAAAATACAAATTTCCGCCGGGACGCGATGCTGGTTGGACAACATAAGGGGTGATGGCTTTTTATGGTGCACGAGGTTCAAATGGGGAAGCTGCGCAAGCGCATGAGCTTCTCCAGGATCGACGAAGTGCTGGACATGCCCGACCTGATCGAGGTGCAGAAAAACTCGTACAAGCGCTTCCTGGAGGAAGACCTGCGCGAGGTGCTGGCCGACGTATCACCGATCACCGACTATAGCGAAAACCTGGTTCTGGAGTTCGTGGATTACTCCTTGGATGAGACCCCCAAGCATTCCGTGGAGCGCTGCAAGGAACGCGACCTGACATATGCGGCGCCTTTGAAAGTATTCGTACGGCTCAAGAACCGTGAAACGGGCGAAATCAAGGAATCTGACGTGTTCATGGGCGATTTCCCCCTGATGACCAACCACGGTACCTTCATCATCAACGGCGCGGAGCGCGTTATCGTCAGCCAATTGGTGCGCTCCCCCGGCGTATATTTCGGCGAAACCATCGACAAGGCCGGCAAGCATCTTTTCTCTGCCACCGTCATCCCCAACCGCGGCGCGTGGCTGGAGTATGAAACCGACTCCAACGATGTACTCTGGGTGCGTATCGACCGCGCCCGCAAGCTGCCCATCACCGTCATTTTGAGGGCTTTGGGTTACGGCACCGACGCCGAAATCATCAGCCTCATGGGCGAGGATGAGCGCCTGATGGCCACCATCCAGCGCGGCGACAACGCCAAATCGCAGGAAGACGGCCTCATCGAAATCTACAAGCGGCAGAAGCCCGGCGAGCCCCCCACGCAGGAGAGCGCCAGGAATCTGCTCAATTCCCTTTTCTTTGATCCCAAGCGTTACGACCTGATGCGGGTGGGCCGCTACAAGTTCAACAAAAAGCTGTCCCTGGCCACACGCATCCAGGGCCTTGTTTCCGCCGAGGACATCATCGATCCCCAGTCCGGCGAGCTGCTGGTGAAAAAGGGCGACGAGATCCCCTCTGATGTGGCAAAGCAGATCCAAAACAGCGGCATCCGCTATGTGGATATCCGCTTGGATAACCGCGTCCACCGCATCATCGGCAACAACTTTGTGGACGCCGCCTGCTACCTGCCCTTCCCGCCCAAGGAAGCCGGCATCCTGGAGTATGTGCACCTGCCCACACTGAAAAAGATCATGGAAAGCGTGGAGGCGGACCAGCTCAAGGAAGCCGTCAAGGAAAACATACATAGCCTCGTGCCCAAGCACATATTGACCGATGACATCGTGGCCTCCATCAGCTACCTGCTGGGCCTTCCCTATGGCCTGGGCCATACCGATGACATCGACCACCTGGGCAACCGCCGCCTGCGCTCCGTAGGCGAGCTTTTGCAAAACCAGATCCGCATCGGCCTAAGCCGCCTTGAGCGCGTGGTGCGCGAGCGCATGGCCATTCAGGATGCCAATGACGTCCGCCCCGGCGAACTGATCAACATCCGCCCCGTCAGCGCCGCCATCAAGGAGTTCTTCGGCTCCTCGCAATTAAGCCAGTTCATGGACCAGCCCAACCCCCTGGCGGAACTTACGCACAAGCGCCGCCTTTCCGCGCTGGGCCCCGGCGGCTTAAACCGCGACCGCGCCTCCTTCGAGGTCCGCGACGTGCATTACAGCCATTACGCCCGCATCTGCCCCATTGAGACGCCTGAAGGCCCTAACATCGGCCTGATCGGTTCTCTGGCTACATATGCCCGCATCAACGAGTACGGGTTCATCGAGGCCCCCTACCGCAAGGTGGACAAGGCCGCCGGCAAGGTCACCGAGGAAATCGTGTACATGACCGCCGACGAGGAGGACTTCTACAAGGTCGCCCAGGCCAACGAACCGCTTCAGCCCGATGGCAGCTTTGTGCGCGACCGCATCACCGTCCGCGATAAGGCTGAAATCATCGAAGTGCCCTTAAACCAGGTGGACTTCATCGACGTCAGCCCCCGGCAGGTGGTTTCCGTGGCCACGGCCATGGTCCCCTTCCTGGAAAACGACGACGCCACCCGCGCATTGATGGGCTCCAACATGCAGCGTCAGGCCGTGCCGCTCTTGATCCCCCAGGCGCCCATCGTGGGCACCGGCATGGAATTCAAGGCCGCCCATGACTCCGGCGTGGTGGTCCTGGCCAAGGAAAGCGGCCTGGTGGAACGCGTATCCGCCGATGAGATTGTCATCAAGGACAATCACAGCGAGCGCCACCGTTATCACCTGACCAAATTTGCCCGCTCCAACCAGGGCACCTGCATCAACCAGCGCCCTGTTGTCAAGGCCGGCGACCCGGTGGACAAAGGCGATCTGCTGGCCGACGGCCCCTCTACGGAGAAGGGCGAAATCGGCCTTGGCCGCAACGTACTGATCGGCTTCATGACATGGGAAGGCTACAACTACGAAGACGCCGTCCTCATTTCCGAAAAGCTGGTTAAGGAAGATGTATACACCTCCATCCATATTGAAGAGTTCGAGTCCGAAGCCCGCGAAACAAAGCTGGGCCCGGAAGAGATCACAAGAGATATCCCCAGCGTCGGCGACGATGCCGTGAAGGACCTGGATGAGTTCGGCGTCGTCCGCATCGGCGCGGAAGTCCGTTCTGGCGACATCCTGGTGGGCAAGGTCACCCCCAAGGGCGAAACGGAGCTTACGGCTGAAGAGCGCCTTTTGCGCGCCATCTTCGGCGAAAAGGCCCGCGAGGTCCGCGATACCTCCCTGCGCGTGCCCCACGGCGAGGGCGGCATTGTGGTGGATGTGAAGACCTTCACCCGCGAGAACAACGATGAATTGTCCCCCGGCGTCAACCAGATGGTCCGCGTCTACATCGCTCAAAAACGCAAAATCAGCGTGGGCGACAAGATGGCCGGCCGCCACGGCAACAAGGGCGTTATCTCCCGCATTCTTCGTGAAGAGGATATGCCCTTCATGCCCGACGGCACGCCGCTGGAAATCGTGTTAAATCCGCTGGGCGTTCCCTCGCGTATGAATCTGGGTCAGGTTCTGGAAGTGCACCTTGGCCTGGCCGCCAAGGCCCTGGGCTGGCACATCGCCACCCCCGTGTTCGACGGCGCCACCGAGGAAGAAATTGAAGAATGCCTCAAAATGGCCGGCAAGCGCGTCGACGGCAAGACCGTCCTGTATGATGGCCGCACCGGTGATGCCTTTGAAAACCCGGTCACCGTGGGCTATATGTACTTCCTGAAGCTCCACCACCTGGTGGACGACAAGATGCATGCCCGCTCCACCGGCCCCTATTCCCTGGTCACGCAGCAGCCCTTGGGCGGCAAGGCCCAATTCGGCGGCCAGCGCTTTGGCGAAATGGAAGTGTGGGCGCTGGAAGCCTACGGCGCAGCCAATACCCTGCAGGAAATCCTCACCGTCAAGTCCGACGACGTGGTGGGCCGCGTGAAGACGTATGAGTCCATCGTCAAGGGCAACAATATCCCCGCTCCCGGCGTGCCGGAAAGCTTCAAGGTTTTGATCAAGGAACTGCAGTCCCTGGCGCTGGACATCAAGGTGCTGTCCGAGGACAAGCAGGAAATTATCATCCGCGAGCTGGACGACGACGATCTGGAACCCGTGGAACTGCCTGCCGGGCGGCTTGACCTGGAAGGCGAGGAAGAAGCCGAGCGCGCGCCTCGAAGGATGGATGACAGCGAAGAGGATACCATCGACGATGACTTCACGCTGGACGAAGAGGATCTGGAAGACTTCAACGTCGAGGATGCCCTCAGCGATATCAGCCTGGATGATGACGATCTATGATCGATTCGAGAAAATGGCTATGCCATTTTCTCGAGTTCGCACGATTCGCCTGTGGGTATAACCCACGGCCGGCGAATCGTGTAAGGAATGCTTGCTTCGCAAGCCCCGCCCGCCCGGCGAAGCCGTGCGATGCGATTTAAGTCGAAGGGGTTCCACCCCTTCGACGCTTCCCGGAAATAAGTCAGTATTGACTTGAGTCTGGAGTACATCATCCTTCAGGCTTTCCCCGGATAGATGGAAGGGAGTGGACCCTTTTGTTCGAACTGACCAATCTGGATTCCATACAAATCGGGATGGCGTCGCCCGATCAGATTCTCGCCTGGTCCTACGGCGAGGTATCCAAGCCGGAGACCATCAACTACCGTACATTGAAGCCCGAGCGGGACGGCCTGTTCTGCGAACGGATCTTTGGACCTCAAAAGGACTGGGAGTGCAACTGCGGCAAGTACAAGCGCATCAAGTTCAAGGACAAGGACAAGATCTGCGACAAGTGCGGCGTGCAGGTCACAAGGGCCAAGGTGCGCCGCGAGCGCATGGGCCATATTCAATTGGCCGCCCCTGTCAGCCATATCTGGTACTTCAAGGGCATTCCCAGTCGCATGGGCATGCTGCTGGATGTATCCCCCCGCGCGCTGGAAAAGGTGCTGTACTTTGCCTCCTTCATCGTGCTGGACCCCGGCGACAGCAATGTCACCGGTCTTAAAAAGCACGAGTTGATTTCCGATGCCCGCTTTCGCGAAGTGGAAATGAAGTGCGGCCGCGGTTCCTTCAAGGCCGGCATGGGCGCGGAAGCCGTCAAGCAGATGCTGCTGGAGCTGGACTTGGACAAGATCAGCATGCAGTTGAAGAATGAAATCAGCGAGCTTATCGAAAAAGAGCGCGACCGCGAAGGTGAAGGCCAAAAGCGTGCCCGCGCCGTCAAGCGCCTGGAAGTGGTGGAAGCCTTCCGCACCAGTAAGAACCGCCCCGAGTGGATGGTTCTGGACGTCGTCCCTGTCATTCCCCCGGACCTGCGCCCCATGGTGCAGTTGGACGGCGGCCGCTTCGCCACCAGCGACTTGAACGACCTGTACCGCCGGGTCATCAACCGCAATAACCGCTTGAAAAGGCTCCTGGAGCTCGGCGCGCCGGACATCATCGTCCGCAATGAAAAGCGCATGCTGCAGGAAGCCGTCGACGCCTTGATCGACAACGGCCGCCGCGGCCGTGCCGTCACGGGCCCCGGCAACCGCCCCCTAAAGTCCCTGAGCGACCTTTTGCGCGGCAAGCAGGGCCGCTTCCGCCAAAACCTCCTGGGCAAGCGCGTGGACTACTCCGGCCGCAGCGTTATCGTCGTTGGCCCGGAGCTCAAGCTCTACCAGTGCGGCCTGCCCAAGGAAATGGCGCTGGAACTGTTCAAGCCCTTCGTGATGGAGCGTCTCGTCTCCCTGAAGATCGCCCAGAACGTCAAGAGCGCCAAGCGCATGGTGGAAAAGGTCAAGCCCGAGGTGTGGGATATTCTCGAAGGCGTCATCAAGGAGCATCCCGTGCTCTTAAACCGCGCCCCCACGCTGCACCGCCTGGGCATTCAGGCCTTCGAACCCATTCTGGTAGAAGGCAAGGCATTAAAGCTCCACCCTCTTGTTTGTACCGCCTACAACGCCGACTTTGACGGCGACCAGATGGCCGTGCACGTGCCCCTGTCCATGGAGGCCCAGGCGGAAGCCAGGTTCCTCATGCTGGCGCACAACAACATATTGAAGCCCCAGGACGGCAAGCCCGTCGTTTCCCCTACCCAGGACATGGTTATCGGCTGCTATTACCTGACCATGGAAAAGCCCGACGGCCTGGGTGCCGGCCGCGTGTTCTCCTCCCCCGAGGAGGCTTTGATGGCCTACCAGACCAAGCAGCTGGACTTGCAGTCCCCCATCCAGGTCCGTATCGCCCGCACCTTTAACGGCGAGACAGGCAGAAAGCTCATCCACTGCACCATGGGCCGCCTTTTGTTCAACGACGCCATTCCCCAGGACATCGGCCTGAAGGAGCGCAAGAGCCTTTCTGACATGTTCGTTCTGGAAGTGAATGACCTGGTAAACAAGAAGGAATTGGGCCGCATTGTGGACCAGTGCTATCGCACCCATGGCGTGCACAAGACCGCCCAGGTGCTGGACGCCATCAAGAAGCTGGGCTTCACCTACTCCACCCGCGGCGCCGTCACCGTATCCGTCGGCGACATCCATGTGCCCGCCGACAAGCCGCAGAAGCTGGCCGAAGCCGACGGCAAGGTCCGCAACATCAACAACCTGTTCCGCCGCGGCCTTCTCACGGAGAACGAACGCTACAACCTGGTTGTAGACGTATGGAACAACACCACCAGCGAGATCCGTGAAAACATACTGGAGCCCCTGGACAGGTTCAACCCCATCCGTATGATGACCGACTCCGGCGCCCGCGGCTCCAAGGCGCAGGTCAGCCAGCTGGCCGGTATGCGCGGCCTGATGGCCTCTCCCTCCGGTAAAACCATCGAGCTGCCCATACGCGCCAACTTCCGCGAAGGCCTCACCGTTTTGGAATTCTTCCTCTCCAGCCACGGCAGCCGCAAGTCCCTGGCCGATACCGCTCTGCGTACCGCCGACTCCGGTTACCTGACCCGCCGTCTGGTGGACGTCAGCCAGGAAGTCATCGTTCGCGAACTGGACTGCTTTGAGGCCAGGGGTGAAAAGGTCCGCGGCATCATCGTACAGGAGATCATGAGCGGCCGCCAGTCCATTGAAAACCTGGAAGACCGCCTGCGCGGCCGTGTTGCGGCGGAGGATATCGTACATCCCGCCACCGGCGAAGTCATGGTCCGGTTCAATGAGGTCATCGACCACATCAAGGCCCGGGACATCGTCAAGGCCGGCGTACTGAAGGCGTCTGTCCGCAGCGTGCTCACCTGCCGCAACGAAACCGGCGTCTGTGCCCGCTGCTACGGCACCAACCTGGCCACCGGCGGCCCCGTGGACGTGGGCGAAGCCGTGGGCATCATTGCCGCCCAGGCCATCGGCGAGCCCGGCACGCAGCTGACCATGCGTACGTTCCACACCGGCGGTATCGCTTCCGGCGAGGACATCACCCAGGGTCTGCCCCGCGTGGAAGAGCTGTTTGAGGCGAGAAAGCCCAAGCGCGACGCCATCCTCAGCGAGATCAGCGGCCGCGTGTCCATCGCGGAAACCAAGAAAAAGCGCGAGCTGATCGTCACTAGCGAAGAAGATACCCATGAGTCGAAGGCCTATCAAATCACCTACGGCTCTCGCCTGAAGGTGGTGGACGGCCAGTTGGTAAATGCCGGCGATGAACTCATCGAAGGCTCCATTAACCCCCACGACCTCCTGCGCATCCTGGGTGTAAAGGCCGTTCAGGAATACCTGCTCAAGGAAGTTTTGAGCGTCTACCGCCTGCAGGGCGTGGCCGTGTCTGACAAGCACATCGAGATCATCGTGCGGCAGATGCTGCGCAAGGTCCGCGTGGAAGACAGCGGCGATACAGCCCTGCTCCCAGGCGCGCTGGTGGATATCTTCCGCTTTGAGGAAGCCAACCGGCAGACCATCATGGCCGGCGGCCGTCCCGCGGTGGCCAAGCGCATCCTGCTGGGCATCACCAAGGCCTCCCTGGCCACGGAATCCTTCCTGTCCGCCGCCTCCTTCCAGGAGACGACCCGCGTGCTCACCGAAGCCGCCATCAAGGGCAAGGTGGACCCGCTGGTAGGCCTGAAGGAAAACGTGATCATCGGCAAGCTGATCCCCGCCGGCACGGGCATGAAGCGCTACAAGAACATCGATATTCACGAAGCGTACTAAATCAATCGCATAGCACAAGGGGAGGTTTCTACAAAGAAGCCTCCCCTGTGGTATATCTTCCGGGATTATGCGTAAATCCGAACGCATATCATCAGGGGCTGCTGCCTGCGAAGGTCCAGCCGACCGCAAAGCCCTGGTCGTGCCCGCAAGCACGAAACCACAATATACAATCATGTGATGCCCCGGAAGAATAAGTGAGAGGTAATATGTGTATGAAACCTGAACGCATGACAACAGAAGCCGCCGCCCGCGAAATCCTTCACTCCTGCAACCTTGGCACCCTGAGCCTTGTCACTCCCGACGGCCTCCCCTATGGCGTGCCCATCAACTATTATTACGACGAATCCGCAAACGCCCTCTACCTCCACTGCGCGCTAAAGGGAAAAAAGATGGACTGCCTTCAAAGCCGCCCGGAGGTTAGCTTCTCCGTGTACACAAATCCGGTCATCATCGAGGAAAAGTTCACCACCCATTACGACAGTGCCATCGTCACCGGCCATGCTGAAATCATGACCGACACCGAGGAGAAGCGTGCCGCCCTAACCGCCTTTTCCATGGCCTTGGCTCCCAGCGGCGCATACCGCCTTAAGGAAGTCGTCGACAAGTACTGGAAAGCCGTAGCGATGATCAAGATTTCAATCGACAAGATCGAAGGCAAGCGCAACAGAGACGCGTGAGGGCTGCATAGAGATTGAATCGTATGGCAGAGCATGTAAGCGAAAAACCGGGTGCCCCCGCTAAGAAGAATCGGCGGAAGATATGGCTGCTGTTTATTGGGATAGGCAGTCTTTTATTGGCGGCGGCGCTTTTCTACAATGCCGTTTCGGTTCAGATCGGCATACAGATCGAGCGCATTGTGGATGCCTCCTACGCACGCTATGGGCAGTACGACTCACAGTTCTCCGGCATTATATCGGAGGATCTGTTTCGCAGGGTGAATAACCGCGATCATGGCAACAAGCATGAGACATACACTGAAAACGTCGTGGAGACCTACAAAAGGACCTCGCCGCAGATATGGCACAACTTTCTTACCGCCACCGCGCTATATCAGTATTCTTACGAATACCGTGGGTATTTAAACGGTGAAGAGGGTTTTTGCGGAGCACATGATATCCCAGTATGGGTTCATCTGGCCTTACAAAACGGAAGCTGGGTAGTCACAAACGTGTATGAAGAGCCATGATCGCCTTCATTCGGCAATAACATTTCCCGCAGTCCAATACATCAAAAAGCCGCGGAGCCGGAATTCGGCCCCGCGGCTTTTTCAATGCAGATCATCCCGCCTTGCTGTTGTCGTACGCCTTGATCCTGGTAAATATCATCCGTCCGGCGCTGGTCTGCAGCACCGTCGTCACCACCACGTCGATGGTCTCGCCCACATGCCGGCGGGCGTTATCCACCACGATCATGGTGCCGTCGTCCAGGTATCCAACCCCCTGGCCGGGCTCCTTGCCCTCCCGAACAATTTGCACCGTCATTTCCTCACCGGGCAGCACCACGGGCTTCACCGCGTTGGCCAACTCGTTAATGTTGAGCACCTTGACCCCGGTGACCCCGGCCACCTTGTTCAGGTTATAATCGTTGGTGACCACGATGCCATTTAACTGCCTGGCCAGGCGCAAAAGCTTCACATCCACCTCGGCCACGTCGTCATAATCCGTTTCCTCAATGCGTACGGGAATTTTCAGCTCCGTCTGGATGCGGTTCAATACATCCAGCCCCCTGCGGCCTCGGTTGCGGCGGAGCGCGTCGCTGGAATCGGCAATGTGCCTAAGCTCCGCCAGCACAAACTGCGGTATCACCAGCTCCCCTTCCAGAAAGCCCGTCTTGCAGATATCGAATACCCGCCCGTCTATGATGACCGATGTATCCAGTATCTTGGCGGTGCTTAACGGCGCCGCGGCCCGCATAAAGCTGAAGCGCCGCTCTTTTCCCTGGGCCGGGGCATCCACCAACGGCAGCTGCATTTCCTTGCCCCGCTTGCGCCCGATGTTCAGCCCCGTATAGCCCAGCACAACATACACAATGCCGCTGAAAGCCGTGGTAACGATGGAGGCGCCTACAAAATTCAAAATCTGCGTCACAAGCACCGCGATCACAAGGCCGATGATCAAACCCACAGTGCTGGTCAATACCTGGTGCATGGGCATGTTGTCCAACTGCTTTTCCATGGCATTGCCAAGCTCGGTAAACTTCCTGATGATCAGGGGAGACAGTATGAAAAAGATCAATCCGCCAACCAGGGCGCAGGCGCCGTACAACAGCAGGAGAAGATCAACCGGCGTCGCCTGATTTGGATTGTTCAGCTGGCTCAGCCTCAGCCCCAGCATGGCAAGTCCGATTCCCACCCCCGCCCCCAGGAGCGTAACCAGCCCCCGGAGGATCCTTTGCACAATTCTTGATTTCATAGCATGCCATCACTCTTTCCCGTTATGAATGAAGGGGGGTCCCCTATGTATGATAGCTTGTCCGTTCATGCAGAAATTATACCCATTCATGCCGGCAAAAGCACCGCCAGCGCCTGGGCCAGCGTATCCACGCCGTATGCCTTCATGCCTTCCGGGACACGGATGCGCTTTATGTTTTCCCTGGGCAGCACCACATGCGTAAAACCAAGCCGCAGACATTCCGTGAGCCGCCGCTCCGCCTGGGGTATGGCCCGAACCTCGCCGGCCAGGCCCACTTCCCCCATCACAGCGTATTCCTGGGGCAGCGCCTGGTTTGAAAGGGAAGACGCCACCGCCGCGCAGACCGCCAGGTCCGCCGCGGGCTCATTGAGCTCCATTCCCCCTGCCACATTGATGTAAACGTCCTGATTGAAAAGCTTCTGCCCCGCCCGCTTTTCCAGCACGGCAAGCAAAAGCGCGATGCGCCCCTGGTCCATGCCGTTGACCGTTCGCCTGGGCATGCCGTAATACGTTTGGGTGGCCAGTGCCTGGATGTCCACAAGCATGGGCCTGGAACCCTCCATGCCGCAGAAAACCACCGATCCGCTGGCGCCCTTGGCCCTGTGGGACAGCATCAGCTCGCTGGCATTTGCCACTTCCCGCATGCCGTCCTCCATCATCTGGAAGACACCCAGCTCGTTCACCGAGCCGAACCTGTTCTTGACAGCGCGCAACAGCCTGTATTCCTGCTGCCTGTCGCCCTCAAAATACAGTACCACGTCCACCATATGCTCCAGCACCCTGGGGCCGGCGATGGCGCCTTCCTTGGTTACATGCCCCACCAGGAAGATGGCCGCGCCGCTTGTTTTGGCAAGGCGCATAAATAGCCCCGCGCTTTCCCGCACCTGGCTGACGCTGCCGGGGGCGCCGGATAACTCCGGCCTGTACATGGTCTGGATCGAGTCCACCACCGCATAGGCAGGCTGTATGGCCTGAAACTTTTCCTCCACGGCATCCATGGCGTTTTCCGCCAGTATGTAAAGACTGGGCGCCGTGATGCCAAGCCGAGAGGCGCGAAGCTTTAACTGCCTGGCGCTTTCTTCCCCCGTGATATACAGCACCCGCTCGCCTGTATTGGCAAGAAAGGCGCTCACCTGCAAAAGCAGCGTGCTTTTGCCTATGCCCGGATCGCCGCCCACCAGCATCACCGAGCCTTCCACCACGCCGCCGCCCAGCACCCGATTAAGCTCCGCCATGCCGGTTAAGGCACGGTTTTGCGCCTCATCAGGAATACTGTCAAGGGGCAGGGCCTGGCTGCCTGTTCCCGGCCGCTGCTTCAGCGGCTTGTCCAACAGGGCCGCGGGCTTTACCGCCGCTTCCTCCATGGTGTTCCATGCGCCGCAGCCGGGACACCGGCCTAGCCATTTGGATGTCTCATGGCCGCAGGCGGTGCAGGCGAACAGAGTTTTTTCTTTGGGCAAATTTGAACCCTCCCGGGCAAAGCGCTTTGGGCCCCGCGCGCAGGCGCAAAAAGCACTTGTTGTCAGTATAGCATACGCAGTGTGTTCCTGCCATGGCAAGAATCGTCGAAGGATGTCGGTAGCGCGAAAAACAATTCGCGCTGCGCTTTGCAGGATCGCGTATAGTATACCAAATTTCGATGGAATTTGATACCCGTACGCGATTGCAAACGCAAGCTTTACAAGCTATAATGTAGGCGCGGATGCAATCACACACTTATAAAGGCCGGCCAGGACGACAAGGCCGCCGGAATGGGACAACCATATGGCCAGACGAAGCAATCCTGCGATTTTTGTCCCAAGCCGCAAGCCGCGAGGGTGCGGCTGTTTGATGAGTCTGCTTATACTGATCGCCATCATGGTTGCCGGGACCTTTGTTTTCAACGATATCGGCAACAGGCAAGTGAAGGTGGTCAAGCAGTCCATATCTGTTGGCGGCCTGAACCGTGACCTGGAAGGCTTCTCCATATTGCACCTAAGTGACCTGCACGCCGCGCAATTGGGCAAGGTGCAGGCCATGATCGCTTCCGCCCTGAACAAGCTATCTTATAATATTGTATGCATCACCGGGGATATGGTCGGCGAATCGGGGGATGTGCAGCCGTTTTTGCAGCTTCTTTCCCTGCTGAAGAAGGATGTGCCCATACTATTCATACCTGGCGACTGCGACCCTGCACCCCTGTATACCACCGCCCACGACAGCCTGTCGGTGTTTGCGCCTTATATCATCGCTGCCCAGGCCGCCGGCGCCATCTATCTGGATGCCCCCTATCCGCTTACCGTTGGCAAGGCCACGGTATGGTTCAGCCCGGAAGGATTGTTTTCCATGAACGCCGAAACGGCCATCGCCTCCTGCCAGGGGCAGATCGACCGGCTGAACGGCCTCAATGCCTCCGCCACAGCGGACGGCGCGGCTGAACTTCGGGCCTGGGAGTACCGGCTGGACGAAGCTACGCGCCTTCAGAAGGCCAGGGAGAAGATGCAGAGTACGGATTACCATATTGCCCTTTCCCATGGGCCGCTGACGTACGATTATGTGCGCAGCGTGTGGGACTGGCAGAACGACAAAGGCACCTCCATGCAGCGGGTGACGCTGGCCCTGGCAGGGCATTTGAACGGCGGCCAGTGGCGCCTCCCGGGCGGCGGGCCCATCTATGTGCCAGGCTTGGGCTGGTTTCCGGAGGACAGGCTGGTAACGGGCTTAAGCCGCGTTTCCACCATCGCACAGTACATCAGTCCCGGTCTTGGCTCCTCCTGCAACTATCCCTATCAGCCTGGCCGGCTGTTCAACCCCCCCGCCATCACGGTGCTCACCCTGACGGCAAAGCCGCAGTAACCCTTATGTCAGCAGGCAATCTTCCCCGTTTTTTGACAAGCATTGGCAGGCAACTTGACAAATGTATTGGAAAGGTGTATCGTATCCAAAAAACACACCTCAAACAAAGGGGTTGGGTGTATGTCCCTTCTTCGCTTCGCACCAATGCTGGAAAGCCGGCCCATCCGCGAGATCGCCTATGAAGTATTGAAGCACGCCATCATTACCGGGGAGATACCCGCCGGTGAGCGCATTGTGGAAACAGATTACGCCGAGCGCCTGCACATCAGCCGCACCCCGCTTCGGGAAGCTTTGCGCAAGCTGGAGCGTGACGGACTGGTGGAATACGTCATGCGCCGCGGCGTGGTGGTGCGCGCCTTTACCATCGCCGATGTGGAGGAGATCTACACCATCCGCAACGCGCTGGAAATGCTGACGCTGCCTGCCGTCATCAAAAATGTGACGGAGGAAGACATAAAAGCGCTGAAGGAGAAACTGACCCAGATGGATGGGGCCTTGAAGGAAGGCAGCATTGAAAAGCTTTCCCCGCTGGCGCGGGCCTTCCACAACCAAGTGATCCGCCTGTCGGGTCAGGCGCGCATCCTGCGCGTCATAGAAAGCCAGGATGAATACATCACCCGCTTCTCCGCCATGAGCATTGCCCAGGAGAACCGCCGCCACGAGGCGCAGCAGGAGCATTATGAAATTGTGGACTGCCTGCAAAAGCGTGACCTTACAAGGCTGCAGGCCGTCATGCAAAAGCACATTGAACGCAGCAAAGAAAACTGCCTTGCCGCGCTGAGCAAAAAGAAGTAGACCGGAACAGAAAAACGCCTCCCTCCGGTGCTTATGCCGGGGGGATTGTTTATGAAAAGGAGTCTCCCGATTCATGAAATGCAATTATCATACCCATACCCCACGGTGCATGCACGCTACAGGAACGGATGAAATGTTCGTACAGTCCGCTATAAAGGCGGGGTTTGACACCTTGGGCTTCGCCGACCACACCCCCTGGCCTTATCAAAGCGGGTTTGTGTCCGGCATACGCATGGATATCAAGCAACTGCCCGGCTATGTAACAAGCATCCGGGATTTGAAGGAAAGGTACAGGGGCAGGCTGAATATATTGACCGGCCTGGAATGCGAGTTCTTTCCCAAATACATGAACTGGCTGAAGGAAACAAGGGACGCTTACGAGCTGGATTACCTCATCTTCGGGGCCCATTACATCGGCAGCGACGAGGATTCTCCCTACGTGGGCTATGCCTGCCGGGACACGGCCTTTATGTTCAAGTATGCGGACATGTGCGTGGAGGGCATGCAATCAGGGCTGTACGCCTACCTGGCCCACCCCGATGTGTACATGCGCCAGCGCGGCGCGTGGGACGCGGACTGCCAGGCGGTGGCAAAGGCCATTTGCACCTGCGCGCTTTCCCTTGGGTTGCCATTGGAATACAACATGAATGCCCATGTGATAGATAAAGGCGAAAACCTCTTCCCCCGGCGGGAGTTCTGGGAATACGCGGCGCTGTGCGGCAACCAGGTGATCATTGGCTATGACGCCCATCAGCCGGAACTGCTGGAAAACCTGGCGGCGGAAGCAGAAATCAGGGAGTTGCTTCATAGCCTGAATCTCCTTCCCTTGGACAGCATACAACTACAAACGAAAAAGCCGCAGCTCTGCGGACAGATTTAGGAGGATTACGATGACCTGGGATCTATCGGTGCTCTACAGCGGCTTTCAAAGCCCGGAGTTTTTGCAGGACATTGACAGTCTGAGCCCCCGCGTAGAGGAAATAGGAAAAACATTGGCGCAAGGCGGCGAGCCTTTGTCCCTTCTGGAAAAAGTCACCAGCCAGTTCGCCGGTCTGCAAGAGGTGTTCGCCAAGGTAGGAGCCTTCGCGTACCTCACCTGGGCAGCCGATGCCGTCAACCAGGAAGCGCTTTCCTGCATCGACAAGCTGATGGAAAAGCAGGTGGCCGCGGAACAGCTTCAGTCGGAATTCAGCCGGTATTTAAGCACGCTAAGCAACATGGACAAAATCATAGCAAAAAGCCCGCTGCTTATAGAGCACAGCTTCCTGCTTCATGAAATGAAGGAAAACGCCGCCCACCGCATGGACAAGAGCATTGAAAGCTGGATCCTGCGCATGTCGTTAACCGGCGGTGAGGCCTTTTCCCAGCTTCGGGAAAAGCTGGCCGCCACCTTGACCGCCAGCTTCCGGGGGGAGGACATCCCCCTGTCTGCCGTGCGGGCCAAGGCGTACGATCCCGATCCTTCCGTCCGCAAGGATGCCTATGAGGCGGAACTGAACGCCTATCCCAAGTCGGAGCTTTCCTTCGCCGCCTGCTTAAACGGCATCAAGGGTGAAGCGCGTATACAGACGGAGGCGAGGCATTTTGACAGCGTGCTTGACTGGACGCTGCACGATTCCCGCATGGACAAAACCACGCTGGACGCCTTGTGGACAGCCGTGAGGGAAGCGCTGCCGGATTTCCGCCGCTACCTTCGCGCCAAGGGCAGGCTGCTGGGCCACGAGGACGGCATCCCCTTCTATGACCTGATGGCTCCTGTAGGCAAGGGCCTGCGCACGTATACCGTGGAGGAAGCCAGAGCGCTGCTGGCCCAAAAGCTGGGCAGCTTCTCCCCCGCCATGGGCGACTTCATCCATGAAGCCTTCGACAACCGCTGGATCGACATGTACCCCAGGAGCGGCAAGCAGGGCGGCGCGTTCTGCTCCTCCATACATCCGCTGAACATCAGCCGCGTCCTTACAAACTTCGCCGGCAGCTTTGCCGATATCAGCACCCTGGCCCATGAGCTGGGCCACGCCTGGCACAACAGGTGCATGGCCGGTCTGCCCATCCTGCTGACTTCCCAGCCCATGCCCCTGGCGGAAACGGCCTCCATCTTCAACGAAACCCTTTTAAGCCACATGGTACTGAAGAACTTAACCCCCGAGGAAGCCTTCACCATCATCGAGGCCGAGCTGATGGAGGCCACGCAAACCATTGTGGATATCTACGGCCGCTTCCTGTTTGAAACCGAGGTCATCAATGTAAGGGCCGACCACGCGCTGAGTGTGGATGAACTCAAGGACGCCATGCTCAGGGCCCAGGAGGCAAGCTATGGCGATGGCCTCGCCAAAGATGCCCGCCACCCCTACATGTGGGCGTGCAAAATTCACTATTACAGCCCAACCTTCCACTTCTACAATTTCCCCTATGCCTTCGGGCTTCTGTTCGCCAAGGGCGTATTCGCGCAGTATTTGGAAAAGGGCGATGCCTTCGTGCCCGCCTACAACCAGCTTCTGCGCTCCTGCGGCAACGGCACGGTGTACGATGTGGCCAGGAGCGTGGGCATCGACGTCCGCAGCGTGGATTTCTGGCGCAGCTCGCTTCGCATCGTCACGGAGGAGATTGACAGGTTCGTCAGCCTGTGCGATAAGCAGTAATCGGCCTGGCTTAGCAGGTTGAACCGCATAGCAAGAAACAGGCCTTTATGACGCATAAGGGCCTGTTTTTTCATTGGCCTATTGATTCATACCGGCAATCTTAAGCAGCCTTTGATGTACGCTGTCGCTGAACACCCCGCCATGGAAGCAAACGACAGTCTCTATATCAAGTTCAGCCAACTTCTTAAGGGATGCCCGCATCAACTCCTTGTCACCTACAGACCAATCCGGCGCGGGCAGCAGCTCTCCACTTAAAACGCTCAATACGTCTCCCGCAATCAGCGTGCGGCTGCTTTTTAAATACAGGCTGATATGCCCCGGCGTATGGCCAGGCGTATAGATGACCTGCACCCCGCAGGGAAGCATTTCGCCATCCTCCACCGTGCCCGTCACAGGCACAGCGAGATTCTTATAGCCTGCGCGCAGGCTTTGGGCCAGCGCGGAAAACTGCGCGCGCTTTTCTCCCGTCATATTTTCCAAAGCCTCCTCCATCGCGGCTAGCCGGAGTGGCGGCACATCGCCCTGCACATAGGACTTTTCCCTTTCATGGCAAAGCACCTGTACACTTTGCGGAAAGGAAGAAAGAATCTCTTTCAGGCTCCCTGTGTGGTCCATATCCGCGTGGGTCAATACGATATGCGAAATTGAGGAAGATGGGACGCCGGCTTCTTCCATAGCATCCATGATCTGCCTCGCCGCGCCGGGCAGGCACGTGTCAATCAGGATGGCCTGCGCACCGTCATACACAACTGCTGGATGTACCGTATCCTCCCCATTCTGCAGCTTGGCGGGGATGGAAAGAACAAACACTCTTGCAGCTTCCGACATAAAAAAACCTCCCATCATAGTCGATAGAGGTTTTATACCATAGCGCAATAGCAAAAACAACCGCCGTTTTGATTATCATACCATAAAAGTAATATTTTGTCAAGTATCAGATTCCTACCATTGGATCCATCCCGGCTCCGGCTTTCTTCGTCTTGCGCAAATTTCGGCGTTCCGATATAATGACTTATAATGTGCAAGATATGGAAAGGTAGTGACCGCATGGCATCCGACCTCCAGATCGCAAGAGCCGCATCCCCCAAACCCATTCAGGCAATCGCCGAGAGCGCGGGATTCCTTCCGGAAACGCTGCATCCCTACGGCCGCCTGATCGCCAAAATCGATCCCGCGCCGTATTTAAAGAGAGAGCAAAAGGCCCGCCTTGTGCTGGTAACGGCCATTTCCCCCACCCCCGCGGGCGAAGGCAAGACCACCATCAGCGTCGGCCTGGCGGATGGCCTGACCTATACTGGGCGCAAAGCCATGCTGGCGCTTCGCGAGCCTTCCCTAGGCCCGGTGTTCGGCATGAAGGGCGGGGCCACCGGCGGCGGGTACGCGCAGGTGCTGCCCATGGAGGCCATCAACCTGCACTTTACCGGCGACCTGCACGCCGTTACAGCGGCCAACAACCTGCTGGCTGCCATGGTGGACAACCATATCCAGCAAGGCAACGAACTGAATATCGATCCGAGGCAGATCACCTGGCGGCGCTGCATGGACTTGAATGACAGGCAGCTTCGCTCCATCGTATCCGGCCTGGGGGGAAAAGGCAACGGAATGCCCCGGGAGGATGGATTTGACATCACCGCCGCCAGCGAGGTAATGGCGGTATTCTGTCTCTCCCAGGACCTGCAGGACCTGAAAGCCCGCCTTAGCAAGCTGGTGGTGGGCCGCACGTACGATGGCAAGGCTGTCACCGCCGGCGACCTTCGTGCCCAGGGTGCCATGGCTGCGCTGCTTAGGGACGCCATGATGCCCAACCTGGTACAGACCATCGACGGCACGCCCTGCCTTATGCACGGCGGCCCGTTTGCCAACATTGCCCACGGCTGCAACAGCGTCATCGCCACGCAGACGGCCATGCGCATGGCCGATTATGTGGTGACGGAAGCCGGCTTCGGGGCCGATCTCGGGGCTGAAAAATTTCTCGATATCAAGTGCCGCTTTACGGGCATGTGGCCGGATGCCATCGTCATCGTGGCCACCATCCGCGCGCTTAAGCACCACGGCGGCTGCGCAAAGGAAGAGCTGGCCAAGGAAAACCTTCCGGCGCTTGAAAAGGGCCTCGCGAATCTGTACGCCCATCTGGACCATATTCAAAACGTATGGCGCCGCCCGGCAGTGGTGGCCATCAACCGTTTCCTGACCGATACGGAGGCGGAAATCGCATTGCTTCAGTCCGCGATGGAAAAGCTGTCTGTACCCTGCGAACTCTGCGAGGCGTGGGGCAAGGGCGGACAAGGTGCGGCAAAGCTGGCCGACGCCGTCTGCAGGGCGTGCGAAAGCAATACTGATTCCGCGCCTTCCTATACCTATCCGCAGGACATGCCCCTATCGGAAAAGATTCAGTCCATCGCCAGGAAGATATACGGCGCGGCCGATGTCAGTTTCGCCCCCGGCGTGCAGTCCCAATTGAAAAAATGGGAGCAGGAGGGGTACGCAAATTATCCCGTTTGCATTGCCAAAACGCAGTATTCCCTGTCCGACAACCCCAAGCTGCTGGGCGCTCCCAAGGGCCACACACTGGCGGTGCGCAGCGTGCGCCTGTCCGCCGGCGCCGGGTTTGTCGTAGCCTTTGCCGGGGACATCATCGCCATGCCGGGGCTGCCCAAAACCCCCGCGGCCATCTCCATCGATGTGGATGAAGACGGCAACATTACTGGCCTATTTTGATATTGAGGTGAAGGAAACATGGAAAGCCTGCAAATGCAACTGCTGGATATCCTTCGGGAGGATTGCCGCATCCCCCTGGAAAAGCTGGCCGTCATGACCGGACGGCCTATGGAAGAGGTGGCCCAGGCCATCGACGATATGGAAACGCGCCATGTCATCCTGCGCTATTCCCCCATCATCAACTGGGACTTAACCGACCGCGAGCGGGTGGAGGCCATGATTGAGGTGCGCGTCACCCCGCAAAGGGACATGGGCTTTGATGCCGTGGCCGCCCGCATCTACCGCTTTGAGGAAGTCAAAAGCGTGTACCTGATGAGCGGAGCCTATGACCTTCTTCTCCTTGTGGAGGCCCGCACGTTGAAGGAGCTGGCCTTCTTCGTCAGCGAAAAATTAAGCCCCCTGGAAATGGTCACCGGCACCGCCACGCATTTTGTGCTCAAGCGCTACAAGTCCGAAGGCGTGATCTTCGAGAATGAACGGTCCGACCGCAGATTGGTGGTTTCGCCGTGAGCATCGATTATTCCAAATACATCAATCCCAGGGTCGCCGCCGTCGCCCCCAGCGGCATCCGCAAGTTTTTTGACATCGTGGCCACCATGCCCGATGCCATTTCCCTTGGTGTGGGCGAGCCCGATTTCGTAACGCCCTACCATATACGCAACGCCGCCATCAACAGCCTTTTGGATGGGGAAACGCAATATACCTCCAACTGGGGTATTCTTTCCCTGCGCAGGGAAATCGCCTACTACCTTTCCTCCCGTTACCATATCACCTACGACCCCAACCAGGAGATACTTGTAACGGTGGGGGCCAGCGAGGGCATTGACCTTGCGCTGCGCTCGCTCACCAACCCTGGCGACGAGGTACTGGTGCCCGAACCCAGCTATGTCAGCTACAGCCCCAGCGTGCTGTTTGCCGGCGGCACGCCTGTTGCGGTAAAGACGGACAATACCACCGCCTTTCGGCTGACGGCGCAGGCATTGCGGGAGAAAATCACCCCCCGCACCAAGGCGCTGATCCTGCCCTACCCCAACAACCCCACCGGCGCCATCATGGAGCGGGCGGACCTTGAAGCCGTCGCACAGGTTATTCGGGAAAGCAACATCCTTGTGATCAGCGACGAAATCTACAGCGAGCTTAATTACGGCCCCGAGCCCCATGTCAGCTTTGCCAGCCTTCCAGACATGTGGGAGCGGACGGTCACCATCAACGGCTTCAGCAAAGCATTTGCCATGACCGGCTGGCGCATGGGCTATGTCTGTGCTCCCGCCCCCATCGTGGCTGCCATGTTCAAAATCCATCAATACGCCATCATGTGCGCTCCGCGCCAGGGCCAGGTGGCCGCCGAGGAAGCGCTGAAAAATGGCCGGGAAAACAATTACGATGATGTGGCGCAAATGCGCACAAGCTATGACCGCCGCCGCAGGCTGATGGTGGACGGCTTCTGCAAAATGGACCTGGACTGCTTTGAGCCCCTTGGCGCGTTTTATGTGTTCCCCTCCATCCGCAAAACGGGCCTTAGCAGCGAGGAATTCTGCACGCAGCTTTTAAGCCGCTACAAGGTAGCCTGCGTGCCAGGCACCGCCTTTGGCCAAAGCGGCGAAGGTCACATCCGCTGCTGCTATGCCACGGCCATCAACAAGCTGGTCATGGCGCTGGAGCGTATAGAGGCGTTCATCAAGGAGCTGTGATCCAGTAAGCCATGCGGCATACGCCATCGCCTTAGGTTTCGCGCTTGCTGCTGCCGCTTGCAGGGTTTTGGCTTTGTCCATCGTTCCATTGGTTAAAATACCCTTTGCTTTCGGAGGTGCACTTTATGCGTCGGGTCCTTTCCGGACTCCTGGTTCTTTTGATGTTCTTAACGCTTGGGGCTTTGGCGGAGGATGAGGAAATATCCTTCCTGGATCTGAATGGAGGCGGGCAGACCCCTGCCCCGTCCGGGGAACCGGATGAACAGCCCACACCCACCGTCTTCCCCTCCGCGGATGGTTCCGTTCTTTTGACCATGAGCTTTACCGGGGATGTGACCATCGGCGGCGATGTGCGCAAGAGCGGCAAATCCATCTTTGACAAAGAGCTGGACAAGCAGAAGGGCGATTTGACCTTCCCCTTCCGTAACGTAAAGGACATTTTCGCCCAGGACGACATGACCCTGGTAAACTTCGAGGGCACGCTGACCACCGCCCCCATCAACTCCGACAAAAAGGAAAACGAATTCCTGTTTTCCGCACCGCTGGATTACGTGCAAATCCTTACATCCGGAAATGTGGAGGCCGTTTCCCTGGAGAACAACCATGTCATGGACCACGGCTCGCAAGGGTATGCCGAAACGCAGCAAACGCTGATAAACGCCAGCATCGTCTATTCCGGCGGCGGAGAGCTGGGTGTATATGAAGCCCAAGGCGTCAAAATCGCCATGCTTTCCTACCAAACCTTCGACCAATACCCCACGCTTTTTGAGCAGGTACCCATAGATGTGGCTGCGGCCAAGGCGCAATACCCCATCGTCATCGTAAGCTTCCATTGGGGCAACGAGCTGGATTACAAGCCCAACGACAACCAGCAGAAGCTTGGCAAGATGACCATCGATGCCGGCGCCGACCTGGTCATCGGCCACCACAGCCACCGCATCAACCCCATAGAGGTCTACAAGGGCAAATACATCTGCTACTCCCTTGGCAATTTCTCCTTTGCCGGCAACACAAAGCCCAGGGACATGAGCACCTATATCTTCCAAACGCGCTTTCGCGTGCTGAACGGTGTGGCCACCCCGGAGGGCTTCCGCATCATCCCCTGCCGCATTTCCTCCCGCGCGGATTACAATGACTTCGCCCCCACGCCCTATGAGGACGGCAGCAGCATACAAAGCCTGATGACGGTACTGAAGGACAACGGCAGGTCACTGGATAACCCCGTGCCCGAGTACCCGGTGGAGTGGGAGCAAATCAGCCGTTGATGATTCCCCTGTACACCACCCCTCGCCCGGACGCTTGCAGGCCCGAAGGTCCAGGGCGACCGGAAAGCCCTTTGGTCGCGTCCGCAGACGCGAAATCCTCCCCACACACCACCCTTCGCCCGAACGCTTGCAGGTCCGAAGGTTCCCAAAGGCTCCGTAACCACGACCCCGCCTGTGGCGGAAATGGGAGTGGTGAAGGAGGCCCGCGAAAAGGAGCATTACGAGCGGAAGCGAGGCAATGCGACTATTGAGCGGGCTGGACCGATCGGAAAGCCCTTTGGTCGCGTCCGCAGACGCGAAATCCTCCCCACACAGCAAACCTCGCCCGGACGCTTGCAGGCCCGAAGGTCCAGGGCGACCGGAAAGCCCTGGTCGCGTCCGCAGACGCGAAACCTCCCACACATAAACCATCGCCCGGATGCTTGCAGGATATGGCACGCATCCGGGCGAATTCTTATTTCATAAAAAAAGGAGGTGCGCCATGAGAGCAAGAATCGTCTGCCTGCCGGGGGACGGCATCGGTCCCGAAATCATGCAGGAAGCCGTGCGGGTGCTGACCAGCGTGGCCTGCGCCTTTAACCATAGCTTCACCTTTGTGGAGGACAAGCTTGGCAAAGCCGCCCTTCAGGCCTACGGCACGCCCCTGCACGAAAAAACGGTGCAGTCCTGCCTTCAGGCGGATGCTGTCCTGCTGGGCGCTGCCGGCGGTTCCAATTGGGATAAGCCCGCCCAGGAATTCCACCCCGAGCAGGGCGTATCCCTTCTTCAGCGTGGGCTGGACCTGTATGCATGCCTTATGTACTGCGCCATCCCCCCGGCGCCGGTTTCCGCCTCCCCTGTAAAAGAAAGCCTGGTCGGCACCATGGATATGGTCCTGGTGAGGCCATTGCAGCAGGACTCCATCAGCTCCTCCTTCGATGAGGAGATTCTTCACGCCGCCGATACCATGGCCGAAACAGCCCTTCATGCGGAGCAGGTCATCCGCTTGGCCTTCCGCCTGGCCAGGGAACGGCGCAAATACCTTTGCGGCACCTTCCTTCCAGAGCTTTCCGCCACCACCCGCCTGTGGCGCGATACAGCGCTGCGTGTGACGCGGGACTACCCTGATGTGACCGCAAGATGGCTGGAACCGGACCGCTGCGCCGCAGAGCTTGTAAAGCGCCCTTCCAAGTTTGATGTTCTGCTGGCGGGGCCGCTTGCGTACGGCCCGCTTTCCGGCGTCGCAGCGGGTCTGACAGGCGGCTTGGGCCTTTCTCCCTGCGTTTTTGTCGGGGACGGCAATCCTTCCGTTTATCTTCCGGCTCAGGGTGAGGAACCTCTGCAGGCCGGGCGGGACACGGCCAACCCCATCGGTATGATCCTGAGCGCCGCCCGGATGTTAAGAAAATCGCTCCACCTTTTGGGTGAAGCGGACTGCGTGGAAACGGCCGTGAAGAACGTGCTGGATTCCGGCTGGCGCACGGCCGATATGGTCAGCGGCACGGAACCCAAGGTGGGCACCCAGGCCATCGGCAAGCTGATCGCGGAGCAGGTGGATACGGCGGGGGCCATCATGGGCGCGTTCAGACGCTGAGTTATTTCTCCGCCTCCAGGCCCGGAAAAAAGTCCTCCAGCTTTTTTAGAATGCGTAAATCACCCTTGGTTTTGATTTGACCCTTAATCAGTGCCATGGCCGGGTTCTTGCGTCCATAGATCAAATCCTCAAAAAGAGGATACGCCGCCTCCGCCCTGGCCGTATAGGGCCGGAAGCCTTCCGTCACCACAGCGCAGCTTTGTTTTCCCAACACCATTTGATATGTCTTGTGTATGTCCGTAAAATGAACCTCCAGTACGATATCCTCCGGTCCCTGATGCGGTTTGTATACTGACGCCGCCCTGTGCAAAAACGCAAGGGCGGCTTTTTCCTGTTCCATAAGCCGGGAACTGCCATATTCCATAGAACGCTTTATCCTCCGGTATCTTCTTTTGTTCGTAGGCTTTCCAGTGTCAGGGCTGTTCATCCAGGCGGATATGAGGCAGCATGCCCTCCAGCTTTTTCTCGCCGATGCCCTTCACCGCCTTAAGATCCTCCGGGTAATGGAACGGGCCGTTTGCCTCCCGTTCCTTTATGATCTCCCCGGCGATGGCTTCGCCAACACCCGGAAGCTTTTCCAGCGTTTGCGCGTTTGCCGTGTTCACATTGATTTCCCCGCTGGGCATGGGCGGCTGAACAGCATAAAGCGCATCTCCCCGCGCTGCAAACACGGACACAGCGGCTCGCTCTCCACCGAGAACTGCTAATGCCGCAACCGCCAGCAAAGCAAGCCCCAGGAGCAACAAAAGAGCCGTCCCACGGCGGAAGAAGGCGCTTTTCAATCGCATTCCTCCTTTCGTGAAACGGCTTGGTCGTAATATAATCTGGCAAAGACCCGGATGAGGCTTCCCCTTGAGGGGAAGCTGTCACCAAAGGTGACTGATGAGGTGTATTCCGGAGACGATTTTTGGGGGAGAGACAGGAGTCGTTTCCATTTGTCCGAATCACTATACGCCCTTCCTTACCTTCTGCCCCTGGGGCGTATCCTCCAGAATGTAGCCCTGCGCCTTGATCTCGTCGCGCAGAATATCGCTCAGCTTCCAGTCCTTGTTTTTGCGGGCTGCTGCCCGTTCATCCACCAGGCGCTGGATGTTCTCCGGTAGCCCGTCTTCCTTTTTCAAAAGCAGGCCGAGGATGTCCGTCAAGGCCAGAAGCATATCGTACGCCGCTTTCACGGCCCCCTTGGCGCTAGCCGCGTTCAGCGTCACGTTCCCGTCCCGAACCAACTCAAACAGCGCGCCGATGGCGTCCGCCGTGTTCAGGTCATCATCCATAGCCTGGTCAAAGTGCTCCTGCACCTTCTGCACGCGTTCCACAAACTCGTTTTCTTCCTTTGTCAGCCCGCGGTCAGGGGCGCTTTGCAAAAGGAAGGCGAACTGGTCCCTGGCGGTATACAGGCGGGTCAGGGAGGCGTTGGCCTGGGCGATCATTTCCCGGCTGAAATTGACCGGGCTGCGGTACTGGGCGGAAAGCATGAACATGCGTACGGATTCCAGGTCGTATTCCTTGGCAATATCCCTTACCGTAAAGAAGTTACCAAGGGACTTGCTCATCTTCTCGTTGTCGATGTTCAAAAAGCCGTTGTGCATCCAATAGCGGACATAGGGCTTTCCCGTAGCGCCAACCGACTGGGCGATCTCATTTTCATGGTGCGGGAACAGCAAATCCTTGCCCCCAGTGTGGATATCGATGGTTTCCCCAAGATAGGTCATGGACATGGCGGAGCACTCAATGTGCCAGCCGGGCCGGCCCATGCCCCAGGGGCTTTCCCAGGCGGGCTCGCCGGGCTTTTGCGCCTTCCACAACGCGAAGTCCATGGGGTCTTCCTTGTCCGTTTCCACATCCAGCCGCTGGGAAGCGCCTTCCTCCAGGTCCTCCAGGTTCTGCCCGCACAGGCAACCGTAATCGGCGAAGGCCTTGACCCTGTAATACACATCACCGTTCACCGCGTAGGCAAAGCCCTTTTCTATGAGCTTTTCGATGATATCGATGATTTGGGGAATATGCTCCGTGGCCTTGGGGTGCACCGTGGCCGGGCGGATGCCAAGGGCCTTGGCGTCCTCAAAGTACGCCTCAATATAGCGGTCGGCCACCTCCTTTACGGTGATGCCTTCCTCATTGGCTTTCTTGATCATCTTGTCGTCGATATCGGTAAAATTCTGCACAAAGGTAACGTTGTACCCCTTGTGCTCCAGATACCGGCGCAGCACATCAAAGAGGATGAACGGCCTGGCGTTCCCGATGTGGAAATAATTGTAGACCGTCGGGCCGCAGGCGTATATGCCCACCTTTCCCTCATGCAGGGGGACGAAGGTTTCCTTTTTCCTGGTTTGGCTGTTGTAAATCTGCATAGGCTCCTCCTAAAGCATCCGTATAGCAACTAGTTCGGCATCATGTCGTCGGTCTCCTCCCGACATCGGTCCGCCTCGACAGGACACGCGGGGGAATTCCTGCTCACGCAGTCGTCGCAGCCCAGCGTTTTGGCATGCTCCCGAAGGCACATCTCCAAATGGGAAAGCCTTTCGATCAAGGCCTCCATGCGGTCCTGCACAGGGTCGGGCAGGTTCACCTGATCCAGGTCCACCTCGCCCTCTTTCAGCGGGTGCTTTTTCTTTACTACCCGGCCTGGGTTGCCCACCACGGTGCAGTTGGGCGGCACATCCTTCAATACAATGGCGCCTGCGCCCACCTTGCTGTTGTCGCCGATGGTGATGGGGCCTAACACCTTGGCCCCGGCGCCGATGGTGACGCCGTTGCCGATGTTGGGGTGGCGCTTGCCGGTTTCCTTGCCGGTTCCGCCCAATGTGACGCCCTGGTAGATGGTCACATTGTCGCCGATCACCGCCGTTTCACCGACCACCACTCCGTCACCATGGTCGATGAACAGTCCCTCGCCGATTTGCGCTCCCGGATGGATCTCAATCCCCGTCCTGCTGCGGGCGTGCTGGCTGATGAGCCTGGCCAGCAGCACATGCCCCTTCAGGTAATGCCTGTGCGCCCTGCGGTGGGCGCGTATGGCCTTCAGGCCAGGGTAGCACAAAAGCACCTCCAGGCGGCTCTTGGCCGCCGGGTCCCTGGTCAAAACCGCGTCGATATCCTTCTTCCACTGCCCAAACATAAATACCACCGGGGGATAGCCCCCACTCCTTATGGTCCGTCGTTTGCTACCTTATATACGTCATTGGGCGGGGAACTTTCCTATTCTTCCGCTTTTAAAAGCGCTTCCTGGCTGTTGAAGCATTCCTCCCCATCCGGTGGGGATATCCGTTCATACCCTCCGGAGGAGTCCAGCAGCCAGGCCTTGGCCGTATCCCTCTTTTGCAGTGCCATGATGCGCAAAATGCGCTCCTGTATGCGCTCATCCCTGATGGGGAATAGCAGCTCCACGCGCCTGTCCAGGTTACGGGGCATCCAGTCCGCGGAGCTCAAGTACAACTCCGGCTCGCCGGCGTTTTCAAAGCGGAAGATGCGGGAATGCTCCAGGAACCTGCCCACGATGGAGCGAACGGTAATGCGCCGGCTCACATCCGTAAGGCCGGGCCGCAAACAGCACACGCCCCTTACCGTAAGATCGATTTCCACACCGGCAGAGCTTGCCTCATACAGCGCCTTGATCACAAGCGGGTCCACCAGGGAGTTCATCTTGGCGTCGATGCGGGCGGGCAGGCCCTTTTTCGCGTTGTCCCGCTCCCGCTTGATCAGCCTCAAAAACTCCGTGCGAAGCTTGCTTGGCGCGGGTGTAAGAAGGTTCATGGGCATTGTTTCAGAAAAACCGGTGACCAGGTTGAAAAACCGGCTTGCATCCTCGCCCAGGTCCGTATCGGCGGTTAACAGCCCCATGTCAGTATACAGCTTGGCCGTCACGTCGTTGTAATTCCCGGTGGCCAGGTGAACGTAGCGGCGGATGCCTTCCGCCTCCCGCCGCACCACCAGCAGAATCTTGCTGTGGGTTTTCAGCTTGGGCAGGCCATATACCACGTGGCAGCCTGCCTTCTCCAGGTATTTGCCCCAATGAATGTTGTTCTCCTCATCAAAGCGGGCTTTGACCTCAAACAGCGCCGTCACCTGCTTGCCGCTCTGGGCGGCCCTGGCCAGCGATTCCACAATGGCGGAATGGCCGCTGACGCGGTACAGCGTCTGCTTGATGGCCAGTACGTTCTCGTCCGTCGCGGCCTCCTCCACAAAGCGCTGTACGGGATCGAAGCTGTCGTAGGGGTGGTGCATAAAAACATCGCCGCTTTTGATGGCATCAAACACATTCGTGTCCTTCAGTTCCGGCGGCATCTTCGGCTCAAACGGCACGTACTTGCTCTTTTCAAAACCGGGCTGGAAGTAGAGCTGCTTTAGCAAAAAATCAAAGTTGATGGGGCCTGGGATACGGTAGATCTCCGTCTCCCCCACCTCGAAGGCGTCCTGCAGCAGCGCCAGCATGCGCTCATCCATGTCGGGTGCGATCTCCAGGCGGATCACCGCGCCCCACTTGCGCTTTTTCAGGCTCTGCTCAATGGATGCCAGCAGGTCGCAGGCTTCCTCCTCGTCATACTCCAGGTCGGCGTTGCGGGTGATGCGGTAGGGGTGGCAGGATACGATCTTCTTGCCCGAAAAAACGTGGGGCAGAAAATGGCATATGATCTCTTCCAATAATATGAAAAATGCGCCGCGTTCATCCCCATGAAGCCGCAATACCCTGGGGATGACGGAGGGAATTTGCACGGTGACGAACTCCGACTTGCGCCCGCCCGGACTCTTTATCAATACACCAAGATTCAGGCTTCGGCTTAAAAGCAGGGGAAAATTGCGGCTGCCCTCCACCGCCACGGGCGTCAGCACCGGATAGATTTGCTTATGAAAATACTGCTCTGCCTGCAGCGCCTGATCTTCGTTCAGATCCTGCCAGGTTAGAAGATGAAGGCCAGCCTTTCTCAAATCCGGCAAAAGCTCGTCCGCCCACACACGGTATTGCTCCTGCACCATAAGCCTAGTCTGATACGCAATCTGCCTCAGCTGCTCCCGGGGCTTTAAGCCCGCAGGGTCGGGGATTTTCCACCCCGCCAGCACCTGGTCGCGTATGGAAGCTACACGGATCATAAAGAATTCGTCCAGGTTGGTGGAAACGATGGACAGAAACTTCATCCGTTCAAAAACGGGATTATCCTGGCACCTGGCTTCCGCCAGCACCCGCTGGTTAAATTGCAGCCAGCTCAGTTCCCGGTTGATATACAAATCCGGCGAATCCAACGTTCGCCCGCCGTCAGACATGGTAAACGATCCTTCCTGCATTTTGCAACAGTATACCATAATTCCTTTGGAATCGCACGAGCTTTGCGAAAGAGCCGCGAAAGCAGAAAAAACAGGCGGGAGATATCCCACTCCCGCCCGGCGCTTGTTCCTCGCTCAATAAGATGTTTTCCCTTCCACGCGGATCATGCGGTAATATTCCACAATGGAGGGATCCAATTCCTTCAAGGAGGCCAGCATGGCCTGTTCGCGGGCTTTGTGGGTGATGAATATCAAGGGCACGTGGCCGCCGCTCTCGGCCGATTCCTTTTGCAGCATGGAGGCAATGGAAACACCGTGGCGTGCAAAACACCCGGAAACCTGGCTCAATACGCCAGGCGCGTCGATGGCGGACATGCGGATGAAGTACTCGCTCTCCCAGTCGTCGCTGAAGGTGATATCCTTGGGCGGCTGGTTTTCATTTACGAAGGTGGGGTGAGAATGGATGCCATGGGTGGCGGCATGGATGAGATCGCCAACCACCGCGCTGGCGGTGGGCATATCCCCCGCACCGCGTCCCTGGAGCATGATCTCCCGGCAGGCATGGCCGAACAGGTACACGGCGTTGAAGGAGCCGCTGACGGAGGCCAGGGGATGGCTTTGCGGTATGAAGGTGGGATGAACCCTGGCTTCCACCGTCATGCCGACCTTCTTGGCAATGGCCAGAAGCTTTAGGGTAAGCCCCATTTCCTTGCCGCAGGCGATGTCCATGGCTGTGATTTCGGTAATGCCCTGACAGTACACCTTGTCAAAGGGCACCCGGACATGGAAAGCCAGGGAGGCCATGATGGAAAGCTTGTAGGCGGCGTCCAGCCCCTCCACGTCGGAAGCCGGGTCCGGCTCGGCCAGCCCCAGGCGCTGGGCATCGTACAGCACGGACTCATAGCTTTCGCCATTTTGCGTCATGCGGCTTAAAATATAGTTGGTGGTGCCGTTGATGATACCCATCAATTTGGTGACACGGTTGGCCTGCAGCGATTGCGTGAGGGTGTGGATGATGGGGATGGCTCCGCAGACGCTGGCCTCATAATACAGCCCCATACCGTTTTCCTGGGCCGCCTTCTGCAGTTCCGGCCAATGCAGCGCCACCGCCACCTTGTTGGCTGTGACCACCGTCTTCTTGTTTTGAAGCGCGCGGAGCATATAATTGGTAGCCGGATGCTCGCCGCCCATGAATTCCACCACGATGCTGATGTCCGGGTCGCAAATAACGTCATCGGGATCGGTGGTCAGCAGTTCCTTGGGCACACTGGCGTTGCGGGATTTAAGCACATCCCGGACCAGGACCTTTTTGATAATGATTATCAGGTCATTGCGGTGAGCCAGCTCCTGCGCAAAGCCGCTCAGCAGCTCCCACACGCCGCAGCCCACATTCCCGCAACCCAAGAATCCTACCGTCACCGTCTTCATTTTGTTATCCTCTATACGTTTCTTTCATAAATCAGCCGCAATCCCTTGAGCGTCAGCAGACCGTCCAGCTTGTCGATCTCCTTGGATTCCGGGGAAATGAGCCTCGCCATGCCACCGGTGGCCACCACAAAGGCCT
Organism: Bacillota bacterium; assembly: GCA_023436585.1. Classification (GTDB taxonomy): domain Bacteria; phylum Bacillota; class Clostridia; order Christensenellales; family Aristaeellaceae; genus JAEWAH01. The sequence goes on along the minus strand of JAEZIN010000028.1, from coordinate 675,012 downwards.
TGTCATTGCCTATTTCCTGTTTCATCTTATGTATAATGTAATTTACCTGGCCCACATACCCGTAGAAAAGGCCTGCCTGCAGGTTTTGCACCGTTGTTCGGCCGATGACGGCGTCGGGCCTTACCAATTCAAACCTTGGCAGCTTCGCCGCGCCGGAGACAAGCGCCTCGCTGGCCAGCTTGATGCCGGGACAGATGCAGCCGCCCAGGAAGGCGCCTTTTTCGTTCACCACCCCAAAGGAGGTGGCGGTGCCAAAGTCGATGAATATGCAAGGCCCGCCGTATTGCTCATAGGCGGCGACCGCATTGGCGATGCGGTCGCTGCCCAGCTCCCTTGGGTTTTCATACTTGATGTTGATGCCCGTGCGTATGCCGGGCACCACGGTCATGGGCTCCTTGTGAAAATAGTTTTGGCACATGTGCTCCAGCGTGAAATTGATGGTGGGCACCACACTGGAAATCACAACGCCCTCCACTTCCTCCATTTTCAGCCCGGCATGGGCAAACAGGTTGTGGAGCAGTATGCCGTACTCGTCGCTGGTGTATGTTTTGTTGGTGGACACACGCCAATACTTCACCAATTCCGTCCCGTCAAACAGGGCGGTCTTGATGTTGGTATTGCCTACGTCCATAGTGAAAATCATTCGGAAAGTCTCCTTTTATCTGCGCTTTTTGACTGCCGTCACCGCCGCCATAATGGCAGGGACTAGAATCATGGTAACAGCAGCCTCAGGGATTCCGTTGGGTAATGCCACACCAAAGAACAGGAATTTTCCCGCCGCGTTGGCATACTGGCTCAAATCGGGAATTGTGCTGATCATTTCCTCCACACGCTTGCCGTACCACAGGTAGATGGACAAAAGCACAAATACCGTGTTGGTGAGGCTCCCCGCCAGACCGGCGGTGCCCCAGGCAACGGAGGACATGGCCTTATTTTTGGGCAGTATGCCGCTTACAAGCTTGTATACCCCCCATGCCGCCAGGGGGATGAGCAGGCGCGGCAGGATGGATATCGCGGGGTTCAAGAAGAATACGTCAAACGGCCCGGCAGGGGCGATCAGCGCCCTTAAAAGCGTGCCAAAGCCAAACACAAATGCCAGAATGAGGCCCACCAACGGGCCTTCCGCAAGCAAGCCTATAAGTACCGGCAAATGGATGGTGGTGATGGCGATGCTTCCGATGGGGATCAGGCCAAGATTGGTGAAGGTCAGCAAAATGATGATGGCGGTGAGCATGCCGGTAATCGTCAGCCGGCGGATCTGGTTCCTGGATACGCTTCCCCTGGTGTCTGTCATACATTTTCCTCCGTTCAAGTTCGCTTAGGATACCTGACGAAACGTGCAATACCAAAGGTTTTTGGGGCCAGTCCGCCTCCGTGGATGACGGCTTTTTTAGCCCTGAACCGATGGTATATGCCATTATACTTAAGAAATGGCTTCTTGTAAAGGAGAAGCGGAAAAATCTGCAATTTGCTGCAAACTTGAATTCATCAGACTGAAATGGATCTGACGCACTCAAAATAACAAAAGACAGGTGAACGTTACCAGGCAATTCAGGCCCGCTTCCGCGGATATAAAACCGCATTTCACAGAAAGCGCGGACAGCATTTGCACTGTCCGCGCTTGAAAGGCAACTCTTTTTACACCCCGGGGAGCAACGAGGGTGCCGAAGTTCCCTCGTTTAAAATCGTGTCACCTTCCTTCCCAGGCTCGTGGGACGTCACCTTTTCGATTTATTCCACATCCTGCAGTGCGTCGTACCCTTCCTCGCCGGTTCGTACCTTGACCACGTTCTCCACATCGTACACAAAGATCTTGCCGTCGCCGATGTTGCCGGTGTAGAGCACCTTCTTGGCGGTTTCAATCACGGTCCGCACAGGCACCTTGCTGACCACGATCTCCACCTGCACCTTGGGCAGCAGGTTGGTCTCGGTTTCGACGCCGCGGTAGAACTCGGTCTTGCCCTTTTGGAGGCCGTAGCCCAGCACCTGGGTCACCGTCATGCCAGTGATGCCGATTTCGTTCATGGCGGTCTTGAGGGCCTCAAACTTGCTCTGCTTGGTGATGATTTCCACCTTGGTGAACTTCACACCGTCAGCGGCCGGCTTCACGGCCGGTGCAGCAGGCATGATCGTATCTGCGGGAGCCGCCGGTACAGGCTTTCTCTCCACCTTGCCCTTCCAGCCAAAGCGCTCCAGCTGCTTGATGGGCGCGTTGTCTTCGGAGTCATAGTCCAACTCGGACCGGACCAGCTCCTGATCAGGATACGCCAGCACGCCCATCTCCGGAATATCGACGCCCTCCAGTTCGATTTCAGGCGAGACCCTAAGCCCCCATACCTTATCCAGGACCTTGAAGAAGACGAAGGAGACGCCGAAGCCGTATACCAGCAGCACGGCAAGGGCAATCAGCTGGGCCACAAATTGGGAAGCGTCGCCGTAGAACAACCCGGTGACGCCGCCGGCTACGCCGTTGAGCCCGTCGCCGTACTTGCCATCGGCGAACAGGCCCAGGGCAAGCACACCCCAGAAACCATTCACGCCATGGACAGAGATGGCGCCTACAGGGTCATCCAGCTTCAGCTTGTTTTCAAAGAACGGCACAGCCACGCAAACCAGCAGGCCGGCGATCAGGCCGATGATAAAAGAGGAGATGCCATTGACAAAGGCGCAGGGGGCGGTGATAGCCACAAGGCCCGCCAAAGTTCCGTTGGCCGTCATGGAGGGATCGGGCTTGCCAAACTTGATCCACATATAGAACATGGCCACCAGGCCGCCGATAGCGCCTGCGATCATGGTGTTGGTGGCGACCACGGAAAGCCTGAAGTCGCTGGCGTTTAATGTGGAGCCGGCGTTGAAGGCAAACCAGCAGAAGTACAGGATGATGGTACCGATGATGGCCATGGGGATATTGTGGCCGGGGAACGCCCTGGCCGTTCCATCCTTCTTGAACTTCCCGATCCGGGGGCCGATGACGATGGCACCGGCCAAGGCCAGCATGCCGCCCATGGAGTGCACGACGGCTGAGCCCGCAAAGTCAACGACGCCGTGGCCCAGGCCAAACTTCGCGCCAAGCGTGGCCAGCCAGCCGCCGCCCCACACCCAGTTGGCAAACAGCGGATACAGAACCATGGAGATGAAGAAGGAGGTAATCACAACGGCGGAGTATTTCACGCGTTCCGCCATGGCACCCGTGGGGATGGTCACGGTGGTGTCCATGAACACCATCTGGAAGAAGAACAGCGCATAGATGCCGGCGTCATACGTGCCGGCCAGCATGAAGCCCTTGTAGCCCAGGATGCCGCCCAGGCCGGGAATGGAAAGCATGCTGTTGAGCGCCGCCCCGCCTGTACCCAGGCCAGCCGCGCCGCCGGAACCGCCCATCTGTAGCGCGAAGCCCACCAGGAAGTAGCCGACAGCGCCCACCAGGAACACCATGAAATTCATGGTGATGGTGTGCGCGGCATTCTTGCCGCGGCAGAAGCCCGTTTCCACCATGGCAAAGCCGCACTGGAAGAAGAACACCATGAAAGCGCAAATCATGATCCAGGTATAGTTCGCGCCGAAATAGGCCTTGTTGGCGGTAGATGCAACCCCATCCAGCGTTTCGCTTCCCGTGGTCAGAACATAGGAAGCGCCGGTGGGATCCGCCTCCGCCATGGCGCCTGCAGCAAACAGCGTAAGGATGGCCGCCAATACCAGCACAAACCCGATACCCCTTCTCAAAGCCTTCATACAAACACCTCGTCTAATTTATCAATTTGAATATGAATCATTGCCTCGATGAAGAATCCGACGCTATTTTTTGAAATTGCTTAAGGAAAACCGCGAGGTTGATCTGTAGACTGCGGCTTTCAGTTTCCCAACCGCCAAGAAGTACCGAACACCAAGAAATGCGATGACCACGCCAAACACGGCACCTGGAATCATCGATTGCGCCACCTGGAACTCCACATGGTTGATCACACTGTATACGCTAAAGGACAGCCCAAGAAGCGTAATCGCCGAGGATACCACATACAAAAACCCGACTGCGACGACCTTTTTTCTTTCGACGGTCTTCCCGTATCCCTGCTCCTTCATATCACCACCCCCCTCCTGACTGAATCGGTCGCGGCTGAACGGCTATCAGATAGAAAAAGGCAAAGGAGCCCGCTGCCAGGCTCCTTTGCCCTTACCCTGATGCACTATTCAGACTGTTTGGCCGCTGATCTTGTGAAAAACCATAGGATAAAAAACAAAGGGTTTGCAAGAAATACTTGCAACACCTTTGTTGAAGTGTACTATACAGCATATCCGCAGGAAAGTCAATACCGGCCATTGTACTAAAAGCAAGACATTCCAGTACCTATAAACAGCGGGGAAACTTCCATATCCGCCATCGCTGGATTCCCGCTTTTCCTGCCGCAGTACATCCTATGAAATACGTTTCAATACGTTTCTCCTTTTCGAAATTTCTCTATTTTTTCTACGGAAAAGGCCCCGCTTCCGAAGGAGCGGAGCCTTATTACCTGCCCATCACGCTCATATGATCCACATGGGATCATCCGCCCTGGTGCATACCAAAACCTTATTCCTGGTCGTCCTCATCCTCTTCGTCATCGCCGGGCTCGTATTCCGGGAACACGGGCTTTTTGCAGGCGGGGCAAAGAACATCCTCGTCAAAATCCACATCGCCGGCGTTGAACTCCATCTCATGGCCGCAGTGGGGGCAGGCATAGGAGATGGTCTCGCCGTTTTCTTCCTCGTCGTCGTGGCAATCGCAGTCCTCGCCGCATTCCTCTTCGTCGTCTTCTTCCTCGTCGCCGAAGATGACTTCCTCCATGTCGGCCAGGTCGTCGTCGATGCTTTCCACGTATTCGTTCAGCTCGTCGTACGCTTCCTGGAGCTTTTCCATCTCCTTGGCCATTTCCCCGACCACATCGATGATCTCCGAAAGAAGCTTGCCTTCATTGGTATCCTTGTTCAATTGCATGCCTTGTGCCAAGCCTCTCAAAAAGGAAGCCCGGTCCGTCAGATTGCTCATGGTTCTCTCCCTTTCCCGCCCTATGCGGTTCGGCGCTTACGCGCGCTCCATGTATTCGCCCACGCGGGTGTCAATTCGGATGCGGTCGCCGGTGTTGATGAAAAGCGGCACCTGCAGGGTGTAGCCCGTTTCCACGGTGGCCGGTTTGTAGGTGGTGGAGGCGGTGTCGCCCTTGAAACCGGGCTCGGTATCGGTAATCAGCAGCTCCACAAAGTTGGGCGCTTCCACGGAGAAGGCCGCGCCCTTGAAGAACCGCACGGTGACATTGGTGTTTTCCTTCACAAAGGGGATGGCGTCCTCCACCTGGTCATGGTTGATGGGCAGCTGCTCGTAGCTTTCCAGGTCCATGAAGTAGTACAGTTCGCCGTCCTTGTACAGGTACTGCATTTCCTTTGTTTCAATGATGGCCCTGGGCATTTTGTCGGTGGGGTTGAAGGTGCGCTCCACTACGGCGCCGGTCATGACGTTCTTGATCTTGACGCGAACAAAGGCCGCGCCTTTGCCCGGCTTCACGTGCTGGAAATCCACAATGTTCCACACGCCTCCGTCCCACTCAATGGTAATGTTCTTGCGGAATTCGCCAGCAGTAATCATAATCCATTCCTCCATCTTAAGTTGCGTAAGATTATCATGCGAAAGTTTGACCAGCCGTATTACAGGATAATCAATTCTTTGGGCGCTGTGGTCAGGGAATAGCAGCCGTCCTTCGTTACGACGCAGCTATTTTCAATGCGCACGCCGCCGACGCCGGGCAGATATACGCCGGGCTCCACGGTGAGCACATGGTTCTCCTTTGTGATATCGGTGCACAGCATGGAAAGCCTCGGGGCTTCGTGGATATCGATGCCCAGGGAATGCCCCAGCCCGTGGCCGAAGTTTTCCGAAAAGCCCTGGGCGTAGATGTAATCCCTGGCGATTGCGTCCACATCGCGGCACACCTTGCCGGCTTTTAGCCCATCCTGCGCCATCTGCTGGGCGGTAAACACCACGTCATACACATGCCGCATCTGATCACTGGGCTGACCCAGCGCCACGGTGCGCGTCATGTCGGCGCAGTAGCCGTCCACCTTCGCGCCAAAATCCAGAGTGATCATGTCGCCCTTGCGCACCCTGCGCTCGCCGGGGATGGCGTGGGGCAGCGAACCGTTTTCGCCGGAGGCCACAATGGTGTGGAAGGCAAGCTCCTGCGCGCCGTGGGTCACCATATAGTTCTCCAACGCCCTGGCAATTTCCAGCTCGGTCATGCCTTCCTTGATAACGCCAAGGATGTACTCAAAGGCTTCGCTGGTGATCCTGCAGGCTTCCGCCATTTTTTGAATTTCGGTTTCGTCCTTTAACTCCCGCAGCTTTTCCGGGGCCCTGTTTACAGGGAAAAAGGACATACCCTCCATCGTCTTTTCCATGTCTCGGAAATCCCTGACGGTGATGTGGTCGTCCTCATAATAGACCTTATCGATACTGTGCTCTTTTAGAAGATGAAAAATGGTCTGATTCTGGTCGCAGTCCCTGGTGGTCATGTGGACCTTGAAGCCGGGCGCTTGTTTTTCCGCCTGCTCCGTATAGCGGAAGTCCGTAATCACGGCCTTCATGCCGGCGGTTAAAAACACCAGCCCTTCGCCGGTATACCCGCTGATATAAAACATATTGGAGGGGTTATGTAAAAGAACCGCTTCCCCAGCGCCTATGTGCATCGCTTCCAGCAGCTTATTTGCGCGGTCCAAGGTATGTTTCACGTCCTTCCTTCAATACCCATGGAGAAACAAGGCATATCCTTTGGTATTTTACCACAAGCATGGAATTGTTTCCACTATTTTTTTCATCCCGGGAAAGAAGAATGTAAACGCGGCAGGAAAGATCCCGGCCACTTATGGAATGAACGGAGCCGAAAGCCTACTTTACGATTTTGCACCCGAAGGTTTCCAAAGGCTCCGGATCGCCGTCTCTGCCTGCACCGGGTTAGGGCGGCACAGATGGGTGCAGCCCTTGGACTCAACGAGAATGTGCATCCGAAGGTTTCCAAAGGGCGACCGGACAGCCCTTTGGTCGCCCCCGCCGGGGCGAAACACCTCTGAACCGACCAAAACTGCGTAACACCTCCCCTACCTGTGACATGCAGGCCCTGGACTCAAGGAGAAGTTACATCCGAAGGTTTGCCCTTTGGTCGCCCCCGCCGGGGTGAAACACCCGCGATTTGACATTGCAACACAGCCCTTGTATCATAAAAAGGCGTATGGCTTTGCCTGCCGATATGCAGATTATACCGGGGGAAATGGCGGAATGAACATAACGGTTATCGGCTGCGGCCGCTGGGGAACCTTTATCGCCTGGTATTTGGACAAGATCGGCCATGATGTAACCTTGTACGGCCGGAAAGACTCCGCGCATTTGAAGGAGCTTCAGGCGCGCAGGGACAACGGCCTTGTGAAGCTGAGCACCCGCATAGGCCTGACTTCCTCCTTATCAGATATCCATTCATCGGATACGGTAATTATATCCATAGATTCGCAGCACCTTCAAAGCCTGATGAATGAGCTTCATAAGATCCATATGCAAAACAAGACAGTTGTTCTGTGCATGAAGGGGCTGGAGGCGGACACGGGCAGGCGGCTGTCGCAAATCGCCACCGATACCATCGACCGCACAAACAGCGTCGCCGTATGGCTGGGGCCTGGCCACGTGCAGGAGTTCGCAAAAGGGATTCCCAACTGCATGGTCATCGACAGCCAGGATCATGAAACAAAAACGAAGCTGGTGGACGCCTTCTCCAGCGACCTGATCCGCTTTTACTACGGCCAGGACCTCATTGGCAACGAGATCGGCGCCGCCTCGAAGAACGTCATTGGCATCGCGGCCGGCATGCTGGACGGCTTTTGCCTGCCTACATTAAAAGGCGCACTGATGTCCAGGGGCACCAGGGAAATCGCCAGGCTGATATCCGCCATGGGCGGCAGCGAGCTTTCCGCCTACGGGCTCTGCCATCTGGGCGACTACGAGGCCACCGTGTTTTCCCCTTTTAGCCACAACAGGAAGTTTGGCGAAACCTTTATACGCAAAGAGCCCTATACGGAGCTGGCGGAAGGCTATTATGCCGTGAAGGCACTTGTCCGTCTTGGCAGGGAGTATAATGTGGATTTGCCCATCTGCAACGCCGTATACGCTGTTTTGTATGAAGGGAAGGACCCCAAAACCACGCTGGATTCGCTGTTTACAAGAAGCTTAAAAAGCGAGTTCCAGTAAGCCTTAATATTCATGGTGTTATCATATATAAGGAGCAGCGACGCTGTCTTATATTTTTTATATCAGAAATATGGCTTCCGAAGGTTTCCAAAGGCTCCGTAACATCGCCTCTGCCAGTGGCAGATTAGGGCGATGTGGAGGAGGCCGGCGAAACAAGCAGTGCGAACGATAGTGAGCAATGCGCCGATTGAGCAGGCTGGACCGACCGGAAAGCCCTTTGGTCGCGTCCGAAGACGCGAAACCCTTTTTCAATACACCTCTATTTATCACAACCTGGTAATAATCAAATTCCCCGACTCATATCTGCGCAGCCCTCTGTAAAAAAACCAGACCGCAAACGAACAGTACGCCGCGGACGCCGCCAGCCATACAAGCAGCCAGCCCAGTGTAAATCCCCTGGCCAGGCGCAGCGGCACATGCACGATGAACGCCGCAGGTATAAGCGTGAACATCAGCGCCCGCACGGCGTTGTGATATATACCCTCCGGGTAAATGCAGAAATTAACCACGAATTCCTGGCTCATGCCCCCCGCAAAGGATGCATCCCCAAAATAGAAGGTCAGCGTATGCGCCGTCAACCCGATGGCCGTAATCAGCAGCGCCCCCACCGGCACACCCAACCCGAAGAACAGCCAGGCCGCGCCGTCCCCGCCCTGGGTCAGCGCCATCAGCACCACGCCGTAGAGCACATCGCCGTACGCCGAAAGGGACGTGCGCGCGCAGCACATGTTCAACAGCAGGTTGCAAGGCTGCAATAGGAACGTATCCAACTCCCCCGTCACAATCAGCCGCGTCAAATGGTCGGCGTTGGCGAACAGCACGTGGCTTAAGCCAAATGCCGTGCTGCACAACGCCCATATAAACATCACATCCTTGAAATCGTATCCGCCGATGCGCCCGCCCACCTGGGAAAAGGCCACCCACCAGAAGAACACGAATGTGGCGTTGGAAATGGCCATGCCAAATGCCTGCATTAAAAAGCTGGACCTGTATTCCATGGCCGAGGCCAGATTCACCTTAAAGTATCGGAATGCGATTTTCAAATGACGTTTCATATCTTCATTTCTCCCGTTCTCCAGCGATACATCTACTCGGGGCTGCCTCCGAAGGTCCAGGGTGACCGGAAAGCCCTGGTCGCGCCCACAGGCGCGAAACCCCATTCCCATCCGCTAATGATCCCTTATCCCATGCCCCCCGAAGGATTCCAATGAGCTCCGTAGCCGAAGCGCCGCCAGTGGCGGATGAAGCGAGGCGGAGGAGGCTGGCGAAAAGGAGCAGTGCAAGCGGCAGCGCAGCAATGCGACTATTGAGCAAGCTGGACCGACCGGAAAGCCCTTTGGTCGCGCCCGCAGGCGCGAAACCCCCATTCCAGCAGGCGCGCCTCCCTCCCTTACCCCCCATTCGCCTGCAAATTCCTCATCCCGCCCCGGTACATCAACAGGGATACCCCCAGCATCACCGATATCCACAGCACCTGCATTGGCACCACCTGCAAAAACAGTCCCCATGAAAAATCCACAAACAGCCTGGCAGGCCCCCAGGCCACATACGAAAACGGCAGCACCCTGGCAATCCCCTGCAGCCAGCCGGGCAAAAACTCCACAGGCAAAAACATGCCCAGCATGAACACCAGCTTCTGATAGATCAAATACACGGCGCTGTTGTCCTCCAGCCGAAAGGCTGTCAGCCCCACGGCCATCAGCGCGAAAAACTGCAGCGCGATGCCCAACACCACACTGAACAGCATCAGCGGCAGCGCCGCCCACTGAAAATTAGGCACCGGCCCCACAAACACCATACCCAGCGCCACCGCCAGCGTACCCGTAAACAGCAGATTCACCGCCACATGCCCCACCGCTGCCGCCGCCTGATAGGCGATATAGTGCGCCGGCCTGTTGAGCAGGTAGGCCATGTTCCCTGTCTTGATATCCTCGTTGATCTCCCCCACAATGGGAATCCGGCAGCCAAACACCACCAGCTCCGTCACAATCAAATACCACACCACCTGCCCGTGGGTGTATCCATGCACCGATCCTTCTTTATAAATAGCGCCCCACAGGCTGAAAAACACGAAGATGAACAGCGTGTAGAACAACAGCCCGCTCACCACCCGCGCCCGGTAGTTGAAGGCGTTCTGCACGTGCACGCGGGCGATCACGCCATACTTTCGCAGCCCCTTCACAAGCCCACCTCCCGGGATTTGAAGATCGTCGTGATAATTTCCTCCATCGGCGGATCATTCACCGTAATATCCGCCACGCCGCCCTCCGCCGTTACCGCCTGCATGACTTCGCCTATGGGCCGCACACGCGTATCCACCGTAAGCACTGCCTGCGCGCCGCTTGTTTCCGCCTTCACCCCGGCCATCTCCAAAAGCGCCCTCGGCTCCGTAAACTTCACGGTGATCACCTTGCGGTTCAGGTACGATGCCTTCAATTCCTCCACACTTTGATCCAGCACGATTTGCCCGTGATCGATCACCATCGCGCGGCGGCAGATGTGCTCCACATCGCCCGGATCATGGCTTGTCAAAAACACCGTCACGCCCTTTTCCCTGTTCCATTCCAGTATCAGCTCCCGTATCGCCTGCTTTACCACCACATCCAGGCCGATGGTGGGCTCATCCAGGAACAATATCTCCGGCTCATACAGTAGCGACGCCGCAATCTCGCAGCGGATGCGCTGCCCCAGCGATAGCTTCCTTACCGGCGTGTGCAAAAATTCCCCCAGGCCAAACCGCTGTGCCAGCACGTCAACCCGCCTGCGCCGCTCGTCATCGTCTATGCCGTAGATGGCCCCGATCATGGCAAAGCTGTCCACCGGCGGCAGGTGCATCCACAATTGCGAGCGCTGCCCGAACACCGTGCCGATATGCGCGCACAGCGTCCGCCGCTCCCTGACCGGATCATACCCCAATACGCGCATTAATCCGGAAGTCGGATGCAGGATGCCCGTCATCATCTTGATGGTGGTGGATTTTCCCGCGCCGTTGGGCCCGATAAAGGCAAGCATCTCGCCCTTTTGCACGGTAAACGAAATGTCCTTCACCGCCTCCACCTGCTTGTATTCCGGCTTGAAAAGCGCCTTTATACCCGCCTTCAGCCCCTCCCCCTTCACGCGGGCACGGTAATCCTTGCGCAGGTTTTCCACCATTATTGCTTCCCTGTCCATATCCCACACCTCCAAAATGGATACAAAAAAACCGCGGATGCACCGCGGTCTTTAAAAGATTCCGCCGGTGCGTAAGCTTGCGCCTGCACCGGCTTCAGCCGCTACACGCGCATGTTTCTAATGACGACCATAAGCATTTGGCAAGGGTACATGCGCGTAAACATCATCGTGGCCATCCCTTTCGGATAAATTTTTTGAAGAATACCACAAAAAGGAAAGGCTGTCAATCCCTTTCCGAACAATTTTGCAGGAAAAATTTCATTTTTGTTTTCATAACATCATTGACAACATAGGCAATTTTTTCTATAATGCTATCGTTTTGTGAAAGTTATATCAGTGTTTACATTCATGAAGCGCCGTCCGTTTCCCGCCCCAACCGATGAAAGGAGTCTCTTCATGGAAACCCGCCGCCATCCCCTTGCCTCCGATCTCGCCCTGTTGATCTATACCGCACTTGTCACCGTCATCTGTCATCTGCTCATCGCCGGCAACTACGGCTATTTCCTGGATGAGCTGTACACCCTGGCCTGCAGCCGCCACCTTTCCCTGGCTTTTGTGGATATCCCCCCCGTCGCCCCCACCATGCTGGCCATAAGCACCGCGCTGTTCGGCGATTCCGTCTTTGCCATCCACATCTTCCCCTCCCTTTTCAGCGGCGTGATGGTGGTCGTGGTGGGCCTCATGGCCAGGGAGCTTGGCGGAAAGCGCCTTGCCATCCTCCTTTCCGGCATCGCCGCGGCCTTCGTGCCCGTCTGGATGGCGCTGGGATCGCTCTTCACCTATGATTTCCCCGACCAGCTTACCCTTCTTCTGCTTTTCTTCGCCATCATCAAGCTGTTAAAGACCGAGAATCCCAAGTGGTGGCTTTTAATCGGCGCCATCGCCGGCTTCGGGCTGATGGTAAAGCCCTCCGATGTGTTCTTTATCGCCGCCCTGGCCCTGGGGCTTTTGCTCACAAAGCACCGCCGCATGTACCTCACCAAATGGCCCTGGCTGGGTGCCCTGATTGCCCTTGTCATCATCCTCCCGGCCGTGATCTGGCAGGCGACCCACGGTTTCCCCATCGCAGAATACTGGCTTTCGTATTCCTCCAACAAGACCGTTCGGGCCGGCGCCGGGGAGTTCATCCTCATGCAGGTCATAGGCGTCAACCTTTTCCTGCTCCCTGTCTGGATCGCTGGCCTGTGCTACTTCCTCTTTCATAAGGATGGCAAACGCTACCGCCTGCTGGGCGTCATGTTCGGCATTCTGTTCCTCGTTTTCCTGGCAACCGGTGCCAAGATGTACATGCTCATTCCCGCCTATGGCATGCTGCTGGCCGGAGGCGCGCTTGTCTTTGAGCGGTTCGCAATAAGAAAGTGGCGCAAGGCATTGGTAGCGGTGTTCCTTTGCCTGGTCGTTGTCACCGGCGTCATCCAGGCGCCCAACTTTATGCCCATCCTGCCAGTTGACAGCCTGATCACCTACTATGACACCGTGGGCCGGGCTTTTGGCGCGCAATCCATCAAGCTGGACAACAACGGCGCCATGGCGCTGCCCCAGTACTTTTACGACCGCTTTGAGTGGGATGTGCTGGTCCGCGACGTGGCCGAAGTCTACAATAACCTCCCGGAGGATGTGCGGGCCGATACCGTCATCGTCTCCCAGAACTACGGCTGGGCCGGGGCCATCGACCAGCTTGGCGGTGCGTACGGCCTGCCCAAGGCCATGAGCGGCCAGCTCAACTATTACTTCTTCAGCCTGGATAAAATCGCGTCCAAGTCCTGGATCATGATCGGCGGTTCGTATGAAGAACTTCTCCAGGTCTTCGGCAGCGTCCGCGTCGCGAAGTTCTCCAACACCAAATACCGCCAGCCCTTCACCCTGCCCATCTTCCACTGCACCAATCCAAAGTTCACCCCGGAAGAGGGCCGCGCCGGGATCAAGAGATTCGAGTAACGAGAAAAAAAGAACACGGATATTTTAGCGGGGAGGGGCCTTTTTGAAAAAAGGCCCCTCCCCGCACCCTACCGCAAAAAACTTATAATAGCACAACTTTTCTCCAGAATACGTAGGAAATTTCTTTTTATCCTCTCAACAAAATCAATTGTATATACTCACATTGAGTTTAGTAAAATGTTAGAATATGGTATATAAGAAAGGGTGATGATAATGAAACATAAAGCATCTCAATTAGTAGAAAAAGAAACAGAGCAATACAATCAGAGCATGTCAACTACTTTGATAAATATATCACCTGAAACCGATGTTACAGAAAGAAAAATTCAAGAGTACACCTTTGAAAAAGATGATTTGTTTGATCGAAAAAGTTTCGCTTTACAACTCAATCAAATGATTGTAGATAGTCGTAATTTTAAGAGAATGAATCATTTTCAATAGCAATTGATGCATCTTGGGGAATGGGAAAAACGCAGTTTATTAATATGTGGATCAATATGTTGAATAGGGAATCACAAGTCTTTCAATGTCGAACAATATACTATAATGCATGGAAACATGATGATTATGAAGACGCTCTAATTCCGCTTGTGTGTAATATTTGCAAAGAGTTTCAAGAAAGCTGCAAAAATGATCAGCACATAATGGATATAACAAAAAAGGTTCTAAAATTCGGTTTTTCTGCTTTGGTTAGAATTGGTTGCGCAGCTATTCCCGGCATTGGACAATTTGCATCAGTAGGCAAAGAAATTACTGAAATATTTGGCGAAAAAGAAGCATGTGATATATTTAATGATTATGCTCTAAGAGAAAACGCAAAAAACGATTTTCGAAATGCAATTACAGAGCTGGTTTATGATCAAGAAAAACTTGTTATCTTTATCGATGAGTTGGACAGATGCCGGCCAACATTTGCGGTTGAGACATTAGAAGTGATCAAGCATTTTTTCAACATTGATAAAGTAGTTTTTGTTTTTGCACTAGACATTATACAATTATCAAAATCCATTGAAATCATATATGGGCAAGGCATGGATGCATGTGGCTATCTATCCCGATTTTTTGACATACAAGTAAATCTTCCTGTCCCAACAGTAAAACAATATTTGAACTCTATCCCGAAACTTACAAACTTAAGGTCCGATATCATACTGGGATTCTTAAATTGTGTGGCAATAGAATTCAGCATTTCTGCCAGGGAGATCAAAATCCTTTCTAGGGCAATGACATATTATATAAAATCCAGTCACTCGTTCCAGCACTGGGAACAAGGCTTTTGCTTTTTTACATTTCTGCTAATGATGAAATATAAAAGAAAAGAGCAATTTCAAGATATAATAACAGGCAAAAACCCATTAGCCAAAGATAGCAACATAGTTAATACCACCTTAAGAGATTATTATCGTATTGCTTCACATTTTGCAGCAAATAGCAGAAGAGTTTTACTTGATTTTGGCAATAAGACAACCAGATTCACAGACCTAGAAGGAACTGACAAAGATCTAGGTGCTAAGTTAGCATCTCATCTTGTAGGCGATGACAATTTGAAAAGTAATACTGACGAAATCTTGGGTCGCCTATTACATATGAGCATTGAACTTATTTATCCCAAGAAACTTATAGACTCAAACAACATTAAAATTGATTCAGAAGCAATCTAAACCATCCCCCTCCAATATATCATTGCCATTCCCATAGATGCTGATGGGTTCTCTGAGGTAAACATGCCTCCGTCAATTTTGGGTTACGTAAAGACCCTTTCCCCCGGTCTATATACTCGACGTCTCTCCTATTATTCGACATGCCATATGGACATAATTTTCCATACATGGTATAATCCACAAAAGATAAGATACGTACAACCTCGTTTCTAAACCATATCCATAGTCCACTTTTTATCATCCCAGAGTTAGCGTAGTCGTATGTATACCCACTCAAACACCTAGGAGGCCATCCCATGAAAAAAGCCATTTCTACCCTTCTTCCCCTCCTGCTTGCCCTGTGCCTGTTCTTCACGCCGCAGGCCGCGCTGGCATCGGAGGAGGAGACGGCCTCCTGCTCCGTATCCGTCGGCCAGGGCGATGCCCTGGTGACGCCGGGGGCCACGGTAACGGTCTCCATCCACATCAGCGTGCTGACCGGCTCCGTCTCCGAAATGGGCATACAGCTTGCGGAGGTTCCGGGGCTTACCTTGACGAATGTGGATGTCCACAGCGGATGGAGCCTTGCCGTCAACAGCTCCTCGTATTTGAACATCCGGGGCAGCGCCGCCGCGGGCGAAAGCGTTTCGCTCACCTTGACGCTGAATTTCGCGCCGGATGCCCATGGCTCATACAATTACGATGTGTACAACGTGCTGTTTATCGATGAGTACGGCGAGCCCATGGGCGCCGGCGGCGGCTCCGCCTCCTTTGAGGTACATACCAAAGGCACGGAATGGGTCGTCGCCCTGGCCCCAACCTGTATTGAGGAAGGGCGCTCGGAGATTCAGTGCGTAAATTGCACCTATGCCTACGAACAGGCACCCATTCCCATGACGGCGCACACCCCCGGCACGCCGGAGATCACAACGCCGCCCACCTGCATATTGGATGGCGTGCAAACCACCTTCTGCACCTATTGCCACGCGGTGCTGGATACGCAGGCAGTGCCCGCCACCGGCCACACGCCTGGCGGCTGGAATACCGTCTTAGCCGCCACATGCACCCAACCGGGAGAGCAGGAAAAGCGTTGCACCGTTTGCAACGAACTGCTGGAATCGCAATCAATACCTGCCACCGGCCATACGCCCGGCAGCTGGCATACCACCTCCGCTGCCGACTGCACCCACAAGGGAAAGCAGGAAAAGCGCTGCACCGTTTGCAACGAATTGCTGGATACAAGGTCCATTGCCTTAAAGGGCCACACGCCGGGGGAATGGAAAGTGACGCTGCGCCAGACCACCGCTCAGCCCGGCGTGGAAAGCCTGCTGTGCAGCGTTTGCGGCGAAGTGCTGGAAACAAGGGAACTCCCATCCGCCAGTGAGCCCCATTCAGACAGCCTGGCCGCCCTGCCGGGCGACAGCATGGCGGAAGCCGCTCCGGAGCTTGCTCAAAAGTGGCCCACCTATACCCCTGTCGACCTTAAAAAGCCCCAGGTGCTGACCTTCCCGCTGGTGGCCGAAGGCGGCTACGTGGTGGGAACTGTCACCGTAACGGTGGATGACAAGGAGATAATGACCATCACCTGCGCCCTGACCGCAAAAGGCGCGTCCATCAAGGCGGGAACTTTGTCCTTCCTCCCCACGGACCGGGATCTAAAAGAGCTTGCCTTGGATGAGCTTACGGAAACGGCCCTTGATCCAGCCCAATCCTTCACCTATACCGCACCCCTTGCCGACATCCCCCAAAAGGATGGTCTGGCGATGCTGTGCCTCCAATTTGTTATAGATTTTGATGTGTATGCCGAAGGCGTGCAGGAGTACCAACCTGAACAGGAAGTATAAGTCGATCGCTCATCCTCTGCTGATGCATTCAAATTCCACAGCAGAGGATGAAGCTTTTCAGGGATGGGTGTGGGAAGGGTTTTTTATAAAAAGGCCCTTCCCACACTTATTATCCGCGCGCGCCAAACAGCCTCTGCAAAGATGTTCATTTCTCCTGGCACGATGGCAAGTGTATAGGTACAACAAATATATTCTTCCATATATTATTTGACATTATTTTCTACGGCTGATAAGATATATGTAATATGCTTTTCGCACCGCTCGACTCCCAACCCGTCGCACATCATACTGATTCATTATTCCATACACGCGCTGCCATCACCATCTCTTTGCAACCATGATGTCAAGGAGGTCAAACCATGAGAAAGGCTTTCTGCGCCTTGATCCCCCTTCTGTTTGCCCTTTGTCTTATGTTCGTCCCGCAGGTTGCGCTGGCCTCAGAAACGCCTTCTTGCTCCGTATCCGCCGGCCAGCAAACAAACTACGTCCTCCCGGGGGACAATACATCGGTCATTCTCAGTTTCCATGTCCAGACCGGCACCCTCACCGAAATTTCGTTTAGCTTTTCAACAAACGATGGCGCCTATTTCGCCGGATTTTCCAGCAGCGGCTGGAATATTGCCGAATATACCCCATCCTTTCTCAGGCTCAGTCATGGGGGGATAGGCGCGGGCGGCTCGTCTTCCATTCAACTGAATTTTTTTACCGTATACGGCTTCCATGGGGCGGTTGACTGTGATATCACCAATATTACCGCCGTTTGTTCCGGCGAAACGCTGAGCCTCGGTTCCAAAACCGTAGCGATCCAGTTGCACACGCCCGGTACGGAATGGGTGACCCAGACAGCGTCCACCTGTGTGGATCAGGGGACTGAGGGCCTCCTTTGCCAGGATTGCAGCTTTGTTACCGAAAGGCGGCTCCTTCCCTTGGGGGATCATATTCCGGGTATCCCGTATGTCAGCCGTGAGCCAGTCTGCTACTGGGAAGGCGAAATGGTAACACCTTGCGCCGTCTGCAATAACCGCGTAAGCGCCGCTCCGATTCCCATGGTGGATCACGTGACAGGCGAGGATTGGATCGTAGTGGTAGAACCCACCTGCTGGTATGATGGTTTGGAAGAAAAGCACTGCATCTATTGCGAATTTCCAATGGAGCAAAGGCTCATTTCACGCTTGAGCCATACCCCGGAGCCTGATGTTGTCTGTCCGCCGGGCTGTACTTATCCCGGCTATACAGATTACTATTGCTCAGTCTGCTACGAATACCTGTATAACGAGTCACCCCCCGCCACCGGGCATACGCCCGGCGAGTGGCGTCCCTTTACGCCCCCAAGCTGCACGCAAGAGGGGTGGGAATTAAACCACTGCTCCGTCTGCGATATAGTCCTTGATGCGAGGCAAACAGCCGTGCTGCCCCATGTCCCGGGATTATGGCAGACCGTTACCTTCGCCACCTGCACGCTGGAAGGCACGCAGGAAAAGCACTGCACGGCCTGCGACGCCTTGTTGGAAACCCAATCCATCACCGCCACGGGTCATACCGCCGGTGCTTGGCAGACCGTTACCCTCGCCACCTGCACGCAGGAAGGCACGCAGGAAAAGCACTGCACGGACTGCGACGCCTTGCTGGAAACCCAATCCATCGCCGCCACGGGTCATACCGCCGGCGCATGGCAGACCGTAACCGCCCCCACATGCACGGCAGAGGGCACAAAAGAAAATCACTGCACTACCTGCAACACCTTGCTGGAAACCCAACCCATCGCCGCCACGGGCCATACCGCCGGCGCATGGCAGACCGTAACCGCCCCCACCTGCACCGCAGAGGGCACAAAACAAAAGCACTGCACTACCTGCAACACCTTGCTGGAAACCCAATCCATCACCGCCACGGGCCATACCGCAGGCGCTTGGCAGACCGTAACCGACCCCACCTGTACTAAAAAGGGAAAACAAGAAAAGCACTGCACCGTCTGCAGCGCATTATTGAACAGCAGGACAGTGAAAGCAACAGGACATACTTCTGGGGAATGGGTGGTAACCCTTCGCCAGACCACTGAGAAACCGGGCCTGGAAAGCAAGCTTTGCACCGGCTGCGGTGAAACGCTCAATACGCGAAAGCTGCCCGCCAGGAGCGAGCCCCGCATAGACAGCCCCGCGTCCCTGCCCGGCGAAAGCCTGGAGGATACAGCTCCAAAGCTTTCAGAGAAATACCCCACCGTAACCCCTGTCGATCTTACAAAGCCCCAGGTACTATCCTTCCCCCTGGTCGCACAGGGAGGCTACGTGGTTGGGACAGTCACCTTGACGGTGGATGACAAGGGCCAACTCACCATCGCCTACACCTTAGCCGCCAAGGGTGCGGTGCTGAAAGCCGGAGGCCTTGCCTTCCTGCCCACAGACCGGGACCTCACGGAGCTTCTGCCGGAGGATGTGGCGGAAACAACTATCGATCCCGCCCAGATGTTCACCTATACCGCTCCGCCTGCCGGCATTCCCCAAAAAGACGGCCTGGCGATGCTGTGCCTCCATTTTGTGGTGGATTTTGATGTGTATGCCGAAGGCGTACAGGAATACCGGCCTGAGATGGAAGTCTAAGCCGGGTAAATATTCTGCCGGTGTATTAAATTATATCTGATAAAATGATGACGTTTTTCGGGGATGGGTGCGGGAAGGGCCCTTTTTACAAAAAGGCCCTTCCCGCAAATATATCCGTCCTAGTCTCTCACCCTTCGCCCCGTTGAAGCCAATCCCTAATCATTTGTATGGCATGCTTTTCCACCCTGGATACGTATGATCTGGATATGTTGAGATGTCTTGCGATTTCATGCTGGTGGTGGGCGCGGCCGTCCAGTATGCCGTATCGAAGCTCCAGCACGATTCGCTCGCGCTTGGGAAGGCGCTTTAAAAGGCACCTGACCCGGCCCATGGTGACGCGCTTGTGCACTTCCTCTTCCACCACATCCCCGGCGGTGCCCAGGATATCCATAAAGGAAATATCATTGCCTTCCCCATCGGTGCCGATGGGTTCGCTGAGGGAAACATCCCCCCGGCGTTTTTTGGCTGCCCGGAGCGCCATCAATATCTCGTTTTCCACGCAGCGGGCGGCATAGGTGGCCAGGGCGGTGCCGCTACCCTGCTTGTAGGTTTCGATGGCCTTAATGAGGCCCATGGCGCCGATATGCACCAGGTCCTCCTGGGTGCACCCCGGCACGGTATATTTGCGGGCCACATGCACCACCAGGCGCAGGTTATGTTCGATCAGCGTTTTGCGGGCTATATCGGCGGCTTCGTCCCTTTTTTGCATGGCTTCCAGGCATTCCGCCTCCTGTTCCCTGGTTAAGGGCTTGGGAAAGCTGGAGCGGCCCGCGATAAAGCCAAGGAGAAACAAGCATTCCTTTACGATAAAGAAAAGCAACGCATCGATCATGCCTTAAATCCTCCTTATAGGTCATTCTATGCCGCACAGGAGGATTTGGTTCCGCACTCTTATTTTATTACTCTGACGCCATATTTTTTTCTTTAAGACCTCAGTCGCATACCCGAAAAAAGCACATCGGAATCAGCAGCGTGTCAGATCACTGAAAAAGCTCATAAGCATACTTACCAGCCATCCCGATCATGCTATGATCAACAACGAAAGGGAGAAAGCAAATGAGTATCGGCTGGAATATAGAAACCTATTTGTCTCTCTCCGCGATTGCCCTTTCAACACTTATCCTGCTGCTGATCATGCGGAACAACTGGAAAAGATACGGTTTTCTCTTTCTGTTAAGCGCAATTACAGGCCTTGCCATATGCCATATTTTTTGCAATCTAGGCTTTTATTGTTATCCGTGCAGGCCATTCCCCCATTTAACCACTATGCCCATAGCACTGATTGCAACCATGTTTTCCGCCGGCGTCTTGCTGGGTGTGAGGTACAGCCCAAAGTCATGGGCCTATAAGATACCTTTTTACTGGGTCATGATTCATCTCGGGGTACTTATCGAGGGATGGGCTGAAAAACAGACACAGATCATCGAATACTATGCTTCATGGAATCTTTGGGCGTCCTATACATGGTGCTGGATATACCTTCTGGTGTTCGAGTGGGTTGGCGGTATGATCGTACCGGCAGAGTCCAGGAAGCCCATTGACCAGGAACTGCTGAAATACGGAAAAGTCGGCTGGTTTATTCTGCATTTTATACTGATCAGCACAATTTTCATTGCGGGTGTATATTTGGGATATCGCCTTCCAAATTGACTTGACTGCCTCACGCAGGCACATGGTTCCGCACCGGCCCCCTTACAATATCCCCTTCCGAAACATCAAACGGGAAGGCCATGACAAGCATTGTTCCCGCCACGCCATGACTTTGTACTTCATCGCCTGTACTTTGCAGCCGGATCGCTTCAGGCTTGTACGCATGGCTGCCCGAGGGCGTCAGCACTTCCAGCTCATCCCCCACATAAAAGCGGTTTTTCAGTTCTACAGTTGCGTCCTCCCCCACTTTGGCGGCGGATATTACCCTGCCCACGTACTCCATGGATTGGGTAAAGCCTTCCGCTCCGCCGCATGGTTTAGGATCACCCATAAAGAAGCCCGTATTCACAGGCCGATGGCTGGCCTTATTCAGTTCCTTTTCCAGCTCCGGCAGCAACGCATAAAAAGCCTCATCGCCTTCCTTTAGGGCATCAAGCCCCCGGCGGTAGGCCGAAACAACGGTAGCCACATAGTACTCCGTTTTCATGCGTCCCTCGATTTTAAGGGAAGAAAGGCCGCAGTCCCGCAGCCTTGGCAAAAGCGCCATGGCGTTTATATCCTGGGCGGAAAAGATATACGTCCCGTTTTCATCCTCGCATACGGGAAAGTATTCCCCCGGCCGCTTTTCTTCCACCACACGGTAGCGCCAGCGGCAGGCTTGGGCGCAGGCGCCCTGGTTGGCGCCCCGGCCGGTCATATAGTTGCTGAGTAGACAGCGCCCGGAATAGGCCATGCAGGCGGCGCCATGCACAAACGCCTCCAACTCCAGGCCGGCCGGTACATTTCTCCGAAGCTCCGCGATTTGGTCAAGGTTCATTTCCCTGGCCAGGATCACCCTTTGAGCGCCCAGGCCGTGCCATACCGCGGCGGCCCGGCTGTTCAGTGTATTGGCCTGAGTGCTGATGTGCAGGGGCAGAGAAGGCAGCTCCTCCCGCAGCAGCGAAACCGCGCCAAGGTCGCTTACGATGGCGGCATCCACGCCGCAATCCAAAGCAAACCGCGCAGCCGATAAAATCCCATCCATATCTTCGTCAAACGGATATATGTTCAGGGTCAAATAGAACCTTTTTCCCGCCTCGTGACACTTATTTACCGCCTGCGGCAATGTTTCTGCCGAAAAATTCCCTGCAAAGGCCCGCAGGCCATATCTTTGCATGCCGCCGTAGACGGCGTCCGCCCCAAAGTGCAGCGCCGCCAATAGCTGGGACATGCCTCCGGCCGGAGCCAACAGCTCCGGCACGGTGTTTCTTCGGTGATTTGTCACGATCAAAGACCTCTGCTCTCGTCGTACGCTTTCCACAGCGGCGCATAAATGGCCACGGCCTGGTTATGCTCCTCTATCGTCTTGGAGAAGTGCAGTTCGCCCGTGTTGGGGTCCTTGCTGCAGAAGTACAGGTACTTGTCGGCCACAAACGTCTCATCAGGATACAGCGCCGCCTGGATGGCCGCTGCGGAGGGACTGCAGATTGGGCCCAAAGGCAGGCCGGAATATTTGTAGGTGTTGTAGGGAGAATTGGCGTTCAGGTCATCGTTGGTCAGCGACATGCGCCTGACCCCCGTGATGTAGTGGATGGTCACATCGCTGCCCAGCTTCATGTTATCCTTCAGGCGGTTGTGGAACACGGCCGACACCCTGGCAAAGTCGGGCTCCTTGGCTTCCTTCTCAATCAGGGAGGCCATGGTCAGCACCTGATCCATGGTCATGTTCAGCTGCTCCGCGCGCTCATGGAAGGAGGACGGATACACCACTTCCGTCTGGGAAAGCAGCTTGCGCACGATATCCGCGGGGGTGGCGTCGGTGTATACCTCGTAGGTGTTGGGGGACAGGTATCCTTCCAGCACGAACTTGCGCTGGCCCACGTTGGGGCTGGCCAGTACGTCGCTCACATAGTAGTACTCGCCAAAGTCCTTGCCGCTGCGGCACATCTCCAAAAATTCTTCCTTGTTCTTGATGATGCCGTCGGTAAACAGCTTGTTGGCGATGTCCTGAATCGTCCAGCCGGGGATGACGGTGATCTTGGTGGTGATGGGCTTGCCGTCGCCCGTGGTCAATTGGTTGGCGATCTGGTCGATGGTCATGGCGCGGGTCAATTGGTATTCCCCCGCCTGTATCTTCTGGCCGAGGCCGATAAAGTCGCAGTAATACTTGAATATGGTCTTGTTGCGCACCAGGCTCAGGTTTTCCAGGTTGGTGGCCACCTTTGTCAGGCTGTTGCCGTTCTCCACCGTGAAGCTGATGGGGGCGGTATTGGTGATATCCACCGGGGCCAGATAATGGCTGTATACCCAGTTCCAGCCCGCCATGGATATGCCCACCACCGCGACAAGAGATATCACAACAATCAAAATGGGCCTTAGCATATGCCAAAGGCCGCTGTACCAATACAGGCCGTACTCCCGCTCGTCCCGCAGGGACTGGTGGGTATAATCCTTTTTGGGTCCGCGTTTTTTCATGGGGAAGCCTCCTTGTGTACCGCCTATTCCAGGCCCGGCAGCTGAAAGTCCAGCCCGGCCGCATCCGTCAGTATCTTAAAGATGTCGCCTAACGCCTGCTGCAGCCGCATTTCGGCCAGCAGATACGCCGATACTTCCTGGCTGGCAAACAATAGCGCCGTCAGCTGCGAAAAACGCTGCATCTCCTCTTCATGGCCGCCCGATTGTGACATGGCGGCCATTTGAAGCCTGGTCTGCATTTTTTTGTATTCCGTCAAAAGCGCTTTGTTTGTTTCATCCGCCAGAACGGATTCCTTCAGCCTTGCGTAGGTTTGATATTCCTCGCTGCCCTGTATGTCCCGGGCCAGCTCGTGGGCCTTGCCGTATTGCATGGTTTGTCCCTCCCTGATAAAACGCACGTACCGTATAAAAGATTGCAGATAAAATAGGATTTGACCCCAGCCCATTTAGTGGGTTGGGGCCGCTTTCAATTCGTGGGGCAAAAAGGGAACCGCAGCCCACTCTCGTCAGGCTAAACAAGGTTCGAAACAAACGAATCATTCCTCCCCTTAGGGGGAAGGCCCAAATGCATACCAATGCATACATTGCAACTGATGATTGTGCAGCACGACAGAAGTAAAGCGAAAAATCGAGAAAATGACCAGGTCATTTTCTCGAAGTGCTTTATATCTCTACGATGATCGGCAAAACCATGGGATTGCGCTTGATCTTTTCATAGATGTAGCGGTGCAGCTCATCCTTGATGCGGTTCTTCATGGGCATCCAGTCGCTTCCGTCCAGCTTGCCGTAGGACACGATGATGCCGCGCACGAGATCACGGGTGGATTCAATGATGTCCTCATTCTCCCGCACATACACAAAGCCGCGGCTGATGACATCCGGCCCGGAAACAAGCGCGCCTCTATCCCTGTCGATGGCCATGACGATGATGATCAGCCCATCCTGGGACAGATGCTTGCGGTCACGCAGCACCACATTGCCCACGTCGCCGATGCCCAGGCCATCCACCAGCACGCCGCCGGTAGGCACCGTCTCGGCAATGGCCAGGGTGGTATCATTCATCTCAATGACCTGGCCCAATTCCGGTATGACGATGTTCTTGCGGTTCATGCCCAGCGATTCCGCCAGCTCGGCATGCTGCCAGAGCATGCGGTACTCGCCGTGGATGGGAATG
This sequence comes from Bacillota bacterium, assembly GCA_023436585.1. Classification (GTDB taxonomy): domain Bacteria; phylum Bacillota; class Clostridia; order Christensenellales; family Aristaeellaceae; genus JAEWAH01. The sequence goes on along the minus strand of JAEZIN010000028.1, from coordinate 650,284 downwards.
AAGTATTGCGGCCGGACCAGCACGTGCAAAAGCTTCAGTTCCTCCTGGCAGGCGTGTCCGGAAACGTGCACCGCCTCCAAAGCGGAATAGATGACCTCCGCCCCGCAGCGGTACAACTGGTTAATGACCCTGGCCACACTCTTTTCATTGCCGGGAATCGGTGTCGCTGATAGAATAACCATGTCACTGGGCCGTATTTGCAGCTTGCGGTGCTCATTGAAGGCCATGCGGGTCAGGCCGCTCATGGCCTCGCCCTGGCTGCCGGTGGTGATCACCAAAAGCTGGTCATCCGGATAGATGTCAATATCGTCCATCTCCACCAGATAGCCTTCCGGAATCGTCAGTTCACCGATCTGCATGGCCACGCGGCTCACGCTGATCATACTGCGGCCGATGAAGCATACCTTGCGGCCAAAGCGCACGGCGTTGTCGATCATCATCTGGATGCGGTGGATGTTGCTGGCGAACATAGCCACGATGACACGGCCCTGGGCCTTTTCAAACAGCTTGAAAAATGTCTCCCCCACCTTGCGCTCGCTCATGGTGTAGCCCGGGCGCTCCACATTGGTGGATTCGCACAGGAACGCCAGAACACCCCGGTCGCCGATTTCGGCGAAGGAAGGCAGGTCGGTCACTTCCCCGTCAATGGGGGTAAAGTCAATCTTGAAGTCGCCGGATATTACCACCGTGCCCGCAGGGCAGGTGATGGCCAGGGCCGTCGCCCCGGCGATGGAATGGCTGACCTTGATGAAGCGCACAGAGAATTTGCCCAATTGAATCTCGTCCCTGGGCTGCACCACATTCATCGGGATACCGGAGACACGGTGCTCCTTGAACTTCAAGTCCACCAGCGCCAGCGTCAGGCGCGTGCCATACAGCGGGGCGGGCACCTGCTTCAAAACGTAAGGGACGGCGCCGATATGGTCTTCATGACCATGGGTGAACACGTACCCCCGCACATTTTCCTTCTTGCCCACAAGGTAGCTCACGTCGGGTATGACCAAGTCGATGCCCAGCATATCCTCCTTGGGGAACATGGAACCGCAGTCAACAACAATGATATCGTCCTCATACTCGTAGGCTGTGATGTTCTTGCCGATGCCATCCACGCCGCCCAGGGGTATGATACGAAGTTTTCCCTTAGATGCCACAAGAAACCTCCTTTCATGGTTTCCAAATATTCCTAAATAACAATTTCTGATCTGGGAAAAAGTACGCAAAAACGCAACGCCGGCAACACTGCACGGCGGCCATTTTCAGCCGGACTCCTATTTACCGTTTTCCTATGTTTTATTTAACGAAGATGTTCCTGATCCTTATAAAAAGATCAGGGAACGCTCCGTATCATCCGCACATATCGGTTGTCCCAAGATAGGCAACCAACGGTTCCCATGCACTCAACCTATTATATCACAGTTCATAGCGGCTTACCAGTAAAAATCCATCGAAATGAACGCTGCGGGCAGCGAATTTTCGATGGATTTTTTGGATGAATCGCAAAATACACCTTCATTCTGCAGGCTTGTCCCCATTCTTCGGCCCTGTATTTCCCTTCTGTTTGATTTTCGTAAGCGCTATGCTTGCTTTTTTTCCACCGCAATCAGCCTGGGCACCCATCTGTCATCCTTACGCAGGCGCACATCCAGCAGCCTTAAAACCAGTATGCTCAGGACAAGGCCGGCGGCCGCGCCGATGATGGCGGATATATCTCCGCCCAGCGCGAAGCCTAAGAACAGCCCCAGCATCAACCCGCACAGCGGCATGAAATAGGCCAGGAGTGACGCTTTGGCCACTTGCCCCTCCGGTATGCTGACGGTCACCGTATCGCCCACCTGGGCGTCCCCTGGAATCTGCAAAAGGGCCTTGCGTTTTTCCCCGGTGCAGGCCTTGCAATTTTCACACGCTTCCGGCCTGCAAAACTGAACGGTCAAAAGACCGTTTTTCACTTCAATGACTTCTCCTGTTTGTTCCATTGTCGCTTGCCTTCTTCCCGGCACGCCGTCCCAATAAGCATGCCCGGAATTATCATAACACATACAACAATTTCGTGCAATCTCAGCCAAAGGACATGCAATTGGCTGTCATTGCACGATTTTTTGCACGGTTCACTTGTAAAGCTTGGCTTCACGGGCAGTGAACCGTGTAAGGAAAGCTTGCTCCGCAAGCGCCCCGCGCGCCTGGCAAAGCCAGGCGACACGATTACAAAAGAGGGGCTTCGGCCCCTCTTTACTCCCCGCTGAATGAGAGCCTATGCGATGCTCTTCCACTTCGCATTTTACTGTACTAGCACTATTAAGTACTTATTAGGGATAGCCCCGAAGGTCCAGGACTCTGGAACACCGCCCCCGCCAGTGGCGGAAATGGGCCGAATGGATGAATCAAGCGAAAGGTTTCGAAGCCCTGTCGCCGCCTGTGGCGGCAATGGGCAGGGCGGAGAAAGCCGATGAAAGATGCGATATCCTCTCTTAGCCATGTATCATAGCGCCATTATTTAGAGATGGCCCCGAAGGTCCAGGGCGACCGGAAAGCCCTGGTCGCATCCGCAGATGCGATATCCTCTCTTAACCATGTGTCATAGCACCACTATTTAGAGATGGCCCCGAAGATCCAGGGCGACCGGAAAGCCCTGGTCGCATCCGCAGATGCGAAACCCTCCCTTAACCATGCTTTATATTTGCGCCATTATTCCTTTTCATTTTCAATGTGCTTTATTGCTCTCTCTTTATTTTTACATTCATAATCCAAGGGGGAGCAACGAGGGGGCCGCGGCCTCCTCGTTATAAAATCGTCTCCTCCGGCCTCGCCGGAGGGGCGGGGCGTTTGCGAAGCAAGCATTCCTTACACGATTTCCTGGCCGTGAGATTGCGCTATCCAAGCGAAGCGCAGGATGGCGTAAAACCTCACAAGGAAATCGTGCAAAGCTCGCGAAAATGGCTCTGCCATTTCGCGAATATCATATCATATTTCCCGCCATGATCCGTATGTTTTCCGGCGTTTCCCCGGTATGCGCGGCGGCCAGGGTCAGTATCATGGTGGCTTCCGTCTGAGTCAGCTCCTTTTTCTCCACCAGCACGGTCACAGCGCCGCGCTGGACCACGGCCACACAGGGGGCCAGGCCTGCCCCGGTAAGCGCGCCTTCAATGGCCAGCTCACTTTCCCGGCAGCGGATCACTTCCAGCAGCTCCGCCTGGGCCTGGTCTCGGGCCGCCTGATCCACCTTGTCATTGGCAGCCAGCGTTTTCAGCGCGGCCATGTCCGCCTGCCGCGTGGATTCCCGCTTTTCCTGATAGGTGGAAAGAGGCGTCTTCACTACGGAAGGCGCTGGCGTAGACCCAGCTTGCTCCCCCGTGCGGCTTATGGGCAGCGACACCGTTTTGGCCGCCACCTGCTGGTACTGGTTCCACAGGTACGACCCTGCCAGCGTCACCAGCAGCACACACAGGAAGATCAGGTTCTTGTGCTTCTTGAACTTTTCAAACATACGCAGCCTCCTTACTCCGACGGTTTATCCCCCATCGGAAACACCTGTATAGCCTGTTGATCGAGCCCCAGCAGCGTCTGTGCGGCCCGCATCAGCATCAGCCGCACTTCTATCTTATCGGCGCCCTCCGCCACCACCACAGCACCGATAGGAAGGGTATTTTTCTTCTCCCCTCCCCACACGTCCGTACTTTCCGGCCCATAATAGATGGAAATCTCCACTTTCCCACACCCCTCCATGGCGGACAGCACCTGCGCGATCCTCTTTTCCATGGCCGTCTGCCCTCCGGATATGTTCATATCGGTCAAAAGCAAAGCGCCGGAAAGCGCCAGAAGCAGCACAAGAATCAGCCACTGGCCATGCTTTTTTTCTTTCCACTTCTCCCACAGTGCCTTCAGGTTTGCCACTTCACGTCCCTCCCGCTTCCACATGGATCAGGCTTTCCGGCAGCGACAGCGCCAGGGCCACCTGCTCCTTCAGCTTCTGATACTCGCTTTGCTCAAGCCCAGCCCCCGGAAACACGGGAACATCGGCCGCCGTAATCCACAAATGGACGGCGGTGATATCCCCCTCATAAGAGACCTCGGCCGAAGCGCCTACGTCTTTATACCCCGCGCCCTCCGCCGCCCGCTGTGCGACATCCTCCACCTGGCGCCGAAGGCTGCCTATCACAGCATCCCGGTAGCTGCCGGGATCATGGTTCAGCCTCAGCTCCGCCTGCTGCTGATAGCGCGCAAGGCCGGCGACGTCCGGAAGAGGCAACTTCAAAACATCCATCAAGGAGTTCAGGATGGTGAGCATCATCAAAAGCCCCATCACCATCCGCCCGGCTTTTCTAAGCCCCCCCTCCGGCAGAAGGTGCTCCGCCAGGGTGGTCAAAATTCCCAGCACCGCCATCTGCCGAAGAAACGCGTTCATTGGTACCCTCCTACCGCAGCATCACCGTCAGGTTTCCCACCACCAGCATCTGGGCAATCAACAATAAAAACATGGCGCTGATGGAAAGCTGGATGATAAACAACAGCATCAGCACATTGGAAAAGTCGTACAAGCATTCCACAATGCTGCTTTCCGCCATGGGCTGCAATATGGCCGCGCACACCCTGTAGATGAGAACCGCGCACAGCGCCTGGATCATGGGCGTTATACAGATGCCCACCAGCACCATCAGCCCCGTGGTACCCAAAGCGTTCTTGATCAGCAGCGAGCAGCCCACCAAAGTATCCACCGTATCGGCAAACATGCCGCCCACAATGGGCACAAAATTGTCGATGGCATACTTGGCGGTGCGAATGGAAACGCCGTCCACCGCGGCCGTGCCCAACCCCTGCACCATGGTCACCCCGATAAAGACCGTGAAGGATACGCCCAGCGTCCAGTTGGCCATTTGCTTAAAGAGCGACGCCAGCCGGCTCACATGCAGCTTTTCGCTCACATGGTCCAATATGATCAGCACCGCCGCGCCCACCGCAAAGGGCATGGTCACATTGCGTATCAGCGACGTCATGGTGCCGCTGGCCGCCACCACCGCCGGCTGGAAGAACGCGGCGCTGGCGGTGCCGCCCACCGCCGCCAGCAGTGTTAACAGCAGCGGGAACAGGTTCTGCATCGCCCCCGAAAGCAGATCGATGGTCCTTTGCGCCAGGGCGATGTGCTCGGTCAGATCCTGCACCATGAAGATGGCCACAAGCAAAAAGCAGACGTACCGGCTGATCTCCGCCACGGTGTCCCTGGCGAAGGCGCCGCGCATGTGCATCAGGATGGCGCACAGCACCGCCGGAACCAGCACCCTGGTAATGCGCCACATGCTGCCCGTCAGCGCCGATAGCAGGCTGTTGCCCAATGACTCCAGCAGCTTGCCAAAATCCCAGGTGATTTCCCCCCGCGCCAGCTTCAGCACCGTATCCTTGATGTCGATAGGCTCGGCGGATACGCTGTCCACCGCCTTTTGAAACTCCGACACGGACAGGGAATCCAGCACGTTTTTCAGGCCTTCCTCCAGTTCCCCGGCCCGGGCGGAGGGCACGAAAAGGAGAAGGGCGATCAGCAGCCAAATCAGCCGCCTCACGGCACCACCTCCAGCACCAGCTCCACCAGTGCCACGATGATGGGGGATGCCATGGCAAGAACAAGCACCTTGCCGCCCATCTCCACTTTGGCAGCAAGGCTGTCCTCGCCCGCGTCCCGGCATGTCTGGGCGGCAAACTCCGAAACGTAGGCCACTCCCACCACCTTTAAAAGGACCTTGAGGTAATCCTGGGCCAGGCCCGCCTTTTGCACAAGCTGCTCCATCACCGCCACTACGGCCTGCAGGCGGCTGATCGCCAGGAAAAATACCAGCGCGCCCGCCGCCATGGCGATCAGTGACGCAATTTCCGGCCTGGTCCCACGGACCACCATGGCCAGGAGTGCCGCCGCCACCCCCAGGCCGGCGATCTGCAGGATCTCCATAGGCACACGCTCCAACGCATCATTAGGTGCATTCAGTACAATTGAAAAATGCTTTTAACATTGGCGAACAGCTCGGCCACTAGGTTAACCACCATCAGCAGCACAATTACCAGCCCCGCCACCGTGGTCAGCATGGCCATATCCTCCCGGCCGGTACGGGACAGGATTTGACTGATCACCGACACCATGATCCCGATGCCGGCTATTTTGAAAAGCAGTTCTACCTGCATTTGATTTGCCCTTTCCTTCCTTGATGCTTTATAAAAGTAGGAGAAGCAGCGCCGCGCCCGCGGCCAGCCCCAGGCTGCGGTAGAGCTTGCAATCCTTCAGTGCCTTTTCCTCAGCCTCTTTTTTGAGCACCTTCAGCTGCTCTATGGTTTGGGCAATGGCTGTCCTGCGCTTTTCCAACACGCCTGTACCCAGCGCGGAAAAGCAGGCGGCCAGCACCTTTTCCTCCTTCGTATCCTGGCTTTTCCCCGACGCCTGCCATGCCTGCGCCGTCGTCATGCGCGGGTTGTCCTGGAGCGCGCGAGAAAAAGCAGCCAGCCTTTTGGCAATTTCCCCATCCCCCTCCTGCAGGACCACCTCCCTCAAGGGAATCCCGTCGTGCAGAAGCTTCAGGTCCATCATTTCCAGCGCGCGTATCCATGCGGCCAGGATATCCACACGCCGTTTCAGCCTGCTCGACGCATCCATGCCCAGCAGCACACAGGCCCCCGCTGCCATCAGGGCACATACCAGGCGGATCATACGGTATTTACGCAGGAGCCGTGGAAGGCGGCAATCCGCCCCGGCACGCCCCTGTCCAATATCACATACAGGCCAAACACCTTTTCCCGCATCAGCGTCTTGAGCGCGGGCCGCTCCATCGCCTGGTTCAGGCTTTGCCCGTGCACGCTGGTCAACACCGGCACGCCGCAGCGCACGGCTTCCAGCACCGCCAACGCATCCTCCTCTCCACCCAATTCATCGGTCACCAGGCATCCCGGCGCCATGGAGCGCAAAAGCCACTGCATCCCTACGGATTTCGGGCACCCGTCCAGCACATCGGTATTCCGTCCCACCTTCAATTGCGGCACGCCGTGGACGCAGGCGGCCAGCTCCCCCCGTTCATCAATCAGGCAGGCCGCCACAGGCTCCCGGCCCGGCGCCCCGTCGGATAATTGGCGGCAGGCGTCCCGCAAAAGCGTCGTTTTCCCGGCCCCCGGCGAACCGATGATCAGCATGCTTGCCAGGGTTCCTTCCGGATACAAGCGCCTTACCACCTCATCCGCCGACCCCGGATGCTCCCCGGCGATGCGTATGCACAGGGAGGCGATGTCACGAAGCGCCCTCACCTGATTGCCCTGGGTAAGCACCCGGCCGCAAAGCCCCATGCGGTGCCCACCCTTTAGCGTCACAAACCCCTGGCGCATCTCCTCCGCCCTGGCGTACAGCGCATGCTCGCAAAGCGCCTCGGCCATCTCCGTCACCTGTTCCCCGTTGGGAACGAAGGATGTTTTTTCGATGCCGGACTCGGCCCTAAGGCTCACCGCCTGATCCGCCCGGATACGTATCTCCCTGAGGGGCCCTGCCTCCTCCAGCGCGCGGGCCAGCTTCTCCGGCAAGCAGGCGCCCAGATAGGCCGCCGCTTCCTTCCAGTCCATGGTCATCCCTCCGCCAATCCCTATGATTTTCCCGTGGAGGTTATACCTTGAGGCGTACCGACAAGGCGCTGTCCTTGAAAATGAAGTGTCTTTTCATGCACATATTCAGTAATGTAATGGAATTTACTCGAACAAAATAATCCCCAGCGCGTCGTATAAAGCTGTATCCACCCGGTCCACACGCGGCAGCTTGAACGCTTCCCTGGCTTGCAGCACCGCCCGGCTGGTCCCTGCGCCGTATACGCCGTCCGGATTTCCTGTGGAAAAGCCCATGGTGTTCAGCCGCTGCTGCACCTCCCGCACATGGCTGGAGCGGTCTCCCGGCACAAGAACCGGCAGATAGCTGTCCAGCGCGCCGTAAGGGCCGCCCTCTATGACCACCTTGGCGCCGTTGGGCACCAGGCGGTATAGCTCTTCCGCCGATTTCACGTACATGCGGATGCAGCCATGGGAGGCGTTGGTGCCAATGGAACCCGGTTTGTTGGTTCCATGGATTCCAAACTGCCCCCAAGGCACATTCAAGCCCAGGAACCGTGTGCCAAAGCCCGACATTTTGCTGGAGAAGCGGTTTACCACCCGCCAGGTCCCGATAGGGGATGGATTGTCCGCTGTTCCGGACGCAATGGCGTATGTCTTTACCACCAGCGTTCCTTCATACAGTGTCAGCGCCTTTTTCACCAGATCAATATGGATCCACTTTTCCTGTGGTGCCGCAGCAGCGGGGTTGGCCTGTGCCTCTGGATCCAATGCGAACAGTGCAAAAACCAGCGCAAGCACCAGGCAGATGAGGGCCGCAAGGCGCATGCCGCCGCCTCCTTTAGCCGGGAATGCCCCATTCTATGCATGAAAAAACGCCGCTATACCCGATTCACCTTTTCCGGACAGCCATCCGTGCCGGAAAAGAATAGCGCTGGGCATAGCGGGAATTGTTTATACATGTCATTACATATACTGTATTGCCGTCATATACGGCGCACCATGGAAAAAGTCATCAAAGAAGGGGATTTTCGCATGAAAGGTTTTGGTATTATCCTAATTCTCGCGGGCGTTTTGGCGCTGGCAGCGGGCCTGTACGGCTTCTACGAGGTTCTGTCCCACGATCTGCCCGGCGGGCTCACCGATTGGGCCATCGACACGTTTAACGCATCCGGTTTAAGCAGCGCGCTCACCGCTGGCCAATCCATCCAAGTCGGCCTGGTACGTAGCCGCGTGCCGCTGGCGGCCGCCGGAGTGATCCTTATCCTTATAGGTACCATACTGTTCAAAAGAAATGCCGCCTGAAAAGCAGAGGATGTGGCTCCTGCAGAAAGCCTTCAATCCATTAGGTCCACCAAAACTGCGTTTTGAACATCCATGCCCCGGCGGGTCAGCCGCAGGCTCCCGTTTGCGTATTTCAGCAATCCCTTTTGGATAAGGGTATCAATTTTCTCGCCAAAGGCCTCTTTCATTGATCTCCCGTGCCTAATGAGAAAATCATCCTCCCGCACGCCGTCCAAAACGCGAAGCCCCAGCATCAGCGTTTCGAATTCCGCTTCTCGTGGCCCAATGAGACTGTATTCCTCCACGGGAATCTCGCCCACGTCCATGCTTTTCAAATAAGTATCGAGGCTGCGTGCATTTCCAAACCGTGCATACGCGCCTTTTTGGCTGCCGCAATCCATGCGGCTGTGGGCGGCCACGCCAAAGCCCAGGTAAGGCACACCCTGCCAATAGCCCAGGTTATGGCGGCATGCAAAGCCTTTTCGCGCAAAGTTTGATATCTCATAGGGCATAAGCCCGGCTGTTTTCAATATCCTCCGCGCCTCGTTGTACATGGCCCGCTCTGTGCCTTCGTTCGGGAAGGAGAGCGCGCCTTTTTCCGCCATTTCAAACATCGGCGTGCCTTCCTCCAGGATCAGCCCATAGCAGGATACATGCTCCGGGGAAAAAGCCAATATCGCCTTCAGCGATTCCCGCCAGTCGGCAAGCGTCTGGCTGGGCAGGCCGAACATCAGGTCGATGTTCAGGTTTACAAAGCCCGCTTCCCTGATTATGCGTACGGATTCCTCCACCTCATCCCAGCGGTGGATGCGCCCCAGCGATGTTAAATGCTTCTCCTGCCGGGCCTGCACGCCCAGCGACAGTCTGTTCACGCGATGACGCTTGAGCGTCCGCAAAAAATCCACCGTCAATGTTCCCGGGTTTGCCTCGCAAGTGATCTCCGCGTCAGCCACAGGCGCAAAGGAATCATACAGGCATTCCAGCACATCCGCCATCAGGGCGGGGGGCATCAGCGAGGGCGTGCCGCCGCCGATATACAGAGTGGAAACGGCCGCGGGGCCATATTCCTTGGCCCGCATTCCTATCTCCCGCTTCAGGGCGCTTGCATAGGGCTCCATTTGATCCTCCCGCCCCGCGCAGGAGGCAAAATCGCAATAGAGGCATTTGCGCCTGCAAAAGGGGATATGCACATATACTTCCAATGTTTTCACCGCAGCGCGCCTCCTTTCCGTTTCCCCTATTGTACCATGGCCATACACCGTTCACCATACATATCCATGTGCGTTGTGCCAAAAAACGCGTGCAATTTCACACAAAATCATGTATGATACATATAAAACAATTGCACGTGGAGGTTCTTACATGGAATGGCTTGAAAAAGCGGTACATATCATTGCAGAAGCCGGCATCCTTTTGGTGGAAAGCGCAGGCATCCTGGTGGTGCTTTTGACCGCCGTGAAAGGCGTTATCGGTTATTTTAAAAAGGATCCGCACATCCGCCTGCGACTGGCACAGGGCATCGCGCTGGGTCTGGAATTCAAGCTGGGCGGCGAGGTGCTGCGTACCGTTATCGTACGGGAATGGAACGAGCTGGCCATCTTGGGCGCCATCATCCTCCTGCGCGGCCTGCTGACCGTCCTATTGCACTGGGAGATCAAAAACGAGGAAGACCGTTACGAAAGGTGCCTGGAGCCCAGCACCACCCATCCGGTGGAGGGAAAGTAAAGATGAGCGGCAAAGGCGGGAATAACAGCGCAGGCACGGACGGAGAAACTGGCCTGCCTGGCTTTATACGCCTTGAGACGGAGCGGATGATCCTGCGGGATCACCGTTCAGCCGATCTATTATCACATCACGCATTGTTTTCCGATGACATAGCCATGCGTTATTTGCGGGATATTCAAACGCATTCCATAAAGGAATCGGATGTGAACCTGCAGTTTGCCATGCAGGAAATCGGCTCGCCTGACCGCGCCCATGTTTTCCTGCGCATGGAGGATAAGCAAACGGGAGGCCACATCGGCGAGATCGGATACACCGTTTCCGCTTTCACTCCCTTGGGCAAGCTGGCTGACCTGGGCTATTTCACATACCCCCGCATCTGGAACAAGGGCTATACCACTGAAGCGGTCAAAGCCATACTGAGCTACGCGTTCACTTTGGACGGCGTCGTGCGCATGTCCGTGGGCTGCCTTACAGAGAACACCGGTTCCGAGCGCGTCATGCAAAAATGCGGTTTCATCAAGGAAGCGGAGTTCAAGCAACTCGTCTGGCATGAAGGAAGTCTTAAGGACAGGGTTGTCTACCGCCTGCTAACAAATGAATGGTTAAATCAAATGTCTTGACGTAGACCCGTTGGAGGAAATATGTCCTGCCTCATTTGCGAACGTATCCAGCTCATTGCGCAGGGCAATAACCCGTATTTTGTGGCGGAGCTGGAAACGGGCTATGTGGTCCTGGGCGATCACCAGCATTTTCACGGATATACGCTCTTCCTGTGCAAGGAGCATAGAAGCGAGCTTTTCCAGCTGCCCAAGGCTTTTCTGGAAAAGCACCTAGCGGAAATGGTGCTGGTGGCACAGGCCGTGTATGAGGCCTTCCGCCCCGAAAAACTGAATTATGAGGTGCTGGGCAACGGCGACAGCCACATCCACTGGCACCTTTTTCCCAGGAATAAAGGAGATACACCTAAACGCGGGCCGGTCTGGCTGCTGCCGCCGGAGGAAATGTACCACGAGTCAAAGCGGCCTTCCCAAGAAGAGCTGAAATCCATGGTCACCCTGTTGCAAAGCCACATCCACCGGCTCATGAAGTAAATCAGCCACCGCATATATGTACGAAGGAAGCGAGGGGAAGTATCATGTCCAAACTGGTACAAATGGAAATCCGGGAGCTTGGCGCATGGAGCATCGCGGGCAAGGAAATCAAGGTGAAAATGGGGCCGGAGAATCCCATCCCCGCCTTCTGGGACAAGTGCTTCACCGACGGGACATTTACCGCGCTGGAAGCGCTCACCGATTGGGTCCTGTGCCCCGATTACGTCGGGTTCATGACGGATTATCAGGGCGGCGACAACACGTTTGTCTATATCGTGGGCATGATGATGAAGCCCGGCTGCCCGGTCCCGCAGGAAGGCTTTGTATCCCGCCCCGTGGAGCCTTCCAGTGCCGCGGTGGGCTGGATTCAGGGCGAATCCACCCCGGATGTGTGTATGCCGGCCCATGAGTATACTTCAAGGGCCATGGAGGAAAAGGGCTACATCAGCGAGGGCTTCTCCTGGTGCATGGAGCTGTACAACTGCCCCCGGTTCACCACGCCCAACGCGGAAGGGCAGATCATACTCGATTACTACATTCCGTGCAAAAAGAAACAGTAAATCATGCCGGAGACTCCTTTCAGGAGCTCCGGCATTTTTTTCCATAAAAAGGGAGGGGTTTGATGCAGCAGGAGAGCATTCTCATCACAAGCCTTGACAAGCTGCCCGCGGCCCACAGGCAGGACCATGAGCCCTATGAGTATTTCAAGCATATCGTCCTGGGCGGCTCCGGGAACGGCTGCTCTGTTTCCTTTTACGAGCTGCCGCCGCAAAAGGCCAACTACCCCTACCATTACCACACGAACGTAACGGAGGTTTTCTACATCATCAGCGGCAGGGGCATGCTGAAGACACCGGACGGGGAAAAGGAAATCCATGCCGGAGATGTGGTTGTCTGCCCGCCGTATGAAAAAGGCGCCCACAAGATTACAAACACATCGGAAACGCAGACGCTGGTGTACCTGGATGTGGATACGGCCAGCAGTGCCGATATCGCCTTCTACCCGGATTCCGGCAAGGTAGGCGTACTGGCAAGCGGCCACTATACCGCGTTTTTCAAAAAGGAAGACGAGGCGGGCTATTACGACGGGGAATAGAAGCTATGCCCGGTTATTAGACGTTCATGCCCGTTCTGCCGCAGTTTTCGTCTGTCTGCAGCTCCACCTCCCCAAACCCGGCGGCCGCGCATGCGTCATATAGGCGCTTGACGTCCTTTTCATCCTTGGCGTATAACTCAAATTCCCGCATATCCACGCACAAAAGGATCAAGGAACAAAGACATGTTTCATAATCCTCCAGGGTTGCCATGGGCAGGATGCTTGCGCCGGGAGCGTATCTTCTGATCCGCGCAAAATACACAAACGCTCTGCCCAGGTGATCAAAAGGTGCCCGCAGCGTTTCCCAGGAATAAGGCCCGTCTTCCATGTCGGGGAACGCATCGTTATCCTCCCCATCCACCCAAAGGCCGTCGATATGAAAGACGTAATCAGCCGTACCCAAAATGGCAATCGTCTTGTCCAGAACGATTGAAAAATCCTCTTCCGTAACGAAGCGCACTCCCATCATGGCACAGCACCGCCTTTCTTTTCTATATATTACCAATGCATAAACGTATCGTCAAGCAAGAACTGCTGAAAGTCACTTCTTAACCATGCGCCATAATTGCACCGCTATTCAGAAATTGCCTCCGAAGGTCCAGAACTCCGTAGCCGAAGCGCCGCCTGTGGCGGATGAAGCGAGGCGGAGGAGGCTGGTGAAACGAGCAGTACGAGCGGCAGCGAGTAGTGCGACGATTGAACCAGATGGCAGGAAAGCCCTTTGGTCGCATCCGCAGATGCGATATTTCTTCCTACCCATGTGCCATAATTGCACCACAATTATTAAAAAATGTCCTCCGAAGGTCTAGGGCTCCGTAGCCGAAGCGCCGCCTGTGGCGGATGAAGCGAGGCGGAGGAGGCTGGTGAAACGAGCAGTACGAGCGGCAGCGAGTAGTGCGACGATTGAACCAGATGGCAGGAAAGCCCTTTGGCCGTATCCGCAGATGCGAAACATCTTCTTAACCATGTGCCATAATTGCAACGCTATTCAGAAATGGCCCCCGAAGGTTTCAAAAGGGCTCCGTAGCCGAAGCGCCGCCTGTGGCGGATGAAGCGAGGCGGAGGAGGCTGGTGAAACGAGCAGTACGAGCGGCAGCAAGTAGTGCGACGATTGAACCAGATGGCAGGAAAGCCCTTTGGTCGAATCCGCAGATGCGAAATTTCTTCTTAACATGCGGCAATTCGAACACTATTTGGAAATGGCCCCCGAAAGTTTCCAAAGGGCGGCCGGAAAGCCCTTTGGTCGCATCCGCAGATGCGAAATCCCTCTCTGTGAATAATCCTCATGCCCTAACGCACTGGGGAAAGCAGAACACATTGCACGGGTCGTACTTTTCATTGACATACCTCAAACACTCCGCGTTGCCTCCGTAATAGGCCTCCAGATAGTCCGGCAGGCTGCCGATTGGAAAGTTGACAAAGGAGCCGCCGGTGATGCCGTACAGGTAACGGAACTTCTCCTCCACCCAGGCAGTGTTCACCGCCTTATACTTAGGATCAGTCCAAACGGACTGTATGCCTGCAATATACAGAGCATCCCTGTAGTAAAAGGCTGTATCGTTCGTGCAAATATCCCTGATTCGGCCGCCCATGGCATATAGGGATAGCGCGGTCAAGTCCGAACCTGGCGGCACATCCCGCAAAATGCCTGTCAGCTTCCATATCTCACGGTCATTCAATGGCCGCAATACAAACCGGCCTGTCGGCTTGAACATTTCATAAGGAGGATAGCCCTCCGTCACCGCCTGCATGGCTGCTTCCAGCGTGCCCTGCAGGTATTCATACGTCCCGCCGCCCACAGCCTCCAGCGGTGCCGCGGCTTGGCGCGCCTCCGCCTCCTGGCCGTAATAAAGCCCGAATCCGTAGATGCCAAAGCCTTCCTCCCGGGCGTGGTACATGCTCACGACAATCGTCAGGCGGCTGTCCACGTTTTTCAGCCAACCCTGCCATGCCTTTAAAAATTCCGCCTGCTTTTCGTGGCTGGCATTTTCATAAGTGAATTCCACTGTTGTCACCGTATCCACCCTGGGCGGCAACCGGAAGGTCATGGAAGCTACCACGCCAAAGTTCCCGCCGCCGGCGCCCCGCAATGCCCAGTACAGGTCCGGGCGGCAATTCTCGCTGACTGTCAGCACGAAACCATTTGCATCTATGATCTCGGCTCCCACCAGGCAGTCGCAGCCAAGGCCGTACTGCCTGGCGGACAGGCCCCACCCGGCGCCCAGGGTATACCCTGATACGCCCACCGTGGGGCAGCTTCCACCGGGGAAGGGGTAGCCCAAAGGCGATATCAATCCATACAGCTCCTGGAATTGTATACCGCACTCCACTGTCAGCATGCCGTTCTCCAGCCGCATACCCTTCATACGGCTGACATCAATCACTAGCACGCCGTTTCCTATGGAGTAACCCTCAAAATTGTGCCCGCCACTGCGGATGCGCAAGGGGGTGTCATTCCTCCTTGCCCATTTCACCGCGTTGGCAATATCATACTTGCTATGGCAGTATACAATGGCCACAGGGAACTTTTGTATGGCCCTGTTGAATTCCTGCCGCGCTTGATTGTAAAAGGGGCTGGCCGGCGTAACCACTTCGCCGGTGAGCCCGCAAACATATTCCATACTACGACCACCTTTTGTAGCTTGGGAACAGCTTTTGTCATCTCTCCCCCTTTCACCCTATGCTTCCGTATAGAAACAGTGTAGGGGTGCTCCTTTCCATAAACAAAGGAAGGCAGGTACATTGGCATGCACCGCCTTCCATATGGTCAGCTTTTCTGTATACCGATTAATGCACCTGCCCCGAGGAAACAGAAACCCGCCTGTCCGCCCGCTCCGCCACGGATGCGTCATGGGTGATGAGTACGATGGTATGGCCCTTTTGGTGCAGGCCATCCAGCAGGGCCAATACCTCCCTGGTGGATTGCTCATCCAGGCTGCCGGTGGGCTCGTCGGCCAAAAGCACCCGGGGATTCAAAATAAGCGCCCTGGCGATGGCCACCCGCTGCTGCTGTCCGCCGGACAATTGGGAAGGCTTGTGACCCATCCGCTGATTAAGCCCCACCTGCCGTAATGCCTCCGCCGCCCGCTCCTCCCTTGCCTTGGGCGGTACGCCTTGCAATAGCAGCGGCAGCGCCACGTTCTCCAGCGCCGTCAGCCGGGGCAAAAGGTGAAAGCCCTGGAATACAAAGCCGATCTTGCCGGAGCGTATGTTCGCCAGCTCGTTGGCGCCAAGGCCCGACACATCCAGGCCGTCCAGCAGATAGGAGCCGGAGGTGGGCGTATCCAAACAGCCAATGATGTTCATCAGCGTAGATTTTCCCGATCCGCTGGGGCCTACGATGGATACGTACTCCTGGGGGTGGATATGAAGGGACACATCGTTCAAAGCCGCCACCTGCAACCCGCCGAAAGGATACGTTTTGGTGATATGGTTCAATTGGATCATTCACGTCACCTCAAAAAAGGAATGCCTTCTGTTAGTTTGAAAGCATTCGCCACAATCTATTCCTGGATACCGCCAGCCTGGATGGGAGAGCAAAGTGCCATGACTCTCCCATCGTCCTACAGCAAGCCCATTTTTCCATAAGCAGACAAAGCAGGGATGCCCGAACTCGGCACCCCTGCACTTTTTCATAAAACTGAAGTGTCTAATGCGTAATAACTGACTTGTTTCCTATATATTTCCCAAAAATATTCGCCATAGCCTTGCCTTTGTCAGGGTCAACAGTGATTAACCAGAAACTGTTACCAAGCCTGTACCTTATCATTTCAGATTCATCTGTATTCATCAGGAGTCTGGTTTTGATTCCCAGAAAACCATAAAATGTAATCGCATATTCATTATTATATGAGCTTGGCACATCAATAAAGTCCCAATCAAATACCATATGCTGGAGGTTGAATGTTTGCTTAAGAAACGCTGCGTCCTCTTCACTCACTGTTACGATATCCGATTTCACGCCTTCACCGTCTTCATACCGAAATCGAAAATCGGCATCAGCAGCAAAGGGGATAAAAAGAAACCGGAAAAACAATGAAATCACATATACTGAAGAAATGCAGCATATTTCCGCACTTTTTTCATAGCCAATGTATTCAGACAACCAAACACCTTAAACGATCCTCTCAAAGTAATCCAGCAGATTCTTCCCGGCGATACCTTCAATCACCGCTTCGCTGTAGCCCCTGCGGCGCAGGCCCGATATGAGGTTTTTCAGCTGGCCGGGATGGCGCAAGCCATCGGGGTAGACGTCGATGCCGTCAAAATCGGAACCGAAGCCCACCTGCTTTTCCCCGCCCATCTGGCAGATGTAATCAATGTGGTCCAGCACCGTATCCACAGTGGCATCCTTTTCAGCCAGGAACTCGCCGTAGAAGTTGATGCCGATGTAGCCGCCTTCCTTGATCAGCAGGCGGAGCTGCTCGTCGGTAAGGTTGCGAAAATGCGGCCGCAGCTTGGCAACGCAGCTATGGGAAGCCAGGGGCGGCACATTGGTTTTTTGGAAGATATCGTAAAAGCCCGCCTCGTTCAGGTGGCTGACGTCCACGGCGATGTTCAGTTGCTGCATTTCTTTTACCACCTGCAAACCGTAAGGCGTAAGCCCTTGGGTACTGCCGCCCTTGGCGGGATGGCCCAGGTTGTTTTCATGGTTCCAGGTGATGCCGGCCATGCGCACACCCTTTTTGCGCCAGTAGGCCACGGTCTCAATGCCATCCTCAAACACCTCGCCGCCTTCCACCGACAGAAGGATGGCCACTTCGCCCTCTTTTGCCTCAAAGGGATCGTCGATATGTTTGAAGCCCCTAGCTTTCAATACCTCCAACGCTTCCAGCTCCGCGGAAACAATCCCCTTCACGTCGCCTTTCTTTCCGTCAGGGCCGGTCCACAGCGCCATTACCTGCAGCGCAACGTTGCCGGCAAGCTCCCGCTCAAGGGTGATATCGGTGTTGTTGTTCTTTTTCCAGCCAACCTCATACAGTGTATCCGAATGGGTGTCGCATAAAAACATAATAATTCCTCCATATCAAAGCTTTCGTAGAAAGACTATCTGTCATATCAAATGGATATTAAATTAAGCATACAAAAAGATGGCTTCCGAAGGTTCCAAAGGCTCCGTAGCCGAAGCGCCGGCTGTGCCGGATGAAGCGAGGCGGAGGAGGCTTGCAAAAAAGAGCAGTGCGCGCGGCAGCGCAGCAATGCGACTATTGAGCAAGATGGACCGACCGGAAAGCCCTTTGGTCGCGCCCGCTGGCGCGATACCCTCCTTCTTCCTGGTCAACGATATCACTTAACCTTTCACTGCCATTCAATCCCCGAAAAATTATGGCTGGGCGTCAAATCATACACCACCCGCACCACCTGGGGTAATGCCTTCAAAATACGTCCGGCAGCCCGCTCCAATAGATCATAAGGCAGCCTTGCCGCGATGGCCGCGGAGCTTTCGCTGGCATGCACAGCCCGCAAACAGATGGCCATGCCGTTAAGCCCGCTTAAAGCCATATCGCTTAGCACCGCAAAATGCTGCCACAGCCGCTTGCCCTGGCCGCTTTGCGCCACTTCCTCCTGGAATATGAAGTCCGCCTCCCGCAGCACATTCAAGCGCTGGCTCGTCACATCCCCCAGGATGCGCAGCGCCAGCCCGGCTGCCGGGAAAGGCTGCCGGGAGGTAAGCTCTGCCGGCATTCCCATTTCCTCGCCCACACGGCGGATCTCATCCTTGAACAGCTCCCGCACCGGCTCCACCAGTGTCGCCTTGCGGGAACGGGCACCCATGGAAATGGTCGTCTCCGACATGGGGCTCACGGCATAATCGGAATAATTGGTGCCCTCCAGGAGCACGTTCACTTCCGGCGTCTTGGCCACCTCGGCGTTTAATATCTCCTGCAGAAGGCGTGTGGCCGTCTGCCCCTTCCGCACGGGATCGGTTATCCCCGAAAGCTCCCGCAAAAACCGGTCGGCGGCATCCACCCGCACAATGTTCAGGCCCAGTGTATCCCGGTAGAAGGCCATGACGAAGTCGCCCTCGCCTTTGCGCAATAGCCCCGTGTCCACAAAAATGCACTTGAGCCGCGCGCCGATGGCCTTATGGCCCAGCATCGCGCAAACCCCGCTGTCCACGCCGCCAGAAATGGCGCAAAGCGCCGTGCCTTCCCCTACCACCCGGCGGATTTCATCCACCGCACGCTGGATAAAGGCCGCGCTGTCCCACCATGGCGTGCAGCCGCACACCTTCATGGCGAAGTTCGCCAGGATCATCAGCCCGTCGGGGTCGTTCTGCTCCACCTGAAACTGCAGGCCGTACAGCCGCTTCTCCGCATGAGAAAAACCGATCACCGCATCCCTGGCCCAGGCGGCGGGAACCAAGTCCTCCGTGAGCGTCAAGGGCCGCACGAAAGTCATCATTCGCTCGCCCTCGGCCACTTCCTCAAACAGGGGCAGCCCCGCCGCATAGGTAACAGGCGCCGCACTCTGCTCCAGATACGTATCTGCGGCCTGACCATGAAGCAGCCCGCAGACAGCTGCCGCCGCGTCGCCCATGGCCAGCACAGGCAAACCCATTTCCAAAATCTGAGGATCAAAACCAGGCAGGCTCAAAGCCCCCTGGGAGCTGCCCGCCAGGATCAACCCCAGCGGCTCCTGATTTTGAACCTCCTCCGGCGCGATATCCGCGGGAACAATCTTGCAATACACCCGCTCTGCCCGAAGCTTTCGTGCCACGGAACGGCCATTCGCCCCGTCGAAGCTTAAGATCAGTACCATATCGCGCACTTTCGCACCTCCCGGTTATAACACATAAGGGATACCATTCGACGGACGGATGCCAAATCCTGCATACTTAGGATTACATCAGCCGCATACACCGCGATGTATCCTGTAAATCTTGAGGGAGCAACGAGGGGGAACCGCAGTTCCCCCTCGTTTGTAATCGTACCGCCTTGCTCTGAAAGGGATACTAACGCTTGCAAAGCAAGCCTTCCTCATGGTTCCATTCTCGAATAATTCGGCGCTTCCTTGGTGATGGAAATATCATGCGGATGGCTTTCCTTCAGCCCCGCGCCGGTAATTCTAATGAATTCGCCGTTCTTGCGCAGGTCCTCAATGGTGGACGTTCCGCAATAGCCCATGCCGGACCGAAGCCCGCCCATCAGCTGGAACACCGTGTCCGACAGCGGCCCCTTGTAGGGCACGCGGCCTTCCACGCCCTCTGGCACCAGCTTTTTCGCGTCCTCCTGGAAATAGCGGTCACGGCTGCCTTCGGCCATGGCGCCGATGGAGCCCATGCCCCTGTACACCTTGAAGGAACGGCCCTGGTAAATTTCCATGGCGCCGGGGCTTTCCTCCACACCGGCCAGCAGGCTGCCCAGCATCACTGCCGCGGCGCCGGCCGCAATCGCCTTGGGGATGTCGCCGGAATACTTGATGCCGCCGTCGGCGATGATGGATATGCCATGCTTGTCGGCTTCCTCGGCGCAGTCGCTGACCGCCGTAATCTGCGGTACGCCAATGCCCGCCACCACCCGCGTGGTGCAGATGGAACCCGGGCCGATGCCCACCTTCACACAGTCTACGCCCGCTGCGATCAAATCATGTGTGGCGGCCGCGGTGGCCACGTTGCCGGCAAACAATTGCACACCGGGATAGTGTTTGCGGATTTCCTCCACCGCATGCAGTACGCCCAGGCTGTGGCCGTGGGCCGTGTCAATGGAGATCACGTCCACCTTGGCGTTCACCAGCGCTTCCACGCGCTGCAGCACATCCTTGGTGATACCCACCGCCGCGCCGCACAACAGCCGCCCGTTTTGATCCTTGGCGCTGTTGGGGTACTTCGTGCTCTTTTCAATATCCTTGATGGTAATAAGCCCTCTTAGGTTGTAATCCTTGTCCACAATGGGCAGCTTCTCGATGCGGTGGGCGGCCAGTATCTTCTTGGCCTCCTCCAGCGTCGTGCCCACGGGGGCTGTCACCAGGTTTTTGCTGGTCATCACTTCGCCGATCAGGCGGTTCATATCCGTTTCAAAGCGCAGGTCGCGGTTGGTCAGTATGCCCACCAGCCGGCCGTCCCTGGTGATGGGCACACCGCTGATGCGGTAGCGGGCCATCAGCGCGTCCGCATCCTTTACGAGATGCTCCGGAGAAAGAAAAAATGGATCGGTGATGACGCCATGCTCGCTGCGTTTCACCTTATCCACCTGGGCCGCCTGCTCTTCAATTGACATGTTCTTGTGAATAATTCCCAGCCCGCCTTCCCTGGCGATGGCGATGGCCAGGCGCGCGTCCGTCACCGTGTCCATGGCGGCGGAAAGCAGCGGTATGTTCAGCTTGATAACGGGCGTCAGCCGCGTGGTGATGTCCACATCCTTGGGAAGCACTTCGCTGCGGCGGGGAACAAGCAATACATCGTCAAAGGTGAGGCCTTCGCGAACCTGTTTTAACAACATATGAAATCATCCTTTCCGTGGGTCCTGAAGGGGGAATACCAGGCCGGATTATAGCCGACCTTGGTATATTGGATTATTAGGAGTTATTCTATCAGCATGGACAACCCATGTCAAACGATTTTTCAATTTCTCATCATATTTTCCCGCAAAAAACCGGCCGCCCATTCGCGGGAGGCCGGCTTCTTGAAATACTCCGGTTGGCCAATCACAATATCAATCCATCAGCGTCCCTGTCATGGTTGTTTCGTAATACAGGTTGGACTTGATGTTCATCGTCACTACGCTTCCTTCAAAGGTCACGGTGGTGATTTCCTCAAACCCGTCCTCCAGGTCCTGCGAAAAGATGCGCAGCGTTTTTTCATCCAGCCACTGTGCGCGAATCGCCCTGTGGTTTTGATCCGCAAGGCCGCCGAACAAATTTGCGGCGTCCATGACTCTGTACACATTGTCAAGGCCTGCGGTGAACGATAACATGTCGTTGTAGGTGTAGGTAAGTTCCCCTGCCACTTCATCAAACACCACGGTATAACGAATGGAGTCGCCCACGGCAATCGTCTTCCCGGAAATCATGCCCGCCATCTCCGGCAGCTTTACGGCCTGCGCCACGGGGATATTCTGCACCGCGTCCACCTCCGCTTCCAGCGCCTGCATGGACGCGAAATTTTCCGCAAGCGGCGAATCGGATACGATGGACGGTACCACATACTTCTCCATCAGTTCGCCCGGATAAAACATACTCTCCCCAGAAAACAAGCCGCCTGTAAAAACGGTTACCAGCTTCAGTTCGGGGATGACAAAGATGTAATTTCCCCCATTCCCCAGTGCCGCATAGCCGCCAAAGCGGCTTATCCACCACATGTAGCCGTATCCCGGGAACAAAGGCGTCCACCCGCCCGCAACCTGGAGCTTGGTCGATTCCTCCACCCACTTTTCCGGTATGATCTGCGTGCCATTCCAGTTCCCCTTGTTTAGATACAGGTAACCGAACTTCGCCGCGTCGTCAGGATACATATAAATGCCCGAATAACCGGTGCTCGCGCCTTCGGGGCTTGTCTGCCAGTACAAATCCCTGAAACCCAGCGGTTTCATCTTCTCGTCCAAAAGAACGTCCAGCCTTTTGCCCGTTGCTCTTTCTATAATGGAAGACAGGATGTGGGCGGCCCCGTTGCAGTAGTTGAAAGCAGCGCCTGGCTCGTCCTTCATGGGCAGGCCAAGGGCATGCTCTGTCCAGTCGGCGCTTTGCAGCATTTGGTTGGTGGATTCGTTTCTGTCAATGGTCCAATCAAAGCCCGTTGTCATGTTCATCAAATGGCGGATTTGCATTTCTTGCTTCCGCGCATCCGCGTTGGCCGCATTGAGGCCGGGGAAATACGACAGCACCGCATCCTCCATGCCGCCAATTTTGCCTTCCTCCATCGCGATACCAGCCAGCGCGGAAACAAAGCTCTTTGTACCCGAATTGATCGAATGCCTGTACTCCTTGCTGTACGGATAGAAATAGGCCTCGTTCACCAGATAGCCGTTGCGGATGATGGTAATGCTGTTGATATCCTTGCCGCTTTTTGCAATATCCTGGTACATTTGGGCAAGGATGGCCGAATCCATGCCCTGCACCTCGGGTGTGGATATGCGCCAATTATCCGTGGGCCAGTAGTCCTCCGCCAAAGCCGAATGCAGCGGTAGCATGCCCATCAGCACGACGGCAGCCAGCAGCGCAATGATCGCTTTCCTCATGATATCCTCCTTATCGGACAGGTCGTTCAAGTCAATGAAACTCGATTATGGATATTACTACTCCCATAAGGAAATTTCAACCATTGTATGCAAAACAATACAACTCGCTGCTTCATTACCTCCAGCCGCATCCTCAATTGACAAAATCCCAAGTTTATTAGCACTCGTCATTGATGAGTGCTAATTTGGTATTGCAATCCTTCCTCTACAATGGTAAAATACCCATCAGCAGGCAGCCTGTCCTCCAGCCGGGAGGACCGCCTAAAATCCCCACCAGTAGAGGAGGAATGCACTATGAACAGGGAAAACGGCAATATTTCCATCCATGCGCAAAACATTATGCCCATTATCAAACGCTGGCTGTATTCCGACAAGGACATCTTCATTCGGGAAATGGTGTCCAACGGCTGCGACGCCATCACCAAATACAAGATGATCCACCCCGGCGCCGAGGCGGAATTCAAGGTCACCATTGAAGTCGACAAGGAAAAAGGCGAGCTTCGCTTTTGCGACAATGGCATTGGCATGACCCAGGAGGAAGTTCACAAGTACATCAACCAGGTGGCCTTCTCCAGCGCCGAGGAGTTCCTCAAAAACTACGGCGGCGAGAATACCGAAAAGGGCGGCATCATCGGCCATTTCGGTCTGGGCTTTTACTCCGCCTTCATGGTGGCCGACAAGGTGACCATCGATACCCTTTCCTATAAAGAGGGCAGCGAGGCCGTGCGCTGGGAAAGCGCCGACGGCATGCAGTTTGAAATGTCCGCCTCCGAAAAGACGGAGCCGGGCACCGTCATCACCCTGCACATCTCCGAGGAAGAAAAGGAATTTCTCGAAACCTACCGCGTCCGCGAAGTGCTGGAGCGCTACTGCGGCTATCTCGCCATTCCCGTGTACTTGAAGGACCTCTCCGCAAAGCCCGTCCCCGCCGAGAAAAAGGAAGGCGAGGAAGAGGAAGAAGCGCCCAAGATGCCCGAACCCACCCTCATCAACGAAACGCATCCCCTGTGGCTCAAAAACCCCAAGGATTGCACCGATGATGAGTACAAGGCCTTCTACCGCAAGCTCTTCCACGAGTATGAAGACCCGCTCTTCTGGGTGCACCTCAATGTGGAGTATCCCTTCAACCTCAAAGGCATCCTCTATTTCCCCAAACTGAAAAACGACTTCGGCGCCAGGGAGGGCGAAATCAAGCTCTTCAGCGGCCAGGTGTTCGTGGCCAACAATATAAAGGAAGTCATTCCCGAGTTCCTCATGCTCCTAAAGGGCGTCATCGACTGCCCCGACCTGCCGCTGAATGTCAGCCGCTCCTTCCTGCAAAACGACGGCTATGTGAAAAAGCTGTCCGCCCACATCACCAAAAAGGTGGGCGACCGGCTCACAGGCCTGTTCAACACCCAGCGAGAAACCTACCAGGCCTACTGGGATGACATTCATCCTTTTGTGAAATTCGGCTGCATCCGCGACGCCAAGTTCTTCGATGCCGTCAAGCCCATCCTGCTCCTGAAAACCACCGCCGGGGAGTATTACACCCTGGAGGAATACAAGGCCCGCAACGAGGGCAAGGCCGGCAAAAAAATCTATTACACCAACGATGCCAAGCGGCAAACAGGCAGCGTGGAGCTGTACGTGAACCGCGGCATTGATGTGGCCGTCATGGAGCATGTCATCGACAGCAATTTCCTCTCCTTCATGGAGTACGGCGGCGGCCTGTCCGAAGTCACCTTCGCCCGTGTGGATGCCGATGTGGACAGCCTCAAGGAAGAAAGCGACGAGGGCAAGGACATAAGCCGCGAAGCCCTGGAAAAGCTCTTCCGCGATGCCCTCGATCAAAAGGACCTGGAGGTCAAGCTGGAGCCGCTGTCCAACCGTGACTTAAGCGCCCTCCTGGTGGAAGACGAGCAGAGCCGCCGCTTTAAGGAAATGAGCCGCATGTACGGCCAGGATTTCAAAATGCCCGAAAAGTTCACCCTGGTCCTAAACCGCCTCTCCCCCACCGTCCAGTCCCTGGCCGCCCGCGAAGAAGGCGAAGTAACCACCCTTCTTTGTCAGCAGATGTACGACCTGGCCCGCCTGGCCGCCCGGCCCCTGGAACCCGATGAAGTCTCCGCGTTTCTCACCCGCAGCCAGAAGCTGCTGGGCATGGTAACGAAGGGGTAGGAGAACGATGCCGGGGGCTCTGCCCCCGGCACCCCTGCCTAAGGGATAAATCCCTTAGGAATCCCGCTATAATTTATCATTATGGTAGACATGCTTCTTGATGATGACGTTGCATCAGGAAGCATATTTTTGTCTTCTCCATCTAATAACCAAATTTTCAACTTTACTTACATCCACCAAATAGAACCTATGCGTACACCATTGACCATATTAGGCTTGAAGTATTTGTGATAATGACAAGACTCTAGAAGAAAGACAACAGTATCAATTCAAGTGACTTTTTCTTTTCACACACGATTTCCAGAAATTAGTTCCTGAAGTGAGGTTAGTAAAGACCCATGATTTTAAACGCTTTTTAATACCATCATAATGCATTGAATTTTTTTCTGAGCAAATTTAAGTCAGCCCAAATCTGGGTTGTATTATTATTACAAGACAGTACTTCTTAGCTCCATAGATATGACCACTGCCCAAGGTCAACTCCCCTCGCCTCCAACATACAGTTGATTCTGTGAGGCAAGTGGATGTTACTGTCAGCTTACTTGAATCTTACCCCAACCATGATTCCACTTGAAGAGCGAATACATAAAAATCTAACCATTTAATTGCTGGTAATAGAAATCCCCGGTTATTAACCGGGAAATCATTTTTTCTATTCCACAATTCGAAGCTTAGGCTTTATACGCACTTGATTTTCTTGTTTTGGTGTAAGGTATCCCGGAGGAAGACAACAAATGAATTCGGTCATCCATGAAAAAATCGGAATGTTGCTATTTATTTCAGATATGCTAGCCAATTTTTCTTCAAATATAACATCAATTGCTTGCTTTAATATATCAGGTGAGTCATACTCAGCAATATCATCAAATGGCTCTCCCCGCCACATACCCCGTTCTGTCATTTGCCTTTTAAGATATTCGATTTGGCTTGCTGTTAGCAAATCATAATCTTGTATCTTATAAATCATTGAACCAACTGACACTTTCCATTTTTTCTTAAGAACAATTAGACGATCAATTGAACTGGTAATAATTTCCGAAAAAAATTCTTTTGTTTGCATAAGGAAAGAACCAGCAAATAAGTTGGCTTGATTCTCAACGCGCTCATACAAAACACTTTCTGAAAGGTCAGCATCGGTATACTCAGTGTGCAGCAAAAGATGGCCAAGCTCATGTGCCATGTCAAATCGATCCCGCACAGATGACTTAACTGCATTCAAGAATATATATGGTCTTGCATTAGTCCATTTTGAAAACGCATCCATTTTTGTATTCGGATACTCGATTCGTGAAATAATTACACCATGCTGTTGAAGCAAATCAGACAAATTATCGATAGGGCCATCTTGGATTTTCCAATACTCACGAACGTGATCAGTGATCCTATCCATATCTATCGGTTCAATATCACCTTTTAGGGAAAAGCATGACATGTCAGGGAAATCAACATCCGGAAAATCAACATGTTGAGATAAATAATCTGCAATTTCAACATTAAAGTTAGCCTTTTCTTCAAAAGCAGCACGCTGTTTTACCGATACTGTTTTTTTACGTCTAAAGAATGATGCGCTTTGTACGCATGGTTCTTTATCAATAGGTTTTAAAAAAAACTCTATCGGTAAGCTTAATATATCTGCCATTTTTAACATAACATTATCACTCGGCCTAATTATACCAAGCTCGTATTGTGAAATGGCTTGAGGTGTTAGGGAAAGAAGGGTAGCCAAATCAGACATGCTATAAGCACTCATTATGCGTGCCATACGTATTCTACCTGGCACATAATCGGTCGGTTTGTTATTTATGACCCTCGCCATTTGCCAAAGTCTCCTTTGATACATACTTGGGCTTAACAACACGTTTTGCGTGCGCGGGAGCTTGAACCTCAACAATACGGCATCCCTTGTAAGCTGTCAAGTCCTCCGATCCCAGTATTCTGGTAAAATCTGAATTGGGTATAATAAGATTCGCATGTGTTAGATTCTTATCCTTGTCAAGTCCGTAGGTTAGAATAATATAGTATTGCTCATATGCTATACTTACTTTATTTTTGGGCATTGCAACTAACGCCAACTGCCTTTCCCTTTCCGGGAAGTCGTTTTTAAAGGCTCTTTTACGCCTATATTTTGCTCTATGTGGAAGCATATCGCATTGAAATGTTTTCGCGAAATGCATGATAAAATCAGGTCCACTTATCCTAGTAATTGGAGGCACTAACCCTGCTATCTTCTCCATAGAGGTTGGATAAGGAAAGTCCTTTGGAATAACCCCAGGTGCAAACGTACTATTGATGGAGGCTCCAATATTCCTTGTGTCGTTTATGCATGTATAATCATGCAAAATAACACTCGGTCTTGAAGATAAGTAAAAATCCTTTCCATTGCTTACAGCGGATTCAAGTAGATCAAAAAGATAACCCTTTGCGTTTCGAGGTATACTGTCAAGAAGCTCTTTTGCAGATCACTATAGGAATGGTTCCTAAAGTATTTTACCATATAATTGGATTTTTATCAAGTGTTTTTATATAATAATATTATTGTTACTAGTCGCAACAAAGAATCGGATTATCGCCCATAAAGCCAACATAATCTATTTACTATATATTTATAATAAAATTGTTAACGGTGGTGTCCGATCAGCTATAAAAACAATTTTAAAGAGCGTTCTAAACAAATAGGTCGATTCAAAAACACCTAAAAGTAGATATCAATGAAATTATTGAATAAATGATAGCGAAACACAAGACCACAGGGACGGTTCCTTTGGTTCTTAATATGAACCATCTCCATTTTTAAAACCGCTTTGCTCCCTCAGAATGACACGCTGGCAAGAGCAGAATGAACGAAGCGTATATTCAGTAGCTTGTAATAATATATAAAGGCGCTGGAGAAATGGATTGCGCGCCTGAAAGGCGCTGACCAATTTAAAGGCGTTTGTGGGGGGCGTGGGGGGGGGAATCGCCGGCCTCCCGATCAATCTGGCCCAATCGGCGCGCTGCTGCGCTACCGCTTGCATCTCTTGTTTCGCCAGTCTCCTCCACCTTGCTTCACCCACCACAGGCGGCGCTTCGGCTCGGAGCCTTTCTGGTTATATTTCGGAACGAAAGAGAACATCCTTCTGTCACAGGCCAGTTGCTAGCAACTGGCCGAATCAGCGCAATATAGCCGCCGTCGTAATACACCTCGTCATGTCATTCTGAGCGAAGCGAAGAATCTTTTGACACCATTTCATCCATCTTTCTTCTCTTTGATTCACCCCGCCAAAACTCTGGTATCTACTCCATATCATTCATACCACTCCGAAAGGGAGGCCAGGACGATGTACGAACTAGGCGGTTTATTAGGCATACTGACAACCATATTTTTAGGTTTCGCACTGCTCAACTACGTTCTGAAATGGGTCAACAAACACTGGGTAAGCAAGCTCCCCAAGACTTCAAAGTTCAAGCCTGCCTACATCAAAGTGATGAAATTTGTGGTCCAAAAGCACCGCTGGTTTGGCCTGGGCGCGACTGTTTCCATGGTGGCGCACATGATCCTGCAAATCACCTTCGCCTGGGTATCTACCACCGGCCTGATTACTGCCGCCCTTCTAGTGATCAATGGGATGATCGGCGCATGGATGCATTTTAAGCAAAAAGGCAAACGGGGGCCACTACTAATCGTTCACCGGGCCATGGGCGTGATGCTGATTGCGGCCATTGCGGTTCATGTGATAACTAAGATTTAAACGACATGGGGCCATATTAAGAAGAAGATTGCCTCCGAAGGCTCCCAAAGGGCGACCGGAAAGCCCTTTGGTCGCGTCCGCAGACGCGAAATCCTCCTTCTTTATAACATGATGCACAATGCAACCATAGCCGACGCCGCAGGATTCATTCCCCCACCATCACCTCATACACGCAATGCTTCCCGCCCCGTAGCACTGACTCCACCACCCTGGCCTTCACCTTAAGCCCATACACCTTCCCAAACATCCTTTCCGCAAACCCTTCCGAGCAGTTGCACAGGTTGGCGGTATCCACCGCCGCAGACCTCACCAGCGGGCATACGCACTCCGCCTTGTTCTCGTCTGCGATAATGCGCTTCCCGCCTTCCGAAACGGTCACAATCCAGCCCCACTTTTCCTGCAAGAACTCAAAAAACGCCTCCGGATGCCCCACAAACGGCTCCAGCACCTGATCCATATCCAGAATATCATAATGCGTTTTGCTGCACCGTTTGATGGCTTTCTCCATCCCAAGCCCCGGCTCCGCCTGCGTCGAATCCAGCAGCTCCTTCGTCCAGGCGCAAATAAGGTTTACATCAAAATTGTTGCAGCACTTTCCCGTTTCCCGGCATTGCACAGTACATCCCATCGCTGCCATCTCCTTGTTTTGATCGTTCCTTTCGCATTCCTGCCTGTTCAAAATGATTCAATCCGCTTACGTGATGGAAAGACGCACACCAACCGTCCGCACCTGTGTAGGGCGGGGGCTTGCTCCCGCCGGATGTGCCGGGATATTGTGTTTCATCCTTCGGCCAATGTATACGGAACGGCGGCGGGAGCAAGTCCCGCCCTACACCGGACCCTTCCATGCATGCTTTGATTCTATTGCATGGCATTTTCACGCAATTTGCAATGACTCTTGTTCCATATTACTGCTTCGCATATATGTATCCCATCAATTCCAACGGTCTCTCTGCCGCCGGGAAGCCTTCCATGCTTTCCCGTGGCGTTGGATGGTGGTTGGTATACCATTTGGCTTGCACGGCCTGCAGACCAACCGCTCGGGCGCCTGCCAGTTCATTACTGCCGCCGTCGCCCACAAACAGGCACTGCGACGCCGTCAAATGCAACTCCTCAAGAACCTTCCTGTAAATCAAAGGGTCGGGCTTTGATAAACCGGCTTCATAAGAAAGCACAATGGTGTCAAAAAAAGCGCTAAGATGACTTTGTTGTATGGCTGTGACTTCTTCGGAGGAGCAATTGCTGAGCATGGCCAGGCGGATGCCCTTTGATTTCAGGCCTCGCAATAGCGCAATGACCTCAGGATCAATACAATCAAAGCAAGCGGCCTTTGTCTCCATGCGCCTGCCGATGATATAGGCTAGTGTCTGGGGCAAAAGTGTTACGCCGCATTTTGAGCAAACGTATTGAATCGAGTCTTCAAAGCTGACAGTGCCATGATACCTGCCATGATCGTTTTCCTCCCAATATTGATTGAATAGCTCGTAATCAATGCCAAAATCCTCACTCATCTTGCGCTTGGTGTATTTCTCATGGCCCCACTCCGTGATGAGTGTCTCGAACAGGTCGAAGACAACAGCCTTGATCATCTTTCCCCCATCCTTTTAAACGATTATATAGATCATATCACTTAATCCATAATAATCCAACATTTTTCGCTTACACAGATATATAAATGAATAGATCAACCACCTTCTTCTGTTTGCAAAGGGAGGCGGAGCTTTCGCTCCGCCTCCCCCATCTTTGGTGATATTCTTTTTCTTACTTGGCCGCCATCTCATCCATATAGGCGAAGCAGCGCTGAATATCGGCCATCCGCTCGGCTACAACGTCATCATATCCGTAGCTCTTGCAGGTTTCGACCATCTCTTTCCAGAGGGCTTCAAACTCTTCGTCCGACTCGGCGTATACGCACTTCCAGCTGAACTGCTTCATCACCGGTGCGAACAGGCCGCGGGCGCTCTTGGCGGCCTCGCTGGATTCGGCCTTCACAAAGCTGTTGGCGGCGGAGGGCACCAGGGATACCTTTCCGGTCTGTCTGTACAGCTCGACGCCGTTCTTCGCGCCGCCGGCATACTCGCTGACCCAGGCCTTGCTCAGGTTTGTGGCATAGCGCTCGGCATAGCCCGGCCACCCCTTGTAGGAGAAGCTGTACGTCTTGCCGGGGATGTATTGTTCCACAATCAGCGTGGCGTTGTTGAACTTGTTCTCGCCGTCTTCAAACGTGCCGCCGCCGTACTCGGCCGGCATTTGGGTTTCCTTCTTGAATTCCTGGCACTTCCAGCCGAATTCCGTCATCTCGGGAATGCCTTCAGCGTTGTAGTCCCAGTTCAGGCCCTTGGGGCCGTACTGGCCGACCATGATGCCTTCCTCGCTGCACAGCCAGTCAATGATCTCCAGGGCACGCTCCGGATACTTGCCGTTTGCGCCCAGCAGCCACGGCCAGCTTCCGCCCTTGGTGGACAGGGTATCCATCGCCGGCGCGCTGTCCCCGATCAGGAAGGTGGTGTAACCAACCTTATCAGCTGCCTTCTCGGCGCCGTTGAAGTTGTTGATGATCCAGCCCCACATGCACATGAGGTAGCGGCCGCCGGCCAGCTTCGAGAGATAGGCATCAAAGTTCTGGCTAACGGACTCGGGATCAAACAGGCCCATGCGGTAAAGCTGGTTGTTGACCTTCAGGGCACGGTAGTACAGGCTGCCCTCTTCCAGGGGATTGACCACCTGGCGGGTGGCGTAGTTGACGCCCATGAAGTCAAACTCTTTGTAGCCGTAATACGTCATCAGGTCCCAGGTGAACTTCATGACGCAGTCTTCCCAATCCGGGAAACCGCCGTAGGCGTACACCTTTTCACCGGTGGCAGTCGTGGGCACCGCATCCTGCAAAGCCTTCAGGAAAGCGGGCAGGTCTTCCAGGGTCTTCAGCTCGGGCTTGCCGGCCTTTTCCCAGGCGTCATAGCGGATCTGCAGCGCGTAGGTGGGGTCCTGGATTTCTTGCCAGGTGTCGGGCGCCAGGGCGACGTTGTGGCCAAAGCCCCAAACGCCGTCCACATCACGGACTTCCTTGACATACTTGCTGATCTTGTCCATGGAGTCCTTCATGTGCGCGTTGATGTTGGTATAGGGCGCCAGGTCCAGCTCGCTCCAGTCCAGCAGCAGGCCGGCGTCAAACGCCTTCAGGAACTCGTTGTCCAAATCGCCCAGAATAATGATGTCTCCCAGCTCGTTGGCGGCCAGGGCGGCTGTGAACGCACCGGTGTTGCTGACTTCGCGCACAAAGTTCAGCGTCACGTTGAACCGGTCTTTGATTTCCTTGGCAAACCAGCCGATCTGCTCGCCGGAGTAGTTGGCCAGGCCGTCATACACGGTCAGGGTGATGGGCTCGCGGTAATCGCTGGCCAAAGACACGGCCGGCATGATTCCCAGGAGCATTGTCAGGCACACTAGCAACGCCAAGAGTTTCTTCATGGTTTGAACCTCCTTCATATTTATCTCACCCGCGCTTGGCGGATTAGATCAGCCTTTCACCGCACCGATCATGATGCCCTTGACAAAATACCTTTGGAAGAACGGGTACACCAAAAGGATCGGAAACACCACCACCATGGCCACGGTCATCTGCACCGACAACGCTGTCTGTTTGATCACCAAATTGGCAATGGCACCCGTATTCTGTGTGGAGCGTACCAGCGCCGCCAGGCTTTGCGCCTCATGCTGGTATTTGTAAAGCAGGTACTGCAGCGTGTAGTATTTGCCGCCGGGCATGAGCATCATCGTATCCGTGAAGCTGTTCCACTGGCCCACGGCGCTGAATATGCAAAGCGTGGCCAGTATGGGCATAATCAGCGGCGCGATGACCCGCACAAACAGCTTTACATACCCCGCCCCGTCCAGCATGGCGCTTTCCTCCAGGCTGGTAGGCAGGCTCTCAATAAAGGTTTTCACCAGGATCACATTGTAGGGCGATACCAGGCCGGGGATCACGTACACCCAGAAGTTGTCCAAAAAGCCCAGCATCCGAAGGTTCATGTACCAGGGGATCAGCCCGGCGCTGAAATACATGGTGATAATGATCAGCCTGTACCAAAGGGTGCGCAGCCACATTTCCCGCTTGGTGACCAGGTACCCCAAGAACGCGCAGCCGCCAACGGTCCAGGCCGTGCCCAGCACCGTGCGGGCCACGCTTACCAGCAGCGCGTCCGCAATGCCGTTGAGTTTGAACACCTGCACGTAGTTTTCCAGGTGAATCTGACGGGGATATAGCTGTATCTGCCCCAACCGTACCAGCTCGTTGGAGGAAATGGTATTGATCAGCAGGTAGTAAAACGGGAACATGCAGGCAATGGTAAACAGGATCAGCAGGGAATAGTTGAAAATATGGAACGCGATATCCCATCTGCTGAGCTTGATTTTGCTGCTCTTTCGCCTTG
The DNA here is from genome assembly GCA_023436585.1 of Bacillota bacterium. Classification (GTDB taxonomy): domain Bacteria; phylum Bacillota; class Clostridia; order Christensenellales; family Aristaeellaceae; genus JAEWAH01. The sequence goes on along the minus strand of JAEZIN010000028.1, from coordinate 617,041 downwards.
AAATGACCTGTATGCTCATAACGCACTCCTCCTTATACGATGGGTTCGCCGCGCAGCATTTTGGAGGCAAAGTTGGCGGCAAACAGCAGCATCACGCTGAAAAGGGTCTTCAGTACGCCGATGGCCGTACCGAAGGAATACATGTTGCTGCTGGTGGACGCGATGGTGATGTTGTAAATGTACAGGTCCAGCACCTCGATGGTATCCTTGTTCATGCTGTTCTGGAAAACCAGGTACTGGTCCATGCCATTGTTGATGATGTTGGATATGGATAGCAGCAAAAGCACGAAGAACGTGGGCAGAAGCCCCGGCAGCGTGATATGGCATATCTGCCGCCACCGGCCCGCGCCGTCCACCTTTGCGGCCTCGTACAGCTCCTGGTCGATCCCCGCAATGGCCGCCAGGTACATGATGGCGCCCCAGCCCAGGCCCTTCCACACGCTCCAGCCCCACATCTTGATCCATATGTGCTCGCTGCTGTTCAGCCACGCCACCGGCTTGTCAATAGCGCCTATACCCAGCATGAACCTGCTGAATATGCCCGTGTCCATGGCAAACATCGCCAGGCCGAAGCTGAACACCAGCGTCCAGGAGATAAAGTTGGGCAGCGTCGTGAATATCTGCACGAACTTCTTGAACCGCGTCCTGCTCACCTCATTGAGCAGTATGGCAAAAGCCATGGGCATCCAGCTTGTGAGGATGCCAAGGCCGCTCATGGAGAAGGTGTTTGTCATCACCCGCACAATGTTGCTGCGGTGGCCGGCGTTGGCCACAAGCTCCGTAAACCACTTAAACCCCACAAACTCCTGCTGGCCAGGGCCGAGTTCGAACTTATAGTTGTAAAACGCGTAGCTCCACCCGTACAGCGGCAGGTACGCGAACAGGAACACCGCCACCAAAAAGGGAAGCATCATCAAAAACAGCTTATATTTTTTCGGCAGGTACTGCCTGTCGATAAAGCCGGTGAAAAAGCACGCGAAGGCCGTGGTGCCCATGGAAATGTACAATGGCCCCAGCGGGCTTACATAGCCCACTTCCGCAGGCAACAAACCAAAGGTCAGCAGCACAGCCAGCGCCTGCGCTGCGCCGCCGGTCAAAAGCACCGCCAGGATCGCTTTTTTGTTTCGCCACACGCCAAACAAAAGCAACAGGCCCGTAAGTGAAAGCGTCAAGGCCCCCAGCGTTACGGCGCCCATTTTGTTCAGCGCGCCGCCAAGCAAGGCCTGAAAGCTTTCCGCCGTCAGCCCGTTTTTCGTGGGCTCGGTTCCGTACAGCGCCTTACCCCGGCTGTTTGCCGGGGACATCAAATCCTGCGGCTTTTGAAAGGTGATCAACTCCAACCCCGATATCTGGCGGACCGCCGTAGGGTTGTTTTGCGCCTTTCCCGGCGTATACAAACTGACCTGGAAAACCGGCAGCAAAAGCAGGGCCACAGTGACGGCGCAAAGACAAATAGTGACGGCCAATATCCGCTTTTTTTCCGGTACCGGATTGATAAAATACGGCTCGTTGGCGCGGCGGATGCCCATGATGGCGGCCAAAGCGGCGGCCCCGGAGGCGGCGGCCAGGAACAACGGAGCCGGTGTATACCCGCCAAGCCCCATAAACATCAATTGATACGCGGCGCCCATGAACTGGTACCGCCCGTCTATCACCAGCGCGCCTACGGCATCCGAAAGCAGCAAAACAGCCGATAATGCAATGAGGCATGTTGGAATCCATCTGTCCGCCTTGCGGTACAATTGCAGCAAAAACCCAAGAAACATAAGGCCGCAGGCCGCTATGAAGAGTGTGCGGTCCCCGCCGCCATAGGTCGGGATCATGAACAGGTTTTTCAGGTTTTTGGCGCTGTCGCTCAAAGTGGTAAGGCTGGCCATGCCGCCGCCGGCCGGATCGGAAAAGGCCTGATTTTGGGAAGCAAGCTCGCTGAGCAGCGGCTCCTTCCCCGAAATCCATTGCCAGCCTGTGATGCTTCGGGAGGCCAGCGCATCGTCCTTAGGTGTCGCAAAAGTTCCCTGCGGCACGCTTACAGAAACAAAGGGCAGCAGCAGCATAAGGAGCGACAGCGCGCACAAGGCGGCCGACACAGCCCGCCACCCCTTATCCGAAAGCGGCAGCGGCTTTACGCTTTTTATAAGCCACATTTCATAAGCAAATAGGGCCAGCGAGAGGACAAACACCGCCCACACGAACCATTGGGCAGTTAACATGACATCAAACAAAAGGCTCTTGTCAAGCTGCTGCGCGTAAAACGCAAAGAGGAAAAGCAAAACCATGCCGGCCCCGCCCAGCAATGCCGCCAGGTGACTGATGCCACGCCGATGGAACAGGGTCAAAATTCCGCCTGCGAGGACCAGCGCAATGCCTATGGCTAGAAGGCCTCCCCGAAAATCGATAATTGCAAGCGATTGCATCAGCGAAACGGGCAGCGTCCCACTCCCCTGTCCAATCACTTGCAAGCCGCTGATAGCCGTAGGAAAGGCCGCGCCCACATCCGGGGAAAGGTTCATGTGCGGGTAAACAGAATAAAAGGGCATCCACAGGCTGCCTAACAGCAGCAAAAGCAATATTCCAACAATAATCCGCCTTCTCACGCTAGCTCCTTCCTAACCCGCCGCAAGGATTGCGGCCATGATGCCAATGATTTTATTCAGACATGTATAAACCAATAAGGGTTCACGCGCAAAGCAGGGAATGCAAGCGTTATCCCATACCGGGTCCGTATATCCCCTTTTGCACTGGGCAAACACCCGTATCTTTCACTGCCGTACGCATCCTCCATCGCCCATTTTTGTTTGAAATCACACAAAGAAATCAGCATTTAGTTTGAAATTCCCTAAACCGTTTTCGAAAACAGGTGTAAAAAGACATCATTCCATATCCGCACAAGGAATGAGATTACTGTTGTAACGCTTTGCAAAAAACCAGGCACGCATGACCTCTTGTAAAAAGCATACACGAATGCGCTCTTTTTTGTCAACTACTTTTTTGCTAATTGTATATATTCCCCAGGCAACGCTGACTGCAGCATCATCATGAGGAAATGTTTATCCGGATCGCAATATACAAAATATCGAATAGATTGTCAAAAACGAAAAAATCGTTTTCGTAAACAGCAGATTTTCCGTGTCCCGGTGTTCTCCTGATGAGAAACAACTTCAATCCAGCTTGTTGGAGGTTGGCACTTGACATGTCTCCCCGCATCCGTCATGATGTGGGTAAAAACAGGCAATACTGAAAGAAAAGCTGCAGGCAGGAATTATGAAAGAAGAGATTGTGGCACTGCTCCAGGAGGAAGGTATCGCGCTGGAGCCGTTTGAAATCGCTGACAGGCTGAACGCGCACGAAGGGGAGATATCCGCCGCGCTCAAAGCGCTGGCGGGTGAGGGCGGCATTGTCGCCACCAAAAAGGGAAGGTATGCCGTGCCCCGCACCCTAGGGCTTGCGGCAGCCAAGGCGGCCGTTTTGCGAAACGGCATGCTCACAGCCCGGCCGCTTGAAGGCGGCGATACCATGAAGCTCAAACCGCACGCAAGGCTGCAATGCCTCTACGACGACATCATTCTGGTGAAGCCGGAGGATTACGACAGCACCGGTACGCGGTGGTGCAGCCTTCACTCTATTATAAAGCGCGCCCATGAGACGTTCTGTGCCGTACTGTACGAAGGAGTCAGCACGGACCCGTACGAAAGGCTCCGTGCCCAAGGCAAGGCACGCAAGCAGGGCAAAGCCGCCAAACGCGAGCCTGTCGCATCGGCACGGCCCTATGACAGCCGCATTACCTGTCCCATTCAGGTGGAAGGCGATTTACTGGGCGCGAAGAACGGTGACATGGCCGTATTGAAGACAGCCGTCTGGCCGGAATACGGGAAGCCCCTCATCGCCAGGGTAGTGCGCGTGATGGGCGAGGCGGAGATGCTGCCGGTGCAGTTGAAAGCCATTGCCGAGGACCACGGCTTTGTATCGGCTTTTGACGAAAATGTGGCAAGCCTTGCGGCATCGTTTCCTGCCGGTGTCACGGACGATGACATTGAGGGCCGGCGAGATCTGCGCGGCCTGATGCTTTTCACCATCGACGGAGAGGATGCAAAAGATCTTGACGATGCCGTGTCGCTTAACAAGCTGCAGGACGGTGTCTGGCAATTGGGGGTGCACATCGCGGATGTATCGCATTATGTCGCCCTTGGCCAGCCCATCGATGCGGAGGCGCTGCGAAGGGGAACATCGCTGTACATGCCCGGCCTCACGCTGCCCATGCTGCCCCACGCGCTGTCGGACAACCTGTGCTCACTAAAGCCTGAGGTGGACAGGCTGGCCATGAGCCTGCTTATGAAAATCAGGAACGGGAAAATCATCGACCATGAGCTTTTTCCCTCCGTGATCCATTCAAAGGCAAGGCTGACGTATACGGCCGTGAACCGCATGCTGGCCGGGGAAGAAAGTACCATCCCGGAAGAAATCAAAATGGTACTTAAGGATATGCTGGTATTATCCCATGAGCTGAGACTCGTAAGATACAAGCGCGGCGGCATCGACTTTGACCTGTCGGAGACGGCCTTCACTCTAGGCCCGGGAAACGAGCCAATCGATGTGCACCCCAGGGAGCGTGGTGAATCGGAGCGGCTGATTGAGGATTTCATGCTGGCTGCCAATGAAACCGTGGCAGAATTGGCCAGGAACACGGATCTCCCTCTGGTCTACCGCGTGCACGACAAGCCCGATCCTTTAAAGCTACACGCGCTGGAGATATTTTTGAGCAGTTTGAACGTGAATGTACACCTGGGGCCGGACCCCCACCCCGGCATTTTGCAGGACCTGCTTGAGAAAACCGCCGGTACAAAGAACGCGGACGTGATCCGCAATGTGATGATACGCTCCTTAAAGCGCGCCTGTTACGATGACAGGCCGCAGGGCCATTACGCACTGGCTGCCAGGGACTACTGCCATTTTACATCCCCCATCAGGCGATATCCCGACCTGATTGTGCACCGTATGCTCAAGCTGCTTTTGCAGGGCGGCGACAGCAGCAGCCACCCCCATACGGCGCGCATGGCGGACCTGGCGGAGCGCTGTTCCCAAAGGGAGTTTGCCGCCACCCACGCCGAGCGGGAAGCGGATGACCTGCTCAAGGCATTTTACATGTCGCGGCACATTGGGGAAGAATATGAAGGGATCGTATCCGGCGTGACAAGCTGGGGTTTTTACGTGACGCTGCCCAACACAGTGGAAGGGCTGGTGCACATCGCGTCGCTGAACGATTTTTACCAGTATGATGAAAGGCGCAGCATGCTGGTAGGCTCGCGGACAAACCGCGTGATCCGCCTGGGGGACAGCGTTCGCGTCAGGGCCATACGCGCCGACAAGGAGCGCCGCGAGGTGGATTTTGAGCTGATATCTACCTGGGAATAAGCCCTGCATTAGGTTTCTTCAGTTTACAGCCGCGTTTCGGACGTTCGGAACGCGGTTCCTTCATGTATGCACATTCTACATGACATGGCTTTGGCATCTACTTCATTCAAATCTTTTATATGAATATGAATAAAGTAAAAGAATCACTCCATCAGAGCAAGATGCTGTGCACAGTTACCATAATAATTTCACATATCTTCTGTGAAATCTGGAAAATGATACTTGACACACACCATCGGTGATGGTATATTTGTGTAAACGATTACCGACAACTTGAAAGCAACAACATTGGGCCGGAAGCGGTCTGCTTTCGTCCCTGAACGGGGATAGGCAGTATGGCAACAATCCTGGATGTATCGAGGGAAGCTAACGTATCGGCGGCCACGGTGTCCAGGGTCTTAAACGGCAAGGGGAGCGTAAGCCCGGAAGTATTCAAGCGCGTTATGGACGCGGTGGAAAGGCTGCAGTATGTGCCCAATGTATCGGCCAGGAACCTTCGCAGAAACGAGAGCCGTATTATCCTCATCCTTGCGCCCAATGTCACCAACCCCTATTACACCCACATTATCGCCGGCATCGGGAAGGCCGCCCATCAAATGGGCTACAGTTCTTTCTTATGCAATACGGAAGGGGAGCAGGCGCAGGAAGAGCAAATACTGAACATGCTCAAAAGGCACCAGGCGGACGGGGCCATATTGCTGGCCACCGAGCAGCATTCCTTGTGGCTTGCGCCTTATGCCGAGCAGTTCGCGCTGGTGCAGTGTTCGGAGTTCGATCCAGACCTGCCCATCGCCCGTGTATCCATCGACAACTATACCGCAGCCAGGGATGTGATGGACTACCTGCTGAAGCTGAACCATACACGCATAGGCATCATCAGCAGTGTGAACAAATATGTATCTACTGCATTGCGCATGAAAGGGTACCGGGATGCCCTTATGCAAGCAGGTATCGCCGTGAAAGAGGAATATGCCCGGTATGCCACCATCGACTACACCTTCAAAAGCGGCTTTGACGCCGCCAGAAGCTTGCTTTCGCAGGAAAAGCGGCCCACCGCGCTGTTCTGCATTTCTGACATGCTGGCGCTAGGCGCCATCGCGAGCGCCCGGGAGATGGGTTTTCGGGTGCCGGAGGATGTGACGGTGGTGGGGTTTGACGATGTGGAGCACACCACCATGTTCCACCCCCATGTAACCACCATGGCCCAGCCCTGCTTTGAGCTGGGTGAGAAGGCCATGGAAATGCTGCTTTGCCAACTGAACCGCACACCCACTCCCCATGAAGTGATCCTGCCCCATAAGCTCATGATCAGGGAGTCTTCGGCTCCCCGGCGGAGTACACTGGATTTCTCGGCCGCAGCATTCGGCCGATGAGTCATAACACAACTGTAGGAGGTAACACCATGAAGAAACTGGTAGCACTGGTCCTGTCCCTTATGTTGCTGCTGTCCGTTACCACCGCCATGGCCGATGCCCTCAAGATCGGCATCGTGACCCCGGACGCGGACCACGGCTTCCTGGGCGAAAGCATTGCCCATGCCCGCGCTGAGATCGAAGCGCAGGTAGCCGCACTCGGCGCCGAAAACATCGAGTACAAGTTCGAAGTCGGCGGCGAAGCCGCCAAGCAGATCGCGGCCATCGAGAACATTCTGACCTGGGGCCCGGACGTCATCGTTTTGTGGCCGCTGGAAGGCGAACAACTGCGCAGCACCGCCCAGACCATCGTGGATTCCGGCGTGAAGCTGGTTGTCTATGACCGTTTGATCCCCGATTTCAAGGGCTTGTCCGCTGAAATCATGGGCGACAACGAGACCATCGGCAATTGGATGGGCCAATACCTGCTCAAGTACTTCAAGGACCGCCTGGATGCCGGCGAGAAGCTGCAGTACCTGCAATTCATCGGCGACAGCTCCACCGTTTCCGTGCAGCGCACCCAGGGCATGGTGGACGTGCTGAACGCCTCCCCCTATGCCGCCCAGTTCGAGCTGGTGCACGAGCCCTTCCAGACCGACTGGTCCAACGCCAAGTCTCAGGAATTCCTGGAGAACTGGCTGAACACCACCGATCCCGCCAAGATCGCCGATGTGGACTTTGTCTGCACCCATGACGACGAGATCGTGGACGGCCTGACCATCGCGCTGGAGAATTTCACAGGCGAGCATAATATCAAGCTGATCACCAGCGTCGGCGGCCGCCGCGAGACCCTGGCCACCTACGACAACCAGAAGATCGACCTGGTCACCTACTTCTTCAGCCCCTCCTTCATCCGCGAAGCCATCCGTCTTGGCATCGCCACCGCCAAGGGCGAACAGTACCAGGGCCAGGATATCGCCGGCCAGCTGTTCCTGATCCCCTCCATCGAAATCGACAAGACCACCGTGGAAGCCTTCCGCACTAGCAAAGAGTTCACCGAGCGCTACAGCCTGGGCAACTAAGCACAGTTTGATCCAAGGAAACCAGCGGGCCGGCCGGCCGCCACGCCGACCGGCCCGCCTCCATTTCGAAAACAAGGGAGGGGCCGCCGTTGCTCATAGAAATGAAGGGGATCGTGGTGGACTTTGGGCCCGTCCGCGCGGTAGACCATGTGGATTTCACCGTGAAGCCGGGTGAGATCGTGGGTCTGCTGGGTGAGAACGGCGCGGGTAAATCAACGCTGATGAATGTACTGGCAGGTACATTCCCCCCTGCCCAGGGAGAAATATTCCTGGACGGGAAGAAAGTAAACATCGAAAATTCCCTGCAGGCCATGAGGTTGGGCATACGCTTCATTCATCAGGAGCTGAACCTGTGCAACGACCTGCGGGTTTTTGAAAACATGTACCTGGCGGAGGAAATCAAAAACGGGCCATTCCTGAACAAAAAGGAAATGGCGCTCCGGGCTGCCAAGGTATTTGAGCGCATGCAGGTGAACATCGATCCGTGGGCGCTTGTCAGCAGCCTGCAGCCGGCGGAAAAGCAGCTGGTGGAGATCGCCAGGGCGCTGTTATTTAAATGTGAACTGATCATCATGGATGAGCCCACTACGGCGCTCAATACACACGAAATAGAAAATTTGTTTGAAATCATGCGGCAGCTGCGGCAAGAAGGCGTCAGCTTCATTTACATCTCCCACAAGATGCCCGAGCTGTTTGAAATATGCGAAACGTACTTTGTGCTGCGGGACGGCAAGCTGGTCAATGAGGGCAGTTTCAAAGACATCAACGAATCCATGGTCACGGAAATGATGATCGGGCGCCAACTGGCCCACGACGATTTTGACAACAAGCCCAACCATGCTACGCCGGAGGTTATGCTCTCGGTCAGGAACCTGTGCGGCAGCGCGTTTAAAGGCATATCGTTTGACCTGCACAAGGGCGAGATCATTGCCATCACCGGTCTGCAAAGCTCGGGCCGCGACGTGCTGGCGGACGCGCTCTTCGGCGCGGAGAGCTGCACAGGCGACATCATTGTAAACGGCACACCCCTTCGCAGCGGCAGCCCCATATTGCACCACATGCACAAGGGCATCGCCATGGTGCCGCGCGCACGCAAGGAGCGCGGGATACTGAACCACCTGAGTATATTCGACAATACCTCCATGGCTTTCTTCAACACCAAATTCAAGCGCCTGCTAATCAGCCCCAAGCGGGAAGCCCAGCGGTATGACCGGCAGCAGAAAGCGCTTTCCATCAAAGCCGGGAACCCCAGGAACCCCATTACCTCCCTTTCCGGCGGCAACCAGCAAAAGGTGATCCTGGGCCGGTGGCTGGAGACGGATGCCGACATCCTGATCTTTGACAATCCCACCCAGGGCATCGATGTGGGTACAAAGTTTGAGATCTACCACCTGATTCTCCGCCTGGCGGAGAGCGGGAAGGCCATATTGGTGTTCAGCTCGGAGTTCCCGGAGATTTACAAGGTGGCGGATTCCTGCATGGTCATGTACCGGGGCGAAGTCAACGCCGTGCTACACCGGGATGAGCTGACCGAAAAGAACATGATGTACTACGCCACCGGGGCGAATTTGGAGGGGATGAAGCATGCTTAAGACGGTTCAATCCTGGACGCCCAAGACGCTGATAAAGAAGACGCTGCTGAACAAGAGCTTTTACAAAAAGCTGCTGTCGGAGTACAGCTACTGGCTGTCCTTCATCCTCCTTCTGGCATTGGGCTGGTATTTTAACCCCAACTTCTTCCTCTGGCAAAATATATCCAACATCATCGTGCAAAGCGCTCCTACAGGCATCATCGCCCTGGGCATGACCATGGTCATCTGCGCCGGACTCATCGACATATCCGTAGGCGCCCAGGTCGCCATCATCGCGGGCTTCGGCACATACACCCTGAACTATGTTTGCACAAACCCGTTCTTTGACGGGTGGCTGGGCATTTTGGTGATGCTTTTGTTCTGCCTTCTGTTCGGCGCTTTCATCGGCGGCTTCAACGGCCTGCTGGTCACCAAGGGCAGGATGCCGGCCATGATTGCCACCCTGGCGGTGCAGACGGCCTGCCGTTCCCTGATCAACCACTTCGGCAAGGGCGGCCCCATCGGCGTCTCCGCCGGCAACCCCAACTCGGCGTATTACCAAGCCTTCCGCCTGGTGGCGGCGGGATCTGTCAAGCTTGGGGACTTCAAAATACCGTATCCCATCTTCATGTTTGTAATCCTCTCGCTGCTATTCGGCCTGATTATGCAAAGAACAAAGCTGGGCAAGCACATTTATGCCGTGGGCAGCAACGAAACCTCCGCCAGGCTGGCCGGCGTAAACGTGGACAAGATCAAGATCGCCGTCTTTGCCATCACCGGTCTTTTATGCGGCTTCTCGGCCTGGCTGTACACATCCCGCGGGATGACCGTCTCCCCCGCCAGCGCCGGCAATCTGTTTGAAATGGACGCCATCGCGGCAGTGGCCATCGGCGGCACCTCCATGAGCGGCGGCCGGGGCAAGATCATAGGTACCTTCCTGGGCGTTTTAATGTTCAAGATCATCAACAACATACTGGTCAGCATGGATGCTTCCACGTTCTTAAACGGCGCCATCAGCGGCGGCATCATCATCATCGCGGTACTCCTGCAGAACATTCTTGGTCGCAAACGCTGAAAAAGGGGGAAGCGCGCATGCTTAAAATCGGCATCATCGGCTGCGGCAAGATCACCCAGGTGCGCCACGCCCCGGAGTACCGGGAAAACCCCAATTGTGAGCTGACCGCCTATTTTGACGGCATACCGGAACGTGCCCAGGCTTTGGCCAAGGAGTACGGCGGAAAGGCATACGGCAGCGTGGAAGAACTGCTGGAAAGCGGCGTGGACGCGGTCAGCGTCTGCGTGGCCAACGTGGACCACGCCTCCGTCACCATCAAGGCGCTGGACGCGGGCAAGCATGTGCTTTGCGAAAAGCCCATGGCCACCACCCTGGAAGATTGCGAGGCTATGGCTGCGGCTGCCAAGCGGAACGGCAGGCTGCTGATGATCGGCCACAACCAGCGGTTTGCGCTGGCCCATCAAAAGGCCAGGGAAATGGTCCTCGCCGGCGAGATCGGCAGGCCCGTTTCCTTCCACACCACCTTCGGCCACCCAGGCCCGGAAGGCTGGACGGGGCTTGCCAACTCCTGGTTCTTTGATAAAAAGCAGGCAGCCTTCGGCGCGCTGGCTGACCTTGGCGTGCACAAGGCCGATATCATCCACTACCTGCTTAATGAGCCGGTAACGGAGGTGACGGCCGCTGTGGGTACGCTGGACAAGAAATTCCCCGACGGCTCCCCCATTTCGGTGGAGGACAACGCCCTGATGGTCATGCGCACCAAAAGCGGTGTGCTAGGCCAATTGCACGTAAGCTGGACGTTTTACGGCCAAGAGGATAACTCCACCCGCATTTACGGCACGGAGGGCACGCTCCGCCTGTATGACGATCCCGTCTATTCGCTGATTCTGGAAAAGCGCAATGGCGAAGTATTGCGGTATCTGTTGGACCTGATGGCTTCCAACAAGGACCAAACCACCGGCGCGCGCAAAAACACAGGCGTTATCAACGCGTTTGTGGAAAGCGTCCTGAACGGCAGGACCCCTCCCGTGGACGGTGAGGAAGCGTTAAAGGCCATGCGCGTGATCTTCGCAGCGGTCAAGTCCGCCAAGGAAAACAAGACGATTTTTGTGGACCATACGTAAGCAGGGAGGCTAACCATATGAAACGGCCTATCAACATCTGTTCCGGCCAGTTTGGCGACATCCCGCTGGAAACGCTTTGCGAAAAAATGCACGCCATCGGTTATGAAGGCTTCGAACTGGCCAGTCAGGCCCATGTGGATGTGGAGAAGACCGTCTCCTCCCCAGAATACCGGGAATGGCTTCTTTCCACGCTTAACAAGCATGACATGAAGATCGGCGCGATATCCGCTCACCTTGTCGGCCAGTGCGTGGGCGACAACTACGACCCGCGGCTTAATAACTTCGCCCCCAAGGCGCTGCGGGGAAAACCCGAGGAAATACGGAACTGGGCCATTGAGACCATGAAAAAAACTGCGCGGGCAGCGCAGCTTTTGAATGTGCCGGTGGTGACGTGCTTCTTGGGCTCCCCCATCTGGGCCTGGTGGTATTCTTTCCCCCAGACGACAAAAGAGATGGTAGAGGCGGGCTTTGAGCGCATCAAGGAGCTGTGGACGCCCATCTTTGACGTGTACGACGAATGCGGCGTGAAGCTGGCGCTGGAAGTGCACCCCACGGAGATCGCCTTTGATTATTACAGCACCCTGAGGCTTTTGAGGAAGCTGGATTTTCGGCCCACCCTGGGCCTGAACTTTGACCCCAGCCACTTATTATGGCAGCGGGTGGACCCAATCGTCTTCCTGCGGGATTTTGCAGAGCGCATCTACCATGTGCATTTGAAGGACGTGAAGCTAAGCTGCGACGGGCGCGCCGGCGTGCTGGGTTCGCACCTGGAGTTTGGCGATACACGGCGCGGCTGGAACTTTGTGTCCCTGGGCCATGGGGATGTAGACTTTGACGCCATTACGCGGGAGCTGAACCAGATGGGATATCACGGCCCCCTGTGCGTGGAATGGGAGGACAGCGGCATGGAGAGGATGCGAGGCGCTGCGGAGGCGTACATGGTCGCCAGCCGGATGAACTTCGAGCCGTCGGATTTTGCCTTTGACAGCGCGCTGAAGGCTGAATAGCTTTTACTCTTCCTCCAGCATATCCATCAGCCTGCTGCCGGAGCGGAAGCTCAAATCCAGCGCCGCCAGCGAAGCGGCGGAAGGCAGGTTGATGGGCTCGGGGTCCAACAGGCTTATATCCACCGTATGGCGCTTTGTGAATATGCTTTTGGCGTACAGCGCATCCAGCATTTTGAAGTACAGCGCGCGCTGCCGGTTGAGCCACGTGCAGTAGATCACAAGCTCTTCCGGGTCATAGTTCATGATGATGGTGCAGGTGGTATCCACAAGATACCCCACCGCCTGGGCAAACACCTTGCGGGCCAGGGGATCATCCTTTTCCCCGAAGGCGATCACATCCTCCACCCGCTGGCAGTTCCCGCCCGTCTGGGCGTTGTACTGCTTCACAATGCCGATGTCCGAGCAGTACAGCTCCAGGCAGCCGGTATTGCCGCAGGAGCAGGGAATGCCATCCTTGCGCACAGTGAGATGGCCGATCTCTCCCGAAAGGCTGTGGGAGCCGCGAAAGACCTCGCCGTGTATGAGCAGCGCCGCGCCGATGCCCTCGCAGATGGACAGGAACGCCGCACACTCCCTGCGCTTTATTTTCCCCACATGCTGCAGGTACCTGATGCCGGCGTACACATCCTTGTCCACCGCCACGGGCAGCGCCAAGGCATCCGATAGCCTGTGAGCCAGCGGATACTGCTGCCACAGCGGCGCGGCGGCGATCTCCAAAACAGTTCCCCTTTCAAAATCCACCGGACCCGGCACGGTAACACCCACGCCGAAGCAGTCCTCCGAACGGAGGCCGAAACTGGCGATTTCCTGCACGATAGCCTGGGCGGTAAAGGAGGCGTACGTCTCCGGTCCGGCCTCGCTGAGGCTCAGGACATGGGCCGTCTTATGTATGAGATTTAGGTTCATGTCAAACAGGCCGATTTCCAGCCTGTCGATACGGATGCTTGCGCCTACAAAAAAGCCCAGGTCCTTTGGGATCGCGTAGCAAGAGGGCTTGCGGCCGCCGCTGGAGCTGGCGGAGCCGGTGCAGGCGATTACGCCCTTTTGCTCCAGATAGGACACAATCCCATGCACGGCTGAGGGTGTAAGGCCCGTCTTCGCGGCAATTTGAGGCTTGGAGATATCGGGATGCCGCTGAATCAGCCGCAGTACGGTTTTATAGTGCTCTCGCTTGATTTGGCCGGCTTCCGCCATAGGCACCCTTCTTTCTATCGTATACAAAAGTTACTTTCATAGTAGCAGGAACGAATGCATTCGTCAATGAGGAAGGATTAACGTCCTACATGAGCAGAAATGAAACGGCACCGGAAATTGTTCGGCCGAGGTTGGGAAGCTTCCGTTACGCGGTATTGGACTTTGACGGCACCATCAGCCTGATCCGCGAAGGCTGGCAGCAGATTATGATCCCCTATTTCGCGGACATATTGACGAAGACGCCAGGCGGCCAGGACAAAGACCCTGCGGATTTATACGCACTTGCCAGGGAGTTTATCTTCTTCCATACGGGCAAGCAGACCATATACCAGTGCATCGCCTTGGCGGAGGAGATTAAAAAGCTGGGCGGTACGCCTTTGGACCCGCAGGTCTACAAGGACGAATACCACCGCAGACTGCTTATACGGATCGACAACCGCCTGAAAGGGCTGGAGAAAGGCTCCATCGACCCGGAAACGCTGACCGTGCCCGGATCATATGAGCTTCTTACCATGCTGAAAGGCCATGGGCTCACGCTGTACTTGGCCAGCGGCACCGATGAGGAATACGTGCTTAACGAGGCAATGCTTTTGCAGGTGGACCGGTTTTTTGAGGGGCACATTTACGGCGCGCAGCGGGACTACAGGGCGTTCTCCAAGAAAATGGTCATTGAGCGGATATTGAGGGAAAACAATCTTCAGGGTGAAGAGCTGCTGGGGCTGGGGGACGGCTATGTAGAGATTGAAAACGTGAAGGCCGTGGGGGGCACAGCCATCGGTGTGGCATCCAACGAATCGGAACGCCGCGGCATCGACGAATGGAAGCGGGAGAGGCTTTTGCGCGCCGGGGCGGATGTGATCATCCCCGATTACAGGAATCTTGGTGAATTGGAAGCCTATCTTTTTGATTAATCAGCGGGAGGGAATGCAATATGCCTTTTGCCCAGTTCGACCGGTCCAGGCTTTTATTGAAGCCCCTGACGCAGCGCGCCCATGACTTAGATTTAAGCGTGATGATGGACCCGGACGCCTGCCCGGATTATCACCATGAGACCATTGATATACTGGCGGAGAGAATCAAGGCCGCCCGGGAAAAGGGCGCGGCGGTATTGATGATGATGGGCGCGCATGTGCTGCGGGCTGGGGCCGCGCCGCTGCTGATAAAGCTCATGGAGAAAGGGTACATCACCCACTTTGCCTTAAACGGCGCCGGGAGCATCCATGATTTCGAGTTTGCCCTTATCGGTGCCACCACGGAGAGCGTAGCACGATATATAAGAGAAGGGCAGTTCGGCCTGTGGCAGGAGGATGCGCGCATCAACGAGGCTGTGGCTGAAGGCGCAAAGGATGGGCTGGGCTACGGCGAGGCTGTGGGCAGGTATATCTGGGAAAACAATTTTCCGTGTCGCGACTACAGCCTGCTGGCCGCGGGCTATAAAAATCAGGTGCCTGTTACCGTGCATGTGAGCATCGGCTGCGATATCATACACGAGCAGCCCAATTTCGACGGGGCTGTCGTGGGGGAAGCCACCTACAGGGATTTTCTTATCTACACCAACACCGTGGAAAACCTGGAGGGCGGCGTTTTCCTGAATTTCGGCTCGGCGGTGACGGGGCCGGAGGTGTACTTGAAGGCGCTGTCCATGGCCAGGAACGTGGCACATCAGCAGGGCCGGCACATCGGCCATTTTACCACGGCGGTGTTTGATCTTTTGCCCCTGGAAGGCAAGAATGTTCAGGAGGAGCCGTCAAAGTCTGATCCCAGGTATTATTTCAGGCCATGGAAAACCATCATGGCCCGTACCGTGGCTGACGGCGGGGAGAGCTTTTATGTGCAGGGCCAGCACAGCGACACCGTGGCGGCCCTTGCCCACCGGCTTTTGCACGGGGGGGAACGCAAATGAACCGGGAACGGCTGATCTTCCTGCTCAAGCAGTTCCCCCGCCTTCATATCACGGTATTGGGCGATCTGTTTTTGGATAAGTGGATGCAAATTGACAGAAGCCTTAACGAACCTTCCGTGGAAACAGGCCTGACAGCCTACCAGGCGGTGGGCTATAAATCCAGCGCCGGTGCGGCGGGCACAGTGCTCAACAACCTGATGGCGCTGAAGGTGGGTACCTGTTATGCCGTAAGCTTCCTGGGCATGGACGGCGACGGCTGGGAGGTACTGCAGGCGCTAAGAAGTGCCGGCGTGGATACGCGGCACGTGGTAAGAAGCCGGGACCGGATGACGCCCGTGTACATGAAGCCCATGTTTATGGAAGGCGGCGAGGCACCCAAGGAAGGCAACCGTATTGATATCAAGAACCGCACCGTCACGCCCGAATCCTTGGTGCGCAAAACGGCGCTGCACCTGCAGGCGGCCGCGCAAAGGTCCGACGCGGTGATCATACTGGATCAATTAACCAAGGAGAATACCGGCGTGGTGACGGAGGCCATGCGGGATGTCATCTCCTCCCTGGCCCGCGAAAAACCCGAAAAGCTCTTTTTCGCGGACTCCAGGGCATTTATCCACCGTTTTTCGGATGTGACCATCAAGTGCAACCACCTGGAGGCCGAAAAGATGGCGCTGGGGTTGGAAGCTGATGATTCCTTTGATCAGAACCGGGTCTTTGCGGCCATGGATGCGCTGATGCAAAAGACAGGCAGGGATGTGTTCATCACCTGCGGCGCAAGTGGCGTAGCCTGCAGGCAGGACGCGGAAAACTGCCTGGTGCCGGCCGCTTACCAATCTGGGCCCATTGACGTATGCGGCGCGGGCGATGCCTGCACCGCCGGAATCGTCAGCGCGCTTTGCGCCGGGGCCAGCCATAAGGAGGCCGCTTTTATCGGCAACCTGGCCGCAGGTGTCACCGTGCGCAAAATCGGCACCACCGGCACTGCAAGCCCGGCGGAGATACTGGCGCTGTATGACGAGCAGTTTGGGGGAGAAGCACAATGAGTACAGTCTCCCTGGCCATTGACATCGGCGGCTCTAAGTTCGTGGTAGGCCTGGTGGACGAAACAGGAGCCATCCACTGCAAAAGGCGCTTTGTATGGCGGAACCTTACGAAGCAGGCAATGCTTGAGGATATCTTCCGGGAGGGCAGGGCGCTTTTACAGGAGCATCCCTCCATAACCCCCGCGTTTATCGGCGCATCCATCCCCGGCCTCGCCGATCCGGAAAAGGGACTATGGGTGGAGGCCAGCTTCTCCGGTATCCGTGATTTGCCCATTGCGGCCATACTAACCGAAGAATTCCGCCTTCCCGCTTTTATCGACAACGATGGACAGGCCTGCGCCCTGGCGGAACGGCTGTTCGGCGCCGGCCGGGATGCGGAGGATTTTTTGTACCTGACCGTTTCCAACGGCATCGGCGGGTCCATGTTTATAGGCGGAAGGCTGTATGGCGGGGCAAACGGCACCGCCGGGGAGTTCGGCCACTGCACCGTGGTGGAAAACGGCCGGCACTGCAAGTGCGGCCTGAATGGCTGCCTGGAAGCGCACGCGGCCGGGCCGGCCATCGCCAGGAATTACCAGGAACTGGGCGGCGCGCCCATGCCGGACGGATCGCAGGCTGACGCCGCAGAAATCGCGAGCCGGGCCAGGGCCGGCGAGGACACGGCGTTGCGGGTTTTCCATCTGGAGGGCGAATACCTGGGCAAGGTCATTGCCACAGCCTGCAATATATTAAACCCCGCCAAGGTGATCCTGGGCGGCGGCGTTTCCCTGGCGTTCCCCCTATTCGAGAAATCCCTTTGGGAGACCGTGAGTAGGCACATGTACCGCGCCGCCAACCCCAACCTTCAAATTCTGCCCACCCCCCTGGGCTATGACGGCGGGCTCCTTGGCGCGGCCGCGGTGGGATTTGCGAGACGAAGGTAGGATGAATGCGGGGAGGGAAATTTTTGAAAAAATTTCCCTCCCCGCACCCCACCTTCAAAAACCTTCAATCTAAAAATGATTTGCAAAAAGAAAGGTGAGCGTGCATGTTTCAGTCTTTTTTGACAGAATACCAGCAGGAGCTGATACCCCATATACAAGGAATATCCCCGGCTGATTTTGAGGCCTGTATCGGGTTATTATTGGCGGCATACAAAAACGACAAGCAGGTATTTGTGGTAGGCAACGGCGGCAGCGCAGCCGCGGCCAACCATTTTGTGTGCGATTTTGGCAAGAACGCGGTGAAAACGCCGAAGCGCAGGTATCGGATGATCTCTTTAAGCGACAATGTGGAAAAGATCACGGCCTTCGGCAACGATGTTTCCTTTGAAGAGGTTTTCCGCCAGCAGCTCATCAACCTGCTCAATGAGGGCGATCTTGTGATTATGATCAGCGCCAGCGGCAATTCACCCAATTTGGTGAAAGCCTGCGAGTACGCCAGGGAAAAGAACGCGAAGATCATGACGCTGTCCGGCTTTGGCGGCGGAAAGATTAGAAGCTTCGCGGACGCGGCCATCCCGATCCAGTTAACGGGGTATGAGCAGATTGAGGATATTCATATGATCCTGCTGCACATGTTTGTTTGTTTCATGAAGGAACATCAGGAGCTGCTGGATTAATTACAGTTCAGAGCCTTAGCGCACCAATTCCAGGGGCTATGGAATCATCCGCAATCAAGGTATCTGTCATCCTGAACGAAGTGAAGGATCTATTTGAAACATCCTTCTTAAAGATCCTGCGTCGCTGCGCTCCTCAGGATGACAGCGTGCGGGGCACGCTTGTATCCCATATGCTTGTGGACATCATCCAGAAAAAATGCGATGCCCGGCCTGGGAATTCTCAGGCCGGGCTGTTTATGTTAAAAACACATCAGATAATTGGCACGATCCTCTGCTCGCAATCGGACTTGTAGGCGTTCTCCAGCAGCTCTGTCAGGGCGATGGCTTTCTCAAGATCGAAGGGGATAGGCGTGCCCTTTTCAATGCCGTCCAGCCACTGGCGTATGGCGGAGGGCTGCTGCTCCGGCAGCCTGTCGGGGGTAAACCAACCATCCTTTATTTGGCTGGTGCGCATTTTTATCTTGCCGTCCACCTGCACGATGGCACCCAGGGAGCCCAGCAACTCAAAGCTTTCGCCGTGATGCGGGGCGATGAAGGACGTTTCCAGCACGGCGATGGCCTTGTTCTCAAACTCCACCACGGAAACGGCATTGTCATCCACACCGTTTGGCGCACAGGTGTTGTTGAACATGGAGGCAATGCGGGCCGGCTTACCCAACAGGTAGGATGCCAGGTACATGGGATGGCAGCCCAGGTCCATCATGGCCCCGCCGCCGGCCTTATCCACATCATACCAGTACTCCGGCAGCCACGCGCGGGAGGCACCGTCGTGGGCCACGCGCATGCGCATGAAGTGGATCCTGCCCAGAAGCCCGTCATCGATGGCCTTTTTGCATAGCTGCGCCAGCGGCCAGGTGAGCCGCGGGAAGGAGATGCAGAACTTGACGCCGTTCTCTTCCACTGCCTTTTGGATGGCTTTGCAGTCTTCCAACGTGGTGGCCAGCGCCTTTTCAGTATAGATATGCTTTTTGGCTTTGGCCGCCTTGATCATCACCGCCGGGTGATCGGTGGTGGGCGTATCCACCACGACCGCATCCACATCGGGGCGGGCAAGCGCCTTATTAAGATCGGGCTCAAAGGCAACGCCCAACTCCCTGGCCCAGGCTTCGCCGCGGGCAGTATCCTCATCCCACACGCAGGTGATTTTCGCGTCGGGCTGCGCCATGACCGTGTTGGCGTAATCCCTGGCATGCACATGCCACTTGGAAAGCATCAGTACATTGACCATATGTCTTCTCCTTACAAAGGTTGTTCTTATTCCAGGGACTTTAAGCATTCCATGCAAATGCCCGTTTCGGTCAGCCCATCCGGCGTCAGCGTTTCGCTTTCCACCACCATGGCAATGTTCAAGGCCCTGGCCGCTTCATAGACGGCCTTGACGGGAGCCGTTCCCTTACCAAGGGGCATGCCTTCGCCGTTTTCATAGCCATCCTTGATGTGGATCACCGGCACGCGGCCCTTGAGCCTTGTGAGCAGGGCCACAGGATCGACCCCGGCGGCATACGCCCAGAAGGTGTCGATTTCCAGGTCCAGCGCCGTGTGGTAGATCAGCTGTTCGAAGGCCACGGATCCGTCCCTGTTGGGCTTGAACTCCTGGGCGTGGTTGTGGTAGCCCAGGCGGATGCCCTCCTGTTCAAAGCGCGGCTGCAGGGCGGACATGTCCGTGATAAAGGCGTCGATCTTTTCCTGGGTGTCAAGCTCGGCATAGGGCACGATAATGGACGTATTGCCGATCTGCTTGTGATAGGCGATCGTCTCTTCCGTTTTTTCCTTCAGTTCTTTGATACCCGTATGGGTACCGGAAACGCGCAGGCCCGCCTCATGGAGCATAGCAACGATGTCTTGCCCGGCTATGCCGAAAAAGCCCGCGAACTCCACAAAGGAATAACCCTGCTTAGCGATGGCCAGAAGCGTTCCGCGCATGTCGGCCTGCGTCTTGTCCCGCACGCTGTAAAGCTGTACGCCGTACTCCATGGGAAAGCCTCCTTACCGGTTGAAATACACGGGCTCGCCCGTTTTGGCGGAAGTATAGATGGCCTCCAGTATCTCGGACACCACGCAGGCCTGCTCGGGCAGCACCACGGGATCGGTGTCATTTTCAATGGCATCTATCCAACGCCGGGCCTCGGTGATGGCCGGCGTTTCCTTGACGCCGTCATAGAAGGCCACGCCGCCGCTGGACACATCGGGCTTGATCTCGATGAGCCGGCCAAACTCGCCCTTGTTGATTACTATGCCGTTCTTGATCTGCGCACCTGCCTTGGAGCCGCAAAGCTGCAGGCTGCCTTCGGAGATGGGCTCCACGGTGTTCAGCGCCCAGGTGGCCTCCAGGGTGATGGTGGCGCCATCCTCCATGACGATGAAGCCGAAGGCGGAATCCTCCATGGTGTGGTCGCAGGCGCCCCAGGGGTTGCCGCAGGAGGGATCTTCCAGCTTCTTGTACTTGGTGCCTACCACCATGCGGGGCTTGTAATTGTTCATCAGGTACAGCGTCAGATCCAGGGAGTGAGTGCCGATATCAATCAGCGGGCCGCCGCCCTGTTCGTACTCGTTGAGGAAAACGCCCCAGTTGGGTGTGCCCCGGCGGCGGATGGCGAAAGCCTTGGCGTAGTAGATGTCGCCCAGGTCGCCGCGCCCAATGACGCTCTTGAGATAATTGCTCTCGGGCTTATGACGGTGCTGGTAGCCGATGGTGAGCTTTTTGCCGGTCACTTTGGCGGCTTCCACCATGCGGCGGGCGTCGGCGGCAGTTTTCGCCATGGGCTTTTCGCACATAACATGCTTGCCGGCATGCAGGGCATCTACCGTGATGTCCGCGTGGGAGCGGTTGGGGGTACAGACATGCACCACATCGATGGAAGCGTCCGCAATCAATTCCTTGTAGTCCGTGTACACCTTGGCATCAGGGGTGCCGTACTCGGCGGCGGCCTTCTCGGCCTTCTCCCTGATGATGTCGCAGAAAGCCACCAGATCCACCCTGTTCAGCGCTTTTAAGGATGGCATATGTTTTCCGTTGGCGATGCCGCCGCAGCCGATGATGCCCACACGAAGCCGTTTGCTCATATATATTTTCCTCCTTGTACCATATGATGAAATTATAGCATCCAGGCCGCCGGGATGATATAATGGTTTTGAGATAAAATATCATTTTTTTGCAAGAGGGCTGTATGGCGGTCTTTTACAGGGAAGAGCGGCTGCCCCGGGGAAACATACGCTACATCTACGACTGCAGCGTACAAAAAACCATGGGCGAGGCGCCGGTGGTGGCTCCGCACATTCATGAATTTTTTGAAATCTTGTATTGCAAGTCCGGCGCGTATACGCTGATGCTCAATGAAAAGCCATATGAATTGTATCCCGGCGATATGGCGCTGATCGACCCCATGGAGGTGCACAGCACCCGGGCGTTGAGCGATGGTTTGAATCAGTACCTGGTGATCAAATTCGTACCGGAGGTGCTGTACTCCGCCGACGCGCTGGTGTTTGAACTCAAATACATCATGCCCTATATCAAAGGCGTGGGCGTCCATCGGAAGGTGTTCCCCAAGGAGGAAACAAAGGCCGCGGCGGTGGGCGATATCCTGCAGGAGATTGTGGACGAGTTTTTGCGCCGGGATTTCGGGTATGAAATCGCACTTCGGGCGAATATCAGCCGGCTATTCTTGTGGATCCTGCGCCGATGGCATGAAAACAGCCGGGAGGCTGTGCCGGATGACGCGGCCATTGCCGTTTTGCACAAGGCATTGGAATATGTGGATGAAAATTTCGCCCAAAGCATCGGTATGGCAGAGGCTGCCGGCCATTGCGGCATGAGCTATACAGCCTTTTCCCGCTTTTTCTCCAGGTATTTGGGCCGCGGCTTCGCGGAATACCTGCTGCTTACACGCCTCAAAAAGGCGGCCGTGCTGCTGGCGGAATCGGATAAATCCATTACGGACGTCGCCATGGAAACAGGCTTTTCCACCACCAGCTACTTCATACAGCGCTTCAAGGAATACCAGGGGATGACGCCCAAGCGCTTTCGCAGGTGGTTCAGCGCGGGGCGGTAATTTTTTTGCCTTTTTCATTTGTTACAAATGGATAAAAAATGGACGAACGCAGGACTATCGCTTGATAACCCTGCATTTTTGTGGTATCATTTTTGTATTGCATGGTAATATTTTCTAATTTATACAATACCAGGGATTATTATGGGGAATATGCATCCAAACTGTCGAAAAAAAGCGTCAAGGGGCTTTGCCGGCCCATGGGCCGGTGAACGATATGGGAAAGGAGAAATCATCATGAATATGCGGAGGCTTGGCTTGCTTTTGTTTCTTTGCACACTGCTGGCAGTAACGCCTGTCCTGGCGGAGGATGGAATCTCCGGGGTATGGCAAGGCACGGATGAAAAGACGGGGGCCATTTTGCGGCTAACGCTCAAAGAAGACGGGACCTTTGAAGGGTTCAGCACCGACAGGCCGGAGGTGTATACCGGAAGCTTCGAGGCAAACGACGGTTTATGCACACTGAAGGCCAGGGACAGCGGGCCTGTAGATTTCAAGTACATGCAGTCGGAAGGTTCACTGATCCTATTGACAAACACAGGAAAGGTATACACATTCCTAAAGCAGGAAGGCCCTCTGCTTGATGAAGCGCTGATTGGAACATGGGGCGGCATAGATAATGGCATGTACAAGGAGATTACCTTCACCCCCACGGGAGAGGCGCTTGTCTTCATTCCCTACCAGGATACGCAGCCGCCGGTCACCACCTATACCACTGCCGGGGATAAGCTGCTGCTGAGGGACGAAACCCAAAAGGCGACGCTTGTCACCTATGAGGTTGCAGCAGTGAAGATGACACTGGCCTATGCGGAAGGAATATCCATCACCATGCAAAGGAAACAGGGGCCATTGGAAAGAATCCCCCATGAGGGGGAGGCCATGACAGCGGGCGGTGACATACTGCTGCGCGGCACCTGGGGGAACTATGGGAATGGGCTGTACCGGGAAATTACCTTCACCTCGGACGGCACCTATGTTTCTTACGTTCCGCAGGACAGGGACGTGAAAACCATGGGAAAATACATTGCCTGGAACGGCACGGTGGTGATCCTTGTCCACGGCGGCTTGCATGTGGATGGTTACCAGGTCAAGGGCAATGAGCTGTGGTACACCCCCGCGGGAGAGGTGCAGCAGGTGTTTGATCAAAAGAGCGGAGAACTGAACAGAAAAGTGGAATAAAGAGCAATACCATGCTATCAAGCGCCGCCGGGAAGCATCAAACTCCCGGCGGCGCTTTCTTGTAAAGCAATCCTTACGGGGCAGGAATTTGGCCCCGCTATGGAGAACAAGCGGGAGGAACTTCCATAAAGGAGCGATCACAATGACTTCTATTGGCCCCATACTAATGACAGGCGTCCACGGTTTTTGCGCTTCACGGCTTTATCTATCTTACAAGGAAAGGGAAGCGGTGCTTGGCCTCGGCCACCGCGACCTTGACATAACGGACCTTGACGCCTGCCGCCGCATGATAGCGGATGCAAGGCCCCGCGCCGTCATTCACAGTGCGGCCATCTCCAGGATGGATGAATGCGAAAAGGACCCGGACCTATCCTTCCGGGTAAACGTGCTGGGGCCGGAAAACCTGGCCAAAGCGTGCAAGGCAGCCGGGATCAGGCTAATTCATTTCAGCACCGACCAGGTATACAACGGTTCCAAAGAAATGGGTCCGCACAAGGAAACGTGCAGCCTTTCCCCTGTCAACGTGTACGGGAAGCACAAGAAGGCGGCGGAGGAGCGCATCGCCGCGGAAACGGACGATTACGCCGCCATCCGCCTGACATGGATGTACGATTTCCCCGTGCGTGGGATATATACCAGCCAGAACCTGCTGACCATGTGCCAGAAAGCACTATACACCGGCATGCCGCTCACCCTCTCCAGCAACAGCGGCCGGGGAATCACGTATGTGCATGAGGTGATCGCAAACATGCCCGCGCTGTTGAACGCCCCCTCTGGCGTGTACAATTTCGGAAGCACTTCCAACATCAGCACGTACGAGGCCGCAAGTTTGATATTCACCCGCCTTGGCGCTAGGGACCGCATAGCGGAGCTTTTGCGGCCGGAGAACGAGGCGGCTAACAAATATCCCGACCTGCGCATGGACTGCGAAAAGGCAGAAGGCCACGGCATGCGGTTTTCCACAACGGAGGAAGGCATTGATAAGGCGTTCCGGGAGTACGGATACTGACTTGATTGATTAGCTAACGCTATGCACAAAAGGGAGGCGGCCTGATGCCGTTTCAAATCGTACGGGATAATATCGTTCACATGAAGACGGACGCCATCGTAAATGCCGCCAATACCCAGCTTCAAGCCGGCGGCGGGGTGTGCGGCTCCATATTCGATGCTGCTGGGCTTGAGGAGTTGACCAGGGCATGCGGCAAAATAGGGCATTGTGATGTAGGCGGCGCTGTTCTCACCCCCGGATTCCGCCTTCCGGCCAAGTATGTCATCCATGCCGTAGGACCCATTTGGCAAGGCGGGGGGCAGGGAGAAGAAAAACTGCTTCGGGCTTGCTATCAGTCTGCCCTGAATCTTGCGCATGAGCATAACCTGAGTTCCATTGCCTTTCCGCTGATTTCCTCGGGCATATTCGGCTACCCCAAGGATCAGGCGCTGCAGGTGGCCATATCCGCCATCGGGGAATTTCTGCTTCACCGCGACATGGCGGTGTACCTGGTGGTGTATGACCGCGATTCTTTCAGGCTTTCAGAAAAGCTGTTCGCCTCCATACAAAGTTTCATAGACGATCATTACGTTTCTGGCCGGGAAGATCTCCCCCACCTGCGCAGGCGGCATGATCATATGGACCATGCAGATATGTGCGCGGCGGAGAGCATTTCCGACGATCCTGTTTCAGCGGCAGCAACCTCCTCCGCAATGGCTCCCGCCCCGAAGAAATTCCCACTGTTTGCGCCGCTCAGCCTGCAAAATGCATTGCACCATGTGCCGGATACGTTTTCCCAGTCGGTTTTGAAGTGGATCGATCAAAAGAGCCTCAAGGATGTGGATGTATACAAGAAGGCAAACCTGGACAGAAAGCTGTTTTCCAAGCTGAGAAGCAATATCCATTACACCCCCAGCAAGCAGACAGCCATCGCGCTGGCCGTGGCCATGAAGCTGACCCTGGACGAAACAAATGAACTGCTGGCCAAGGCAGGCTACGCGCTGTCGCCCTGCAGCCGGTTTGACCTGATCGTGTCGTACTTCATCCGCAAGGGGAACTACAATATATTCGAAATCAATCAGGCGCTGTTCGCCTTCGATGAAGAGCTGCTAGGCGCGTAAATGTCGCCTTTGAAGCGACCATGGCGGCAGAAAAAAGTGTTATCCTCTGTTCATAAAACGAACGGAGGATGACACAATGCGCAATGATTTGACAGAGCTTGTTTTCATACTGGACCGAAGCGGTTCCATGGGCGGGCTGGAAAGCGACACCATCGGCGGCTACAACTCCCTGCTGGAAAAGCAGAAGGAAGTGCCAGGCGAGGCTGTTGTCACCACGGTGCTGTTTGACGACAAATATGAGCTTTTGCACGATAGGATCATGATCAAGGGCATCAAGCCCATCACCGGGCAGGATTATTATGTCCGGGGCGGCACGGCGCTTTTGGATGCTATCGGCAGAACCATTCAAAAAATTGGAAGCGCACATCAGCACACCGAGGAGAGCCAGCGCCCCGGCAAGACACTGATGGTGATCACTACCGACGGCATGGAAAATTCCAGCCGAGAATACTCCTATCAAAAGGTGCAGCAGATGATCGAGAGGCAGCGGGAGGAATTCGGCTGGGAGTTTCTGTTCCTGGGCGCCAACATCGACGCCATCGCTGCTGCCGGAAGGTTTGGCATCCGGGCGGACAGGGCCGTGAACTACCATGCCGACGGCGCCGGGACAAGGCTGAATTATGATGTGGTCAGCAGCGCCGCGGCCAGCATCCGCACCGACTGCCCCCTGAACGGGAACTGGAAGGACCGCATAGAGCAGGACTTCCAAAAGCGCGGGAAAAAGGACGGGAAATAGAGCAAGGCAAAGGCCGCCCAAAAGATGATGGGCGGCCTGATTTCATATTTCATCGCGGAACGGGGTCTTGACGCCAGGCCAACCAAAACCTCCTTCCGCGCAAGGCCAAGCCTCGGCTTATCCCTCCAGAGGGAAGCTAAGGCGGCAGCAACGGAAATGGAACCAAGATTTATGATAATCGCTACGCCTTGCCAAGCTTTTCGTACATATCCCTGAAGATGGGATTGCGGTGGATGCCTGTTGCCACGCGGATGGGATGGCGATTAGGATCGCGGCCCCAGAAGCTGCTGCCGGACAGTAGCGGACTGGGCTCCAGCACGGTGGGCACCCAGTCGGGGTTAATCAGGCAGGCGATAGCGGACACATCCCAGATTTCCTTGGCCCAAGCGAAATGATCCTCGCTGTAGGCAGAGAAAAGCTCCACCAGCGCATCGCACAGGGGATTCTTCCCGCCGATATAAGCCTTCAACTCCGGCACCGTGGCCAGAAGATGGGAGGCCACGCCCATGCAGGGGATGAGAATGAAGGGCACCCCGGAATCCAGCAGCACCCTGGCAGCGGGCACATCCTGGGACAGGTTGAACTCCCGGGCGGTGGGATAGGAAAGCGGCTGGCCGCCCAGCCAGACCACCACAATCCTTTTCACAAGCTCCGGCTCCATCAATAGGGCGGATGCCACATTGGTGATGGCCCCGATGGCCGCCACGTAAAGAGGATCGCCCTCAGGCCGCAGCATACCGCGCTTTACAAGGTCCCTGGCGGCAGGGCTTTCCACGGGCGTATTTTCATCGGGCAGATAGCTTTCGGAGCCTTTAAAAACAAAGCAGTCAGGGCTTTTTCCCATTTTTCCAAGAAGCCTTATGATCTCGTCATAGCTTTTCTCCATGCCATCCTTGGGCCCGCTGGAGCGGTCGTTGTGAAAGGGCGCGGCATACACGGCCTGAACATCCAAACGCTCCGGCGAGAGAAGGCTGTAGGCCAAAGCGAACTGGTCGTCCACCTCGTTGTACGTATCCGTATCCAGAACCATGGAAAGCCTGCCTTCCTTGGGCAGGGTCAGCCGGTTCAAAAGCACATCCAGGGGCAGCCGGGGCCATTGCATATGAAAATCCCCCTTCACCGTATTAAGAAGCGGACAGGCACACCCAGGTTTCCCGGTCCATTATACACCAAGACGTTTCAATTGCCAGCCCTGACAATCCTGTATGGGATTTCTTACGCCGGCATGCCTGTACCTTGCCAAAAACTCATGCTATAATAAGGAAAAATGTGCGCGGAGGTATTATGGACTTTTATGACATACTGCCCGTCCTGACGCCTGCCGTTTTCATGCAGGTGCTGATACAGGCATACTTCATACGGCATTGCTGGGAGAATGCCACCCTTCGCACGCGAGCCAAGGTTTTTTACACCATCGCCATCGTGGTGTGCAACATACTGGGCGTGGCGGCGTATCTTTTTCTCACCCGCAAAAGGGAGGCGCGATACCAGGATGATTTTACCGATCTTGCGATGGACAGCCAGCTTCAAAAGGGCATCCTGGTCCTGCTGGTCATCGCGTACGAAATCACATCCTTCCGCATCCTGACATCATCTGCCGCGGAGCAAAGCCTTGCGCTTCGGTGGATCATCGCATCGTGCTTTGTTTTGATGATCGTGCAAGGGCTGCTGCTGAACAACCGCCATAAGATTCTGTATCATGTTGTCCCCGCCGTGCTGATCGCCCTGGCCATGGCGGTGGATTATGTGGATACGACGCAAAGCAGCCAGTTCATTGTGCTGGTGGTGGTGGCCTCCATTATCAATGGATTTCCACTGCGGCAGGCCAGGCTGTATTCGCTGGCCGCGCTTATCGCGTACCTGTCCGTGCATGTCGTCCTATTATCTACCGCCGGTCCATCAGAAAACCCGGGAGGCGATGTCCTCCTCCTTTACGGGAACCTGCTGGTGTTCGGATTGGTTTTCTCGGCGTTCTACATGCTGAAAAAACAGACGCTTACCAACAAAAGGCTGAAGGAGCAGGCGCTGCTTTTAGAGGAAATGGCGGCCGTCACGGAGCGCAACCGCATCACCGGGGAAATACACGACACGGTGGGCCATACCTTGACCAGCGCGGCCATCGCCATCGAGGCAGGCGAAAAGCTGCTGGGGCAGGATGCACAGGCGGCCAGGGAGAGGTTTGCCCTGGCGAAGGAGCAGGTGCGAAAGGGGCTCAATGACATCCGCCACTCGGTAAAGACCATACAGGCAGGCGGGGAAAAGCAGTTCCTGCCCGAGTTGGACAAGCTGATAAGCGACATCCGCCGGAATATGGACCTTGCCGTCAACGCCATTGTGGAAGTAAGCACAGAGCTTTTGCCCATTCAGCAAAGCGTATTGCTAAGGGCCATACAGGAATGCGCCACCAACAGCGTGAAGCACGGCCGAAGCACGCAGATTGACCTGCTTTTGCAGGAGTACAAGGGCACCATCCGCCTTACTTTTTCCGACAACGGCAAAGGCGCGGAGGAGATTCATTTCGGCTTTGGGCTTGATAGCATGGCGCAGCGGGTGCAAAGCATCGGCGGCACTTTGCAGGCAGAAAGCGCAAAGGGAGAAGGATTCACCGTAAGCATCACCATTCCCACAGGCATACAAGCGGGAGGTGAAAGCCATGAGTGAAATCCGAATCCTGCTGGCGGATGACCAGACCATCATCAGGGAAGGCATCAAATCCCTGCTGCAGGCGCATGAGGGTTTGCGGGTGGTGGGCGAGGCCGGTGACGGCGTTGCCGCCTGCGAATTGGCGAAGGAACTGAAGCCCGACGTGGTGCTGATGGATGTACGCATGCCCAAAATGGACGGCGTGGAGGCCACAAGGCAGATCAAGCGGGATATGCCCGGCACGGTCATCATTATATTAACCACCTTTGACGACGACGAGTATGTGATCAAGGCCATGACGTATGGCGCATCGGGGTACCTGCTCAAGGACATCGGCAGCGAAAAGCTGGTGGAGGCCATAAGGGATGGGCTTGGCGGCAGCATCATACTGCCGGGGCGGATCGCGGCCAAGATCACCTCCCACCTGTCGCAAAGCGCCGCGCCGAGTGTGGCGGCGGAGGATTTCACCGACCGGGAGATGGAGATCATCCGCCTGCTGGTGGAGGGAAAAAGCAACGGGGATATTTCCAAATCGCTGTACCTCACCGTGGGCACGGTGAAAAATTACATCAGCCAAATCTACATGAAGCTGAATGTGAATGACCGGGCCAACGCGGTGCTGGCGTTCAAGCGGATGGGGTTTTGATTTGTTCCCATTGGTATCTTTTATGTATTTGTGATACTGGCGCGTGATCCGTTACACCGTATATAACACCTCATCCGGCGCTGCGCGCCACCATCCCCTCAAGGGGAAGGCTCTATATGCTTCACATTTTTGATGTTAAAATAGCACAACAAAATGGAACAAGAAATCTTAAAGGGGCTGTCTCATATACGGCATAATTGTATTATTGCTAGATATGGCGCCCGAAGGTTTCCAAACGCTCCGTAGCCTAGCCGCCGCCAGTGGCGGCATTGGGCTAGGCGGAGGAGGCTTGCGAAAAGAAGCAGTGCAAGCGGCAGCGCAGCAATGCGACTATTGAGAAAGCCGGACCGATCGGAAAGCCCTTTGGTCGCATCCGCAGATGCGATCTTCTTTTTTATATAACAATACAAAAGCATGCACAATTTAAGACAGCCCTTTTTTATGCCTGCAATCATATGACTCCTTCTATGACTCCAGTCACTTATCATATGGCTGTCATCCCTGGTATCATCAGGGCGTACCGAAAAGGAGGTATGCATGATGAACGGACTGCAATTGACCAAGGAAATGATACTGATGATTCTGCCCCTTGTAGCGCTGCAACTGGGCCTTGCCATCTACTGCGTCGTGAAAATTTGCAAGGAAGGCGTGCGGAACCTGAGCAAATGGCTGTGGCTTGTAATCTGCATTATCCCGAACCTGCTGGGTCCCGTGCTGTTCCTGATGCTTGGCAGAAAGAGGGCATATTGATGATCACTGTCAGGAACCTGAAGAAAAGCTTCCATGCGTTTGAAGCGCTCAAGGGCATTGATCTGAACGTGAAAAATGGCGAGATTTACGGCTTCATCGGCCACAACGGCGCGGGAAAGTCCACCACCATGAACATACTGGCCGGGCTTTCCCGGCCAGGCGCGGGCACCTGCACAGTCAACGGACGGGATGTGAAAAAGGCCGCCCACCCCAGCGAATTGGATATAGGCTATCTTCCGGAAGACCCAAAGTTCTACCCCTGGCTTTCCGCCAAGGAAACGCTGGAGTATCTGGGCAACAGCGGCAAGCATGCCGTAACAAAGGAGCGCGTGCAGGATATGCTCGCGTGGGTCGGCTTAACTGAGGCAGCCAGCCGCCGTGTCGGCGGCTTCTCCCGGGGTATGAAGCAGCGGCTGGGCATCGCCTCGGCCATGATCCACGATCCTGCACTTTTGATCCTGGATGAACCCTCCTCCGCGCTGGACCCCGAAGGCCGGAGCGATGTGCTGCGCCTGATGCGGGAACTGAAGCAGATGGGCAAAACAGTGTTCTTTTCCACCCACATCTTAAACGACGTGGAGCGCGTATGCGACACGGTGGGCATCATCGCCGCCGGCAAAATGCTTGTGGAAAAGCCCCTTTCGCAGATTCAGCGGGACCACATCCTGCCCATCTACGACGTGGAGCCCTCCATGCCATTGAGCGCAGAAGCGGAAAAACGCCTGCGTGCAATGGCCGGCGTGACGGATGTGAAGGTGAATGATGGCCTGGTTACCGTCACCGCCAGGGAAGCGGACGCGCTGTCGAAACAATTGATGGGTTTCTTCGCTGGCGAAAACATTCCGGTCAGATCGCTGACGCTACACAAGCATACCCTGGAGGACATTTTCTTGAAGGAGGTGAACGGTCATGATGTGTGAGATGGGGAAGGAAATCCGCTACGGCCTGCGCAACAACCGGTTCCTGATTCTTTTTGCGGGCTTTCTGTTCTTTGCCATGCTGACCCCGGTCATGATGAAACTGGTCGTTCCCTCCGTCATGCAAAGTCAAATGCCTGGCATTACGCCGGATATGTTGAGCCAGATGTTTCAAATGTCACAGCTGCAATGCATCCAGAGCTATATGGGCGACGTGTTTGAAATCGGTTCCGTGATTGTGGCCTTCACGCTGTGCGGACTGATCGCACAGGAAATCAAGGACAACACGCTGGTGCTGCCCTTGTGCGCAGGAAAGCGGTTTGCAAGGCTCGCCGGCGCAAAGCTTGCAGTGTTCGGCGCGGCGCTGATGTTGATCCTGACCGTGTCCCTGGCTGTGAATTACGCATACGCAGGGATTCTGTTCTCCTTTGATGTGGGCTTTGCACCCATTCTGCGCGGCGGGCTTTTGCAGGGCGTTTATATGGTATTCCTGGTCGCCAGTCTGCTCCTGTGGGGAACAATCATCAAAAAGCCCATCGCGGCCGGGTTTGTGACGCTGGCTGTGGTGTATGGCTCGAGTCAGCTTGGCGGTATGCTGGGAATCACATCGTACCTGCCGAGTGGCCTTCTGGATTCGGCCATAAAATTGGAAGCCGCACCCAGCTGGGACATGGTAAAACCCTTGCTGGTCACCATTGCCTTGATCCTCGCCTTTATGGGAATCACGCTGCTTCGGCTAAGGCATATGGAATGGAACCAGAGGTAATTCACATCTAAACAGCTATATGGCCCTTTCCCCGGCGGTCAGCGTAAAGATGCCGCCGTTTGTTTTATGGGTTACACCGCTTACGGTGATCTCCGCCTGAACGCCCTGCGGGATTTCGATCTGGTAATGGACCATATCCCCCTCATACCGCCATTCGCTGCGAAGAAGCCCATGGGGTGTTAAAAGCGACGCCTTTACATATCCAAGCCGCTGATCCGGCATGGGTAAAATTTTAACGGAAGCATATCCCGGCGCTTCTTCCACGGCGTTGATACCCGCGGCAACGCCGAACATCCAATCGCCCACCGAGCCGTAGGCATAGTGGTTGAAGGAGTTCATATCGGTGCTCCACATGGTTCCGTCTTCGCGGAGTCCGTCCCAGTGCTCCCAGATGGTGGTGGCGCCTTTGTTCACGGCATACAGCCAGGAGGGGAAGGATTCCTGCAAAAGCAGCGAGTAGGCCAGTTCCTCGTATCCGTTTTCAGACAGCACATGCAGCAAATACGGCGTGCCCACAAAGCCGGTGGAAAGGTGCGTGCCATTGTCTTTGATCAGCTTTTCCAGCGCTGATGCTATTGCCATCTTGTCATCGCACAGGTTAAACTGCAGCGCCAGCACATGCGCCGTCTGGGTGGGGCTTATGAGCTTTCCGCCCGGCATGTACTTTTGCCGGAAGGCGTTTACGATGCGGCCGTGCAGCTCTTGATACTCCCCCATATCCTGCCCAAGCACCTTCCCGGCCTTCACGAGCAGGCTGACGGAGTTTGCGTACATGGCGGTGGCGATCAGTCCCTCATCGGTGCTGCCTTTGTAGCTGCCAGAGGGCGCATCCAGCCCGAGCCAATCTCCGTAATGGGCGCCCGTATCCCACAAGGCTTCCTCGGTGCCCTGCCGCCTTATGTATTCCACCCAATTGCGCATGCTTTCAAACTGTTCCG
Source organism: Bacillota bacterium (assembly GCA_023436585.1). Taxonomy (GTDB): domain Bacteria; phylum Bacillota; class Clostridia; order Christensenellales; family Aristaeellaceae; genus JAEWAH01. Next base: position 584,014 of record JAEZIN010000028.1, on the reverse strand, counting down.
CCAGAAGCGTTTTGTCAGCGTAGCTTACATACATCTGCCAGGGGCAAATGCAGGCTGCATCCCCCCAGGCGGCGGACCCGCTGCCTCCCCTTGCATCCGGCTTTAAGAATGTGTTATAGGAGCGCCTGACCTTGCCCGTCAGCACGTCGGGAATCACCGCCGGCACACTGCCGTCGGCGTACTGGCAGGATTTCAAATCATGCAGCCATTTTGTAAAGAATCGTTGCACGTTATAGTTATACGCGGCGGTTTTGATGAACACCTGCGCGTCCCCTGTCCAGCCCAGGCGCTCGTCCCGCTGGGGGCAGTCGGTGGGCACATCCAGAAAATTGCCCTTTTGCCCCCAAATGATGTTGTGGTACAGGCGGTTTACAAGCTCATTTCCGCATTCAAAATGCCCGGTACGCTTCATATCCGAGTGAACGGCGATGGCGGTGAAGTTCTCCTTTTTGATTTCCTCCGGCCAGCCTAAAAGCTGAATATATCGGAAGCCGAAGAAGGTGAAGCGTGGCTTGAACGTGTTTTCGCCATCCTTGAGGATGCAGGCATACTCCGCCTTGGCGCTGCGCAGGTTGGCGGTGTAAAAGTTCCCGTCGCTGTCTAGCACCTCCGCGTGGCGTATGGTTACTTGATGTCCTGTAGGGCCTGTGACGATAAACTGCACATACCCGGTCAGATTCTGGCCAAAGTCCAGAACATCCTCCCCCTTGGGCGTCTTTATGACGGCTATGGGAGATAGGCGCTCGTGCTCCAATAGCTCCTCCCCCTCCTGGGGGATCAGGATATCCTTGGGCAAAGGCAGGCAAACGGCTAGTTGATCATACTGCGGGGTGATGCGCGCGTCCGCCGTTTCCCCGTCGTAGATGGTGCTGCATAAGATATCCGACCAGGCCCACTGCCAGGTATGATCCGTAACGATATCTTCCCTCGTCCCATTCGCATAATGGATGCGCAGGGTAGCAATAAAGGCTGTGGGACCGCCGCCGGGATGCTGCTTTTCCCAGCCCAGCCGGCTGGCATACCAGCCATGGCCCACGGTCACGCAAAGCTCGTTGTCTGCCTGCAAAAGCGATTTCACATCGTACGCCTGCACCTGCAGTCGCCTGTCATAATCAGTCCAGCCAGGGGCAAGCATAAAATGGCCCACCCGGCTGCCGTTGAGAGTGGCTTCATACACGCCCAGGGCTGTGATGTACAAGACAGCACTGCTTATCGGCATAAGGGTAAAGGCTTTGCGGAAGACAGGCGCGCGCCCGTCCTTTATTCCTGTAGAGATCCATTCGCCGTGAAGGATGTCACGCATGAGATCACTCCTTTTATGTCATTAACGATTGAGGCCATGCCTTGTGCCATTGCTGCCGCATGGCAATCTTGTGCTTACGTATTCTCCCTTAAATGCTTAATTTCCTTGCCAAAGGAATAACCTTTTCCATGTGACAAAGTCACAGAGCTTGAATACACACAGGATTATACTTTTGCTGTTGCATTCAGGATTTCTATTGTTAAATATAAGACAAGAAGGTGCTGTCATGGGGAAAAAGGTACTCATCGTGGGCGGCGTGGCCGGCGGGGCCAGCACGGCGGCAAGGCTGAGAAGGCTTGATGAAACGGCTGAAATCATCATGTTCGAGCGGGGCGAGTACATCTCCTACGCCAATTGCGGGCTGCCCTACCACGTGGGGGACGTGATCAAATCCAGGGACGCGCTGCTGCTTCAGACACCCGAAGGCATGGAGGCCAAGTTCCGCATGGATGTGCGCATCCGGCAGGAGGTAGTCTCCATAGACCGGGAACAAAAGGCAGTAACCGTCAAGGATTTGGCAAAGGGCGGAACATACACGGAAAATTATGATGTGCTGGTGCTGGCCACCGGCTCCTCGCCGCTTACGCCCCCCATCCCCGGCCGGGAATCACCCCGGGTGATGACGCTGTGGACGGTGCCGGACACCGACAAAATCCGCGCCTTTATCAAGGAGCACAGCGCCAAATCCGCCGTGGTAGTGGGCGGCGGCTTCATTGGCCTGGAGATGGCGGAAAACCTGCGCCACGCGGGGCTTAACGTAACCATTGCCGAAATGCTGGACCAGGTGATGGCCCCGCTGGATTATGAAATGGCCCAAATCCTGCATGAGCACCTCACCGAAAGCGGCGTGACGCTTTGCCTGAATGACGGCGTGGCCTCCTTTTCGGACACGGGCACCGGCATCACCGTGAAGCTGAAAAGCGGGAAGGAACTGAGCACCGATCTTGTGATCCTCTCCATTGGCGTGAGGCCCAACAGCGCGCTGGCCAAAGAGGCAGGCCTTGCGGTAAACGCCGCCGGTGGCATTGTGACAGACGCGTCCATGCGCACCAGCGACCCCGACATTTACGCCGTGGGCGACGCGGTGGAGGTGGAGGATTTCATATTCAAGGGCCGGACCATGATTCCCCTGGCAGGGCCGGCCAATCGCCAGGGCCGCATTGCGGCGGATAACATCGCAGGTCTTTCCTCCGCATACAAGGGCACACAGGGTACGGCCATCGCCAAGGTGTTTGAGCTGACCGCCGCTTCCACCGGCGCCAATGAAAAGGTGCTGAAAAAGCAGGGTCTTGTAAAGGGGCAGGATTACGAAGCCCTGACAATTATGCAGAACTCTCACGCCGGATACTACCCCGGCGCCGTGCCCCTCACGCTCAAGCTGCTCTTTGCCAAGGATGGATCAAGGATTCTCGGCGCGCAAATCGTAGGCCGGGAGGGCGTCGACAAGCGCATGGATGTGCTGGCCACTGCCATCCGGCTGAACGCCTCCATATTGGATTTGAAAGACCTCGAGCTTGCCTATGCACCGCCCTATTCCTCCGCCAAAGACCCGGTGAACATGGCCGGCTTTGTGGCGGAAAACATCCTCCTTAACAAGGTGGCCTTCGCGGACTGGAACATTCTGGAACAGGAAGGCGCGCAGGGCCGTACCGTGCTGGATGTGCGGGAAACGTCGGAGCGCCAGGTGTATGAGGTGCCGGGTTCCAGACATATTCCCCTTGGGCAATTGCGGTCTCGGCTTGACGAACTGGACAGGGAAAAGGAAATCGTCGTGTTCTGCGCCATCGGCGTGCGGGCTTACAATGCGGCGCGCATCCTCATGGAGCATGGCTTTACCAATGTCAAGGTCTATCCCGGCGGAACAAGATTCTATTTATCCACCCACTATGAAACCAGGGAGGCTCCCCCCATGCTGCAAAATGCCGCCGTTTCGGATTCCGGCCACCAAAATACGGAGGATAAGATTGTCGCCTCCATGCGCCTGGACTGCTCCGGGCTGCAGTGCCCCGGGCCCATCATGAAGGTGTTTGAAACCATGAAGGGCCTGCAAAATGGCGACGTGATCGAGGTTTCCGCCAACGATCCCGGCTTTGCCAGGGACATCGTCGCATGGTGCCGGCGCACAGGGAACACGCTGCTTACCAACACCCAGCGTGGCAAGGATTATGTGGCGCTTGTGAAAAAGGGAACGGCCTCGGCGCCTGCTGCCGCCGGCGGGCCCAAGGGCGACGGCAAGACCATCATTGTTTTCAGCGGAGACCTGGACAAGGTGCTGGCCTCCTTCATCATTGCCAACGGCGCCGCCGCCATGGGCCGGCCTGTGACCATGTTCTTCACCTTCTGGGGCCTGAACGTACTGCGTAAGGGCAACCGGCAAAAGGTGCAAAAATCCTTCATCGAGGCTATGTTCGGTGGCATGATGCCAAGAGGCGTAGGTAAATTGAAGCTCTCCAAAATGAACATGGGCGGCATGGGCACCGCCATGATGAAGATGGTCATGCGGCAGAAGAACGTGGATTCACTGGAAGAGCTTATAAAAAAAGCCATGCGCAGCGGTATCAAGCTTGTGGCCTGTACCATGAGCATGGATGTGATGGGCATACGCCAGGAGGAGCTCATCGACGGCGTGGAGCTGGCCGGTGTGGGGGCATACCTGGGGGATGCCGAGGAATCGAATGTGAACCTGTTTATTTGAACCGGGGCTCTGCCCCGGCACCCCGCCCAAGGGATAGCATCCCTTGGGAATCCCAATCATTTATAATAAAAACATGCAGTTGAGCTATCACCTGCATGTTTTTACTATGGCAAGCAAACGCAATGCCTGCTATTCCTTGGCCCCTGCACGCAGCTCGTTAAGCGGCTTGCACAGGATTTCGTTCACCTTCAGGCCTGCAAGATTGCGGGTGGAGGCCGCCTGCATCACAAGCGCCGTATCGGCCCCGCGGCCCGTGCCGGCGATGGCAATCACGGTTTCTCCGGTATCCGCAAGCCCGCCGTCTGTGGCCATCAGCACAATTTCAAAGCACACCTTCACACCTTCGCAAAAGCAGCGCAGGAAATTGGCAATGATGTTCGGGGTATGGTTGTCGTACAGCTTTTCCGTATGGAAAAGCATGGTGCCAAAGTGCACCTCATGCCCGGCATTGCGAAGCTTCTGCACCGCGTCCTTTGGGAAAGTGTTCTCCTTTTTGAAAAAGTCGAACTGGTGGGGAACGACCACAAGCTTCACATCCATATCCCTGAAGTATTCCATGGCTGCAAGGGCCGTCCGCCTGTGGTGGAAGCCAGCACAAGCTTTTTGATGCCGGACCCCTGAAGGCGCTCTTTGACAAGCGCTAAGGTTTCGGCGGTATGACCGCCTCTTGTGTCCTCAAAATAGATGATTTTCTTCCCCAGCATGATACCCATCCTATTCCCTGGCTGTTTTTCCATGATCGAGGCGTAACGCCTTATCATGGAATGCCATTTGTGGTATGATTGTAAATCAAAGGAACACCACACGCAAGAAGGCACTATTTTGAAAGCTGGTACCCAAACGGGAACCGTGAAGCGGAGGCCGCATGATCACATTCAAGGAAAAGACATACGCGTGCCCCATGGAAATGACCATCGATCTGATTGGCGGCAAATGGAAGGCACTGCTGTTGTGGCATCTCTCCTGGGGGACCTATCGCTTCAATGAGCTGAAACGGCAATTCCCCCATGCGACTCAAAAAATGCTGGCCCAGCAGCTTCGCGATCTGGAATTAAGCGGCCTCGTCACCCGCAAGGTTTATGCCGAGGTCCCGCCCAGGGTGGAATATGCCCTCACGGATTTTGGCATAACGCTGATGCCGGTGCTCACAGCCATGAACCAGTGGGGTAAGGATTACTTAAGCGGGCGGGAAGAAGCATAACAGCGTCCATAGGATAAAATACCTTAAGGCTCCTGAGGACCGACTTCACTCCAAATGGGAATCCCAAGCCCTTTTTTTTGAATGACATATTGCACAAGTCCCTCATACGTCATTTTCGCATACCTGTATTGTTCGGGATCAATCATTCCCTGAAGCCAGTCAGGCAGCTTTGCATCCCATGCAATGTCATCATCTTTGTAGGGGAAGTCATCGGTCGGATTTTGGGTATGGAAGAACAGAGCGTCTGTGTGCCCATCCTCACTTACATGAATCCATGTTTGAAATGGCTTGTCGGATACTGATGCCTGCATCTCCACCTTTTCAAGCATCTGCAAGTAATATTCCATATATTTTTTTCTTCGTTTTGGCTGGTTCACAACATAGCCCCACCAATCCAAATGCTCATGCCAAAAATCATACCATTTGCTTTGTTCAAAACTGACTTGAAAGTATTTTGCCGTGTGTGCCGCACGCCTGTCCTGCTGTTTATAGTCCCGTGTCCTTTTGTTCATTTGGCCTCCTCATGTGGCAAGATTCTGTCAAAAACGCAAAACGATTGATAATACCCTGCCTGCCTATCCGGTTACCCACAATCCGCCCGGCCAAGATATTACTCTTGCGGACCGTCTTCACTCCAGATCGGAATCCCAAGCCCTTTTTTCTGTATGAAACAAAAATCGTAATGATTCATTTTTCCGTACCTGTACAGTTTCGGATCAATCAGTCCTTGCAGCCAGGCAGGCAGTTCTACATCCCATGCAACGCCATCGCTTTTGTAGGGAAAGTCTGCGTCCGGATTTTGCGTATGCAAGAACAAGGCGTCATCACGCCCTTCCTCACCTACATGAATCCATGCTTGAAACGGCTTGCTGGAAGCCTGTGCTTCCACCTTGTCAAGCAACTGCAAATAATACGCCATATACTTTTTTCTTCTCTTGGGCTGGTTCACGGTATAGCCACTCATATCCAAATGCTTGTGCCAGTAATCATACCAGTTGTCCTGTCCCAAATCGGCTTGAAAGTATTTTGCCGTATGTGCCGCACGCCTGTCCTGCTGTTTATAGTCCCGTGTCCTTTTGTTCATTTGACCTCCTCATGCGGCAAAGTAATATTGCTTGTTACTTGGAAAACTGATACACTTGGCAGGCAGTATATTTTGTAAATAGAGGTATAGGGTATGAGTCAAAACAGCGCCGCCCAGCAGTATTGGAAGGAGTTTCTGATAAAGACCAACCGGGATTTGAGTTTACGGTATTACGAATGCTTTCACTTTTGCAACTCGGAAGAACTGGCCAACAGCCTGTTGCAATTGGTGCTGGACGGGAAGAAGAAAGCGACGGCTTCCAGCCTGCTGTACTACCAAGCAGTCAACGAGCCGATTCCCCAGGTTGGCGGCTTTTCCATCGTGACCGATTTTGCGGGGAACCCCAAATGCGTGATTGAGACGACAAATGTCATGATCCTTCCCTTCAGGGATATGACCTTTGATATCTGCAAGCGGGAAGGGGAAGACGATAGCCTGAAATCCTGGCAGGAAGGCCACATTCGTTTCTTTACGGAGGACGGCCAGGAAAACGGCTTTGAGTTCACCTGGGACATGCCCGTGGTGTTTGAGGATTTTGAGGTGGTGTACAGGTAAAGGCCTGAGGCTGGTAATGTAAAAGTCTTGCTTATCATAACTCGTCGTATTCTTCCCGTCAATGCAAGCAAATTCATTTGAATGTATGTACGTGCTATTTAGATTTTTTTCTAAATAGCTATTGACATTTCAAAAAGCAGGGATATAATCTATTTCGAAATCTTTCTAAATACAGGAGGGGTATGCATGGGGTTTGAGGATACGTTCAAGGCATTGTCTGACCCTGTGCGGCGAAAAATACTGGTCAACTTAAGAAGCGGGAAAATGTCCGCCGGGGAAATCGGCCAGGCCTTTTCCATGACCGGCGCCACCATATCGTATCATTTGGCGCAGTTAAAAAAGGCTGGGCTCGTTACCGAAACCAAGTACAAAAACTATGTCTATTACGAACTGAACGCATCCGTATTTGAGGAAATGCTCCTATGGTTTGCGCAATTTGGAGGGAAAGAAAATGAAAGCAAAGCGTAACAGCCAGCTTCTGATCACCACTGTTTTATGTTTGCTGCCCATCGCGCTGGGGATAATCCTGTACAACAAGCTGCCAGAGCAGGTGGCAGTCCATTTTAACAGTTCCGGTGCGCCGGATAATTACCTGCCTAAGGGCATTACGGTATTTGGCCTGCCGGTGATATTCGCCGTCATCAACCTGTTCACCCATTTCCGATTGAACCATGACCCCAGGAGCGGCGAGGCGTCGTTCCGGTTGAAGCTGACCGCAAAATGGGCGCTGCCCCTTATCTCAGTCATCGTCATGCCCATCACGCTGTTCCTTTCCATGGGGGCGAATATTCCCCTGGGCATGATCGTGGCAGCCATGGTCGGACTGGTGATCGTAATTGCAGGCAACTATCTTCCCAAATGCAAACAGAATTACACCGTGGGCATCAAGCTGCCCTGGACACTGCACAATGAGGACAACTGGAACAAAACCCACCGGCTGGCGGGTTTTGTGTGGGTGGTATGTGGGCTTATCATGACCATGAACGCTTTCTTGAACTGGCCGTATGTTAGCATCGCGCTGTTGGCCGCGATGGTGATCATCCCGCCCATTTACTCCTATCTTTCGTACAGAAAGCAGGAAGCGGCGCGGGGTTAGATTGGCGGTGAAATCACAATGACGGATTTGCCTCCCTGTCAAACAGCGTCTTGGCGGCATGATAGGCTTCCGCAGCGATGGCCTTCGCCTCCTCCGTCATGCGGCCCCAATGGGAATCAATCATATCCGTGTACCAGGCAAGGCCCTTGTGATAATCCAGCCCCTTGGCGGTATAGCCGTAATGCAGCCAATAACCCGGCGCTAGGATCCGGCTTGCCGCTTCGGCGTTGGAAATGCAGACTTCCTCCAAGGTGCCCTGCCCTATGGCTACAGGGGTAGAATGGGTGAGGATGCATTGGCGGACGGCCGCAATCTTTTCCGCCGGATAGCCTTCGGATGACAAAATCTCCTCCGCCCTTTCCCCGCCCAGGATGTGGTGCCTGGCCACCGAGCTGTAATCCTCAACGGCAGAGATGTCATGCAAATAAGCCGCCAGGACAACCACCTCCCGATCGGCATGATACTTTTGTGCCAGCGTATCGGCAATGGATACCACGACTTGAATATGTTTTTCAAAAAAGGCGGTATCAAAAGGCCCCTGCCCTTTAAGGCAGACATCCTCCATCAATGAACGAATTCGCTCGGTCAGCATACGCCACAGCTCCTTCCAACAGCATTTCCAGCCTGTATCATAGCAGGGAAAGGTTATTATGGCAACATATTCCTATGGCTGCGTAGGATATGCTTGCCTGCGTGGGACAAAGAAAAAGGCCTTCCCTTGTTTTGGGAAAGCCTTTGACCTGATGTTTTACGCTTTGAAGGCTTCGCTTGGCTTCCGAGGCTTGTTGGCCGCATTAAAAGGAAACCTTGCAGGAATATGGGAAAACACTTGCTTCGCTATTTAGCCGGGCTGTTCCCGTATTCCTTGCCGCTGTCATGGCTGAACTGCCAGTTGATGCCAAATTTGTCCACCGCCATGCCGTACAGGTTGCTCCAGAAGGTTTCTTGAAGCTCCATGACGATTTCACCGCCCGCGCTTAGCGCGTGAAATAGGCGCTTGATTTCGTCCGCATCCTTGGTAACGACGGTGAGGCTGATGTTATCGCCCTTTGTAAAGGGCATTCCGGGCGGGGTATCGCTGAACATGACGGTGGTATCCATGATGTTCAAATCGGTGTACATGATAAGGTTTTTGTCCTTATCGGAGAGCCCCATTTCCGGATCATCCGGCGCCTCGCCGTAGGTCATGAAATTGGGCGCGGCGGTTTTAAATACCTTTGCGTAATACTCCACCGCCTCGCGGCAGTTGCCATCGAAATTCACAAACAGTTGAAGAGCCATTGGAGCCACCCCCTTGCCGATTGGTTGTCCCACGTATGTTGTACCACAAAAAGGGGAGAATTAAACATGGAATATGAAAAAGGCAAGCGAAAGCTGAAAGGCGAGCAAAAATGGCCCCCGATGTAACAACCTTCACTGCAAGATATGTTACACCGGGGGCTCATTCCGTTTAATTTCACTTAATCCGTTACTGACCTCAGCAGCGCATCCACCTCATGCATCTGCCGTTTTGAAAGCGGGCCGAAGGCCATGGCCTTGGCGTTTTCCTCCGCCTGGCGGACACTTTTGAATCCGGGAATGGGGATGGTATTTTCGCTCCTGCCCCACAGCCAGGATAGTGCGCCCTGGGCCAGCGTGCGCCCGCCGCTTTGCAGCACTTCGCGAACGCCGTCCAGCATATTCAAGAAGGCGGGGTCGGGTTTGCCGTCCTTGAAATAGCGCACCCACCCGTGGCCGGCGCCGCGGACATCGTCCTTGGGCAGGCTGGAAGCCCTTGTAAACTTACCGCTGAGCATGCCCATGGCTAGGGGTGTGCGGTTGACGGAGGCGAGATGGTTTTCTTCGCACAGCTTCACCAGCTCCGGCGCATCGGAAAACACGTTCATGTCGTGCTCAATCACGGAGCAGCCCGGCCGCTTGGCAAAGGCCGCCGCGCCATCCACAAGGTCGGAGCTCCAGCCATAGGTGCGGATTTTCCCCTTTTGCACTAGCCTGTTCAATGCATCGGTGATCGGGCTGATCTGCGTCAGGCCAATTTCCCACACGTGAAGAAGATACAAATCTATATAGTCCGTATTCAGTCGCCTTAAGGAGGCTTCGCACGCCCGCTCAATATAGTTGGGGTCAAGGTTCACGCCGCTTAGCGTTTTGGTGGCCTCGTTGCCGAAGTAACCGAACTTGGTGCTCACCACCACGCGGTCTCTGCGGCCTGCGATGGCCTGGCCCACCACCTGCTCGCTGTGGCCCACGCCGTAGGCATCCGCCGTATCCACAAAAGTAACGCCAAGACCGAAGGCCGCGTGCAGTGCCTTTACCGATTCCCGGTCATCCACTTCGCCCCAGCCGTCCTGCAGCCCATCCAGTATGAACGGCCCGCCGATGGCCCAGCAGCCCAGGCCCAGGGCGCTGACCTCAATATTCGACCTGCCCAAGGTTCTTGTCATACCCATACGGTTCCCCTCTCAAGCCGCTTAACCGGCATTTGTGATGAGAACAGTATACGATGAGAGATTGGCATAGGAAAGTGCCAATGGATATGATCTTTTTTGGGGCCAATTTTCTTGACGTCATCATGGACGGGGCAGGCGGATAGGCCTTACGGTGGGCGAAGGGGTAGATGTGGAAAAAGCCAAATCAGGCAGGACGGCGGGCAGATGATCCCTTACGGGCCGTATGGCTTCGCTTGCGTCCTCCCCCATGGTGTCCAGGAGCGAAGGAACATCCGCAAGGCTGCTGAAAACAACCTGCTGCGTTTTCAGCGATGTGAACTGAAGCGCGGGGCTTTTAGAACCCTGGTCTGCAAGAACTGTACCGCTTAGGCCCACAAGCGTACACATATCTTTGAGGCCGGCATAGTAGCCATCCAGCGCTTCATTGGCAAGCCCGTCCGGCTTCTGCCCTTGAAGAAGCAGGCTGGAAGCCTGAAGCTTTTGAACCAGCTGCATGGCCTGTTCCTCCCCTGGCGGGGATTGGTAAGCACCAATCAACAGCGCAAGACCGTGGGGATGAATGGCGCCTGCCATCTGCCGTTCCAGCTCCGTCATATCCCCTTCCCCGCACAGATGCTTGGCCAGAAGGGCCAGGCTCTCACTGTCTATGGCAGCTTCCTGCGGCCAAACATTTGGATCGGCGAATGTTATGACAAGCTCCCGAAGCCATTCTCTGTGCCAGGGGCCATCCCATGGCCAAACCTCGGCATACAGGTACGGCTTGACAATATCCCCCCAGTTGATGGGCTCGAAAACAAGCGGCTGCGGCTCGCCGAAGGGGCCGGTGAAGTATTGATACTCTCCCGCTTCTTCAAAGTAAAAGGAAACATAAGCCCGCACCTTGTACCAGAAGGTTGTTTCCTCCGAAGGCATCAAAAGGCCGTCCGGCGCGCTGGTATCAATGGTTTCCGTTTTCTGTTCATACCCGCCTGCGCCTTCCTTCCTCAGGAAAACTTCATAGCCCGTGACTTGATCCACCGCTGTCCAGGCAATTTGTACATAGAGCAAACCCTGAGGATAATCAAGACTTGCCGTGATGGATGTGATCTGCGGCGCGTTCATCGGCGCGGCCCAGGAGGATTGTTCCACGGGAGAGGAGTACTCCACCCCATTAACCACGGAACAAACCCTGTAGTAATAGGCCATGCCAGGCGTAAGGCCCGTGTCCAGATAGGATGTTTCCGTCTCCTGCAAATCGGCCGCAAGCTGAAGGTTGCGGTACACACGGTAGCTTTGCGCCCATGTGTTGTCGGTCCAGGTCACCTGTATGGTTGTCTCATTCACCGGCGTGACATGCACATTGGATGGGTACGGGTCCGCCAGAGCGGGATGCCCTATAACAAGGGAGCATGCCAAACACAGGCAAAGCAGCAGGGACAGGCGCTTTACAAAGGGAACTGCCATGCAAAAACCTCCCGTTCATGATTGTCGGCAGGGGATGCAAAAAAAGCGGTTTGAAGGCAGGTTGTGCTTTGAAATTGTCGTTGCTTGCTTCTTCAGCAAAAATAAGCAGACGGGGAGTTTATGAAATCTTGATGACTATTATAGGGCCTCTTCCATCATCTGTCAACGCGCCATCAGGCGCGTGGAAGGTGCTATGCCATCAAATAAAAAGGCCCTGTGCGCTATGTTCGCACAGGGCCATGGATCATTGTTTCTTATTTTAGTTTGGTGTGCAGGGTATTGACCAGCGTGCCGTCCGCGTTTTGCGAAAGCTCCCAGATGCCCGCGCCGGCCAAATTCTGATTTTTGATGTAGGCGGCCTTTTCGGTGAGGGAGGTCGCATCCTCATAGGTGATGAAGACGGAGCCGTTGAACAGCCAGGGAGTTTTTCCGGCCGCGCCATAGTAGCGGGTGTAGGACTTATCGGTCAGGTACTGGGACACGATATCGTCGTAATCCAGCGACTTGTATCCCTTGTAGGTTTTGAAAATTCCCGTGCCGCCGCCCTGCACGTTGTTGTAGCGGTGGCCGTAAAATGGCACGCCCACAATCAGCTTGGATTTGGGGAAGCCGGCGCTTACCCAGGCCTTCACGGCCTGGTCCACGCTCCATACATACTGGGGCGAGGAACCGGTGGAAGCGTACAGCGGGGCATTGTGGTCGGTGTACTTGTCGGAAAAGCCGTGGATGTCATACGCCATCACCAGGCCGAAATCCAGGTACTGGGCGATGGATTTCATCTGCAAGTTGTCCACATGATTCTTCCCCGAACCGCCGGCAAAGGTTAACAGATAGCGTTTGCCATCCTTTTTCCCCTGGGCATCCAGCTTTTCCCGCAATTCTTTCAGGAGCAGTGTGAAATTCTCCTTGTCGGCAGCACGGTAGGCGTTCTCAGCCTTGCCGCCGCTGACAGGGAATTCCCAGTCGATATCCACGCCGTCAAAGCCGTGGACCGCTACAAATTCCGCTACGCTCCAGGCAAAGGTTTCCCGGCGGCTGGCGGTAGATGCCATGTTGGAGAACCGGCCGGACCATTCCCACCCGCCCACGGAGATGAGCGTACGCAGATTGGGATACTCCCTTTTCAATTCGCGCAGCTCCGCAAAGTTCTTCTCATCCACTTCGGGATCGCCCAAAACGATCTTGTGCGAACTGTTGATATTCGCAAAAGCATACAAGATGTGTGTGAGCTTCGAGGCTGGGATGTCCTTGGGGGTATACCCGGAATAGGCTGCCCAGCTGGCGTAGTAGCCGGCAATGATTTTTCCCTTTGTGGTGTTCCCTTTTGTGGTGACAGTGATCTTGTTGCTGGCACCGGAAATATTGCCGGCAGCATCCTGCGCGGCTACATAAAATGTGTACGTTGTGCCAGGCGCAAGATTTGTGATGGTGGCTTCCGTTTTGGCTGTATAAGTAAGATACGCCGAATCCTTATAAACGGCGTACGATTTCACGCCCACATTGTCGGTGGATTTTTTCCAGGTCAGGCGTACGGAAGTAGTTTCAACGGAAGCAGCGGTGAGATTTGCGGGCTTGGTTGGTTTCGACGCATCGGCCGCGGCGGAAGCGCCCATGGTAATGGTGCAGATCACAAGCACCATCAGCACTGCGCCCAGCGCCTTGAATAACCTATTCGCTTTCACGCGCAAGAAAGCCCCTTTCTGCTAAATAAGTTCGAAATTACTATAGTATATTTGTACATTTATAACAACCCACAATATATGGAACCATGGAAAATGCACATGAAACAGGAAATGTTTATGGATCAAAGCTTCCACGCGAGGAAAAAATGCAAACAAAAAAAGGCGCTGTCACGCGCCCTTTTCATGTACCGGCAGGGTGAAAAACCACCTTCAGCCTTGGGATATGCCGATTACAATGCTGGCAATGAGAAGGATTGACAGGATGCAGATGATGATGTTCATCGTGCGGACAGAAACCTTGATGCGGCCATACAGGGATTCCCGCATCCCCTTCGGTTGATGGTATGCCTTTTCATGGGCTTCCATGGATATACGTGCGTCACGCCCGCTTTTCAACGAATCTGTCATATTACCTCTTCACCAGCGACTTGCGCACGTCGATGGCCACGGCCAGTACAATGATCAAACCTCTGATAATATACTGCCAGTACGCGTTGACCTGCAGGAAGTACAGCGAATAGTTGATGGCCTGCAGGATGATGGCACCGATGACAACGCCCTGAATCGTACCCACGCCGCCCGAGAAGGAGACTCCGCCGATGACGCACGCGGATATGGCATCCAGCTCGTAATTGATGCCCGTGTTCGCGCCGACCGACTGGATGCGGGCCGCCTCCAGAAAGGATGCGATGCCGTACAGCACGCCCGCCATCAGGAACACCAGCATGATGGTCCTTTCTACGTTCACACCGGAAACCGCGGCAGCATCCGTATTGCCGCCCACGGCAAACATGTTCTTGCCCAGCCTTGTCTTGTTCCAAATAACCCACATGATCACCGCAAGCAGCAGGAAATAGATGACCGACAAGGGAATCTTCATCCCCCCGACGGCCAGATTTCCGGCTCCCGTATTGAGAAAGCCCTGTTCAAAGGTGGACAGCGCCTGGGCCGAACCGGAGGGCTGGGACTCGATGTAGATGCTGTTGGCGCCAAAGGCAATGAGCTGTGTGCCCAGCGTGATAATGAAAGCGTGCATATGCAGTCTGGCCACGCCAAAGCCGTTGATGGCGCTGAAAATCACGCTGATTAAAATGGCGGCCAAGAAGGGTACGATCAGCGGAAGCTGCGATGTCATGCCCTGGTAATAGCGCGAACCATAGGTGACAGACTGAACAAGCGACGCGGTTACCGCGGCGCTTAAGCCCAGCACGCGGCCGATGGAAAGGTCGGTGCCCGCAAGCACGATAATGCCGGCGCAGCCCAAGGCCAGAATGCCCTTGGTGGACGCCTGCTTTAAAATGTTCAGTATGTTGGAGAGCGCAACGAAATTCGGACGGATGATGCTCACCGTCACCAGTATCGCGATGAGAATGATGTACAGCGCGTAATTAAGCAGAAATTCACTGAATCTTTTGAAATCGGTTCTTGTCTTTTCCATGCGTTCTCCCCCATTCTATACGTATTTTGCGGCCAGGCGGAGGATCGTCTCCTGCTCCCCTTCTATACCGCCAAAGTCCTTGCCGCGCTCCACGACGCCTGCCATGCGCCCGCCCGACATGACAAGAATCCGGTCGCATATGCCAATCAGCTCCGGCATCTCGGAAGACACCATCATGATGCCCTTGCCCTGCTCCGCAAGCTTTAAAATCAACTGATAGATTTCGTATTTCGCGCCTACGTCGATGCCCCTGGTAGGCTCGTCCAGCAGCAGAATCTCGGGGGCCGTCAAAAGCCAGCGGCCGATAATCACCTTCTGCTGGTTGCCGCCCGACAGGCTGCGGATGGCCGTGCGCTGGCCGGGCGTCTTCACCTTGAGGTTTTCAATGACCCATTTTGTGTCCTTGGACATTTTTCTGCTGGAAAGAAGCAGCTTTCCGTAAGAGATGATATTGGAGATGGTGGAGTTGAACGTGAGGCTCATTACCGGAAAAATGCCAGTTGCGCGGCGTTCCTCGGTAATGAGGGCAAAACCGCTGTGAATGGCCGACGCGGGCGTTTTGTTTTCGATTCTTTTTCCATGAAACCGCAGTTCGCCGCTGCCCTTGGTATTGATGCCGAAGATCGTATTTAGAAGCTCCGTGCGGCGGGAACCCACCAGGCCGGCCACGCCCAGCACCTCGCCGCGGCGCAGCGAAAAGCTGACATCATGGCAGGCAGGCTCATACTTCCCGGTCAGGTTACTCACTTCCAAAAGCACTCCTCCCGGAATGTTCTTTTTCTCGGGGAAGCGCTGCGTAAGGTCGCGGTTGACCATCAAGCGGATGATCTCATTTGTATTCAGCTCATTGGCCGGGCGTGTGGCGATCCAGCGGCCATCCCGCATGATGGTTACATCGTCGGAGATGCGCAATATCTCATCCATCTTGTGGGAGATATAAATGATTCCGACGCCTTTTTCCTTGAGCTGCTTGATGATCGCAAACAAATGCTCCACTTCGCTCTGCGTAAGGGAGGAGGTAGGCTCGTCCAGCACAAGTATTTTTGCGTTATAGGATACGGCCTTGGCGATTTCTACCATTTGACGCCTTGCGACGGACAGGTTGCCGATAATTTCCCTGGGGTTTACATCGATATTCAGTTCTTTGAAAACGCGGACGGTGTCCTCGTACATCTTTTTCCCGTCGATAAACCTGTTCCTGACGGGAAATCTGCCAAGCCAGACGTTTTCCATGACGCTCCGGCGCATCACCTGGTTCAATTCCTGATGGACCATGGCAACTCCATGATCCAGTGCGTGCCTGGGGTCGGAAAAGTCGGCGCTGGCCCCTTCCATAAGAATGGTGCCCGCGTCTTTTTTATAAATGCCAAACAAACATTTCATCAAGGTGGATTTTCCCGCGCCGTTTTCCCCCATCAGCGCGTGAACGGTGCCCGGCCGAAGCTTCAATTGCGCTTTGTCCAGCGCGCGGACGCCCGGAAACTGCTTATCGATGCCGGTCATCTCCAGCAGGTATTTTCCGCCTTTGTCTTCCATGAAAATCACCGCTCTTTATGTTTAAAAGGGAAGAGGCGCGAAGTCGATTCACACCTCTTCCCGTGCCGTTGAAAGCGATACAAGAGAACCGAGCTATTTGACTTCGGTAATCTTGGCGTAGGGGATGCGGATGCACTTGAATTTGTCGTCGGTATATGTATAGGTGGTGCCTTCCAGCCATTCCTTGCCCTGCGCGCCGTTGACCGCGATGCGGATGTTGGCCTTGCCCATGGCGTCGCCATCCTGCTTGACGGTGGCGGTCATGCCGCCTTTTTTAATGGATTCCAGCGCGGAGTCCACCGCATCCACACCGATGACTACAATGGAAGGATCGCCTTGGTTGCCGGTGTTATAGCCGACGCTGTTCAGCGCGGCCACGGCGCCAAGGGCCATCATATCGTTGTTAGCGAAGATGACTTCGATCTTGTCGCCAAAGGAGGCCCATGTGGCGGTGATGGCTTCCTGAGCCTTCGCCTGGTCCCAGTCGCAAACGAGGGTCTCGCCCAATTGCTCCAGCTTCAGTCCGTTGGCGATGGCTGTTTCCACAGAATACTGGGTGCGGGCGATGGCTTCGTTGTTGTTTGCTTCACCCTTGAGCATGACATACTGGAGGGTGCCATCTTTATTTTTGTCGATGTCGGGATTGGATTTGTACAGGTCGGCCAGTATCTCGCCCTGCATGTCGCCGGCCTGACGTGCCAGCGTGCCGATGAAAATCGTGCCGGTATCAATAAGAACGGCCTGCACAGTCTCCTCCGCGGGCTGCTTGTTATAGAACAGGAAGGGGATGCCCGCATCCTTGAACATGTCCACCAGGACCTTGCCGTTGGCGACCTCCGCCAGGTTGATGATGACAAAGTCGGGCTTTTCGCCGGCAATGATGGTGGCCTGCTCGATCTGCTTTGCCATATCGTCGGCCGCGTCATACATGGTCAGCTTAATATTGACACCCAACTCCTGGGAGTAGGCGGCAGCCCATTTTTCCATGGCGGCACGGACGGTGGAGCCATAGGTGTCGTCATATTTCCAGATCAATGCGCGGATGTCAAGATCGGTCTTGGCCTGTGGGCTGGGTGAGGGTGCCGGGCTGGCTATAGGCCCTATGCTGACCGATGGCCCCGTTTTGGGATCTACGCTGGCCGCGCAGGACACCGTGGAAAGACCTATGATGAGCACCATCGCAAGCAATACCAGTTTCTTCATGAAGGCTCCTCCTTGTGATATGGAATGGCATGAGATCCCGCCGGTTATCCGCAGCAATAAAATATCGCACCGCCATATTGCGCATGATACGCGTGAAATGGCGGGCGACTTTTTGAGTCAATGCTATTATTGCCGGACATACTTCGCGGCATGTGCCCACATTGAAAAGATACAAACTGCGTTCGTTTTATCAGAACCGGGCTTCCATGGCCAGGATATTGTCATAGAGCATTTGGTTGACAGGCACTTTCAGGCCATGCTTATTCGCCAACTCCAAAACAGTGCCCGAAAAAAGAGCTACCTCGCTTGGGCGTTTCGCCTCCACGTCTTGGCGCATGGAGGGCTTCCCATTGGGATCCAGCGTACCAAGCAGGCGAAGCCAGTAGTCAAGGTCCGATTCGTTCAGATCCACCTTCTCCGGCCGGGACAGGGCGATAACTTCCCGCATGGCGGCAATCATCGTTTCCCTTTGCGGGCCTTCCTGCTGCACAGCGCCGTAATCCGGCCCGAACACCGCCACCGTCTGGTTGACGCCCACATTCAGCATGAATTTGCCCCACATGCGCTTTTTCATATGCGCATCCACCTCATGGAGAAAACCCATGCTTACAAAGAAATCCCTCACCCGCAGCACCTTTTCGGGCAGCGGTCCCCCGTCGGGCGGGCCGAAGCAAAGCTTGCCTGTGTTTTTATAGGTGAGGCGGTTCCCCTCCTTTACGGCGTCCATGCCCTGGGCCACGCAGTACACCACGTGGTCCATGCCGAAGGCGTTAGCAATGATCTCCTCGCTGGTGATTCCGTTTAAAAGCGACAGGATCAGGGTATCGGGCCCCACCTGATTGCGGATGTCGCGGATAGCCTCTTCCAGCTGCAGATATTTTACGGCCACCAGGATCAGGTCGGCGGGATCTGTTTCTTCCTCAGGTGCCACATAGTGAAAATCACATGCTTCCCCATTGGAGTATACCTTTTCCCGGCTGTACCGTTCGATGCGGTCATGGCCGGCGATAACCCGGAGGCTGCCCTTTTCCATGCGCTTTAATAGAATATTCCCAAATAGCGTACCCAAGGCCCCCAGGCCGATAACGGCGACCCTCTTGATTTGCTGCATGCGCTTGCCCTTCCCGTTCATTTGTAAGGAGCTTTTACTTCACATCGGCTTCATTGCTGTAGCCGCGCTGCTCCCAGTAACCCTTGTAGTTGGGATCGTCCGATAATGTGATGCGGTTGACCCATCGCGCCCATTTGTAGCCCAGCTTGTCCTCCGCTACAACGATAAAGGGATAGCCCATTTCAGGCGGCAGGTCCAGGCCGTTGGCGCCGTAGGCCAGGATCAATTCCTTGTCCAGCACGTTTTGAAGCGGCAGCGAGGTGGTATACCCATCCACGGAACTGAAGATCACCGTCACCGCTTCAGACTTTACGCCGGCCTTGTCCATCAGGTCCTTTAAAAGCGAACCCTTCCAGAGAATGGTGGCATCCCAGCCCTCCACACAATGCAGGGTGATCAGCCTTTCGTTGACAGGCAGGGCCTTCACATCCTCATAGGAAAAAGTGGCGGCGGCATTGACCAGCCCGTCTACCGTGAGGGTGAAGCCGTTCACATCCACCTGTTGAACGCCCTTGATGGAATTGTCCCTGGGCCCGATGGCAGGATCCAGCCTGGCACCCTGGTAATCCATAACCTCGTTCACCCGATAGCGCCGTTGGGTGGCGGCGGAAACGCCGTCGGCTGCGCTCCTAGGCTGCGTGGTGCCCGTCGTACCGGCACACCCGGTCAGCAAAAAGACGAGAGCTGGCAGAACAAGCCATTTATTTTTCATGAAAGCACCCCCTTTCTCCTACATAATAACCCAAACGCCCTTGAAAAACAAATACCGGAAGCAAAATCTTCTTTGTCTGGCCGCCTTCTTAAAGCGCGGCAAGGAGCGCCTTTATAGAGCGCTCCTTCAAGCCGGGCAAATACGGTTCCGGAGGGATGTTATGGTATTTGTCAGTCACCTATGGGGTCATCGATCATGGTAGCTACCCTGTATCTATGGAGATGGCCGTCATTTTGCGTGGTTACAGCCTCCAGGAAGTGGACATGCCTGTCGCCTACCTGTATGGCCCCGCCCGTTCTGCCCCAGCCCTCATGGAAATGATCCTCATAAAAGTCCGTGCGGAACCTTACATCATGGTAATGGTTGTTAACGCCAAGGGGCCTTGCTTCCCCCGACACAGTGGCAAACCGGTGATTATGGGGCTCCGTTTGCGGTTCGGCAATCTCCACGCTGCCCAGCACTTCATGCACATGGGACTGCGAGCCCGGGCATGATTGGCCACGGACAGAGCCGTTTGAATAACCCTGGGCTTGGGCGGTGCCTTCCTGGCTCCAGCCCTGGTAATAGCCCTGCGTGTTCGCCTGCTGCTGTTGCTGCTGCCAATTCTGGTAATAAGCGTTTTGGGCGTTCGCCTGCTGTTGCTGCTGCTGCCAGCTTTGATATTGGGCCGCCGCCTCCGTGCTTGCCTGCTGTTGCTGCCAATCCTGGTACTGGGGTGTGGTTTCTGCAGCTGCCTGCGGTGCGCTTTGAGCGGGAGCCGCCACTTCCGCTTCCGCCTGCCTTGTTTCGGGCTGTTCTTCATGCTTGGCTTCATGACCGCGGTCCCCCATGACCCGGCCGTCCCGTACACAATTATTGTCGTCAATATACATCAAAACCCTGGGGTCTTCGCAGGTGTCGTCCCACAGGTCATGGCGGCGGCCATGATGGCAATGTCCGTGGTGGCCGCCGGCTGCACCTTCCGGATCGACAATTCCGTTATATCTGCTGTCTTGTTCCATACCTATTAGCTCCTTTATGATGCACCGATACATTCAAATGGCCCCGCAACCCATCCCGCCTAAAAGCGCCGAAAGCGCCAATGAGATAGATTCATGCCCATTATGAGAATATGCGGCGTCATAAGGAAGTGTGACGCAGGTCAAAATGCGAAGGAGAGCCCTCGAAAGGGAGCATTCCTTTCGAGGGTTTGCTCTTTTCACCTGCAGCATGCTGGCACTTTTTCAAACGTTGCTTGTTTGCAAATCACTGCTTTGGTAAAAAGGATTTCGCATCTGCGGATGCGACCAGAGGGCTTTCCGGTCGCCCTCTGGATTCCTTCGGGGAACCTCTGTTGATGATAAACAAAGGGCCGCAGGCTGTACGCCTGCGGCCCTTGGTGTATTAAAGTGTAAGGTTAATTACTCGGCGGTCTTGGTGATCAGGGCAACCTGGACGCCGATGCTGGGTTCCACGGCGGTGCCGGCCAGGAAATCCAAGGCGGTCTGTACGCCGATGATGCCCATCTGGTCGGGCAGTTGCTGCACAGTGGCCATCATGGTGCCTTCTTCGATGGCGGTCAGAGCATCTTTGTCAGCGTCGAAGCCAACGACGATAACGTCGCCGCGGCCGGCCTGCTGCAAGGCTTCCACTACGCCCAGGGCCATCACGTCATTGTGGCAGAACACGGCCTTGACTTCGGGGCTGGCCAGCATCACGTTTTCCATGATGGCCAGGGCCTGGGCGCGGTCCCAGTTGCCGATCTGGCTGCTGACGACCTTAATGTTTTCGATGGTGTCCACTGCCAGATGGAAGCCTTCCCCGCGGTCCTTGGCGGCGGAAGCACCGGCCTGGCCCTGGATTTCAGCGATTTCACCGCCGTCGGGCAGCAGGGAAACGATGTATTCGCCGGCAAGCTTGCCGCCGAACACGTTGTCGGAAGCGATGTGGCTGACGACTTCGCCGCCGTTGGAGGAACGGTCGATGGTGATTACGGGCACGCCGGCCTTGTTGGCCAGTTCAACCACGGCGGGAGCCGCGTCGCTGTCAACGGGATTGTACAGGATGATGTCCACGCCGCGGGAGAGCAGGTCTTCCATGTTGCTGACGTCTTTGGCGGCGTCATTGGCGGCGTCCAGAACGATGACTTCCGCGCCGAGCTCCGCGGCCTTCAGCTGGGCAGCTTCGTACATGGTGACGAAGAACTGGTTGGCTGTGTCGGAGAGCATCATGCCGATGGTTACGGTTTTTTCTGCCATGGCGGGCGTAAACGCCAGCGCCATCATGGCAACCAGGACGAGAGCAAGGATCTTCTTCATGGATGTTCCTCCTAGATAGTATTATTTAGCATACAGGGTATCTCACCCCGCATCACTAACACAATGGGGTTACCGTTTCTTGGTGTTGGCGTCCAGCAGCACGGCCGCCAGGATAACGCCGCCCTTGATGATGGTTTGCAGGTGGGGGGAGGCGTTGGTCAGGTTCAGTATATTGTTGAGCATGCCGATGATCACCGCGCCAATGATGGTATACAGGATATGGCCCTCGCCGCCCCGCAGGGAGGTGCCGCCGATGACCACCGCCGCGATGGCATCCATCTCGTAGCCCTGGCCGGCCAGGGGCTGGGCAGCCGCCACCCGCGCCGTGGTGATGACACCGGCGATGCCGGCCATGAGGCCGCTGGCCATAAAGCCCAGTATCTTCGTCTTGACCACGCTGATGCCGGACAGGTAAGCCGCGTCCTCATTGCCGCCGATAGCGTAGATGTGACGTCCGTAGGCAGTTTTGTTGAGGATGAAGTACACAATAGCATAGATGCCGGCCATGATGATAATGGGGATAGGCAAGAGATCGTTGAAAACTGTACCCTGTCCCAGAAACTTGAACGCGCTTGCGCCTGCCGCTTTGTTGATGGAAATGGCCTTGCCGTTTGTCAGCACCAACGTCGCCCCGCGGAAGATGGACAGGGAGGCCAGCGTGGCAATCATGGGCTGCAGGCGGCACTTGGCCACAAAGAAGCCATTGGCCGTGCCGGCCGCCGCGCCGATCACAAGAGCTGTGGCTACCGCCAGCACCGCCGCCCAGGGGCTGTTGATTTGCATCATCAAATACGCCGCCACAGCCCCGGAAAACCCCAGCACCGAGCCTACGGAGATATCGATGCCGCCCATCAAAATGGTGAAGTACACGCCGGAGGCGAGAATGGCGTTGACGGAAATCTGCTTTAAAATATTGGTCAGGTTGTTGACGGTGAAAAAATGGTCGCTCAAAAAGCTGAACACCACGGTCACCAGCAGCAGGATCAAAAGAGGGCGCAGTTTGTACAGGATGGCCGTTGCTTTTTTCAGATTCATTGCGGTCACAACTCTTTCTGTATTTGATTAAAAAACGGCATCCTAAGCCAGTATCATTTCCATGATCCTTTCCTGCGTGGCTTCCTGGCGGCTTAATTCGCCTTTTTTACGGCCTTCGTTCAATACGAGGATGCGGTCGCTCATGCCAAGAATTTCGGGCATTTCGGAGGAGATCATCAATATCGCCTTGCCCCTTGCCTTCAACTGGTTGATGAGCAGGTAGATTTCCTTTTTCGCGCCTACATCGATGCCACGGGTGGGCTCATCCAGGATCAGCACCTCGGGCTCGGTCATCAGCGCCTTGGAGAGCACCACTTTCTGCTGGTTGCCGCCGGAAAGGTTGCGTACCAATTGCTGCATGGTGGGCGTTTTGATATTGATCTTTTCGATATAGTCGCGGCAGATGGTCTTTTCCTTTTTCCTGTCCACGGTACCCCGGCGGAGGATGGACTTCAAGGATGACAGCGTAATGTTGGTGCGCACGTCCAGCACCATCACCAGGCCGTTGCGCTTGCGGTCCTCGGTCATGTAGTAAAGGCCGCCATGGATGGCCTGGCCGGGTTTTTGGGGGTGGTATGGCTTGCCGTTGAGGGTGGCCTGGCCTGAAAGCCAGGGATGCACGCCGTACAGTGTCTGCGCCAGCTCGGTGCGGCCGGCGCCGACAAGCCCTGTCACGCCCAGCACCTCGCCTCTGTGAAGCTCAAAGGAAATATCGTTCACCAGTTGATTGGTAAGGCCCTTTACGGACAGCACCACATCGCCCGGCTTGCCCGGCTCGAAGGGGAATTGCTGGTCCAGCGCGCGCCCCACCATCATGCTGATGAGCTTATCCTGGGTAAGCTCCTTTACAGGGATTTCGCCAATGAACGTGCCATCGCGCAGTATGGTGGCGCGGTCACAAATTTCAAAAACTTCCTTGAGCCGGTGGGTGATGTATACGATGCCCTTGCCCCTTAGCTTCAGGTCGCGGATGATGGTGAAAAGGCTCTCCACTTCCTCATCAGGCAGCGCGTCCGTCGGTTCGTCCATGACGATGACCTTGGAATCCAGCAAAAGCGCTTTGGCGATTTCCACCATCTGCTGCTGGGCAATGGAAAGGGTATCGATGGTGCGCCTGGGGTCCAGGTTCATGCGCACCATGCCCAGCATCTCCCGGGATTTTTCGATCATGCCGCGTATATCGATGGTGCCGGACTTTTTGCGAAGCTCCCGGCCCAGGAAAATATTTTCGTATATCTTCATTTTGGGGATCAGGTTCAGCTCCTGGTGGATGATGGCCAGACCATCGTCCTGCGCCTGGCGCGCGTTTTGATACGCCACAACCCGGTCCTTGAAGGTGATGGTACCCTCGTCCCGCTGGTGAACGCCCGTAAGCACCTTCATCAGCGTGCTCTTGCCGGCGCCGTTTTCGCCCAGCAAAGCCATGACCTCGCCCTCGTAGACGTTCAAATCAACGCCGGAGAGAGCTGTCACGCCGGGAAACCGCTTGACGATGCCCCTCAATTTCAGAATCTCGCTGCCCATTCATCCTCCGCGAAGGCCTTATGGTGTGTGCTCCACCGTTTGCCCTCACAAACATGTCGCTGTATTTTGAACAATTTGCACGATGTAATCGAATACATAATAGCGGAACAAACCAACATTGTCAATATACGCCGTATGTGATCTTTTGACAATTGGCGTGCCTTTACAGCACTATACTATACATTATGTATGCATAAAGCCCGCAATACAGTATCAGGCTTAAGCTTATGTCGTCGTCCTGCGCACGATTTCCACCGGCAAAATATGCTGGTGAGTTTTGGCTTTTCCGCCGTGCATAAGGTCCAGGAGCACGTTTACGGCCATCCTGCCCATTTCGTCGGTGCGCTGCCGGATGGTGGTCAGGGGCTTGGCGCATTGCTGGGCGATGGACGTATCGTCAAACCCCACCACTTTGACCTTATTGGGCACACTGACGCCCAGCCGGTGCAGCGCCGTCAGCGCGCCAACCGCCACGGTATCGTTGGCGCAGAACAGCCCGTCAAACGGCTGTCCCGAGGCCACCAGGGCGGACACCTGGCTTTGGGCCTGGTCGAAGGTAATCTCATCAAGTTTCAAAACAAGCCCGGGGTCCACGGGCAGCCCGGAGGACAAAATCGTTTCCCGCCAGCCCTCGTAACGGTCAGTATAGGTGGAGACCTTTCGCCTGTCGGTAAGGATGGCCAGCCTTTTGCATCCCTTTGAAATCAGCTCCCTGGCAGCCAGGCGGCCCCCCTCCCTATTGTCGGAGGTAATCAGCGCCGCATTGGTCTGCAATGCGCTTACAGGGTCACGGTCGATGTATATGGTGGGCACATCGTTCAGCGGCGCCATGGCCCCGCCGGAGCGCCCGGAAATATAAATCAGCCCCGCGATGCTTTGAGCTTTGAGCATCTTTAGCGATGCTTCCTCCAGCGTGTCGTTTTCCTTGATGTTGCACATGACCACCAGATATCCGTGGTTCAAAAGCGCATCCTGTACCGAAAGTACAATGCGGGCAAAAAACTCGTTGGTGACGTCGGGGATGATGACGCCGATGATATCGGACTGCTGGCGTCTTAGGCCCCTGGCTACCATGTTGCGCATGAATCCGTACTGGTTGATCACCGCTTCCACCCGCGATCTTGTATCGGGCGCGACGCTGGGATGATTGTTGATCACGCGGGATACCGTCGCATCCGACACGCCCGCGAGCTTGGCAATTTCCTTGGTGGACAGTGCCATGGCAGCCTCTCCTTCCGTTTGTAATCGATTTCATGAACGATCTTTGAAATGCCGCCCGTAAGCGGCATGTACAGCGGATTTGTTGCGGAACTCATTTGCGTATCTATGATAATACAAACGGAGCGCATTATCAACAGCTTTTTTCGCCTTATTTAATGGTAATGAGACTTATGCGCATCAGATATCGGGCCGCGCAAGCAAATCCCACACATCACGGCGGATAGCCCTATCCGACTTGTCCCTGATCTCCACAGGCAAAAGGATATTGATCCCCTCCCGCCATGCACCGCGCCCTGAGGGCACGCGAACACCAAAAGGCGATTTATCCCGGATGGCCTTTACATAATCCTGTATGGATAAAAGAGGCCTGTCAAAAACAACGCCCATCATGTGCCCGTCCGGCCATTGTTGGATGTGGTGGATGTCTGAGCCCGCCGTCATGGGCAGGCCCAGGTTCTGCGCGTAGCGCACGGCCATCATATCGTTTTCGGGCCGGTTGGCGGCGTTGTAAGCTTCCACGGCGTCCACGCAGCCGGTGGAGAGGCGAACGGCGGATATGTAATCCCTGTCCCTGAAGGGATGGGCCTGCACCACGCAGCCGCCCGCATCGTGCACAGCTTCAAACTGTTCCTTGCGGGTCCATCGCTCCGCCTCGGGATGGTCCAGTAGCCACTGCTTGTTCAGGCCGTAGATCAGGTACTCATCCCCGTCATAATGCTGTTCCCAGCCGAAGAAGACGGAAAAACCAGCCTTCTCCCCCGCTTCCCAGGCATCCTCATACCCCTTGCAGAACAGATGGATGCGCTCCCGCCAGGGGAGATGGCGGGGCACGGCCGTATTGCCCCCGAAGAAATGGTCTGTGACGATAATGCCCGAATAGCCAAGGTCCTGGTAGCGACGAATGTAATCCCTGCCGCGGGATTGGCCGCAGGCGCTGGACTGGCTGGTGTGCAGATGGGTTTCATAGATATGCTTCATGGCTTAAGCCCCCGGTATAAAATTGTTGCCTTTCCCCTTGTCAGGCGGTCAGGCGGCGCGACTTCTTGCGCGTGATCTGGTCGTAGAACATGTATTGCTGTATAACGCCGGCAAAGCCTTTGTACCTTGCAAAGGGTGAAACGCCGCCGTACTCCTGGTCAATCACACGCTGAATCCAGACATCCACTGGCGCCAGGTCCATGCGGTGGTAGCCAAAGAGCATCACGCAGCTGGCCACCTTGATACCGACGCCATGCAACGCCAGCAGCTTTTGCATAAGGGCTTCATCGGATAGGTCAGAAAGTATGTTCAGGTCCGTTTCCCCCGAGGCCACCGACTGAGCGGCGGATTGTACGTACGGCGCGCGGTAACCCAGGGAGCAGGCAGCCAGATCATGAAGGGATGCTGCCGCCAGGCTTTCAGGTGTGGGGAACGCAAATTCCTCCCGCAAAGAAATGGGAAGCGGGGTGCCAAAGCGCCGGCAGAGCTTTTCAATGCCATCCCGGATGGCGGGTATGCTTTTGCGCTGGGAAAGGATGAAGCTGACCAGCACCTCCCAGGGGTCCTGTCGGAGGATGCGAAGCCCGCTGCCCGATTGCGCGGCATTGGCAAGGTATGCATCGTCCCTGTCCACGGAGCTTATAAACGCGCCGTAATCGGTGGAAAGGTCGAAATAATCCTGCCAGTGGGCACGGAACTCATTTTCCGTGCAGTGAAAGGCGAACCTTTCCTCCCCCAGGGAATCGATGATAAGAAACTTGTCCCGGTGGATCAGCTCCACCCGGCCAGACGAAAGAACGCGCATGCGGAAGCACTGGCCGCTTTGGGCAATGGCTATAGGATCAAAATGCTGGATTGCATGAGTATACATTGCATAATCCCCGATTTTACCATATTAAAAGACAGTTATGAAAAGGACCGCAATCATTATACAAGATTGCGGCCCAGGTGGCAAATTTCTTGAGAAATCACGTCTTTTCCCATAGCATGGGGTCGGTTCCGCGCAGCTTGCAAATAGCCTCTGTGAAGAAGTAATCACCATAGACGATGTTCACGTGCCGGCCCGCCCCATCGTCATGATAGCTGGCGGTACACTTTTGCAGGATGCCAAAGCTGTCCTGCGACCAGTCGGAGCAGCGGGAATCCAGCGCTTTGAGCATGCGCAAGGCAGCCTTCGTATACTTTTCTCCGTCTTCTTTTCCCACATGCTTGGAGAGTTCCATCAGCCCGCAGGCGGCGCAGGCGGCGGC
Organism: Bacillota bacterium; assembly: GCA_023436585.1. Taxonomy (GTDB): domain Bacteria; phylum Bacillota; class Clostridia; order Christensenellales; family Aristaeellaceae; genus JAEWAH01. Next base: position 556,200 of record JAEZIN010000028.1, on the reverse strand, counting down.
GATGTTGTCGATGCGCTCCTCGCCCTTGGGCTGGCGGAAATCGCAGTCGGTCAGCCCATCCTCCCGGATGTTGGCGATAAAATAGTCTGCTATTTTCCGGGCGGCGTCAAGGTAGCGCGCTTCCCCGGTGTTGATGAAGCTGATGGTAAAGCCATACAGCGCCCAAGCCTGGCCCCGGGACCAGGAGGAACCCTTTTCATAGCCCTGGCCGCCGGGAGAATCCAGCGCCTCCCCCGTGACGGGATCAAAGATCATGATATGGTTGCAGGAGCCGTCCTCGCGGAGGAAATGCTGCAAGGACATATCCGCGTGGCGAAGGGCGATGTTCCTGTACCTGGGGTCCCCTGTCTTTTCCGTGGCGAAGTGCAAAAGGCTCAGGTTCATCAGGCAGTCCACGATGGCCCAGCCTTCCTTGCCGCTTCCGTTCCAGGCGCGTATGAAGCCGGCGGGGTTGAAGCGGCCGGCCAGGACATCGGCGGCAATCAGCGTGCTGCGAAGCGCGTCCGCATTGCCTGTAAGCCGGTAGTCCGCGCCGAAGGACAATAAATACATAAAGCCCATGTCATGGTTTAGAAGGTCATGGCGGACAAGCTCAGCCTCCAGCAGCGCTTGCACGCGCCTGGCCTCCAGCATAAACTTCTCTTCCCCCGTGGCGGCATACAGCTGCCACATAATGGCCGGCCAGAAGCCGCCGGTCCACCAGCTGTTGCCGTCAAAGGGCGAGGGAATCCATTTGCGCCCCTCGCTTTTGTAGGGGATCATCCCATCCCGGGCGGCATATTCCATAGACCATCCATATTTGTCCCTGATTTTTTGAAGCGTGTCATTCAGCCAGGTTTGCATAACTGGAAGCCTCCTTGGGGATATTCTGCCATTTTTCCATACCGTCCTGTACAGCGCCCAGCACGGCGCATACCAGCACCGTTTCGCCCGCGGGTATCTGCGCCTTTAAGGTGGGCAGCACCGTTCTTGGATACAGGAGGTTGGTGTTGGGCTCGGGGGTGATGATTACGGCGCTGTCAAAGCCCCGCAGGTTTACAATGCCGCTGGTAAGATTGGCGCACGCCGCCAGCGCGGTTTTATCATTCACCTGTGTTTTGGCCAAGCCCGGCCCATCGTCCCTGTTGACGGCATACCCGCCTTCCGCCGCGAAAAGCCTGCGGGGTGTGGTGATCTTGTGGATGCGGATGTGCCAGTCGCCAAGGGGAAGGATGGTAGATTCCACCTTTACATCCGAATAGGGGTGCCAGACGGACTCTACCTTGTCATCCCCGATGGCATACTCCTGGCAGCCCTGGCGCACATGCCAGTAGGCCTCATCCTCACTCAAGGCCAGCATGCTGTCGTACGCGCCTCTGTTCAGCATCAGGCCGCTCTTGGGCACGCTGAAGGCAAAGGCGGTGGAGTAGGCGAATTTTTCATATTTGGCCTCTGAATGGGCGTGCTCGAAAGCGCGGTTCCCGGCGGGGAAGGCCTGCACATGCATGTTGTGCGTGTCCCGCACGATGAGCATGCGTGCGTAGTCCTCCTTCAAAACAGAAGGCGGAGTATGATCCTTTTCTTCGCTTGTCCAGAAGGGGTGATCCTCTGCCAGCGCCAGCGGTGCGAAGGCCTTCATGGCCCAGTAAGCCGAACCTGGCGCGTTGTAGCCTTCGGCCATCATGAGGTTGGGATATCCATAGCCGATGGTGAGCACCCCGTCGCTTGTGAAGATGGGCCGGGAGAACCACTTGCGCATGTTTTTCAGCAGCAGCCCCTTCACCACGCCCCAGTCTTCCTTTACGTTTTCGCTGTCACCCAGGGGCAGCGCGCCAAAGAAAGCGCTCTGGGCGAACCGGTAGGCAAGGCTGCGGCCGTAGGGCAGCGCTTCGCCGTCGTTTGCGAACCAGGCTTCCAGCCGCTTCGCCATCAGCCAGGCGCGGTCACGGTACGTTTTGCTGCGGATGGGGTCCAGGGCATGCATGGCCCTGGCATAGAGAAGGCCATAGTAATGGAAGGCCCAGGGGGTATAGTAGTCCCGCTGGTCGGGATAATCAAAGTACCAACCATCACCCTCGTAATGCTCTTCCATCATATCCAGGTCGGCGGCCAGCATCTTCGCGTCATAGGGCAAGTCATTCAGCAGAAAACCCACGTTGACTAGCACGCGGAAGAAGCGCCAGTTGTTTTTGGGCATGTCGTAGAGGTTAATTTGATTGAGCCAGCGATGGATGTTTCCCTGGGTTTTAGGGTCATGGACGCGAAGGAACTCGCCCGGCACAAAGCACAAAGCCATGCCCATAACGGCCATTTCCACCATGCGCTGGTCAAAAGGGCCGATGTCACCCCAGTATTCAAGATGACTGGGGTCGGTGCCGTTTTTCAGCCCTTCCATCCACAGTTGCCACAGGGGCCGGGCGCTTTCCGGACTACCCATCATCAGCGGAACCAGCGCCCACAAGGGACGCGACCAGGCTTCCATTTCCGCAATGGGGTCGGGATATACGGCGCCCGTATCGCCAAGGTGCAGCCGTGCGCAGCCGGGGCTCAGCTTCTTGGCAAGAGGCTTCAGTAATTGCAGGGCGGCCTGCTGGAAATCATCCCTTGTCCGCAGGGGGTTGTTTTGAACGGGATTGCTCACTTTCAAATCCTCCCGGTAAATTCAAAGGTTTGGCTGTGCTCCTTCATTTCCTGCGAAGCAAGCGTCACGCGCCACAAGCTGCCGGGGAAATTCCTGGCCATTCTTGCATCGGTGATGGGCACTTCTTCACAACCCGCTATAAGAGAACTGTCATACCGCAGGGTGATCCCCTCCGTTTGCAACAGGCCCGGATGAATTTCGGGGCTGCGCCGGAAGAGAAATACCCAGGCGATAGATGCGGGGGATGACAATTCTACCGTGTCGTTGAGGACAAAAGCGCTGCCCTGGTACCTTGCGGTCCTTTTCAGGGATAAGACGCCCGCTTCTTTAGGATAGGCCTCCGCCATGTCCAGGGATATGTGCCCCCTGTCCAGCACAACATCGCTTGCCGCGTATTCCCGGCCCACCTCTTGCTCAAAGCCGGCGACCAAGGGCACGTTGTGGTTCCTACTGCGGGTGTTCCAGAGGGTGTACCTGTCCGGGCTGAAGGTTTTGGCGGTGTAGACCATATTGCCCGCATCCACGATTTCCGGCTCGCCGTCCGCGTACAGAAGGAAGCTGCCCACATCGTTGTGGTTGTGGTTTTCACCGTTATGCCCGCCTTTAACGGCAGCTTGCAGATTGCCCTTGCGGGATGCCCATACCTGCAGATCAGGCAATATCGCCATATCCTCCGAGGAAATACCTGCGGCCATTGCAGGAACCGGATGGAACAGCCGGCACAGAACACGGTACGTTTCCGGCGTATCCTTGGGCAGTACACCATTGTTTTCGCACGCGATCTGTGCGCCCAGCGAGGCCAGACCAGCCTGCCCGGTGCGCAGGCCGAAGCGGTATACCCGCTCGCCATCCAGCATGGGCATTGCATCGCAGTCGGCAAAATTCCAGTAATAGGGCCCAGCGATGTGCGCATGAAGCGGGAATGCGCCGATAGCTTTTATATGGGCATCCTCATAAAAGACGGCTCGCCCGCCGGTGAGATTCTCCACATGCTCAAGGCAGTCCAGCAGTGAGCCCCCCGCCATGTTCCAGTAGGCGGCGCCCTCGTCGCAGCCGCCATCCGACGGCATCACGGCAAGATAGCTGTCCAGCATGCGCAGGGCACGCTTGACTCCTTCCTCCATACGGATATCGTCCATGTCCAAAAGCAGCAGGGAGGCCAGGATGTTTGAAAGGATCCAGGGCGTCCAGTTGTTCACATCCTTGCGGATCATGCCCATCCACCAGAAGTCATCATGGTGGAAAAAAGGCTTGATGATCCTCCTCTCCGCCTCCAGGTAAACGCGGCGGGCAATCAGCGGGCTTACCGCATCCAGCTTGCCCTTTAACAGATAACAGGTCCAAAGGAGCAGGGAGGAGGTTTGAGCCGCGAACAGGTCGATGTATGGGTTTTCGATATCCGGCAGGGGCCGCTCGGCCGCCTTCAGCATGCCGGGATGGGAGGAGCCGTTGTGGGCGCTGATGCCCCAGAAGCTTTCCTCACAGATGCACCATATGCCGTTCACCACCCGGTCCATGTACGCACCGCTGTATTCGATGCATTCGGCCAGCATGGATTTTAGCAGCATCCTTCGGCGGGTGAAATAGGGCGCTTCATACACCGCCCTGTCCCCCGTGCGCACAAAGGCCAGAAACTGGGTGGCAAAAAGGTCGGGATAGGGCAAATCCATCTGCGGCTTGGCTGCGGACAATATCTCCTCCCGCATGGCGGCGGGGATATTCGCCCACTCGGCCCGGTCCGATGCCGGGGGAATTGTAATGCGCTTCTCTTTGGGCGCGAACAGCGCACGAAGATTTGTCTTCTCCAAATATTCCGTAAACATAGTCTTCCTTCTGCCTTGCGGGTGGCGGACTTGTTATAGGCCCGCGGCCATATTACCGAGCTTTTATCCTTTCAAGCCCGTCGTGGAAATTCCTTCAATAAAATACCGCTGCAGGAACAGGAAAACGATGGTGACAGGGACAAGCGAGCACAGCGATGCCGCCATGATGAGATGGTAATCGCTGGTGTACTGCTGTATAAAGCGGCGCAGACCTACCTGTATGGTTTTGTTCGCGTCAGTGGCCAGATAAATCAGCGGGCCCATAAAATCATTCCAGGTGTTTACGAAGGTGAATATGGTCAGCGTGGCCAGGGCCGGCGTGGCCAGGGGCAGTATGATGCGCGCCCAGATGCCATATTCGCTGAGGCCGTCGATGCGGGCAGCCTCGTTGAGCTCATTGGGGATGCCCAGGTAAAACTGGCGCATGAGGAATACGCCGAAGGCGGAAAAGGATTGCAGCACGATCAGCGCCCAGGGCGTATCGTAGAGCCCAATGCCCCGCATCATGATAAACTGGGGCAGCATATATACCTGCCAAGGCACGGCAATGGTGCCGATATAGCAAAGGAACAACGCATCCCGCCCCGGAAAGCGCAGCTTGGCAAAGGCGTAGGCCGCGAAGGAGGAGGTTAAAAGCTGCATGAAGGTGACCGCCAGCGTCACGAACGCGGTGTTCTTGAAATAGGTGGTCAGCGGTACCTTCTGCCAAATGAGCGCATAGTTTTCCCAGTGGCGCACGGAGGGAATCCATTCAATGGGATAGCGGAACACATCCTTGTCCAGCTTCAGGGAGGAGGATATCATCCATACGAAGGGCAGGAGTGCCAGGCAGGCCAGAAGGGCCAGCGCGATGTACAGGGCTGCCCTGCCAAAGATATGCAAAGCAGAAGCTTGCTTGTGGCTCGGCTTTATGGTAACGGTGGTCATGGCATATCCTCCCTTCTCACATGTAATTGACCCATTTTTTCTCCGCGCGGAACTGAATAATCGTCACACACAGCACGATGGCAAACAGCACCATGGCCACGGCGCTGGCAACGCCATACTTGATCTGGGTGAAGCTGAGGGTGTAGATATGGTAGACCAGCATCAGCGAGGAACGGCCGGGGCCGCCCTCGGTCATGATGGCCACCAGGTCATATATTTTGAAGCAGCTGATCACCATCATGATAGATACGAAGAAGGTGGTGGGGGTAAGCATGGGCAGGGTGACCTTGCGGAACTTCTGCCAGGCACTGGCCCCGTCCACCGTGGCGGCCTCGTACAGCTCCCGGGGCACGCCCTGCAGCCCGGCCAGGTACATCACCATGTAATACCCGGCGCTGCGCCAGACGCTGACCAGGATGATGGCCATGATGGCATGATCCTTGCTGGATGTCCATGATTTGTTGATATTGACGCCGACAAGGGAAAGAAGCTGGTTGATGGGGCCGAACTTGTTTAAAAGCAGATTCCAGCACGTGCAGATGGCCACGATGGATGCCACATACGGAAAGAAGAATACGATCCGCAAAAGCTTTGCGGTTTTCGCCGCCCGGTTGAGCACCATGGCCAGTGCCAAGGCGCAGACAATGGTCAACGGCACGGTGACGGCGGTATATACAACGGTATTGCGAAGCGCAATGCCAAGGTCAGACTTATCAAAGCTGAAGTTTTTGAAGATGGTGGCAAAGTTGTCAAACCCGGCCCAGGTGATCTTGTCGATGGTGCCGCCGTTCCAGTTCATAAACGCCAGCGCTACGGAAAACAGGACCGGTACCAGGGTGAAAATCAAAAAGCCCAGGAAATTAGGCGCGAGAAAGGAATAGGCAATCAGCGTGTTCTTCCTTTCCTGCCTGGAAAGCCTGCGCTTTTTGGATATGGTTGGGGCGATGTTTTGCGCCATATAGGCATCACTCCTTCGAACTGCGCCCCGTGCAAGGCCTGCAGAAGCCGGCCTTGCACGAAGCCTGTCGCTGGTCTCGGATTTGCAAACGAGGGGGCCGCGGCCCCCTCGTTGCACCCTCAGGTTTACGGATGAATAAACTTCAGATACGATTATTTCCCGAGAATTTCCGCCACGCGGGTGTTCATGTTGGCGATGCCCTCGTCCACGGTGACACTGCGGGACATGATGTTGGTATGCTCCTCGTTGAGGACCGTTTGAATCTCGCTGACCTTATCCACAACCGGCCACTCGATGCTCACGGCGGCGGGGATCAGCGCGGCTTTGCTGGCATCGTCCTGGGGGAAGCCGGCAACGGAAGCCAGAGTGGCGGCGATTTCGGCGGACACATAGGCGGGGCGGGTACCCAGGGCAGCCATGGCCTTGGCACCTTCCTGGGAGGCACGCCAGGAGACGAACTTCCAGGCCAGGTCCTTGTTTGCGGAGTTCTTGTTGATGGCCGCGCCGGTAACGGAGCCAAAGGAGGAACCGGCGGCTACGCCTTCCAGATGGGGAACGGCGGTAATGGCCCAGTCAAAGGTGAAGTTGCCGGCGTTCTTGTCCGCGATGAGGGAACCGGCCAGCCAGGAGCCCATGGGGAGCATAGCGATGTTGCCCTGCTCAAAAGCGTTCCTGTAATGCAGGCCTGCGGACCGGAGCTCGGTATATTCCATGACCGCGCCGGCTTCTTCCAAGCTCTGGTTCAAATCATAGAAGTACTTGAGATCACTGTATTCGCCGTCGGCCAGGGTATTCACCCCGTCGCACACGGCCCAGTTGGCCACGCAGGAAAGCCAGGTGTGGTAGTGAGCGCCGTAGATCTTGTCTACGCCCTCGCCGGAGGTCATCTTCTTGGCCAGTTCGGCATACTGGTCCCAGGTCATGTCGGCGGTGGGATACGCAACGCCGGCCTTGTCAAACAGCGTCTTGTTGTAGTACAGAACCCAGAAGTCGGACCGGTAGGGCAATGCGTACAATGCCTGGTCGGCGCCGCGGTAGTACTTTTCCATGCCCACGTAAGGCGCCAGATCATAGCTGTCGGCGGCGATGTAGCTTTCGAGGTTCTCCACATAGCCCTGGGTAATCCAGTTTTGCAGATCGCGCACTTCCTTGACGTCGATCACATCCACGGTGTCGCCGCCGGCCAGGCTCGCGGCCACCAGAACGGCGTATTCCTGGGAGGCTGTGTCCACATACTGCAGGTCCACATCCGGGAAGGCGGCCTCAAAGGCGGCCTCGGTGGCTTGCAGATAGGCGGCGGAACCGGCGTTGACATCCCAGGTCTTGACGGTCAGGACCTTCTTTTCCGTTGCCAGCGCCATGGTGGGGATGAGAGCGGCCACCAGCAAAATGGCCAGCAGCAGAGCGATACCCTTTTTCATGAAATGTCCTCCTTTTGTTGTGGATGTTCCCCAGTTTGACGGGGTCTTTGGCCGGATGAAAGAAAAATGAGGTATTTTGCCATTTACGTTGTAAATTCTTTCAGTTTTCTTACATGTGCTCCGGCTCGCCAAGCCCCTCTTCATGGCTCGATTATACAATCCGCACCATAGAATGTCAACATCCAATTTCAAAGTATCCATATTTCTTGTCGTTTTCGGCTCTGCTTTTTGAAAACAATAATGTAATCGCTTACAATTTTCTGTTGCCAATCATGTACATTTCCTGTATAATGAGCGCAGCCGGACAAGACCCGGCGGTTAGGAAGGGAATGCCCGATGACAAACAAGCAGGTCACCATCTATGACATCGCCAGGGAGGCGGGGGTTTCCATTGCCACCGTATCCAGGGTTATGTCCGGGCATCCCAACGTCAGCGCAAAAACGCTGAAAAAGGTGAACGATGTCATCAACGGCCACAAGTACGCCCCCAGTTCTGTAGCGCGGGGGTTGGAAAAAGGCAGGACGGGGATCATAGGCATCATACTCCCGGAGGTCTCCAACCCCTACTACGCCAGGCTGTACTGCGCCGCCGACGACGAAGCGAGGCGCCGCGGCTATTCCGTATGGCTGCACCAATTGCCGCCCAGCCGCCCCTATGTGGAGCGGGAGGTGGTGGAGCAATTGATACGCCGCCGGCTGGACGGCGCATTTTTCATGGGCGGAATCGTAGAATCCCAGCACGAGGACATGCCGGCCGCCATATCCGAATTGCATAAATACATGCCCGTAGTGGCTATCTGTCCGCCCATTGAGGGGCTGGAATGCATCTGCCTGTACAACGACCTGGCTACCGCCATCCGCCATGCAGTACGTCATTTGCACATGCTGGGTCACGAGCGCATTGCCTTCATCGGCGGCTCTTCCCTGGTGCGCAATTCCGGCGCGCGGGGCCGCGGCTTCCTCGAGGCGCTGGCGGAACTGAATTTAAAGAACGACTCAGCCTACCACCACGAAGGCGGCTACACCGCCGAAGCCGGGGAAATCGCGCTATTGAAGCTGCTGACCGGCCTGCCCAAGGAAAACTGGCCCAGCGCCATCATCGCCTTCAACGACCTGGTTGCGCTGGGCGCCATGAAACAGCTGGCGCTGATGGGCCTTTCCGTTCCTCAGGATATGGCGGTGATCGGCTGCGACAACTCCTTTTTTGCCCCATATTTGAGCCCGCCGCTGACAAGCATCGACCTGCACCCCGAGGAGCATGCCAGAAGCGCCATCACCGAGCTTTTGACCGCCGTGGAGGCCCCCGTAGCCCCTTACTGCCTCATGCGGGATGCCGCGCTTGTGATCAGGGAATCCTGCGGTGTGAAGCTGGGGAGAAGGGTGTTCAAATAGCGGGACATACAAAAAGGAAGGCTGCGATTTTCTGGCGCAGCCTTCCTTTTTTGCCGGCAGGCCTGCCGGTTCGTTGCCGGGGCATCCGGCCCCTGCAGCACATTGAAAAATGACAAGGCCGGCATCAAGCACGCGGCAATGAGAAATGTGATTTTACGCCGTATTGGCATTTGCTTTTCATTGCCGCATGCTCCCCTGTTCGTACAGCTGTTCTATAGCGACCCTTGGATTCTGGTAATGCGTTCTGGCTGCCAGGCATTTTCCTGAGATGGCCTTTTGCGGGCACCAGCTGAAGCAGGCGGCGCACTGCTCACAGTGATGCAGCCACACAGGGCGTCCGTTTTCGATGCGGATGTTGTCCACCGGGCACAGTCGGCTGCACATGCCGCAGCCCGTGCAATTTGCAGCTATACGGAACTTTTTGTCCTCCTTGGGGATCAGCACCCGGGCCAGGGGATTCAAAAGGCCAGTCATCAGTTTGGCAGCCAGGGATGCAGGCGGGATGGGGAGCTTTTCCTTCCTGCCAATGACATCCGCCATCTCTTCCAGCCTTTGCTTGAACTCACCATCAGTCATCATTTTCCTTCCGAATTCCAATGTCCAGCCCGCGCAAAGCGGGAGGCCCCGTTTTTTCAGCAGGTTTTTCACTGTTTGCATGGAGGCGCCGGGCATGCCGCCGCAGGTGACCACCGCGTATAGGCAGGGCCGGTGCCCATCTGTTCGCAGACGCTTTAAAAAACCCCGCACATAGGCCGGTATGCCAAAGTCGATCACCGGCATGACAACGCCCACCCATCCCTCGGGCAGGGAAGCCTCGCCTTTTACGGATGTCATGGGCCTGATTTCCGTATCAGCAAGAAGGCTCGCGAGACCCTGAGCGACGCTCAGAGAGTTTCCCCTGCCTGAAAAATAATAGATTACGTTTTCCATAAATGTTCCTCCAAATTAATGTTTACACCGGAAACATTTCGAGTATACCACCCAATGTTTACATTGTCAACATTGTATGGTAAAATATTTCTGGGCCCCGCCAAAGCGGCCTGGAGGACAAAAATGAGTCAGAAGCAGTACCACCACGGAGATCTGAAGCAGGATCTGATACAAAAAGGCATTCAGCTATTGGCCAGGGAAGGCTACGATGGCTTTTCCCTAAGAAAGCTGGCCGCGCTGTGCGGCGTAAGCCATGCCGCGCCATATAAGCATTTCCAAAGCAAGGAGGACATCATTGCGGAAATAGGCAAGGTAATCGCCGTGGAATTTTCTCAGGCACTGCATCATGCTGTCAGCCTTCACCCGGAAGATCAAAGGCAGCAGTTGATCGCCATGTGCCATGCGTATGTGCGCTTCATGGTGGAGCATCCGGACTATTTCCGTTTTGTGTTCATGACATCCCACCAAAGGCCCATTGAGGTGGAAGGCGGAAGCATAAAAGCCGGGAACAGACAACCGCTGGATATTGCCTTGGGCACGGTAAAGAACTATTTCGGCAAGCTGAAGGGAGATGGCTGGCAGCAGGATTTTCTAGCTTTATGGAGCATGATGCAGGGATATGTGCTGATGCTTGTTTACGGAACCATTGATCCCGGGAAAGAATATCTGGCCCCCATCCAGACAATGGTGGAAGGGTATTTGGACAGGCAATGAACTAATTTTGGAAAAATCAGAGTTATTTTGTCGTTTTTTGTTTGCATGCCCGATGTACGCTATGATATAATTTGCAGCATGTGGCAGCAATATCAGCCTTCCCTTGATATCGCAAAAGGCATGAGGCCGTATAAAACGATATTGCGTATCCTTATCGCTTTTTTCCCTAATTGCTGATGGCGTGGCCCGGCTTCACGGGGAAAAGGTTCCAGGCGAAAGTTCATGGCGGCACAGGGCGTGCCGCAGGATACTGCCATCCGCCCCGCTCATCGTGAAAAAGCGTCCAGGCGGACGGTTTCTTTTGGGCTTCAAAGCGGCGGCCATCATTAGGGCAGGAGGGAACCTTCCTATGGCATACGCAAATCCTTGCAAGTCCGCGCAAATTCTGGTGGCAGCAAACCCGCGGGAGGATCTGTCCCCATTGGCCGGACTGCTGCGGGATAACGGCTATCTTGTCCAGACGGCCGCTTCCTGGGATTCGGCCCGGGAGTCAATCACGCAAAGCAAGCCCGGCCTTTTGCTGCTGGACTTAAGCATTATCAACTCCAGGAGCGCATGCCTTGAGATAAAGGAAAACGGGCTTGCCAAGGATATGCCCGTGATCATCCTCCTGTCAGCGGAGGATGCGGACGATGGCGCGCAGGCCATTGCGGGGGCTGACTGTATCCCTTGGCCCTGCCGGGAAGAAGATGTATTGAAAAGTGTCGCGGACAAGCTTCAAACGCACTCCCTGCGCAAAGAGCTGGAGGAAAGCCGCCGCAGCCTGTATTACGCGCAGGAAATGCTGCGGGCGGCGCTTGTGTCCATAGACGACGGTGTGATCTTCACGGATGACGGAAGCCGGATCGTGCAAATCAACGATGTAGCCAAAAACATGACGGGCTGGCATCAGGAAAGCGCCATCGGCCGGCCCCTTAAGGATGTATTCCAAATCAAAAGCGAGCCGTTGGAGAAATCCGTGCACGCCCTCCTGCAAAGGGTGCTGGAAACAGACCGGGCGGCCGGGTCCTTAAACGAGGCTGTACTTATATCCAGGGAAGGCATCGAGCGGCCCATTGCCGGCAGCGCGGCGCCCATGATGGGCATGGACGGCAAGCCGGCCGGCATGATTCTGGTTTTCAGGGATGTAACCAGCGAGAAGCTGCACCTGCACGAGATCGAGTTTTTGAGTTTCCACGACCATTTGACGGAGCTGCACAACAGGCGTTTTCTGGAGGCAGAGCTTATGCGCCTGGACGCATTGGACAAGCTGCCGCTGACTTTGGTAATGGGTGATCTGAACGGCCTGAAAATGACAAACGACGCCTTCGGCCACTTCGCTGGAGACGACCTTTTGCGAAAGACCGCGGCAATTTTAAAATCCTGCTTCCGCCTGGATGATGTTATCAGCCGTTACGGCGGGGACGAGTTTGTGATCATACTGCCCAACACCACCTCCCAGGCCGCGGAAGCGATGGTGAAAAAGGTGCTGGGCAAAATCAAGGAAAGCAGATCGGGCAAAGGCTTTCTGTCCATCTCTTTCGGCTGGGATACGAAGACAGAGAAGAGTCAAAGCATCGCCCAGATACTAAAAAATGCCGAGGATTACATGTACAAGCGTAAGCTGCTGGAAAGCCCCAGCAACCGCAGCGCCGCCATCAACGCCATCGTTAAAACCTTGTACGAGAAAAATTCCAGGGAGGAAGCCCACTCCAAGCGCGTAAGCGAGCTGAGCACCGCCATCGGCCAGGCCATGGGGCTGCCGGAAAGCGAAATCACCAAGATTCAAACGGCGGGGCTTTTGCACGATATCGGCAAAATCACCATCTCCAATGAAATATTGGAGAAAAGAGGCCCTTTGACGGAAGCAGAATGGGAAGATATAAGGCAGCACCCGGAAACGGCGTTCCGCATACTTTGCGGCGTTCCCGAAATGGCGGAGCTGGCGGAGGCCGTGCGTCAGCACCACGAGCGCTGGGACGGCAAGGGCTACCCCTGGGGATTAAAGGGCGAAGAAATCACCTTGGCTGCCAGGATCATCTGCGTGGCGGACGCCTTTGACGCCATGACCAGCAGCCGGCCATACCGGGACGGCATGTCCTTCGACACTGCCAGGGAGGAGATTCGCCTGAAGGCCGGAACACAGTTCGATCCCAAGATCGCGGAAGTTTTCCTTAAGCATATTCACCTGCAGTAACAGGCCGGACGAAGACAGGTTTTCCATATAGTAACGCGCATCACGGCGGGATGGAGCATTCCATCCCGCCGTTTTTGTCTGCGCCCGTTCTGTGTGATATGCCGCACCGATAAGAATTCCGTCATTCCAGCCCCATAATGCCGGTGCATAGGATGCAAAACAAAACCATCACGGTAAAATGATAATAATAGTACCTTGACAGTCATAGTACTTTGATGTATGATCTATCCGGGAGGTCGATTTACAGTGGACAGCAGAATTTCCTCAGACCTTTTAAGAGGACATACGGACACGATGATATTAAAGCTGCTCATGGGCGGGGACCGGTACGGCTACGAAATCACAAAATTGATCCATACGCATTCCGGCGGAGCGTATGAGCTGAAGGAAGCCACGATGTATTCCAGCCTAAAAAGGCTGGAGGGCGAAGGCTTTATCACCTGGTACTGGGGCGATGAAACCCAGGGCGGGCGAAGAAAATATTACTGCATCACCGATAGAGGCAAAGATTTGTACCTGGAGAACAAGAGGAACTGGGACTATGCCAAACGCATTCTGGACCAGTTGCTGTAAAAGGAAAGGCGGAAAGAGAAATGAACGATAAGATCAATCAATATTTGAACAGCGTGTTTTCCCCCTACGATGGGCTTCGCACCGTGGATGAACTGAAGGAAGAACTGCGCGGCGACTTGATGGAGCGGATGGAGGACTTGAAAAAGCAGGGCTATGACGATGAGGCGGCCTACGCAAAGACCATTGAATCCGTCGGGGATATCGAGGAAACGATCCGGGATGTGGCCGGCGGGGCCACGGCACTGGAACGGAAGGTGCTGATGAAATTCTCCGCGACAAACCTTCCCGGCTCCGATTTTCAGAACGTAACGGTGCACAAGGGTGCGTTCAACGCCAGCGCGCTTTCCGGTGCGGATTTTCGCGGGGCTGACCTTGCCGGCAGCGTGTTCAAAGCCAGCGATTTGACCCGTGCCGTATTCGACGGGGCAAACCTGACGGATGCGAACCTGTCTATGTCGGGGATCGCGGACGCAAGCTTTATTCAATGCAACCTCACCCGCGCGAGCTTCCACTGCTCCGACCTGCGCGGCGTCCGTTTCGATGGGGCCAACCTGACAAACGCAAAGCTGTCCATGGTGGAATTGAAGGGCATGCGATTTCAGGGCTGCATATTGACCGGCACGGATTTTTCCTATTCCGACCTGAGCGACGCTTCCTTTGAGGGCCTTGTATTGAGCGGCACGGTCTTTGACAAAACATATCTTGGGGGCACAAGCTTCCGCGGCGCGACGCTCAGGAATGTCTCCTTCCATCACATCTCCAAAAAGTCGGCCCGCAAGGCCATATTCGACGGTGCCACCATGGATAAGCTCACCTATGCCCTGCTGAAGGGCAGCAATGAAGCAGACCTTGACCATGTAACGGTCATTTAAGGAGGAAACAAATATGACGCAAGCAAGCGCCGCCATATGTGCCATTGGGCTGGAAAAGTCATACAAGAAACTGGACGTCCTTCAAAAAGTGGATTTCACCGTACAAAAGGGTAGCATTTTCGCGCTGCTGGGCTTAAACGGCGCCGGAAAAACAACCACCATCAGGATTCTTTCCACATTGCTCAGGCCCGATGGCGGCAGCGCCCAGGTAAACGGCTTTGATATTACAAAGCAGCCGGAAGGCGTGCGGGAATCCATCAGCCTCACCGGGCAGTATGCCGCCGTGGACGAGGTATTGACGGGCCGAGAAAACCTGCGCATGATCGGCAAACTGCGCCACCTGCCCGATGTTAAAAACAGGGCGGAGGAGATGCTGAAGCAATTTGATCTCACGGACGCCGCCGACCGGCCTGTTGCCACGTATTCCGGCGGCATGCGCCGCAGGCTGGACCTGGCGATGAGCCTGATGGGCACGCCATCCATACTCTTTTTGGATGAGCCGACCACCGGCCTGGACCCGCAAAGCCGAATCGCCGTCTGGGAAAAAATCAAGGCCCTGGCCGGGGCTGGCACCACCGTATTCCTGACAACGCAGCATCTGGAGGAGGCAGAGCAGCTGGCCGACCGGATCGCCATACTTCATGAGGGCAAAATCATCGCGCAGGGTACGGCTTCGGAACTGAAAAAGCTGCTCCCCCACGGCCATATCGAGCTTCGCTTTTTGGATGGGTATGCGGCGCAAAAAGCGCTTGCTATACTGAACGCGTACGAAGCGGAATTCAAAGAGGAAGCCATGTCTGTATCCGTGGCCACAGATGGCAGCGTGAAGCAGATGACCGATGTATTGAGCAGCCTGGAAAGCGCGGGAGTTTTCGTCGCGGAGTTTACGCAAAAGCTGCCTACATTGGAGGATGTTTTCCTGGCGACAGTCAATGGCAAGCAAGGGGAGGAAGCATCATGGAAACAACAATGAAATCCAACCGCTATTTCAAAGACATTGGTGTCATGACAGGCCGCTGCATGGCCCACGCGTTTCGCAGCATGGACACCATCATCAAGATCATCGTCATGCCTATCATTTTCATGCTTCTGTTTGTGTACGTATTCGGCGGTGCCATCCGCCTGGGCACGCAGAACGGCAGCTATATCGATTACATGCTGCCCGGCATCCTGCTCATGTCCATCAGCACCGGAATTGCTTATGCAGCCGTACGCCTGAATGAGGATGTGACCAAGGGCATTTTTGAACGGTTCCATTCCATGCCCATCGCCAAATCCTCCATCCTGTGGGGGCATGTGCTCACATCGGTGGCGTCGTGTTTCATTTCCCTGGCGGTCATCATCCTCTTCGCGCAACTGCTGGGCTTTAGGCCTACTGCCGGAATCGGCGCGTGGCTTGGCATTTCGGGTATACTGCTCATGTTCACACTGGCGACCACCTGGCTGGCCATCCTGTCCGGGCTCGCGGCTAAAAGCGTGGAGGGTGCCAGCGTATTCTCCTACCCGCTGATCTACCTGCCCTTTTTAAGCTCCACCTTTGTACCCACTGAATCGATGCCGGCAGCCTTGCGCGCCTTTGCCGAAAACCAGCCGGTAACGGCCATCGTGGAAGCCGTGCGCTCCCTGCTGAAGAATGAGCCCGCGGGAAGCAGCATACTCCTGGCTCTTCTCTGGTGCGTGGCCATCATGATCGTTGCCTTCTATTTTGCCATGCGAGCATACAGGCGCAGGGTCAGCTAAGGTGTATACACCGTTAGCCTGCCATGACACTGTGCGCTTCCCTGAGCAGATCCATGATTTTCAACTGCTGCGGACACTTCCTCTCGCACCGGCCGCAGCTTTGACAGTTGGCCGCGCCGCCGCCGGAATGCAGAGCTACCAGGGAATAGAACGTTTTGCCGAAAAGCTCCCAGGGCGAAAGGCTGGAGTCATTGTAAACCTTGAATATTTCCGGGATGTTGACCTTGGCGGGGCAGGGCATGCAATACCCGCAGCCCGTGCAGCCGACCTTGACGATGCCTTCATACACTTTTTTGATGCGCTGGATGAGATCGGTTTCAGCCTCGTTCATAACGCCTGGCTGTGCGTTTTCAAAGATCCTGATGTTGTCGCGCAATTGCTCCATGCTGCTGACGCCGCTTAGAATCACCCTGGCCTCCTTGAAATTGTACAGCCATCTAAAGGCCCATTCGGTCAGGGACCTTTGTTCCTGTGCCGCGGCAAGGAGTTCCTTCACCTGATCCGGCGGGTTGCCGCCGAGCAGCCCGCCCTTTAACGGCTCCATGATTACAACGGGAACGCCTTTACTATCTGCATATTTTAAGCCCCTGACCCCCGCCTGGTGATTTTCATCCAGCATGTTGAGCTGGATCATGCAGATATCCCACGGATAAGCGTCAATGATATCCTGAAAAACTTCGTAATCGCCGTGGAAGGAAAAGCCGAACTTTTTGATTTTCCCCTGGGCCTTCATTTCCTCCAGGCAGCGGATAGCATCGGTCTTCTTCGCGATTTCCCAATTGTTCCTGTCCAGGCAGTGCATAAGGTAGATGTCGACGCAGTCCGTTTGAAGCCTTTTTGTCTGGATGTCAAAATACCTTTGATAGTCCTCCCGGCATTTCACATCGCCCACGGGTACCTTGGTGGCGATGACGACCTTCTCCCGGTAGCCATCCAAAAGGGCCTTGCCCAAAACCTCCTCGCTGTCACCGTAGGCATAGGCTGTGTCAAAGTAGTTCACGCCGTGATCCACGGCATAGCGGATCATTTTGACGGCCTCGTCCACATCGGTGACCTCGCCGCCATCCTCCAAAGTGGTTTTGGGATACCGCATACAGCCCATGCCGAACCTGGAAACCATCCAATCTACCGAGCCGAGACTGCTGTAACGCATCTGGCACCCTCCTTTTTTTATGGCAAAGCCATTCCCCCATCTTCCTTGTTATTATAACGGCCGGATATGGTTTGCCAAAGAGCCAATTGACAGCGAGTTTTTAAGAGCCAATCCCGAGAACATGGCTTTGGCGTACGAAGAAGGACCCGCCCGATAAACGGGGCGGGTCCTTCTTCGCTTACTTTTCATCTTGCTGACAGCATCAGTCAGTGGTCAGATCATCCCTACCCATTCCTTGTGTGCCCCGTTCTTTAAAAACACGGGCATTACATGAAGGGGAGCATCCGCCAGGATAGTCTGTCCGCCTTGATACTCCTTGCCGCTGTGCATTTCTATCCAGGCTGCACCCTCCGGCAGGTAAACGCTGCGACTCACCGCACCTTTCTCGGTGACGGGGGCGGCCAGCACATCGGGGCCGAACATGTATTGATCGCTTACATCCCAGCAGGCTTTATCCTCGGGGAATTCATAGAACATGGCGCGCATGACCGGCGTGCCTTTTTCGTGGGCTTCCCGCATCACATCACGAATGTAATCTCGCATGGCTTCCCGCAGGTGCAGGAATTTCACCAGAATCTCATAGGACGGTTCGCCAAAGCTCCACACTTCGTTGTCGGCGCCGGTGAACAAGGCGCTGCGGCCATCCTTGCCTTTCAGGTGGGTGGTGGGCTGCCGGTCGCCATGCAGGCGCATCACCGGGCAGAAGGCGCCCCACTGGAACCAGCGGACGAGGAGCTCGCGGAAGCCTTCATCGTTGGGATTGCCGCCGCCAAAGCCGCCGATGTCTGTGGTAAACCAGGGGATGCCGGCGACGCCCATGTGCAGCCCGGCGACGATTTGCCGCTTTAGGGTGGGGAAATCGCTATGAATGTCCCCCGACCAAACCAGCGCGCCGTAGCGCTGGCTGCCGGACCAGGCGCAGCGCACCAGGTTGATAATATTCTTCTGCCCTTCCTTTGTCATGCCTTCGTGGAAGGCGCGGGAATACAACTGCGGATAGATATTGCCGATTTGCAGGTTGGACCCCATATGGTAGCGGTAGTTTTCAAAATCGTATGAGGCGTACTCCGGTTCCGCCTCGTCCAGCCAGAAGACGCGGATGCCGTTCTCGTAATAATTCTTGCGGCACTTCTCCCACACGTACTGTCTGGCTTCTTCGTTGGTAGCGTCAAAGAACACGCTGTCGCCGCCAAACTGCATGCATACGTTCACGCCCAGCTCCGGCTTGACGAGCAGCCCCAGCTGCTTCATTTCCTCAAAGTTTTCGCTCTGCTGGTCGATTTGCGGCCAGACGGAAACCATCAGCTCAATGCCCATGGATTTTAATTCATCCACCATGGCCTTGGGATCGGGATAAAACTCTAAATCAAAGCGGAAGTCGCCCATCTTGGGCCAGTGGAAAAAGTCGCATACAATCAAGTCGATGGGGATGCCCCGGCGCTTGTATTCCCTGGCGACGGATAAAAGCTGCTCCTGGTTCCAATAACGCAGTTTGCACTGCCAGAAGCCCAGGCCGTATTCCGGCATCATGGGCACGGTGCCGGTGGCTTTGGCATAGGCCTCCTCGATTTGCGCGGGGGTATCACCAGCGGTGATCCAATAGTCCAGTTGCTTTGTGGAGGCTGCGTGCCATTCCGTTTTATTCTTGGCGAAGCTGACCCGGCCGATGGCAGGGTTGTGCCACAAAAAGCCATAGCCGCGGCTGGAAAGCACAAAGGGCACACTGGCCTGGGAGTTGCGGTGGGCCAGCTCAAAGCTGCAATGCTTGATATCCCACTGATCCTGCTGGTACTGGCCCATGCCGTACAGCTTTTCCTCGTGAAAGCCTTCAAAGGAGGCGGTCAATTGGTGGTCGCCGCCAAGGATGGGCTTGAAAAACCGGGGCGTGGTGTTCAGCGCGCCGCCGCTGTCGCATTCCCGAAGCAAAAGTTCACCACGTTGATTGTAAAAGGAGATTTGGCTCTTCATGCCCCAGGTAGAGTGTCGGATCACTGCCTTGATGTTTCCGTTTTGAATGGTGGCTTCCAAGTCGCCAATGGTGATTTCCGCATGGCAGGGCACAGGCTCCAATAGGGAAAACCGTGTATCTTCAACCTCATGCATCATGGCGGAGCGCACGCGCAGGCTGTTTTCTCCCCAGGGCATGAGCACCAGTGTTTCGCCGTTCGAGCGCCAGATCAACCGATTGTCCTTCTGTGAAAAAACCTTGAGCATACTGGTCTCTCTCCTTGCGTTGTAGTAATAGGATCATAGCCAGGGCTTATGAGGGATGGACGCCGCGTCTTTATAGATGCGGCAGTACATGAAGTACCACTCCATGGCGCCGATTTGATAATAGGGCCGGAACCGGCGGGTGATGGATTTTTGCCTGCCCGCGTGGCCGGGAAGCGTTTCAAAGGTGGCAAAAGTATTCGGCACCGGCTTAATCCATTCCTCCAGCCGGTCCTTATCACCGATGAGCAGCGTCATCTCATCACAGGCCAGCACAACAGGGCCATAGGCCAGGGCCGCGATGTCTTCGTTGGCCGAATCCACCGGCTTAATGGAGAGCGTGTAAGGAAAATCGATGCGAACGATGTCGCCATCCTGCCACACGCGGTCCAGGGTCAGCCATGTGTCCGGCGTTAGCACCAATTCCTGGCAATCACCATTTACATATACGCAGGCATCCCCTGTAATCCAGGAGGGAACTCGTACCTTCAACGCAAAAGCAACTGGATTTTCCGTTTGCAGTGTAAATACCGACTGCTGATCTTCCGGGAAGCGGGCTGAGCTCGTGAGGGTAATCTGTTGCCCCTTGTGCTCAAATTTCACCTGAGAGGGAATGTACTGGCTTATGTACAGGCTGCCCTCATCCTGGTAGTAGATCATATTGGCGTACTCCGCCACATCCTGGGGGAAGGTGCCGGTACAGCACTGCCAAACGTTGTTGCCGCCCCCGTCGGTGAGCCTTCTGTCCTCCACCGACTTTACCGCACCGTTGATAAAGTAGTTGGCGTAGTACATGACCTTGCCATTTTCGGTGATGGGCAGTTGTCCCATTAAGCCGTTGACCAGCAGCTTTTCGGCCCAGGCGCCATAGCGGGCGTCGCCGGTCAATTTCAGCAGATAATTGCACAGCTTGAACACCGCCCAGGCGCAGCAGGACACTTCGCAGCTGCCCCAGGTATCGCTGCGTACCACTGTGCCGCCCCAGAAGCTTTTGTATACACTGCCCGGGCCATTGGGGAAATCCCAGGGGGATTTGAGCATATCGCCCAGGTATCCTTCTTCTTCGCCAAACAGCGTTTCCGCCGGGCCGTAGCCGCCGGTTGCATAGGTGTGGTGTGAAAGCAATCCCCGATACGCCTTTTCGATGACAGCCAGGTATTTTTCATCCTCCGTCACCATATAAGCCCTGGCGGCGCTGGACAGGCAGTTGACATGGCTGTAGGCATGGCGGGGACCAATGGAGAAATCGTCCACCGCGATCTTATCCCACATATAATCGTAGAGCCAGACATCTGCAAACTCTTTATACAGGGGATCGCCGAACAATTGGTACGCCCTGTACAGCTGCTCCGGCAGGGTGTACCATTCAATCTGCCCTTTCATGCGGTCATCCTGCACGCCATCCCGGGGAATGGATGTATCAAAGTTTGCTTTTGCGTGCTCCGTCAGCCGCCAGATGTAGGCGCGTGCGCGCTTCACATCCATATATTCGTACATGTCCAGCAGGCCGCCGATGAACTTGTCGAACATGTAGGTGCCTTTGTCGAGCACCGCTTCGGTAAGATCGGCACACTCGGTCCAGCCGTCGAACAATGCCATGCACTTGTCGTAGATCCTTTGGTCACCGGTAGCGCGGTACAGCTTGGCGTACGCGCCAAAATACTGGCCAATGGAAGGCCCCCAGCCGGGCATGCCGTCTCCATGTGCGGGCAGACCGGCCATCCGCCTGTCTCCGTACAGAATATCTTCCAAGGCCGGGTGCTTTAAATATAGTTCAATGGTTTCCTGCCGCTGTGTCAGAAATGGGCTGTCAAGAAGCGTTACGTTCTGATAATCAAATCCGTTGAGCTTGAAGGCGATCACGCCGTATCATCCTTTCAGCGCGCCGATCATGACGCCCTTTTCAAAATACTTCTGGATAAACGGATACACCATCAAAATTGGCAGGGTGGATACGATGATGACACCATACTTCACCTGGTCTGCATAGCGCTGGGCGTAAGAAAGCCCTGTGCCGCCGGTAGCCCCCGACAGGAACACCTGGTTGGATAAAAGGATATCCCGGAGCACGATTTGCAGGGGCACCATGGTCTTATCGTTTAAGTACAGCAGCGCGTTGAAAAAATCGTTCCAATGGCCCACCATGTAATACAGCGTTACCACCGACAGCACAGCCTTCGAAAGCGGCAGCACCACCCGGAAGAAGTACTGGAAGTGGGTGCAGCCGTCCAGAATAGAGGCCTCATACAAATCGCCGGGGATGCTGTTTTCAAAGAACGTACGCACAATGATCAGGTTGAACACGTTGACGCAGAAGGGGACCATCATCACCAGGTGCTTGTTGATCAGGCCCATTTTGTTGATGAGCATATAGGTAGGCACAAGGCCGCCGCTGAAGAACATGGTGAACACGAACAGCGCGTTGATCACCCGGCGCGCCAGAAACTCCTTGCGGGACAGGGCATAGGCGGCGGTGACGGTGGCGGCCATGTTGATGGCCGTGCCGCCCACGGTATATATAATGGTGTTCATGTAGCCGGTCCAGATCCTGGTATCCTCCATGATCTTGCCGTAGCCATAGGTGGAAAAGCCCATGGGATAAAGCAGCACCTTGCCCTGGTTCACCAGGTCGCTGTCGCTGAAGGAGGCGATGATCACAAAGTACAAGGGGTACGCAACCATCAGAAACACAAAAACGCTCAATACCGCCACCAGTACGCTTACAAGGCGGTCCACACCCGACTCCCGAAGCCCCCTGCCGTTTAGGCGCACAGGCGCATTGTTGGAAAGCATATCCTCTCCCCCTTTCACCACAGGCTGACGTCGGAGGTCTTTTTCGAAATCAGGTTTACCATCAGCAGGAACACGAAATTCACAAGTGTGTTGAACAGGCCGATGGCCGCGCCGTAGCTGAACTGCGGCGCAACATTGGGACCTGTCCTGACGCCGACGTTGTACACATACGTGGAAATTACCTGGGAAACGCCAAGGTTCATCTGGTTCTGCATCAGGAAAGCTTTTTCAAAGCCAACGCTCAATATGTTGCCGCAGTTTAGAATCAGCAGGATGATGATGGTGGGCACCAGCGTTGGGATGTCGATGTGCCAGGTGATTTGCAGCCTGTTGGCGCCGTCGATGCGGCAGGCCTCGTACAATTGCGAATCCACGCTGGACAGCGCCGCCAGATAGATGATGGAATCCCAGCCGCAGTTCTGCCATATGCCCGACAGCACGTACACCCATACGAAGGCCTTGGGGGAACCCATCAGGTTCAGGTCCCTGGGGACAAGGCCCGTGCCCTTTAAGGCCATGGAGAGAATGCCGGTATTGGACAAGAACACCTGCAAAAGCGATACCATGACCACGGTGGATATGAAGTGGGGCATGTAGGATATCGTTTGAAGCGTGCGCTTTGTCCGCTGCCGTTTGATTTGGTTGAACAAAAGCGCCAGCAGGATGGGCGCAGGGAATCCCATGAGGATGGAGGTGCCCGCGACGGTAAATGTATTCAGTATGGTGGGGCCGAACATGTTGCTGGTGAAGTATTTATTGAAATACTTGAACCCCGCAAAATCTCCGCCGGTGATGCCAGCCTTGAAGGAGTATTCCCGGAACGCCAATTGGATGCCATACATGGGGATGTAGTTGAAAATGAAGATTACCGCAATGGCCGGCAGTACCAGCAGCCACAATTGGTAATCCCGAGGAAGGGTATTGAAAACATTGGGCTTTCTTTTCAGCCTGGCGGTTTTTTTGGTTCCCAGCATACGCGTCCCCCTTGCTTATGCTTTTGCCGCCGGGGCGGATCACCCGCCCCGGCGGCAGCGGAAGGGTAAATTAATTCTGCGTGGCCAGCCAGGCGTCATAAGCCGCCTGCTTGATGGTGAGGTTCTGGGCGAGGCCCGAGGCATTCAGGTTCTCCACATAAGCGTCCCACTCGGCATTGATATCCTGGGCACCGGTGATCCAGGCCACCATGGTGGGCTGGGCAACGCTGTTGATGTTGGCTTGGTTGACGCCCAGGTTGGACTGGTCCTCAATGGAGTACTTCATGTACCGCTCGATGAACAGGTCCTTCTTCGGGTCGATCTTGGCCACGTACTCGTCATACACGGCGCGTTGGGCCAAGGTATCCACCATATCCTTGCCCAGGTTGATGGTCATATCGTCGGATACGTAAATGGGGCCTAGGTCCGCGAAGGAGGATGTCCATTTCCAGGTGCCCCAGTCCATCTTTTCATCGGAGGGGGGCAGGATGGTGTAGGAACCGTCCGCATTCTTGGCAATGCACTTGTCCACGTCGTTCATGCCGCCCCAGAGGATCTGGATGCCCACTTCGGGGTTGTAAAGCTTGTCTAGGAAGCGGATGGCGGCTTCTTTGTTCTTGGACAAGGCGCTTACCACGGCGCGGTTGCCGTCGTAGTTCAGACCGATCTTGTCGTATTCCACGCGAACATCGCGGGTATCATCCTTGGAAACCTTCAAGGGGGCCAGGGTGATGTACTGGTCTGCCAGTTCCAGGCCCACGCGGTCGGTGATTTCCCAGCCCCAGGTGACGCCCACCTTGGCTGTCTTGCCGGTGCCGCGGGCGATGGACTGATACTTGGAGTAGTCGTTGGAGAAGGCTTCAGGATCGATGAGGCCCTCCGCCCACAGGTCTTTGAGGAACAGAACCAGTTCCTTGTAGCGGGGATCGGTGTAGGCGCACTTCACCACGTTGTCCTCGGCAAAATAACCGTCCTGGAAAAAGTCCGCCATCTGGATGCCAGTGGAACCCAGCAGCATCACGGGATGGTATTGGCCCACCCACTGGAGGAAGTCAAAGGGGAACTCATCGGCGGCATCGCCGTTTCCGTTGGGATCGCCGTCCCTAAAGGCGATCAGTACGGCCTTCAGTTCATCCCATGTGGTGGGAACCGCAAGGCCCAGGTTGTCCAGCCAGGTTTTGTTGATGTACATAGAAGTGGCGACAGACGGCCAGAACCGCTGATACTTGGGCGTGCCGTACATGCTGCCGTCTGCCAATGTCGCCATGGCCTGGGCTTCCGGATGCGCCGCAAAGAAGGCGGCGAGGTTGGGGGTCTTTTCAGCGCCGATCCAGGGGGTCAGGTTTTCAAACAAGCCCACGTAGGTGGTGTAATCGGCGTTGTTGGTAGCGTTGATGAGAATGTCGGGAATCTCGCCGGAGGCGAACATGGTGGACTTGATCTGATCCCAGTCGGCGGAAATTTCCTGCCAGGTAATCTCCACGCCGGCTTCCTTTTCCACCTGGTTCAGCCATTCCATGGATGCAAGCTCCTTGGTCAGCGGATGCTTGGCGATCAGGCCCGTAAGCTGAACGGGGGCTTCCGCCAGGGCGGTGGTTGCGAGCATGGGCAAGAGCAGCGCTGCCACCAGCAAGGTTACGAGGATACGCTTTGCCTTCATTGTGCTTCCCTCCATATTCCGTTTTCGGTAATGGGCGTCATGGAATGCCCTTCTTACAGAAATTATCCCATACAGTCAAGGAAGGAAACAATAGAAAATCCAGCGACAAAATGTATTTCCCGGCAAATGTGCATTTTCTGAAATCGCCAATTTACATGGGGATACAGGCTTAGAATCAGCAGGGCGCCCCCCTTTGTTTCGCCTCACCTCTATGTTTCCGACGTACCCGAGAAATGGATTCGGAAGTTATTCACAACCGATCATCGTCTTTTTTGTCATTGCACAGGTTTGGCCGTTATGGTATAATGTGGGAAAGGATAGGAATGCACATGTATATACAGGCAGATCCATGTACATTGCGGAAGAGGGGCACGCTATGCGGTATGATGTTTTGGATATCGGCCTGGACCGGTCCGTCACACTATGCGGCATGAACGTATACCCCAATCCCGAATACCATCCGGA
This sequence comes from Bacillota bacterium, assembly GCA_023436585.1. Lineage (GTDB taxonomy): Bacteria > Bacillota > Clostridia > Christensenellales > Aristaeellaceae > JAEWAH01. Next base: position 530,798 of record JAEZIN010000028.1, on the reverse strand, counting down.
CCGCACCATGGCGGAGCATGACCTTTTGTATATTTGTGAGGGCGAATGGACCATCGCCCAGGAGGATCAATCGTATCTGCTCAAGGCCGGCGAGGCCATATTCCTTCGCGCGGGCAGTCATCACTATTGCCCGGTGCAGTGCACACCCAACACGCGCACCATGTTTGTCCATTTCAACAGACTGCCCGGCGACAAGTACGGCGTGTCCTTATCCCCCGAAATGGTAAAGGCCAGCGCAGTGGAGCGCGGCGCGGCCATCGCCACCGTCACATCCTGCGGCCAGTACCCCGAGGTGGCCAGGATACTCCGGCGCATCATCGACGCCTTCTGGTCGGAGCGGGATGACAAACAGCGCCAGTCTTCGCTGCTGATCAACCTTCTCTTGTGCGAGCTTTCCTTTATCGCCCGCAACAACCAGCAGCAGGCCGACGAGTGGATCGTGAAGACGCTGCGGCTTTTTCGCACGGAGCCGGCCAAAATGTTCAGCCTGGAGGAAATCGCCGGGCTGGCCAATATCTCGGTACGCACGCTTTCCTCCCGCTTTAAGCAAATCACCGGCCAGGGCGTGCACCAGTACCAGGTCAATCTCAAGCTGGAAATGGCCTACGCCGCCATACGCACTACCGACCGCACCATACAGGACATCGCGGCCGGGTACGGCTTTTATGACGCCTACCAGTTCAGCCGGCTGTTCAAAAAAAAGTACGGCAAGTCGCCCAAGCATTTTAAAATGCGCGACCCGTCGGTGAACATCAACAGGCCGCAGATTTAGGTAGTGAATATAAGCGGAGAGGGTGTTTTTTAGAAAACACTCCATCTGGCTCAATCGTCACGCTGCTGCGCTATCGCTTGCATCGTTCGTTTCGCCAGCCTCCTCCACCCAGCCCAATTCCGCCACTGGCGGGGGCGGGGTTCTGGAGCCTCTCCGCACCTCTCCCGAAAAACTTAAAAGGAATAGATCAAGGCTAAGAAAAATGGCTGATTGATCGTGAGATAATGCTATGAAAATCCATGAAATCAAACGCTTCCGCGCTGCAAAGAGCGGTGTCTGCAATGGCAGGTATTTGATAACGGCAACCGGCAGAACGGTTTTTGTTTACAATGCGCAGAGCTTAAATGAGCTTGTTTCCTTCAAGGGCATGACCGATGCCTACAAGATCGCAATCAGGCCCGGGAACAATGCATTTGCCGTAAAAAGCAATAATGGCGATTTATACTTTTACGATCTGGACACGATGCAGCTCACTAAGAAACTGCATGTTTACAGTTCCCATATCTCGCAGGATGAGGGATGCTGCTATTCCAGGGACGGCAGCGCATTTTACAACATCGTTTATACCAAGGATTTGCTGTCGTACCTTGTACGCTATGACGCGGAAACGCTTTTGGAGACTGCTGTCTGGTTTAAAAAGGACCGGTACGTATTGTATGACATGCAATATGTAGAAAAATCCGGGCAGTATGTACTGCAGGGCTATGAGCGCCTGGACAATCATAACCAGGACTTTCTGTTGTGGTTTGACGAATCCGCCGGGACCTTTATGCGCACCGATCTAAAATTCAATACGATGCGAATGCTGTGGATGTGTTATTCCCCCGAGCAGGAGGCCCTGATGAGCTTCTCCCCGCTTGAGTGCGGTATTGTTCTACACGAAATGGACGGCACAATCAGAAAGACGCTGTCCTTGCGGACAAAAGATACAAAGACATGCACACTGCGGGAATCGCTTGGCGAGCCGCTGGCCGCCAGCATAGGCGCTGAGGGAGACGCCGCAAATACAGTTGTTGTGGCAAGCGAAGAAATACTCAATACCGCCTGCTTTACGGAGGATGGAAAACACATCATTGCCGCAAAAACCAATGGCGTGTGGATTTTCGAGGCTGAAACAATGCAAATGAAGTACCATATTCCCATCAGCCATGTCACCGAAGTGATTACGCAGGGGAACAGGCTCTATGCCTTTACCTGGACGGGCGGCTTTGCGTATGAGGTTGAATGGCAGTGAACTGAGGAAAGGTATATATGATCGAAAGCATTGTTGAACAAATCTATCATCAGCCCTGCTGGCTCCTGCAGCAGGGGCACGGATCGTTCCTGACATTTGAGTTCGGCCAGCCACATTTGGAAATCAGGGAGCCAAAGCCGCCGAAGCTTGCAAACAGAAGGGTCACAGTTCATGGAGACTGGCATTTATGGATTTATTGCTGCTCCTGGGACTTGCACCTGAATGATAAAATCGCGGCGCATAGCGAATCCTCAAGGAGCAGAATCAAGCGTGCATTGGAACAGCTGGAGGGACAGAAAATAGTAAAGGTTGAAATTGATGACATGACGTCGGATACGGTTTTCCATTTTGATTTGGGCGGGCTGCTGAAAACAAGAATGTATGACAATGGCTTGCATGAACTGTGGATGCTTTATGGCCCAAAGGGAAATGTGCTGTCGGTACGCAATGACGGAAAGTACAGCTATCAGCCAAGGGATACGCCGGAGGAAGATATGCATTGGGAAGCAATAAAAGCAGGCGACGAGGGGGCTATTTGAAAGCCTCCCCCGTCGTTCTTTTTATTAGGACATATGAGATTTCCCAAAATGGCATTATTCCGTTGCATCCGGCCTTGCCACCCGCTCATCGATCCGCCTAGTGAGGCTGTAGGTGAAGGGTGTAAAATGTTTCCCCCAAAACCGGCTGCCGTATATATTGAAGGACTCATAGTCCACGCCAAGGCGTTCGAAGCTTTTTTCCCGCAGCCATTGTACGATGGTTTGCAGAATGGCTGTGCCATAGCCTCCCCTGCGCAGATTGGCTATTGTATACGCGCCGCAGATGTTCATGGACTTTTCATCGTCGGATGTGAAGGTTTCGCCGCCGTGGCGAAGCTGCATGTAAGACACAGGCACGCCGTCTTCATACGCCGCCCAGGCGTACTGGTCCTTTTGTGAAAGCCAATCCTGCAATTCCTCCAAGGTGCAATCCTCATGCACCTTCATAAACAAAGGCGCGTTGCGGTAATACCGCCAGTGCTCCCGGTGCAGGGGCAGCAGTATTCCGGCATCTTTTGGTTCTACACGGCGGATATCGAAAGCGCCCTTCCCGGTTAATGGAACATTGCTCAAAGGGCGGATGGCGTCCACGCAGCGCAGGCCGAAATCCTGCCAGAACCAGGCGTTCACCGCCTCCTTGTCATGAGCGTACACGGTGACCACATGGGAAAGGAGGCCCTTTTTTACCCAGATTTCGGATGCGGCCGCATACAATTGCTGATATACAAGCTGCCTTTCCCGGCCCCTTGCAGCGTGGGCATGCAGGGGGATATACACGCCCTTGCATAAACCGAAGAGCTCCCCTACCGCCATGCCAGTCAAGAAGCCGTTGAGCCTGCCGTCATCAACCGCGGCGACGCCCATGCCGTTGCCGGTAAACTCTGACGCCAATTGCGCAAAAAAGTCAACAGTGCCAGCCTTGGGCAAGGCGGGCACGGTGGAACGTTCTGTTTCATAGGCCAACCACAGGAGCTCCCCGGCTTGTTTGACATGCTCCTTTTCAAAGGGGATGATGTTCATAGTGCCTCCCTGCAACTCCACCTTAAGCTTCCCAACAGATATGGTGATGTTTTGGAACCATATATCTTTACAATTCATTAAAAGTTTTTGAAGGATGGGTGCAGAAAGGAGGATTTTTTCAAAAAGCTCCCTTCCCGCAATCAATTCCAATAACGTTCTTACATCCCCAGCGCCGCGCCTTTGTCGAACACGGGCTTCATGGCGTAGTACATATCACTGTAGACGGAAAAACCGTCCCGGTAGGCCGGCCCATTGTGCGCAATGGGCAGCGTCTCCGTTTCCACCTTCAATATGGATGCGGCCTCATTCAGGTCGCGGAAGACACCGGTGCCCACACCGGCCACCATGGCCGCGCCGAACGCGCCGCCCTCGCCGGCAGCCGACAGCGTATATACCGGCAGATTAAACACATCTGCCAGTATCTGCCGCCACAGGGTCGAAGCGGAGCCGCCGCCGGATACGACCACCTCGCTGCCGGGGATGAAGCCGCAGATGACGTCCGCCACCTGCTTGAAGGCATAGGTAACGCCCTCCATCACCGCCCTGGTGATATCACGCCTGTCCGTACCCAGTGTCAGCCCGTAGAACATGCCCCGGGCGTTGGGGTCGGGATAGGGACAGCGCTCCCCGGAAAGGTAAGGCACGAAGATCACGCCGTGGGAGCCGGGCGGCGCGTTTTGCGCGCTCTCGCCCATCACCTCGTACACATTCCGGCCCGAAAGCCTGGCCAGCTGCACATCATGATCGCACAGAGCATCCCGGTACCAGCGGTACGCGCCGCCAGCGGTCAGGTTGCAGCCGAAGGCATGGTATAGCCCCGGTGCGTTGTTGCAGAACATCTGCAGCCTTCCGCCGGGATTTTGATAGAACCTGTCCAAGCCCATGGATACGTTTCCGGCGGTGCCGATGACAACGCCCAGCCTGCCGGGCGTGAGCAGCCCTGAGCCCGTGGACTGGATTACCGCGTCGCCGCCGCCCATGAACACCTTCAAGCCCTGGGGCAGGCCTGTTGCCTCCGCCGCCGCTTGGGTCACGTATCCCGCCAGGTTAATGGATTCCTGTACGGGAGGGAAGATGTCCGGAGGCAGGCCGGCGATTTGAATCAGTTCTTTGGACCAGGCTCGGTTTTGCGTATCGAAAAAGCCAGTGCCGGAAGCCTCGGATACATCCATGCCTATTTCCCCGCAAAGGAGGAAGCGTATGTAATCCTTGGGGCAGAGGAACACGCGCATACGGTCAAAACTCTCCGGCTCCATATCGCGCAGCCAAAGGAGCTTTCCTCCCGTATAGCCGGACAGCATGGCGTTGTTGGTGTACCGCAGCATGCCGTTCAGCCCGCCGGCCTTCCTGATCAGCTCGTCACACTGCGGCTGGCTGCGCTGGTCGCACCACAAAAACGCCGGACGGATAACGTTCCAGTTCCTATCAAGGGCCACCAGCCCATGCATCTGCCCGGAAAATCCTACGCCCATCAGGTCGCCTGATGAAACGCCCGGCTTGGACAGGATGGCCTTCAAGCCGCCCTTCACGGCCTCCCACCAATCCGCAGGCTTCTGCTCGGCCCAGCCGGGGCGGGGCGTATGCAGGGGATATTCCTGAGAGGAGGACGCAACAACATTGCCGGATGAATCCACCAGGACGCATTTGGCGCTGGAGGTTCCGACATCGATGCCGATCAGATACTGCTTGCGCATGCTTTGCCCCACCCTTTAAGGGAGTTATACTAAATGGACAGCCTGTGCCTTGACAAAACGGTTTCGATGTTTCACTCTGCTGATGATACCATTATCTGACACAAAAAGTCAATGAGCGAGCGCATTCGCATACCTTTCTGCGCACCTTGGCGCATGGTTCTTGCTTGCATTCTGGCATCCACTTCCATTGTATGGTATAATGCATGCAGAAAAAACCAGGACGCATCCATTTCAAAAGAATAGGTGAGCGCAATGCACGTTAAAGACGTCGAAGCTTTTGCAAAAAGGGTCCGGGAGAACATCGCAAAGGTGATCATCGGGAAACAGGAACCCATTGACCTGATGCTGGCCGCCATATTGGCCAAGGGCCATGTGCTGCTGGAGGATGTCCCCGGCACGGGGAAGACGGTGCTGGCCAGGAGCCTGGCCAAATCCATCTCCTGCCATTTTTCCCGCATACAATTCACCCCGGACCTGATGCCCTCCGACATAACCGGCGTCAGCGTGTACAAGCCGGCCACGGGCGAGTTTACTTTCAAGCCCGGCCCGGTGTTTACCAACATACTGCTGGCGGACGAAATAAACCGCGCCACGCCGCGGACCCAGTCGGCGCTGTTGGAGTGCATGGAGGAGCGGCAGGTGTCGGAAAGCGGCGTGACCCATACGCTGGATGTGCCGTTCCTGGTGATCGCCACCCAGAACCCGGTAGAGATACAGGGCACCTTCGCGCTGCCCGAAGCGCAGCTGGACCGCTTTTTGATGCGGCTTTCCATGGGATATCCCACAAGCCAGGAAGCTCTTTCCATCCTGAATCGTTTTTTAAGCGACGACCCCATTGCGGCCCTTGCGCCTGCCGCCCAAAAGCAGGAATTGTTAAGCGCCCAGGCGGCTCTTGCGCAGGTCGCGGTATCCGCGCCGGTACTAAGCTATATTGCCGCGCTGTGCGAGCAGACCCGCAAATTTGAGCAGGTTCAATTAGGCGTCAGCCCCAGGGGCATGCTGGCGCTGATGCGCTCCGCTCAGGCGCTGGCCATGATTAAGGGAAGGGACTACGTAATCCCCGACGATGTGAAAGCGCTGGCCGTTCCTGTTTTGGCCCACAGGGTCATCGTGCGGGGTATGTACGGCAAAACGGGCGTTTCTCAGGCGCTGATCCAGGATGCGTTAAAGGCCGTTTCCGTGCCCACGGAGGAGCGCGCAGGATGAACGCGGTGTTGCTGCTGGCGGCGCTGGTCCTCTTGATGCTCCTGCACAGCTTTGTGTTAAAAAGGTTCGCATTGAAGAGGCTCACGTATGAGCGCCGCTTCGACCGCCTTGCCGCTTATGAAGGTGATAAGGCGGAACTGGTGGAGGTCATACGCAACAGAAAGCTGCTGGCGGTGCCCTGGCTCCGCGCCGAATCGCGCATATCCCCAAACCTTGTTTTCCGGACGGATATCGAGACACACATCACCGGGGAACAGTACCACAAGAGCGTATTTTATTTGAAGCCCTACAGCCAGATTGTACGGCGGCACACGGTGCTACTAAAAAAGCGGGGCTATTACAAGGCCGGCGCGGTGGCCGTCACCGCCGGGGACATGATGGGCATTACCTCCGCCCAGATGCAGGTGGATACGGTGGCAGCCATCGAGGTGTATCCCCGCCTGCTAAGTGCTGAGGCTATCCCCCTCCCCGCTTCCCGCTGGCAAGGCGACCTCATCGTCAGGCGCTGGATCGTTTCCGATCCCGTCTGGGTAAGCGGGATCAGGTCCTACGCAGCGGGAGACGATCCTTCGGACATTCATTGGCCGGCCACGGCCCGCCTGGGCACGCCGCAGGTGAAGGTACATGACCAGACGGCCGATGTAAAGCTGCTTATCGTCATCAACGCCCAGATGTCGGAGCACCAGTGGGCGGACCTGATGGAATACGAACAGCCGGCAGTGGAGCAGATGATCTCCCTGGCTGCCACCCTGTGCGTGAACGCATTGAACCACGGCATGGAGGCGGGCTTTGCCGCCAACATACCCCTGGACAAAGGCACGGAGCCTGCCATACTCCCGCCTGCCAGGCATAGCCTGCGGGAGACGGAGATTTTGTCCGCCATGGCGCACTTGACCATACAGCGCACCCACACCTTCCTGTCCCTGCTGGACCGGCTGGCTGCCTTCACGGGCATGGATATGCTGCTTCTGTCGGTGTATGACAGCGAGCTGATACAGGCCAGGTTGAACACGCTCAGGCTGCGCGGGAATACCGTGGCGCTGCATCTGATAAACAAACCTGTGTCTTCAGGCGCGGGGCAAACTATGGAAAGAGGCACTTGATATGGGGGACGGAAAGAAATGGCGAAAACAGCCGCTCCGGCAAGCAGGCTGACAGGCAAGATGCTCCTGACGAAATGCCTGGCGGCGCTTACTTTGTACCTGGGTTTTCTGCCGCTGTTCCTGCTGCCGGGAGCGTCGTTTTTGCCCGGCCATCCATGGGCAGCTCTGTTCTTGCCGCTGGGGGGCCTGCTTTTCACGCTGGCCGCGTGGACAGCTCCGGGAAAACGCCGGAGAATCGTCTTTTTGCTGGCGCTTTTGACGCAAATGTCGCTTTGCGCCGCCGTGCTGATCCCCATCCGTCCCCTCGTCCTTCTGCTGGCGCTGCCCTGCCTTGTGCAGATGCTTATGCTCATGCCGGCATTATCTCGGCCCTCTGGCCTGGAATGGCCTGCCTCCCGGCTTGCCTTCGGCGTATTGCTGCACCTGATCGGTCAGGCGCTCAAGGGCATCCCCGAATTATCCGGCGCCGGGCCTGCGCTGTCGCTTTCCTTTTCCCTGTACCTTCTCCTGTGCCTGTTTGCGTTCAACCGTTTTGCCCTTCTGGATGCCTCCGGGGAGGAACAAGCCCCGCCCGTAAAGCTGTTGAACAAGAACCGCCGCATCCTTGCTGTTTTCTCCGTCATCGCCATCCTGGCCGCCAACTGGCACAGCTTTGAAAGCGCGCTGCTTGCCGTTCTATCGTTCATAAAGAGGGCGGTGGCGGCAATCATGCTGTTCCTCAGCTCGCTGCTGCCCGGCATGGCATCCATCCAGCAGCAGGGGCAATCCGGCGGGCTGGACCTTAGCGAGTTTGGTGAAGCCCCGGAGCCCAGCGCCTTTGCGCTGTTCCTGGAAAAGGTGCTGATGGTGGTAGCGTACATCCTGGCCGCGGCATTGGTGATATTTGCGCTGTACCATCTGTACCGGCTGGTAAAAAGAATGCTTACCCGCCTGCTGGACCGGCTGAGAGCATACACCAGGGCCATCGGCGAAGGATATGTGGACAAGACGGAAAGCCTTTTTCACTTGGGCGATGCGGTCAAAACAGCGCGGGAGAAGTGGGCCGCTTTTTACAAGCGCCACCAAAGACAGCCGGCTTGGGAAAGCCTTTCTCCCGTAGACAAGGTCCGCCGTGTGTACGCGCTGCTGCTTCGGCGGATGAAGGCTCCCTCCCCCTCCCTCACCGCAAGGGAAGCGCTCCGGGATGGCGGGCTGGCGCTGCCGGATTCGCAAAGACAGCAAATAGCCTCGCTGTACGAGCAGGCGCGGTACAGCAGCCATCCCGTACGGGAAGAAGATGCGGATGCCATGCGCAAAAGCGCCGGCGTATAGGCAGAAAGGAGGTGTCGCATGAAAGGGTTTTCCATTACGTACCTTGGCCAATGCGGCTTTTTATTGGACTTTGGTGGTACGCGGATCGTGACCGATCCTTACTTAAGCGATTATGTGGACAAAAACTGCTTCAGCAGCGATACGCCATGGCAGCGGCTGTACCCGCCGCCCGCCGCGCTTGCTGATATCTCCCCTGATGGCATCGTTATCTCCCACAGCCACGAAGACCACATGGACCCCTGGACCCTGGAGCCGTATTTTGCGCAGTCCGGCAATTGTGTCGTTGCCGCCCCCGCCCCCGAATGCTTCCGGCTTGCGCGGATGGGAGCGCAGAGAATACAGCATGCCCGGGCGGAGGAAGGCTTCCTCATCGGCCCTGTGAAGGTCACACCCATCCCCTGCGCGCATACCCAACTTCATACCGACGCAGATGGGCGCTTTCATGAACTGAGCTACATCTTTGAGCGGGAGAACATAAAGGTTTTCTTCGGCGGGGATATGAGCCTGTACGACGGGCTTAAAAGGCGTATCGCGGATGCTGAATGCAGCCTGCTGCTTCTGCCGGTGAACGGCGGTGACGAGGCGCGCACCAGCAAGGGCATCATCGGCAATATGGATTGCCGCCAGGCGGCCGCCCTGTCCGCGGCGCTGAACGTCCCCTATATCCCCATGCACCACGACCTGTACGGAATCAACGGATGCACCGGAGAAGAGATTCTTTCGGCGGCCAAGGCCGCAGGCGCCAAGGCCCATATGCTGCGGCCCATGCAAACGCTGCGCATACATCATTCAGGAGCCATTGAAACCGTTTAATCGCCTTGCGGCTCTATAGTGACAACATATGAAGGAGGGAGATTCATGAACCGTTTTACCTGCAAGCGCCTTTTCGCCCTGCTGATGGCCTTCGTTCTCCTGGCCCCAGCCCTCACCCTGGCCGAAACAACAGCCGCAAAAAACGCGCCTGCCCTCACCCTCATCGGCCACGCGTCGGTAAAGATCAAGACGGCAGAGGGCACCGTTATCTACATCGACCCATACTATGACGGCGACTACAGCGAGAAGGCAGACATCATCCTGGTCAGCCATGAGCACTCGGATCACAACAAGGTGAACCTGTGCGCGCAAAACGAGGGCTGCCTTGTACTTCGTGCGAAGGATACCATCAATCCGGACGGAACCTACAACACCTTCGAGCAGGCCGGCGTAAAGATCGTGCCCGTCCCCGCGGCCAACAAAAACCACAGCATCAAAAGCAGCACTGGCTTTGTGCTTACGTTTGACGGCATCACGGTATACCACGCCGGCGACACCTCGAATCTTACGCAGATGGCCGCGCTGAAAGCATCAAACATCGACTACGCCTTCTTCCCCATCGACGGCAAATACAACATGGATGCCGCCCAAGCCATGGAATGCGCAGCACTGGTAGGCGCAAAGCACAATACGCCCATGCACTTTTTCGAAGCGGACCCCTTAATGTTTCAGCCGGAAAACCTGCTGGCCATAGCTTATGGGGAGACTGTGGAATTGAAAAGGGCACAGGAATGAAGAAAATGGGGATGGGACTTACATGCTTCCTCCCCATCCGATTTCCGGCTGTCTGTGCTTTGTCCAGCTAAGCTCAATCGAAGCCGGATAAAGCGAATCTTCGTCCATTTGCGCATCAAAGCTGTATAGAATGAATCGTATGCTTACATAATCGCCGACGCCTATAAGAGGGGGATTCGCATGAAAAGGCGCATTGTTTCCCTGGTGATGATCCTGGCTGTTCTGTTCTCTATCCCATTGGCTGAGGCCCATGCCATCAGCAAGCTTAAGCACTTCACGGCAAAAATAGACAGCTCCCCGGCTGTCTATTCCGGGCCTGGAAAAGAATATTACCGCGCCAACAACGGCAAAGCGCAATATGGGCGCAGCGGAGTGGCCCGCATATACGGCCTGGCGCCCAACGGCTGGATGATGATCGGCTATGAGCTGAAAACGGGCGACTACCGCATCGGCTATGTGGCCCCCCAGTACGCCGATATGCTGTACAGCGTAAAAGGCGGGGACTCCGGCATACCGGATCTGAACCTGGACAGCGTTCCGGCCTGGATTACAAGAGACTGTGAACTGACCGACGACCCCGTCATCCATACCAACCCCATCGCAGAACTGAGCAAGGGCACATCCGTCACATACCTGGCCACACTGGGGAACTGGGCCTATATCGAGACGGATTGCTCCATCGGTTTGGTGCGCGCCTTTGTGAGGCAGGAACATGTCACCACCTCCGACAACACAGGCGGAAAGCCTGTCAACAATCCTCCCCTGGCCACCTGGCGCACGCTGTACCGGCAGTATCTGCAAAAATACGGCTCCGATGAGTGGAGCATGCTCAGGCTCATTGACCTGGATTTCAATCATACGCCGGAGCTTTTGATTACCACCGGCCGCGCCCATGCCGGCACGCAAATAATGGTATTGGCTATACAGAATGAAAAGGTGAAAACTTCCGAATTCGTTATCATGGAAATGGACGGGAACAGCGAATGGGAGTATCCCACCGATTTGCTGCTGTTTTACAACAGCGATACCATGCAGAATGAATGGCTGATCTTTGACGGCTATATCATGGGCGACTACGAGAGCAATAATGTAAACCGCCTGACATTTGTAAACGCCCAGGCTGAGATCACGGAGCTGTTCAAGCATGAAATGACCAGGCGCGAGAATTCGAATACTGTTTCGCATGTTTATTACGCGAATGGCCAGGTGGTATCCAGGGATACGTACAACAAGCGCATCAGCGCCTTCCGCTCCTGGATAGAACCCCTGGATTTTAAGGCGACCGTATATGATAGGATGGCCGGCGGCAAGTCGGTGCTGTCCGCCTATGAGAAAATTGCCAGGGAATACAAGTGATTTAGGCGTGGCAATGCGAAAGAACCCAGACCCGGAGGATCCGCTCCGGGCCTGGGTTCTTTTACGACCTACTATGATCGTTACCTGTTTGCCATTCTAAATATGCTTTCGATGTCCGCCTGGTTCAGCGGCTTGAAATTGCCCACCAGCCTTTTTCCGAAGAAGGTACAGGAGTAGGCCAGTTCCTTTATTGCCTCCTCCGTTTGAACGCCTACGCCCAGTTCCGTAAAGCAGGTGGGCATGGTGATGGAGACAAAATAATCCACTGTTCTTGCAATACCCAGGCGTGCCGCGGGTTTGTCATCTTCCTCCTGAACGGCCCACACATTCCGTGCATAACGGGCAAAGCGGGCTACATTGGCGCTCATGCAATAGGCTGCCCAGGACCCCCACATGGTGGTAAGGCTGGCCCCGTGGGCCACATCGAAGCGGCCGCTAAGTTCGTGGCCCAACTGGTGCACGGAAAAATCCCCCATGCGGCCCAGGCCGGTCAAGCCATTGTGGGACAGGCTGCCGCACCACATAAGCTCGCTGGCAGCGCCATAATCAGATGGGTTTTCCATGGCGGTGCGGCCGTTTTTAACGGTTACGCGAAGCAGCGCTTCCGCCAGCTCATCCGTCAGCTCATTGCCTTCCGTATTTGTAAAGTATCTATCCAAGGTATGCATCATGATGTCCGCGATGCCGCAGGCAATTTGGTATTTGGGCAATGTATAGGTGAGTTCCGGGTTCATGACCGCAAAGCGTGGGCGGTTGAAATCGGTGGACAAACCGCGCTTTTCCCCCGTTTCGTCGTTTGTGATCACGGCGCTGTTGCTTGTTTCGCTGCCGGCGGCGGAAATGGTAAGCACCACGCCCACAGGCATCGATTTTGTAAGCTCCAGTTCCCTTTTCCAGAACTTCCAGATATCAGTGTCCGGGTTGGCCACGCCGTGGGCGATGGCCTTGGCCGTATCAATTGCGCTGCCGCCTCCCACAGCCAATATGAAATCTGCCCCAAAGGACAGGGCAGCCTTGATCCCCTCCCTGGCGTGGGACAAAAGGGGGTTGGGCTTTGCGCCGCCAAAGGGCAAATAGAGTATACCAGCCTTACTCAGCTGCTCTTTGATCTGGGTCAACAGCCCGGACTTTTCCACGCTGCCGCTTCCGTACACAATCAGAGCCCTTGTTCCGCCGTGCTTTTGTATCAGCCGGTCCACGGTTAAGTGCGTATCCCTGCCAAAGAGTATTTCGGTAGGCGTATATTGGGCAAATGCAAGCATTTCAAAAACTCCTTTATGCTATGGTGCGGGTTTTGCCGCTAAACGGTATTGTACCATGATATGTTTTACAAGAACAACCGTTTTTGGCACAAAGATGCCTGCTTTTTGGCATAGGAAGCCCTTGACGGATTTTGTCCCTCCATGATAATCTGCACTGTAGTTCATTGTTCGGAGGGATTACGTATGGAAAAGCAATACAGGCTGGGCTTTATTGGATACGGCGGGATGGCGGGCTGGCATCACCAAAACCTTGTGCGCGCCCCAAAGGTGATACCGTACGGCGTATATGACATCAATCCGGCCAGGGTAAAGGCCGGCGTGGATAAGGGCCTCAAGGGCTATGAAAGCAGCCAGGCGCTTTTGGCCGATCCCAATATCGATATTGTTCTGGTAGCCACGCCCAACAACTTTCACGCGGAATATTCCATCGCCGCCATGAAGGCCGGCAAGCATGTGATCAGCGAGAAGCCCGTGACCATGAACTCCATGGAGCTTAAGCAAGTGATGGAAGTCTCCCAGGAGACGGGCATGCAGTTCTCCATCCACCAAAACAGGCGCTGGGACAAGGATTATCTCACCGTGCGCAGGGCGATAGAGGACGGGCTCATCGGCGAACCGTACCTGATTAAATCCTACGTGCTGGGCTCCCGCGGCATCCCCGAGGGCTGGCGCACCTACAAGGTGGCCGGCGGCGGCATGCTGCTGGACTGGGGCGTTCATATGATCGACCAGCTTTTGCAGATGATTGGGAAGCCCGTGGTGAAGGTGTTTTCCAGGATGCAGCATTTGAACTTTGTGGACGTGGATGACGGCTTTACCCTGTCGCTGCAGTTTGAAAACGGCCCCATTGCCATGGTAGAAGTGGATACAGCCAGCTTCATCAGCCAGGGCAGATGGCACGTGCGCGGCAGCAAGGGAACCATGTGCGTAGACAACTGGGACGCGGAGGGCAAGATTGTCCGCGCCAAGGATATGAAGACGCAGTGGGAAGAGGAGATTGTGTACACCTCCGCCGGGCCTACCAAGACGATGGCACCAAGGTCGGTGTTTACCAGTGAGGAGCTGCCCCTGAACGTGATCAGCGCCGACTGGATACAGTATTACCACAATTATGTGGCCGCGCTGGAAGGAAAGGAACCGCTGTTTGTGAGGCCGGAAGAGGCTATGCGGTGCATGCTGGTCATGGAAGCGGCGTTTGAAAGCGAACGGACGGGGCAGGCAGTGGAAGTAAGGATTTAACATCAAGTATTATGACATATAGGAAGGGGCCCGCTGTTTGCAACGGGCCCCCTTTATGCTTATATTAGTCCATGAGGGAAAGTATCAATTATACAAAAAGTTTCAAGAAGAAGATTTCGCACCTGCGGGTGCGACCAGGGCTTTCCGATCGGCTGAACCTTCGGAGGCCATCTTTCTCTATATATTCATGCTCATATGATACTTACAAATCAGCTCCATTCAGTCTTCCATGGACATTTCTTTGTAGGCTCCCAGCTCGCCCTTTTGCCAGTGGCGGCGGCAGAGGCTGACGTAGCGGTTGTCGCCGCCCAGTACGATCTGGTCGCCTTCCTTGACCACCTTGCCGTCATATACACGGGCATTGCAGGTAGCCTTTTTTCCGCACCAGCAGATGGTTTTCACCTCTTCGATGGTGTCTGCCCAGGCTAATAGCCATTGGCTGCCCTCGAACAGGTTGTTCCTAAAATCGGCGCGAAGGCCGTAGGCGATGACGGGAATGTTTTCCTCATCTACCAAACGCACCAGCGTTTCCACCTGGGATTTCGTCAGAAACTGCGCCTCATCCACGATGACGCAGTTATATTCCTTCATGGGCAGATCGCCGATTTCTTCCATGAAATGGCACTCGGTTTCCAGCCCGCACCGGGACTTTAATGTGCGCTCCCCATCCCTGTTGTCCAGCCTGGGTTTGAGCATCAGCACCTTTTGATTGCGTTCCAGATAATTGTACTGCACCATGATGGCGTTGGCCGTTTTGCTGGACCCCATGGCCCCGTAGCGGAAGTAGAGCTTTGCCATTGTCTTCACCCTTTATGATTCATTATCAATTCAGCAATAGTATAACTGTCCCAGGCTTCGGAAGAAGCCTTTTTTCAGGTAGCCGTGGCGTATGAGCGCAAGCATTCTGCCGGGCTTATGAAGCACCAGCATTTTGGCGTAGCGCTGCATCACGGACGCGGTGTCAGCGGGAAGATCGCCCGGATAGCATTCCAGGAAGGCTTCTGCCTGGCCGAAGGTGTCCGTCAGCCGTCTGCGTATGCCCGTTTCATCTCCGGCCGCCTTCTTCACATCCCGAACTACGTCAAACCCGGTGGCCCCCAGCTGGTTTTTTCCATGCTGCCGGTAGCTGATGGACGGCCTATCCACGAAAAGGATATGGCCCATGGACGCGGCGCACAACGCGGCCCACCAGTCGTGCATGAGCATAGCCTCCGCCGGGGCCTTTTTCATAAGTTCCGCCAGCGCGCGGTTGATCATCATGGCGCAGCCGGTAACGCTGTTTTGCGCAAGCAGCCGGGAAAGCTTCGGGTCTCCGTCCAGCTTTTGATACCTTATAAAGGAGGGCGCAATGGGCGCAAGGTCCGCTCCCACCACCCGAAGGTCGGTATGCACAAGCAGCGGGCAGGCCGTGCCGGAGAGTCTTTCCCCTTCCCGCATGGCATGAAGGGTTACAGCAATTTTATCCTTATCCCACACATCGTCCTGGTCACAGAACATAATGTAGTCGGCGGTGCTTTCATGAAGCAGGCTCATGAAGTTGCCCTTGGGACTTTTCTCATGGGCGGGGCCATCAATAAGAAGAACATTGTCTGATTGCTCTGTGGCATAGGTGTTCAATATGCCGGCAGTGTCATCGGTAGAGCCGTCATCCTGGATGAGCACACGAAAATCCCGCTCCGTCTGATTGAGGAGGGAATCGAGCTGCTCTCTCAAAAAACGGCCTCCGTTGTAGGTGGCCAGCAAAATGTCGATCATCGAAGCATCCTTGCGTTTTTTGTCATTATAACACGCTTTCTTGATAAATGGCAATGTGACCGCAGGAGGAAATCCGCATGAAGAAAAGAAACCGCGCCTAAAGGCGCGGCCAAAAGGCTATCCGGTCGCCCTTTGGAAACCTTCGGGCGGCATCCTCTTTGTGCTAATTCAGTATCTTCTCAATGATATACCTGGGCCGCTGCTTCGTTTCGCTGTAGATTTTGCCGATGTATTCCCCGATGACGCCAAGGCATAAAAGCTGTATGCCGCCGATCATCCAGATGGAGGCGAGGATGCTTGTCCAACCGGTGTCGGCATGGCCTGTCCACTTGGAGATCAAAGCGTACACCAGCATGATCAGGCTCAAGAGAAAGATGATGACGCCCAAACCCAAGATCAGCCTGATGGGCTTGATGCTCAGCGATGTAATGCCGTCAAAGGCGAAGGCCAGCATCTTTTTCAGCGGATACTTGCTTTCGCCGGCAAAGCGCTCGCGGCGCTCATAGGTTACTGTGCTGCTCTTATAGCCCACCAAGGGCACCATGCCGCGCAGGAAGAGGTTCACTTCCCTGTATTCGGCAAGCCCATCCAGCGCCCGGCGGCTTAAGAGCCTGTAGTCTGCATGGTTGAAAACAATGTCCACGCCCAGCGCCTTCATCAGCTTGTAAAAGCCCTCGGCGGTCAGGCGCTTGAAGGCGGTGTCTGTCTTCCTTTCGCTGCGCACGCCGTAAACCACGTCGCTGCCCTTTTCAAACTCATCCAGGAACCTGTCCATGGCGTCGATGTCGTCCTGCAGGTCGGCGTCCATAGAGATGGTGACATCGGCATATTCCTTAGCGGTCATCAGCCCGGCCAGCAGCGCGTTTTGATGGCCGCGGTTGCGCGACAGCTTCACCCCGGAAAACAGGGGATCGCTTTCGTGCAGCTCCTCAATCATGGCCCAGGTCCGGTCCTTGGAACCGTCGTTCACCAGCATCACGCGGCTTCTTTCATCCACGCGGCCGGATTCCATCAACGCTGTCATTTTTGCTTTCAGGCGTTTGGATGTTTCGGGCAAAACCTCCTGCTCGTTGTAGCAGGGAACCACCACATATAATACGGGGCGCATACGGCTCCTCCTTAATCCGAATTGACAATATGAAGTATTTCCGCCTTTTAGCGTTTTTCCCCTGCTTTAAAGGGAAAATTTCTCATTCCCTCATACAACGAAGGCATGATGGAAAAGCATGCAGATAAGCACGGATGCTCTTGACTTCCAGAACCATACATATTATGATAAACAAAGAAAACAGTCGAAATATGTTGGCCGGACCATGGGAAAGGGAGGGCATTCTATGAAGAACAAGGGATTGATCCTGATCGCGGCCGGGATCTTTGTGATCCTCGCCGGCATTGCCGTCTATGGGTATGTGGGCGTCGGGGAAGCAAACTTTGCCACCGTGGCGGAATTCGACAGCCAATACGATACCCTGGCCGCAATGGGTCAAACGGGCCTGCTGGCAGGCAACAGCGCGTTCTTGAACTTCTTCATTCGCTACCGGCTGGTATTTGCCATTGCCGCGGCGGTGTCGCTGATAGGCGGAGCGCTTGTGTGCATTTTGCCGGGCCGCAAAAAGAAAGAAGCCTAAATTCCGAAAAGTATGGAGAAACCCCCGTTCCGTGAAGGAACGGGGGTGTTTTTCGATGTCATGCCGCCGTTGCATGGCTATGCGGGCCATGGTATAATCAGGAAAATGGGAGGGCTGCAATGAGTAGTGATTCTTCTGTTTTGCCAAGGCGTACGGTGGAAGCCGCTCGCGGGCAGTTTGACTCCACGCTGAAAATGCTGAAAACCTTTGTGGAGGTCTGTCCCCAGGAGGTTTGGGAAGGATACTTTTTCGGCTTTGAATACCCGGTCTGGTACCAGGTGTTCCATTCCGCGTTCTTTATTGATTTGGCTTCGGGATGCGTACGACGGCAGCGAGTACCGCTGCATGGAGTTTGACAAAAGGATTCCGCCGGAGTTTGAGCACGAGGTGGACCCGGCCTTGATGGTATCCAGGGCGGATATGCTGGAGTTTATGGATCGGCTGCAGGTGAAGACGCGGCGCTTCTTCGACCATCTGCATGACGGCATGCTTGGTGAAAGCATCGTCCAAGACGCGGAGAACTATACCTATCAGGATGTGGTGACCGGCCAGATTCGCCATGTGATGTACAATGTGGGCTACCTGAACGGCATATTGCGCAGCCTGGATTTGCCTGAATCCGACTGGTACTCCTACAACGAAAAGGAACCGTCATCTTAAAGCAAAAGCCAAATACAGGAGGACAAACATGTTCCGCTGTCCCTGGTGTGAATCTGATCCGCTGCTTCAAAAATACAACGACGAGGATTGGGGCGTGCGCCCCTGTACCGAGCAGAAGCATTTTGAGTATCTGATGCTGGAGTGCGCCCAGGCGGGCTTAAGCTGGATGACGGTACTGCGAAGGCGGGAAGCCTACCGGGAGGCCTATGCCGGGTTTGATGCTAACGCCGTGGCGGCCTTTACCGATGAGCAAGTGGAAGCGATGCTTAATAACCCCCTGCTCATTCGAAACAGGGCAAAGATCAAGGCATCCATACGCAATGCCAAAGCGTTTTTAAGAATACAAAAGGAGTTCAGCTCCTTTGACGATTACCTGCTTTCCTTTTTTGGGGGGCAACCGCTGGTCAACCATGTAGACGATGACAGGAACGTGCCGCCGGTGACGGCTGTTTCCCAGGATATCAGCGCGAACATGAAGGAAAGGGGCCTTTCTTTCATGGGTGCCACGGTGGTCTACTCCCACCTGCAGGCCGCGGGAATCGTGGACGACCATGTAAACGGCTGCTTCCGCAAGGCCGCCTTTCCCTCAACTCCCCCTGTGGCGGAGCAGAAGCTGCGGATCATGGCGAAAGTCGGCAAGGCGCTTAATAAGGCCGGTGCTACATACGGCGTGGGCGGCTCGCTGATGCTGTATAGGAACGGCCTGATCCCGGATTTCAACGACATTGACCTGCTGGTTGCATTGGAGGATGCATACAAAGCGGATGAGGTGCTTTCAGGCCTTGGCGAAAAGGCAAAGGAGAGAAGCGCCGGCGTGTTTGAAACTGAGGTCTTCCGTTCTTATGCGGTGGGCGGCGTGGGTGTGGATATGATGGGCGGGCTGAGCATCCGCCATGAAAAAGGCTTATACCGCCATGCGTTTGATGAATCTTCCCTGTCCGGCCTGCGCCCCGTGTACGGCGAAATGATCCCCTTTTGCGCTCTGGAGGAATGGTACCTGCTGTACCGTTTGATGCCGGGCAAGGAATACAAGGCGGAGCGGATCAAGGAGCATCTTTTTTCCCACGGCATGAAAAGGCCGGAGCTTATAAACAGGATGGCGCAGGGGAATCTCCCCCCGGAAACAGTGCAATGGATGAACGATCATTATACCGGCGGCAAAAGCATGGAGGAAACAAGATGATCGCACCGCTTCAAAAAAAGCCACTGCCGGCGCTGCTAAAAGCCATGCAAAAGGCATTGCTTAAGGCGCTGCCAAAGGCGCTGCTCATCCTGCTGGCTTGTGTATTGATGTTTGCTGTGCAGACGGCGCTGGCCCTTCTCGGCGCGAGGACAGCAAGCCTGTTCGATTACAGCGCCTTCGATCCCAACCATGCATTTGCCTGGATCAGCGTGCACCATGTGGTACAGGGCGCGGCCACGCTTATCGTCATGGCGATTCTGTCCCTTATGTTCAAGCTGAATTTTCATCTTGGCCTGGGCGAAAAAAGGATGGGGATGCGCATCGTATTCTGGTTTACGGTAATCATCGCCGTCTACCAGTTTGCCATGTGGTTTGTGCTTAACGCGTTTCACCTGACAAAGCCCTTTGCCTACCCCGTCACCTTCGAAAACGTGCTGGGTGTGTTGTCCTTCCAGCTTTTCCTGTCAGGCACCAGCGAGGAGCTGCTGTTCAGGGCATTCCCGGTGACACTGCTGATGCTGGCGGCGCCTAAATCCTACCGCCTGTTCAATAACAAGGTGGAACTTCCCCTGTCCGTGATCCTGGCAGCGGTTTTGTTTTCCCTGGGGCATGTCAACTGGGCGCTGAACCCCTTCCGGCTGCAGTATGATATCCTTCAGCTTCTGTATGCGCTGGCCATGGGGATTATACAGGGCTGGGCGTACGTGAAAACCCGCAGCGTGGTCTACCCCATGATGATGCACGGTATCAGCAATGTGCTGGTAACGGTGCTTTCCATTATCATACCGCTTTTATTTTAGCTGGGAGGATGCCTATGGATATCAAGCAGGAGGCCATCAAGCTGTTCAATGAAACCTGGGACCTGATGGATTTGAGGGAGCGCACGCAGGAGCAGCAGGCGCTGATGCTCCACAAGGCCCACGCGTCTTATTACCTGTGGAGCCTGTGCGGCGAAAGGGTCAATCTCGCGCGCGGCGAATGGCAGGTATCCAGGGCATATGCCCTTTTGCACATGGGTCAGCCCGCGCTTTTGCACGGGCAGCGGTCGCTGGATATCTGCCTGGAGAACGGTATTGCGGGGTTCGACCTGCCCTTTGGCCATGAAGCCGTGGCCAGGGCGTACCATGAACTGGGCGACAAGCAAAACGCGCAAAAGCATATTACCCTGGGCCGCGAAGCCTGTGAATGTATTACGGACGAGCATGACAAGGCCTACGCGCTATCTGAAATCAGCTCTATTGATAGTGAAGGAGAGTGAATTTATGCACCGCTGCGGCTGGGCAGGCACGGATGAACTGTATGTAAGGTACCATGATGAGGAATGGGGCAAGCCCGTGCACGACGACAGGACGCTTTTTGAGTTTCTGATCCTGGAGGGTGCTCAGGCCGGATTAAGCTGGATCACGGTTCTGCGCAAGCGGGAGAATTACCGCAAGGCGTACGACGGTTTCGACCCTGAAAAGGTGGCCACCTACGGCGATGAAAAAGTAGCGGAGCTGCTTGAAAACCCCGGCATTGTGCGCAACCGGCTGAAGGTCGCTGCCTCCATCAAGAATGCCAAGCTGTTTCTGCAGATACAGAAACAGTTCGGCAGCTTCGACCGCTACCTGTGGGCGTATGTCGATCACAAGCCCGTAGTTGGCAACTGGTCGGAGTATACGCAGATGCCCTGCCGCACGGAGCTTTCCGACCGCATCAGCAAGGACCTTGTAAAACGGGGCTTCTCCTTCGTAGGCTCCACCATCATCTACTCCTACCTGCAGGCCGTGGGCGTAGTGGACGATCACGAAAACGCATGCTTTTGCAAGACGAGTAGATAGACAGATTACTTGTGTTTTGCAGCATAGAAAAGAGGTGCAACCGTATGAATGACAAAAATGATGTTTTGGACCATGGCCCTTTTTTCCATGGTACGAAAGCAGAACTTAAAATTGGCGATTTATTGGAACCGCAGCACCTATCCAATTACCAAAACAAAAAATCCAACTACATTTACTTTACCGCAACATTGAATGCTGCCAAATGGGGAGCTGAGTTGGCAGCATCCAACGCAAAAGAAAGAATTTTTATTGTAGAACCATTGGGCGAGTTTGAAAATGACCCGAACTTAACAGACAAAAGATTTCCCGGTAATCCAACGCGTTCCTACAGGTCTAAATCCCCTTTGAAAATAGTGGCCGAATTAGGTGCCTGGGAAAGACATTCCGACGAAGAAATCAATCAAATGCTGGCATCACTAAAAAAGCTAAGCGATGAAGGAAAGAATGTAATATACGATTAACTCATTGAGATACAAGGCGCATGCTTTTATTTTCCTTTACGTACCCGAATAGAAATGCCAGAACAAAACATCGCAACGAAAGTCAAGAAACGCTTCCCCCTCTTTGGTAGAATGCGTAAGGAGGCAGAAAGCGCATGGATCAGTGGCAGCAGGTGCACGCGGTGCAGCGGATGCAGGATTTCATCGAGTCGCATATTACCGATTCCGTCACGCTGCTGGAACTTGCGCGGCAGGCGGGCTATTCCCCATTCCACAGCGCCCGTATGTTCAAGGAGCTCACCGGCCGGAGCCCCTTTGAGTACATGCGGCAGCTGCGCTTGACAAAGGCCGCGCTGAAGCTGCGTGACGACGGGGATGTGCGGGTGCTGGATGTGGCCCTGGATTTCGTGTTCGACAGCCACGAAGGCTTCACCAGGGCGTTTTCCAGGGAATTCGGCATCACGCCCAGCAGGTATCAAAAAAGCCCGCCGCCCATACGCCTTTTTCTGCCCTCCAATGTTCACGAATACTACAGCTATCTGAAAAGGGAGGAAAGAAAAATGGAAAAGAATCAAAATTCCGGTTTTGTTTTCGTGCAGGTCATCGACCGCCCGGCCCGCAAGGTGATTATCAAGCGCGGCGTAAAGGCGGAAGAATACTTTACCTACTGCGAGGAAGTGGGCTGCGACGTGTGGGGCGTGCTGTGCAGCGTGAAGGAAGCGCTCTACGAGCCTATCGGCATGTGGCTGCCCAAGCGGTTCCGCAAGGAAGGCACATCGGAGTACGCCCAGGGAGTGGAAGTACCCGCGAATTACAGCGGCGAGGTGCCCGAAGGCTTTGAAGTGATGGACCTGCCGCCCTGCCAGATGATGGTTTTTCAGGGCCCGCCCTATGATGACAGCGTGTTCTTTGACGCCATTGAGGAAATGAGCAGCGCCATGGAGAAGTACAACCCCGAGCTGTACGGCTTTGCCTGGGCGGACGAGGACGGCCCCCGGTTCCAACTGGAGCCTCAGGGCTACCGCGGATATATCGAGGCCAGACCGGTAAAAAGGATCGCAGTAACAGCAAAATAAGTTCCATGAAGATCAAATCCGCCCCGGACTTTCGGGGCGGATTGTTTTGTATCCTGAAGACACTTTACGGCCTGTCCTGCCGCCTTCCTTGCGTCAGCTCAGGCAAGGTGGGATACTGGTAAGCGGAGGGGCCGGCAGGCATATCGTTGAAAGCTTCCTCGCCGCCCTTGTCCACATGCATGGGCGGACTCTCGGGATTTGGATTGCCCTGCCTGTCCACCTTATCCCCTTCCACCCGGTCCATGAACTCCGCGTAGGTGCCGGAAAACAGCACCGGCAGGGGGTTCTTGGGCGGGCCTTCCAGCAGCTTGCCGTCTACTTTGAACCTGCCGCCGTGGGCCGGGCAGTCCCAGGTCTTTTCGGATGCGTTGTAGTTCAGCTCCGTGCCCAGATGGGTGCAGGATATATCCAGTACGGTAACATGGTCGTTTTCATCCCGGTATACGCCTGCCCGGCTGCCCGCAAAGCGGATGGACCTGCCCTCACCCTTTTGAAGGTCCTTGTAATCCTCCGTCTTTTCAAACTTGGATTTGATCAATTCCCCCACGCCGGCAAACACTTCGGAGGCCACCTTCCCAAGGGAGCTTGCCATGTCGTGCCGTTTGCGGGAATACAGGCCCTCATATTCGCAATGGCCCTTATCAATCAGGCTGGAAATCATCAGTCCGGCCAGAGTCCCGCTGGTCAGACCCCACTTGCGGTAGCCCGTGGCGACATAAATGTTGGAGTTGTCCGAAATCCGGCCGATGTAGGGAACCTGGTCCGGTGTTTCATAATCCTGGGCAGACCATTTGGCCAGCACCTTTTTTACGCCGGCCAGCTTGTCCGCAAAATCGATGAGGTTCTGATAATGGTCGCCCGTTTCCTTTTCATCTCTGCCGGGGAAATGGCTTTCTCCCACCACAATCAATATGCGCTTTCCATTTTCCACATGGGTGCGTATGGAGCGTGCCGGCTCGCCGATGTTGATGTAGCTGCCGTCGGGCCAAGTTCCCCCCGCCTCCACCGCGATGCCAAAGTCGCGCCTGGCGTAGAGCCTGGTAAAAAACACGTTGGGGCCATCGAACAGCGGGTATTGGGTGGCCTGTACCAAATGGCGGCAGCGGATGTGCGCGCCGTTTTCCAGCACAACCGTAATGGGATTGCCATTTTCCACGCCAATGGCCTTGGTGTTTGTGTAAATCTTAGCGCCTCCTGCCTCAGCCGCGTCAGCCAGTCCTTGCACATAGCGCACGGGGTGGAACACCGCCTGATTGGAAAAGCCCAGCAGCGCCTTGCTGCCCTTGGGGAACTGGGGCTTTGTGGTCCATTCCGCCGGAATCTCCAGCCTCTTGGCCGCCTCATACTCACTTAGGAGCATATCCTTTTCATTGTTGGCGGAGGCGGCATAAATGAACGCTGTGTTTTCCTCCATCTGGCAGTCTATGCCGCATTTGTGAGCTGTGTCCACAGCAAAGCGGATTGCCTTGGTTTGCGATTTGGCAAAATCCTTCGCGGCGTCAATGCCGTACTTTTCCATAAGGTTGCTGTAAATGATATTGTGCTGTATGGTCAGCTTGCCGGTGGTGCTGCCCGTGGTGCCCGAGCACAGCGTTTCCGCCTCGATAACAACGGGCTTTATGCCCCGCTGTGTCAGGCAGTAGGCTGTGGTGATGCCGCTGATGCCGCTGCCCACGATCAGCACATCGGTTTCCAAATCCTTGTCAAGCCGCGGGTATTCCCGCGGCTTTTGCGTTTGATGCCAGTAGGAAACATGCTCCATGGTTTTGCTCCTTTAAAACTTCATGTTAATCGTAGGTTGCCCGGAATGATGAAAACATAGCCGCCGCGCTTTCCAGTTTCTCCGCCTTATACCATGATGAACATTCCGTTTTTCGGTAACGATACAACAGGCCCATTTTTCATCCGGGAGGGAACGCATGCTTTTATTAAAGGGCGGGGAAATATTCGCGCCGGAGCCCATGGGTCAAAACGATATTTTATTGTCGCCGGAAAAAATTCTTTTCATCAGGCGAAACATTCCCACCGTACCGGAATATGAAACGCAGGTCATGGATTGTACGGGCCTGTTGGTATGCCCCACCTTTATCGACCAGCATGTGCACTTGACCGGCGGCGGCGGGGAGGAAGGCCCCGCAAGCCGTGTGCCGGAAATGGGGCTTTCGGAATTATTGATGGCCGGCATCGGCACAGCGGCGGGGCTGTTGGGTGCCGACGGCGTCACCAGGAGCGTGGCATCGCTTTTGCAAAAGGCCCGGGCGCTGGAGACGGAAGGCATGAGCACCGTGATCTACACCGGCAGCTACGGCCTGCCCACCGATACCCTGACGGGCAAGGTGCTCCACGACATCTCCTTTGTGGATAAGGTGGTAGGTGCCGGGGAAGTGGCCATTTCCGACTACCGCTCCTCCCACCCCAACCTGCAAATGCTGCGGGAGCTGGCCTGGGAGGTAAAGCTGGGCGGCATGATCGGGGGCAAAGCCGGCATCCTCCACCTGCACGTGGGCGACGGGAAAACGGGACTAGCGCCGCTTACGGACCTGGTGGAGGAAAGCAATTTCCCCATCGGCATGTTCGTGCCCACGCATTTGAACCGCAACAAAAAGCTGTTTGACGATGCCATGCGCTATGGCCTCAAAGGCGGCTGGCTTGACCTGACCGCCGGGGAGACGGATCAAACGGGCCACACGCTGCCGGAAGCGGTATCACTATTGCTGGCAGGCGGCGTAAAGCCTGAGAACATCACCTTCTCCTCCGATGCGGGGGGCAGCAATCCGCAAAGTCCGGACGGCCGTGGGCATGCCGCCAGTTTATATCACGATGTCGTAGCCTGCGTACTGGAGAAATCGGTTCCCCTGCCAACTGCGCTGATGATGGTGACAAAGAACCCGGCTTCGCGGCTGAAGCTGCTGCCTAAGAAAGGCGCATTGTCCCCTGGGTGTGACGCGGACATCCTGATACTCAAAAAGAGCGACTTGTCTATCGTACACCTGATATTGGGCGGAAAGATTGCCATTTGCAATGGAGTACTGATGATGAAGGGGAAATACGAGCCATAAGGACCGGTATTTTTCATAAGCGCCGGGGGAGAATGACATACGAAAACGGCAGGAGGCTGCAATGGGCGGCAAGGTACAAGGAAACCTGATGATCATTGGCGGCGCGGAGGATAAGCAGGGCGCCAAGGAAATTCTTCACGCGGCCGCCAAAGCCAGCGGCGGTGATAAAGGGCGAATGGTGATCATTGCCACTGCCAGCGCAAATTCCAAGGAGCTTGGTGAAACCTACCGCACGCTGTTTGAGGGTTTGCAGGTGGGCACGGTGCAGGTAGCAGACATACAGACAAGGCAGGAAGCCGATGACCCTGCCTTCGCCCAGATGATTGGGGAGGCTACCGGCATCTTTTTCACCGGCGGTGACCAGCTTCGCATCACCAGCATCCTGGGCGGCACCAGATGCGAGGACGCCGTGCATAACGCGTACCTAAATGGCGCGTTGGTGGCTGGCACCAGCGCGGGGGCCTCGGTGGTATGCAGCACCATGATCACCGATGGATTAAGCAACGACCCCGCTCGCAAATGCACTTTAAAAATGGCGCCGGGCCTTGGGCTTTTGGAGCAGGTGATCGTGGATCAGCACTTTGCCCAGCGCGGCCGGCTGGGCAGACTGCTCTGCGGTGTGGCCGAAAACCCGCATACCCTGGGGGTCGGCATCGATGAGGATACGGCCATCCATGTTTACCCCGACGGCCGCTTCCAGGTGCTGGGGGCCAATGCCGTCACCGTCATCGATGGTAGAAGCATCAGCTACGCCAACGTGTCGGAACTGAAGCCCGACGAGATTCTGGCCATCGCCCATGTGACGCTGCATGTGCTGCCCAGGGGGTACGGCTATGATATGAAAAGCCATTCCATCATCACGCCATCATAACTGGGAGGCACTGCCGCATGGACATTAAGGACATCCGCATCTTCAGGGGCCGCAACGTTTATTGCATGCGGCCTGTCATCAAGCTGACTGTGGAACTGAGTCAGGCACAGCATGGCCCCACCAATCTGGTGGAAGGGTTCAACGAAAAGCTGCTTGCCCTTTTCCCGGGGCTCAAAACCCACCGCTGCGGCATCGGGGAGGAGGGCGGTTTCGTAAAGCGCCTTGCGGAAGGTACATATCCCTGCCATGCGGCGGAGCATGCGATTCTGGAAATGCAGAACACCCTTGGCTACAATGTCGGCTACGGCATTACACGCCAGGAGGGGGATACCCCTTGCTATAATATTGTATACCGGTATCAAAACGAGCAGGTGGGCGTGGCGTGCGGCAAAGCGGTGATTGGGCTGTTCAATGCCCTCTTTGAGGGGAAGAGCCCCAGTTTGAACTCCGTACTAAAGGAGATGCGCCTTCTGGCCTCCCGCACCGACCTTGGCCCCAGCACCAAGGCCATTTATGAGGAAGCGCAAAAGCGCGGCATCCCCGTGACGCGCTTGGGCAACGACAGCCTGCTGCAGCTGGGGTACGGCAAGTACGCAAGGCGCATGGAGGCGGCGCTTACCGACAAGCCAAGCTGCATTGCCGTGAACATGGCCGGCGACAAGCATCTTACCAAGGAGCTACTGCGCCGCCATGGCATACCTGTGCCGGCCGGGGAAATCGCCTATTCCGTGGGCAGTACCTTGCGCCACGCCGGGGACATCGGTTATCCGGTGGTGATCAAGCCCTACGACAGCAATCACGGCAATGGTGTAACGCTCAACATCATGGGCAGGGAGGGCGTGCCGGAAGCCTTCAAGCTGGCCATGGAGTACAGCTCCGCCGTTATCGTGGAAAAGCACGTCACCGGGCAGGACTACCGCGTACTGGTGGTGGGCGATAAGGTTTCCGCTGTGGCCAGGCGCCAGCCGCCAAGGGTAACGGGCGATGGCACAAGTACCATCCGCCAATTGGTGGACATGGAAAACGAAAACCCGCTTCGGGGGGAGGACCACACCAAGCCCCTGACCAAAATAGAGCTGGATGACGTGGCCTTGCAGATCCTTTCGGAGGCGGGTCTGAATCCGGATTCGGTCCCTGCCAAGGACCAAGCCGTATTTCTGCGCAAAAACGCCAACCTTTCCACCGGAGGGACGGCGATGTCCTGCCCGGAGGCCATTCACCCTACCAACATCAAATTGGCGGTCCGTTCCGCCAAGGCGCTTGGTCTGGATATCGCCGGGGTAGATATCTGCTCTCCAGACCTTGCGGTGCCGCTTTTTGATAACGGCGGCGCGGTGCTGGAGGTAAATGCAGGGCCTGGGCTGCGCATGCACCTCATGCCCTCCGAAGGCCCCCCGGCCCCGGTTGCAAAGGATATTCTTGATATGCTCTTCCCCCAGGGCGCATCCTACACGGTTCCTGTCTGCGCCGTGACAGGTACCAATGGCAAGACCACCGTCACCAGGCTCATCGCCCATACACTTTCCCTGACAGGGATCAAGGTGGGCATGACCACCACCAGCGGCGTATACCTGGGGGATGAATGTCTGCTGCCTGGCGACAACACCGGGGCGGTAAGCGCCAGCATCGTACTTTCCCACCCGGAGACGGAGGCAGCGGTGCTGGAGACGGCCCGGGGCGGAATCGTCCGCCGCGGACTGGGGTACGACCTGGCGGATGTGGGTGTGATCACCAATATCAGCGAGGACCACCTGGGGCAGGATGGCCTGAATACTTTGGAGGACCTTGCCCATGTGAAATCCTTGGTGGTGGAGGCCATAAAGCCATGGGGAAGCGCGGTCTTGAACGCAGACGACAAAATGACGCCCTACTTTTTGAAGCGTGTACGCTGCAATGTGCTGATGTTTTCCAAGGATCAGGACAGTATACTGCTAAAGGAACATTTGAAGCAGGGCGGTAACGCCGTATGGGCCCATAACGGCGGGCTGTATGCCCAGTACCTTGGCAAGACGACCATCCTGTGCCGGGTGGAGGATATCCCCATCACGTTAAAGGGCATGGCTGCCTGCAACGTGGAAAATGCACTGGCTGCAGCGGCGGCACTGCTGGGACTTGGCATCCCGGAAAACCAGATCCGCCAGGGCCTTACCAGCTTCCGCCCCGACGGGGAGGATAATCCAGGCCGATTCAACATTTTTCAAATAGGCAACTGTAAAGTGATGCTGGACTACGGCCACAACATCGCCGGGTACAGCCAGGTGATAGACTTTTTGAAAAAGCAGGACGCCAAGCGCCTGGTAGGTGTCATCGGCGTGCCGGGCGACAGGCAGGACGAGGCCGTTCAAAAGGTTGGCGCCCTTTGCGGAGCGCATTTTCAAAAGTTGATCATCAAGGAGGATACGGACCTGCGCGGGCGTAATCCCGGCGAAATCGCGGAGCTTCTAAAAGCCGCCGCGCAAAGCTGCAGAAATCCTTTATTGGAAATGGAGATTTGCTTAAAGGAAGAGGACGCCGTGGCCAAGGCGATCGCTACGGCCCAGCCCGGCGATTTCATCGCCGTGTTTTATGAGGAATACGAGCCGCTGAAGAATCTGATCGTGACAAAGCACCGCGGGCGGGCGGCGAAGGTCTAGTCAATTCAAATACGATCCGCATAACAAATATAGCCCGGAGGCATCCGCCTCCGGGCTATTCCTTACAAGAAACAGTTCATTCTTCTTTCGCACCCATGATCTCAAAGGTGGACGTAAGGTAACGCAGCCGGCCGCCGAAGCCTTCCGCCGCGATGAGCGGATAAGCCGCGGTGATATAGTATTGCCCTTCCTCCGCTTCGACGATATACGTGTCCAGGATGGATTCGACGTTGATACCATGAAATCCGAAAGACCGGTATGCGGGGAACAATTCACTGGTATCTATCGTGGTCACCGTATACCCATTTTCTTTAAGCGACTTTTCCGCATCCTGCCCCGCATCCTCTAGGTTGTAGTCCAATTGAGAGGAATAGCGGATGGACAGGTACACGCCTTCCACCGCATCGGGACTTGCGGGGCGGAAGACATCTTCGTATTCCTCCTCCTGTGCAGGGGCAAAGGCAAACATGCCGGCATCGTACCACAGCCTGTATCCCTGTTCGCTTTCGAACAGTGTCAACGTGACTGCTTCGGGCATTCCTTCCAGATAGATGGTGCCTTCCTTTGTTTGCGGCGCAATTTCTGACAGCGCGCCCAGCATGGGGAAAAGAGCCAGAATCATGGCCAGGATGGCCGGGAACTTTTTCATACGTATCACTCCTATTCAAAGGCTTGTACCTATAAGACGCATGAAAGATGGAAAAGTTTCCATCCCACAAAATAGTTTACAAACAAAACAACGGATGGGGATGCAAATCCCCATCCGCCTGCAAAGGGCTCATCCTGTTTATTGCTTCAGCTCTTGACATTTCCGGGGGTATGAACGGGAACATATGCAACCTGCCGCCTCATCCACATAAGCACACCCGAGATGACACCCACGCCGCCCAGCACCGTGAAAAGAATGCGGTAGTTGACAAGTGCCAGCTGGCGCATTTGGTCCACGGTGAAGATAATCCCGCTATCTTTTGTCTCAGCGGCCTTTTCTGCCAGCCTCAGCACACCGCCCCCCATGTTGGCGGCGGGGAAGAGCGTAAAGCCGTAAATACCGACAGCCAGGACAGCTACACCCAGGATGGCAAAGATCAAGCCCGCGGCCTTCGTACGGATAGGCTTCTCCCTGCTTCCGGGACGGAACAACTCCTTCACCCAGGAGGCAAACTGAGCGGCCTGCTCATAGCCATACCTGGTCTTGGCGATAACGTCAATGGCCACGGCTACCAGCAGCACCAGGCCCTTTGTCACCTGCTGCATGAACTGGTCAACGCCGGTGATGGACATACCCAGGTTCAGCATGCCCATGATCAGCGCGCCGATGAGAGCTCCTGGAACGGTGCCTATGCCGCCGTAGGCGGAGGCGCCGCCGATAAAGCACGCGGCAATGGCATCCATTTCAAAGCCGGTACCGGCATTGGGGAACGCGGAGGTGAAGCGAGCCAGGCAGACCAGACCGGCGATACCGGCCAGGAATCCGTTATTGGTATAGGCCAGGAACATGAGCCGTTTGGTATTGATGCCGGAGAGCCAGGCGGCTTTCGCGTTTCCGCCCAGCGCGTACAGGTGTCGCCCGATCACCATGTTGCCGGTAATGTAGGTATAGCATGCCACCACGATGCCCACCGTGATCAATACCGTGGGCATGCCGCGATGTCTGGCCATCGTGTAAAAGAGCCAAAGAAGTACTGCGCTGACAACAACGATCTTGATGGTAAGCGCCAGGGGATGATCCGTTTCGTATCCCCTTTTCCGTCTGTTCACGTTCTTGATGATCTGCCACGCGCTGAATGCGGCTGCCGCCAGAATGCCCGCCAGCACGCAGGTGACATTCACTTGGTTCCCAAACAGTGTGGCCCCGCCGAAAAAGTCGGGAATGCTGCCATTGAACAGCCTCATAAAGCTGTCCGGGAAGCCGCTCTTCGTCAATCCGTTAAGGATCATTCCCAAAATACCACGGAAAAGGAGCATGCCGCCCAGCGTGACAATAAAGGGAGGGATGCCCACATAGGCGATGCAGTACCCTTGGAAAGCGCCTATCAGAATCCCAATCAAAATGCTTCCCGGTACCACAATGGCCGGGTCCAGATGCCAATCCATCATGGCGGTTCCCGCACAGGCCATCACCAGCCCCACCACCGCGCCGATGGAAAGGTCGATGTTGCCGCCGGTTAAGATACACATGAGCATACCCACCGCAAGGATCACCACATAGGCGTTCTGCGAAATGATGTTGGAAACGTTCATGGGGTACAGCAGCGCGCCTTTGGACAAAATCGTAAAGACGAGCATGATGGTCACCAGTGCTATGAGCATGGTGTATTGCCTGATGCCGCCTTTGAACACTTTCTTTGCCAGACTGTTCATGCTACGATATCCCCCTTGCTAGCCTTCATGATGTGCCCCATGATAACCTCCTGGGATGCTTCCTCCACCGGCAGTTCCGCAATCAGCTTTCCTTCGTTCATCACGTAGACCCTGTCGCACATTCCGAGTATCTCAGGAAGCTCCGAGGAAATCAGCAGGATGGATTTCCCCTGGGCAGCCAGGGTATTGATGATCTGGTAAATCTCATACTTTGCACCTACATCAACACCTCTTGTCGGCTCATCCAGCAGCAGGATGTCGGGCTTGGCAAATATCCATTTGCCTACCAGCACCTTCTGCTGATTGCCGCCGGACAGGTTGCCCGCCAGTTGTTCCACCGTGGGCGCCTTGATCCCCAGCCTTGCGCGCAAGGATTCGGCTTCGCCTTTTTCCAGGTCCTTGTCCAGCACGCCCCTGCGGCTGATAAATTCCGTTCTGGCCAGGGTAACGTTATGCTTGATGCTGTTCATCAGCACCAACCCGTTTTGCTTGCGGTCCTCGGTAATGTAGGCAAAACCGGCTTTGATGGCCTGGTGGATGCTGTGCAACTGGACTTCCTTGCCGTTGATGATTAGCCGTCCGGAAATATTTACCCCATACGCCCTGCCGAAGACGGACATGGCCAGCTCCGTACGGCCGGCGCCAATCAATCCGGCCATTCCAACCACCTCGCCCCGGCGCACTGTGATGGAAACGTTATCCACCACTTTCCTTGTGGTGTACTGCGGGTGGTATACTGTCCAATCCTTCACTTCCAGCGCGACTTCACCGATGTTTCTTTCCCGCGGCGGGTAGCGGTTGATCATTTCTCGGCCCACCATGCCCCTGATGATACGGGCCTCGCTCCATTCATCCACCCCGCGGGTCAGCGTCTCAATGGACCGACCGTCCCGGATCACGGTGATCCTGTCGGCGCAGTAAGAAAGCTCACCCAGCTTATGGGAGATGAGGATGGAGGTGATACCCTTTTCTTTTTTCAGGTAGATCAATAAGTCCAAAAGCTTCTGGGCATCGCTCTCGTTAAGGGAGGAAGTGGGCTCGTCCAGGATTAGCAGCTTAACATTCTTGGCAAGGGCCTTGGCAATCTCCAAAAGCTGCTGCTTGCCCATGCCGATATCGCGCACAAGGGTGCGGGGGTTATCATTCAGCCCCACCATGCGCATGTATTCCTCGGCTTTTTGATAGGTTGTATCCCAGTTGATGACGCCGTTACTTCCCTGCTCGTTGCCCAGGAACATGTTTTCGCCGATGGACAGGTAGGGAACAAGCGCCAGCTCCTGGTGGATGATGACAATCCCCTTCAACTCGCTGTCATGGATGGAATGGAATCGGCAGGTCTCACCCTTAAAGATGACGTCCCCTTCGTAGGAGCCGTAAGGGTAGATGCCGCTGAGTATATTCATCAGGGTCGATTTCCCCGCGCCGTTTTCCCCGCATACGGCGTGGATCTCGCCCTCGGTAACGTCGATGTTCACATGGTCCAGCGCTCTTACGCCCGGAAAAAGCTTTGTGATATCCAGCATTTGAAGCAGGCAGCCATTCAAAATCATCACTCCCGATCATGGGATAAAAATTTGGAAAGGAGAGACGGACAAAAATGATCCGTCTCTCCGGGAGCGTTGTACAAGCTTACTGGTACAGAACTGATTACTTCAGCTGATCCTCGGTGTAGTAGCCGCTGTCCAGCAGAATTTCCTTGTAATTGTTGACATCGGCAAACACGGGCACGCATAGGAAGGTGGGAACGACCAGCACGCCGTTATTGTAGGTGGTGGTGTCGTTCACTTCGGGTTCCTTGCCGGCCAGAATGTCAACCGTCATCTGAACAGCCTGGGCAGCCAGGGTGCGGGTGTCTTTGAACACGGACATGGATTGCTTGCCGGCGATAATGTTCTTGGTGTTGGCGATGTCGCAGTCCTGGCCGGTGATGTAGGGGAAGGTCGTATAGCCGGCCAATTCAAGAGCGGTGGTCACGCCATAGGCGGTGGAGTCGTTGGAGCAGACAACCGCGTCCAGCTTGGTCTTTCCATCGGAATAGAAGGAAGCCAGGATGCCTTCAAAGCGGGCCTGGGCAACTTCGGACTTCCAGGTGGGGGTGGCTACCTGTTCAAAGGCGGTCTGGGTGCTGGGGACGACGAGCTGGCCTTTTTCAATGTAGGGCTTCAAAAGGTCCATAGCGCCGTTGAAGAAGAAGCCGGCATTGTTGTCGCCCGGGTCGCCGGCGGTGAACTCCACATTGTAGGGGCCCTTGCCGTCTTTCAGGCCAAGGACGTCTTCAATGTACGTGCCCTGGATAACGCCAACCTTGTAGTTGTCGAAGGTTACATAATAGCTCACAGCGTCGGTATCCTTGATCAGCCGGTCATAGCAGATCACTTTGACGCCCTGGGCCTTGGCTTCAGCCAGAACGGAACCCAGAGAGCTGGCTTCGATGGCGGAGATGATCAAAACCTTGCAGCCGCCAGCGATCATGCCTTCAATCTGGCTCACCTGCAGGTCGACCTTGTCATTGGCAAACTGGAGATCAACATCGAAGCCCGCTTCCATCAGCTTGGCCTTGAGGTTTTCGCCGTCCTGGTTCCAGCGCTGCAAGCTCTTGGTGGGCATGGACACACCGACCTTGTCGGCCGCCAGCGCGCCGGTAACAGACACGCACAGCACCAATGCCAATAGAATAGCAAGTACCTTCTTCATAGGAACACTCCCTTTTTTTATTTTTTAGGCATTCAATTGCCTAAAATACGCTGTACTTCACTGACCCAGACAAGCCCTTTCCCTTTGGACGTGCGCAAAAAAACAACAAACCCATGGTATTGGATAATCGCATCCACATGGCCTTGCCCTGTCATTGCCCCTGCCCGCGGCGAGTAGGGTATGTGGGATTAAAAAAGGGATATTGTGAAGCCGGGTTCCGGCTGTTAACGCTGTTGCATGTGCTTTGTACATTTCAATGTGCTCGAGCACATTGCAGTAATAATATCATACTGGAAAATTTTACGCTTGTCAATGAGGTTTTTTGCGTTTTCCTGAAATAAAGCAGAGAGTATACAGGAAGAATCACAAAAGCGTCACAGTTCTCCTTCCTGACAAATTGTATTCATAGGCGCTTGAAAAATGCCATATAACGGATACACTTATATGGTTCCTATTGCCACCCGGCAAAAGCACGGGGCAGCTTCTGCGCTTTGTGATCGGCATACATGCACCGAAATAGTTATCTTGTCTGCAAGGAGCGCACGCCAGGAAATGTTCCCGCGTGCGCCTTATGATATCCTATCCACGACAGCAGGAGCCTGAACAGGGGGATACAAGGCATGGCGGACCTAATCCTGATGCAAAAAGCCATGGACTTCATTGAAGAAAACCTCAAGGCGGACATTACCCTGGAGGACATCGCGGCCGTGGCGGGATTTTCCTCCTTTCACTTTTGCCGCTTGTTTCAAAGTTCGGTGGGCATGCCGGTGATGGCGTACGTAGTAAGGCGCCGCCTTTTGCACGCCGCCTACAGCATCTTTCGGGGCATGGGTGCCGTTCAGGCCGCGCTGGACTATGGCTTTGAAACATACGCGGGGTTCTACAAGGCCTTTTTGAGAGAGTTTGACAGGACGCCGGCCTCGTACAAAAGGCAGGGGGCCATGCCCCCTCCCCACAGGATCGACCTGCAAAAAGGAGCGGATATCATGTTAAGTCAAAAAAAGCTGCAGGCCATACTTCAGCAATGGGAACTGGGAGATATCACCTGCACTCCCATCCAGTATGAAAACAGCGGCTTCATTGCCGACAATGCCTGGTATGCAGGACAGGAATACGTTTTGAAAGCCACAAACAACCTGAACGGATTCAAAGCCCACGCCATGATCGCCAAAGCGCTTTTATCAGAAGGGATGAACGCCCCGGCGCCCACGGCTCTGCCGGATGGGCGGGAATATGTGCAGGAGGAGGACTTGTACTTTTACCTGCTGCCCAGGCTGAAGGGCCGGCCTGTCAACAGCAGGGCGCTGATGGAAACGGATTGGGTGGAAAAGGCGTACAGGCTGGGGAGCTTCCTCGGCAAGCTGCACAAAGTGCTCCACCGCTATGATGGAGAATTAGCGCTGGACGAACCGGACCTTTACGCCGCCGTGCGGGACTGGGCCATGCCCAAGACGCGGGCATCACTTTCCGTGCCGCAGGAGTTTTACGATTCCTATCACGATGGGTTTGCGCGCCTGTATCCCCTTATGCCAAGGCAGCCCATCCACCGGGACCCAAACCCCGCCAATATACTGATGGAGGGGGAGAAGCTGTCGGGCTTTATTGATTTTGAACTGGGGCAAAGGAGCATCCGGCTGTTTGATCCGTGCTATCTGACCACCGCCATATTGTCGGAAACCATTCCGCAAGGCAATCCCCCATCCTATGACAAATGGTTCGAGGTCTATCACGCGGTGCTGCGGGGGTATGACAGCGTGTGCAAGCTAACCCAAGAGGAACGAGAGGCCGCGCCGTATGTGGTGTTCACCATACAAATGATCTGCCTGGCCTATTTCACCGGCAATCCCAAATTTGAAAAGCTGGCGGATACCAACAAACGCATGCTCCTATGGCTGTGGGAGAACAAGCAAAGGCTGCAAATCGGATAAGCAACGCAAAGGGGTGCCGGAAAACCGACACCCCTTTCATTAACCAAGCCGCAAAAAAGCCTTTACTTCACATCTTCCCAGGCAAGAACATCGGGCACGTAATACCGGGAGAGGCTCTTGTTGTACCCGCTTACAATCGTGCCATGCTGCGCCAGCAGAACCTCCCTTTTGGTGGGCCGCGTATCCATGCCCGGTTCGGGCGGCGGCGGCGCTTCCTCCTTGGCGTTGTTATAGACGATGCCGTCCAGTACCCATACCGGCACCGCCCAGTAGATATCCTCATCCACGGGGTCCACATACAGCATATAGCCAAGCTTCAGTGAGGACACCTCCCGCAGGCGGCCGGCGAGGATCAGCTTTTCATATGCTGCCTTCACCCGTTGAAAGGAAAGCAGGGGAACATCGGGATAAGGCTCATCCACAATATTTACAAGGCTCACATACAGTGTAAAATAATCCTCCGAGAAGACGTTTGCTTCGGATCGGATGTTAGGGGGATGCCTTTCACCATCCCTGGAGGGAGAAATACCAAATGTATCTACCACTACCGGTATGCCTTTCATTTTTTGGACGAAATAAAACTCATAGGAGCCCAGCTTGGTCAGCGGCTCCCCGAACGACTTGGTTTCCCGGAAATATTCATACTGGCAGCCCCGTACCCAAACGCTCTCCAGGTGAAGCGACTCCTGCCATTCCATGCCGAAAAATCGGGTCAGCGCCTTTTGGAATATCCCCAGGGCCTGCCTCGCCGTAAGCTCGCTTTCTTCCATCAGGCGGCGGTCCCAGTCAACTTCCTCAGGGGAATGCACGGTCAGCGTTTTGAACCAGGCGAATTCGGCATGCTTCGGACTCACATCATAGGCGGGAAGTTTTCTTGCAACGAAATAACCTTCGTCATTGAGCACAGGTTCGTATCCATCCAACAGCTGCTCCTGCACGGTAGGTGCCTTTTTGACCCTCAGCACCGGGAAGAAATCCACCTCCGGCACATTCACCGGTATATCCACAGTGATGGTGCGCCCATGGGCCTCATACGTTTCATGCCAGCCATCCTTCGTTTCCTCCCGTATATCGCCGACAGAAGCATATTCGGCCATGGAATCGGCGGGCCAGGTCAGAAGATAACAAAGGACAATCATCATAAGCACAGTGAACAAGCGGACAGGCTGTTTCATCAAGCAACTCCCCCCAAAACATATTCTTTCACACTGCTTATGTCCTTTGGAAACAAAAACGCAACAAGAAAATTTTGCGCTTGCCAAACATTGGCTTGGGTGTATACTGTTGCCATTAAACGTCCAGAGAGGTGATGCCCTTGGACGACATGGTTTGGCTGGAAACACTTTATCAGGAAAACTTCAAGCTCCTGTATCATGTGGGGCGTATGTTCGCCGGCGCAGGTCCCGCCATGAGCGGCCTTGTGGAGGACGAGATCCACGAGGTGTTTATGCTTGCCTGGAGCAAGCGAGAAAAGCTGAAAAGCCACGTCAATATAGAGGGATGGCTGGTGGAAGCCATGCGCAAAAGGATGCTGGCCTGTTATCGCAAATGGCATAGGGAGCAAAAGCACCTGAGCTTCTCCCTGAATGAAGAAAATGCCGCAGAACCTTCCGATAAGAACCAGGAGGAAGGGTTTCAACAAGCCGCCCAGGCCGAATGCAGGGACAACCTGAACAGGCTGCTGGGCAAAGAGGATGCGGAGCTGTTTCAGCTGTACTGCGTGCAGCGCATGCCGGCCAGGGAGGTTGCGGACAGGTTTTGCCTTACGGAGGCGGGCCTTCGCATGCGGGCCAGCCGCATCCGCAAAAAGGTTCTATTGCACAAGGAACTGTTTCTGGCGACGATTCTTTTTTTGGTGTTGCGTTATTGAACCCTTCGGACATATTCGTGATGGAGGCCGATCCCATGAATGAACGAAAACGGCGGCAATACAAGGCGTGGCTAAAAGCCACGCTGGAAAAGGGAGCGCAAAGCAAGCAGGAGACCGAATGGATCCTCCGCGGACAACTTTTGCTGCCTGCCCGCGATCGCGACGCCGGGCTGATGCAAAAGTGCGCCGCCGCCCTTTATGGGGATGACGCAAAAGCCTCCGAAGACGAAAGGAGGGTTTGGAACATGATTTCAGGTGATATCAAGAAAATGGAAGAGGCAGCCGCCCGGCAAAATTCAATCAAAAGGCACGCCGGGCTGGTACTGGCCCTGGTGCTGACAGTTGCCCTGGCTGCCGCCGGCCTGGCCGCCGCGCTGAATCCCCGGGTATTTTCCTTCCTGTGGGGGCAGGACACGCCTAACGCCTATGTGCAGGAGGATGCGGCCGGGCTGGTGAAAACAGGCCTTGGAAGCATCGAAAAAGAGCATGTGGCGGTCACAATCCGGGAGGCCGCCTACGACGGGCAGGAGCTGCGGGTGGTTTACTCCGTGCGGGACAAGAGCGCCACAAGGCTTTATACGTACGACGATGAAGCGCTGCTTGGCAAAGCGGCCGCCCTTAACGACATGGACATCATTTGTGATTGGGTCGTGGTCGACGGCGTCGATGTATTCCTGTCCGACTGCGGCACAAATCCCGGTGAGCAAAACGGCGAGCTTCTGTTCTATTTCCAGGCGCTCATGGCCGAGCAAGCCGTGCAGCCGCAAGGCGAATTCACTGTCGGCCTGCCCCTGGGCAACGACCTTTCCGGCGAAAGGCCCAAATCGTTTGTCCCTGCGGAACTGCAGTTAACCATCAACGCGGCGGAGGCAATGAAGCTTGTCCGCACCGCCGCACCGGCGGAAGTCACGGTGGATGGGGTTCGCCTTGCCATGACGGAGACCACCTTCACACCAGTGGCGGGCAGCATCCGCCTGGATGTCACAGGGGAGGACCCGTTAAAAACCAGGAGCAAAGCCATCGCGTGGGGCCTTGACGCCAAGCTGTACACCGTGGAAGGAACGCAGGTAGGGCAGCAGCCCGTATCCTCCTTCGTACAGCCGGATGGGGCGGACACACCGCCCACCGCCATCCTGATGCGCATCGTGCCGCCGGATGTTTGGCCGGAGGAGATGATCCTGGCCTTGCCGGACAAGGATGGCAAGCCGGACGCAGCAGACCGGATCGTCATCAAGCTCAAGGGGAAATAAACGGAACCATGATGAGCAGCCCCTTCCGGTCAAGAAGCGGACCGGAAGGGGCTGTTTTCAATGCCGGCCGGTTCCATCGCCGCCGCGCTTCATATTCCCCACGCTCAATGGTCTTTCCTGTACGGTGCTTATCTGGCTCAATCGTCGGAAATCCATACACATAATGACGCTGCCGGTTGCGTTTTGTGCAGCAGCGGCAGCCATTTATTTACGGATGAAGGTCGCAGGTTAGGCAGCAAAGGCCCGTGTATTTTATCTTTAATTAGCCTTGCTGGGGAAAAACAGACAGTCCGTTATCTTAAGTTTGCTGTCCTTCTGTATTTTCTTGTATATCCGGGTCTTGTCGTCCCCGAGCGCCGGAACAGGTCGGAAGTCGTTTTCAGGGATCGTGCCGCTTGTCAGCACGGGGATCAGTTCCAGCTGCACTCCCCTGTACTTCTCCCCTTCGCACAAAAACGCCGCTTCTACAGCATAGCTGTCAAACTCTTTCAGCTCCAGGTTGCCCCCGAAAACAAAATTGCCAAGGCTGTACAGGATCACGCCGCCGTTGTAGTATTCTATCCCTTGCACCACGTGGGGATGGTGGCCCACTACAAAATCAGCGCCAAGGTCAATGGCGTCGCGGGCCATTTTAGTCTGCAGGGTATTGTGGGTCTTGCCGTACTCATCGCCAAAGTGGCAGGAATAGATAATGACATCACAATCCATTTCCGCAAGCGCCTGTATATCCTCCGCCATGGTTTTACGTTCCTGACGGTATACGGTCTCCCGTATACCGCCGAACCCTATCTTTTTCCCGCCAATTTCAACGGCATGCAATTCTTTGTATCCACTGATGGCGATCCCGGCCTGTTTGAGTGCCTTCAGGGTGCTTGTCCGCCCAGCCTTACCGTAGTCAATGTAGTGATTGTTGGCGATATTGACATGTTCCACGCTGCCCAAGCGGAGTATTTCCGTATAGGCGGTAACGCCCCGGAAGGTATGCGTCTTGTCCGCCAGGCGGCCCGTGGCGGTGTCCTTCAATACGCCTTCCAGGTTGACAAGGGTGATGTCATCTTGCGCGAACTGCTGGGAAAAGGCCGAAAAGGGCCATGCCATTCCTTTTTGGGCGATCAGGCTGTCAAAGGAGTGCTCTTTCTTACGCGACTTTTCTTCGCCGCCCAATACGCAGTCCCCCGTCATGGTAACGACCACCTTTGTCATCTCCGCCATGTCGCCATCACTCAATGGCTTAAAGGCAGCGGTCTTGGCGCTGGCTGTCAGCATAAAGGACAGCGTCAGCAGGATGCATAAAGGCCAACATGCCGCATATTTCACCATGCATTCTCCTTCATAACGTTTTGGGTATATTCAGGCAACCGCTTTATATATGTCCCGGGCAATCCATAACGTGACATTTGAAATATAAATCTGTTAATTTCACCAAAATAAGTGTTATATCCAATGATTTCTATATTATTGTAATTTTTGAATGGGGATTGCCCTCATCTACACGAAAAAATCCCCTTTCCAATCAATGTCTGATCTGGAAGGGGATTTTGATGTTCACTGATAGATGGGGATTTTCAAGGGGTTTTATTCCGGCTGGCTCAATCGTCGCATTGCCCGCTGCCATTCGCAACCCCGGCTTGCTCAATCGGCGCATTGCTCACTGCCGTTCGCATTGCTTGTTTCGCCAGCTTCCTCCACCTGGCTAATTGCCCCCACTGGGGGCAGCCAGGTTTCGGAACCTTGAACAGGAGTCCCGGGGACAGCGTCCCCTGGTCACAGGCCGAGGTCAGGAGCGACAGGGTCGATGTCCAGGGTGGCAAAGTAATCCTTTGCGGTTTCGGCGCGGCGAATTAATTGGAAGGTGCCGTCGGCCTTATAGAGGACTTCCGCGCTGCGCAGCTTGCCGTTGTAGTTGTAGCCCATGGCGAAGCCGTGGGCGCCGGTATCGTGGATGACCACGATATCGCCCATATCGATCTTGGGCAGCGGCCGGTGGATGGCGAACTTGTCATTGTTCTCGCACAGGGAGCCGGTCACGTCGTACACATGGTCTTCCGGCAGCTCGCGCTTGCCGGCCACGTGGATGTGGTGGTACGCGCCGTACATGGCCGGGCGCATCAGGTTGGCGGCGCAGGCATCCACGCCGATGTAATGGCGGTAGGTGTCCTTGCGGCTGGTGGCGGTGGTCACGAGCCAGCCGTGGGGACCGGTCATGTAGCGGCCCAGCTCCGTCTTGATGGCCACGTTTTTTATGCCCGCGGCGGTGAAGACCTCGTCATACGCTTCCTTTACCCCCCGGCCGATGGAGAGGATATCCGCCGCCGGCTCATTAGGCCTATAGGGGATGCCGATGCCGCCGGACAGGTTCACAAAGGCCGGTTCAAGCCCCGTTTCCGCCGCCAACTCCGCCACGACCTGGAACAACAGTTTGGCCAAGCCCGGATAATAGCTGTTGTCGGTTGTGTTGCTGGACAGGAAGGCATGGATGCCAAAGGATTTCGCGCCAAGTTCCTTCAGCGTTTTCAGGCCTTCGGTCAGTTGCTCCCTGGTGAAGCCGTACTTGGATTCGCCGGGGTTGCCCATGATGGTGTTGCCGATGGCGAAATCCCCGCCGGGATTGTAGCGGCAGCAAATGCATTCGGGGATGCCGCCGTGCTCCTTCAACACATCGATATGCGTAATATCATCCAGGTTGATAAAGGCACCCAGCCTGCGGGCGTAATCAAACTCCTCCGGGGGCATGGCATTGGCGCTGAACATGATGTCGCCGCCTACAATACCCACCGCTTCCGACAGCATCAGCTCCGTCATGGAGGAGCAGTCCGTGCCGCAGCCTTCCTCCTTCAATATGCGGAGGATGGAGGGGTTGGGCAGCGCCTTGACGGCGAAATATTCCTGGTAGTCGGGGCACCAGGAGAAGGCCTGCTTCAGCGCGCGGGCTGTATTGCGGATTCCCTGCTCGTCGTACAGGTGA
The DNA here is from genome assembly GCA_023436585.1 of Bacillota bacterium. Taxonomy (GTDB): domain Bacteria; phylum Bacillota; class Clostridia; order Christensenellales; family Aristaeellaceae; genus JAEWAH01. The sequence continues at coordinate 488,321 of JAEZIN010000028.1, read as the reverse complement.
AAGGGCGTTTGATATTCTTTCGCCGCCCTTGTAAATACGTCATCACTCAAAGAAAAGTTGGGCATGGGGTTACTCCTTCCTATGTAAAAGGGATCATTCCCATTCGATGGAGGCCGGGGGCTTGGTGGTCACGTCAAAGACCACGCGGTTCACATGGGGCACCTCATTGACGATGCGCTCGCTGATGCGGGCAATCACATCATACGGGATGCGCGCCCAGTCGGCGGTCATGAAATCGTCTGTGGTCACTGCCCGAAGGGCCAGGGTATAGTCATACGTGCGCTCGTCGCCCATGACGCCCACGGAGCGGACGCCGGTGAGCACGGTAAAATACTGGTGGATGCTTTGGTTGAGGCCGGCAGCCGCAACTTCCTGGCGGAGGATCGCATCGCTTTCCCTGACGATGTGCACCTTCTCCGGCGTCACATCCCCCATCACGCGGATGGCAAGGCCCGGGCCGGGGAAGGGCTGCCGCCAGACAAGGTCCGCGGGAAGGCCCAGGGTAACGCCCAGCTTGCGGACCTCATCCTTAAAGAGCATGCGCAGGGGCTCCACCAGGCTGGTAAAGCCTAGCTGCGCCGGCAACCCGCCCACGTTGTGGTGGCTCTTGATCACCGCGCTGCCCTTGACGCTGCCGCTCTCGATGACATCGGGATAAATGGTGCCCTGGGCGAAATGGTTAAGCTTGCCCAGCTTCTGCGCCTCTTCCTTGAAGACCTCCACAAAATCGCGGCCGATGATCTTGCGCTTTTGCTCGGGGTCAGTAATGCCGGCCAAATCCTTGAAGAATTTATCGCTGGCGTCTGCGTGGACAAGGTGCACCGGGAAGTTTTTGCTGAAAACCTCCACCACCTGCTCGGCCTCGCCCTTGCGCATGAACCCGTGGTCCACAAACACGCAGGTGAGCCGGTTACCAATGGCCTGATGCAAAAGCGCTGCCGCCACGGAGGAATCCACCCCGCCAGACAGGCCCAAAAGAACCGTGCCATGATCGCCCACCTGCTCCTGTATGCGGCGGATGGCCATCTGGGCATAGGCTTCCATGGACCAGTCGCCCACGCAGCCGCAGATGTTCATAAGGAAATTTTTCAGGATCACGGAGCCTTCCTGGGTGTGTGTGACCTCGGGATGGAACTGCACACCGAAAAGGCGCTTTCGCTTGTGCTCCATGGCCGCTATGGGGCAGTTGTCGCTGTGGGCGGTGGCATGAAAGCCCTCGGGCAGCTGCGATACCTGGTAGGTGTGGCTCAGCCAGCAAACGGAAGCCGGGGAGGCGTTTTCAAACAAGCCTTCCCTTTGATCCATGGTCACCAGGTTGCGGCCGTATTCCCTTTGGTTGGGACGTGTCACCTTGCCGCCCAGCATCACCGACATCAGCTGCATGCCGTAGCAGATGCCAAGCACCGGCACACCCAGCTCGAATATGCCCGCATCGCAGCGCGGGGCGTCCTCATCCAGCACACTGGCGGGACCGCCGCTTAAAATAATGCCCACCGGCTTTAATTCTTCAATCTGCCGGAGGGACGCAGTATATGGAACTACCTCGGAATATACGCTGTTCTCCCGCACGCGCCGGGCGATCAATTGGGTGTACTGGCCGCCAAAGTCCAGTATCACCACACATTGGGTCGAAAGCATGGGAGTATACCTCCTTATACATGAAGCCAATGCCGGAGGCTCGTCCCCCGGATTAATGGACTTACCTATTCTGCCACAAAACCGGACCTTCCGCAAGTATTCCCGCGAAAAATGCGGAAGCATTTTTATGCGGAATTGCTCCAGGTATTGCTCATAAAATGCAGAACGGGCTTCCAGAGAATTTGTATGGAAATATATGCATACCAAGACCAACCTGAAGTCGGAGGCGGCTGGCCATGACCATGCATATTGTCACCCCGTTCATGCAATAAAAATGCAGCCTTTTGTGCTTTGGTCACTGAAAGGTACAAGAAAAAGCAGCAGAATAATTGAGAAATATCAAATGCCTAACACAACCCGAACCATGTAAAACTTTGCGGCTTACGTAAAAGCAGCCGTGTGGAAGTGCTCTCCTGTTTCGGGAAATCATATTTTCTGGTATACTACCAAAATAGACATCCATATGCGTTAAAAAGGGAGACATGAAGGATGAACAAAAACAAGCGCTTTCTCCTCACCATACTTGCCATAGCCATTATTGCCGTCGCCGTTTCGCTCCTTGCACAATGGCCGCCTTCGCTTTATCCGCCCACGGCCACACCTACGCCCATCCCCACCGCGACGCCGACTGCGGAGCCGACTGCAACGCCGACTTTAGAACCCACCGCTACACCATCGCCGACACCCACGGCCACACCATCCCCCACCCCGACGGCTACACCAACCGTCAAACCGACGGCCACGCCTACTCCCAAGCCGACATCAACGCCTGCGCCCACCGCGACGCCGACCCCCGCGCCTGCGGCCGCCAGTGAGGATAAGGGCACGTCCCTTTTGCCGACGCCCCTGCCTACCAATGCCAAGGGCAGCCCCTACCTGCTCAGCGATATGGAGGGCAGCCCCATGACCTTCAGTGATTTGAAGGGCAAGGTCGTCTACTTAAACTTTTTCACCAGTTGGTGCCCGCCCTGCAAGGCGGAGCTGCCGGACATATTGAAGCTTCAACAGGAATACAGTGAAGAACTGACCGTGGTGCTCATCCACGTGCCCGACAGGGATACGGAGGAGGCAGCCAGGCAATACCTCAAGGACAACGGGCTAGATTCCCTGCGCATGGTGGAGGACAAGGACTTCTTCCTCACCTCCTTTTATCAGCTGGAGGGCTATCCCTTGTCCGTATTCATCGATAAGGAAGGGTATCTTGCCGCATACCAGCCCGCCGGCATGAGCTATGAAATGATGGAAAAGGCATTGCAAATGGCCGGGATCAAAACGAAATCAGCGCCGTAAGGGGGAGAACGCATGCCCGCAGGCTTTGATTTTCAAACAGCACCGCAGGTGGTGGAATTAAGCTATACCATATGGTCGGCACTTGCAAGCGGGATCTCGGCCTTTTTCGGTTCCGCCTGTATCCTGCCCCTTTTACCGGTGTATGCCGTATACATGATGGGCGAAGGGCCGCTTAAGGAGCGCGGCCCAGGCGCGGTAAAGCAGATTCTTTTGCGCATGCTGGGCTTTACGCTGGGCTTCGTGCCCTTTTTTATGGTGCTTGGCGCCGGGGCCGGCGCGCTGGGCGGCATGCTTGAAAAATACCGCGAGGCCTTCCCCTACATCGGCGGCGCGCTGATGATCATATTCGGGCTGATGATGCTGGATGTGGTGCCGGGGATACGTATGTTTTCCGTGCAGGCTGACGCCAGGAAGCTGGCCTCCGGCGGGTTTGTGAAAATGATGCTGCTGGGCATACTGCTGGCGGTATCCTGGCTGCCCTGCACATCGGCGTTTCTGTTCAACGTGCTGCTGATGGCGGCCACCGAAGGGAGCACCGCCATCAGGGGCATGTGGCTTTTGTTCTTCTACGCGTTGGGCCTGGCCGTGCCGTTCCTTGCGTTCATGGCGCTGTACTCCAGGCTTGGCGGAATGCTGACATTTATGCGCAATCACCAGGCGTTCATCCGCAAGGTAGCCGGCGGCGTGCTGATTTTGTTGGGCGTATTGCGATTGTTCCGGCTTGCGTAAAACCTTTGGGTGCTTTCACGCAGGATAAAATGAAGGAAGAAGGGGCAAAGTGAACGGAGCATTTTTGCTGGTGCCGCTTTTGCTCATTCGGTATGGGCTATTGTCCATGTTTGGGAAAGATGCCATACTGCGTGCCGCCTTCTTCCCACCGCTGGTGGGACGCGAAAAAACAGCGTATTACTTCTATCAGGCTTCCACGCTGGCCATTTTTGTCTACGCGTTTTTCCTTTATGTGAAGACGGATGATATATGGTTTCCCATTGGATTGGTGATATTCGGCTTTGGGATTTTGCTGTGCATAGCATCTGTAATAAACTTCGCAAAGCCCAGCGGCGGTGGCATGAACATCAGCGGACTTTACACGGTATCACGCAATCCAATGTATGTGTCTTACTTCATGTATTACCTGGGCTGCGTTCTGTTAACAAAATCCCTCGTGCTCTTAGGGCTGCTGATTCTCTTCCAAATCTCCTCTCACTGGATCATATTGTCGGAAGAGCGATGGTGCCGGCAAAAGTTTGGCGAGGCGTATGTCCGGTACACGGAAAAGGTAAGGCGCTATTTATAGACCGTGTTCCAAACAAAAAGGACCGATGACTCTTTGAAAGGCCATCTGGTATTTTCCTACCGTGTCTCCATCCGGGGCTGCAAGAATGCAGCCCCTTTTTGTGCCTTCCTCACCCCATGCGTTCCCGCACAGACGGGTTAGCCGCAACATACGGTAATATGGAGGCGCGCACACAAACAGTTTCTCGCGCCGTCTTTTGAGTCTAAAGAAAAAGGTGTTGCGAATGGAACAAGCTGGAATGATCATTGGTATCCTGGGCGGCATACTGGGGGCGGTAGGCGTTGTGGCCAGCATTATCCTGGGCACCATCGCCTACAGGCGGGCTCACAAGCAGGATATTGAAATGGATGCTTCCGTGGAAGCCACGCTCAAAGTGGATATCAATTATATCAAGCAGGGCATTGACGACATCAAGACAGAACAGCGCTGCATGACGGAAAACATTAGCCGCGTGACCGAGCGGGTAACACGCGTGGAAGAATCCGTAAAATCCGCCCACAAACGGCTGGATCAGCATTTGGGTACCCGTTCGGCGGAAGCGGAATCAGAACCATGCAATAAGCAATAGAGGCGAGTAACCTTATTATCTTATGAAAAAGTGCCCCTGGAGTTACCGGGGGCACGATTATCGCGGAAATTCATAAGCCGCGCAATTCACCAAACCTTCCGCCCCGCATACGCTTTAAGCAGGAGGGATGAACATGCTATCGCAAAACATAAGCGCCACCATCGTTCCGCGGGAACAAAACCAGGATTATACATATGAGGATGTCCTGGTGCTCTCGGTGCAGAACAAGTATTTCACGGTCAGGCTTCCCGGAGGCGGGCCTGTGGAAACGGCCATCAACAGCCGCATTCAGATGCAGATTGACGAACTGAACACCTACGCGTCCACCACGCTGTATGAGAACGCCGTGGAAACATACCAGTACACCCAGGAGGAGGGCTTTCCCTTCAACCCCTTCGGGGCAGGGCTGTACTACAAGGTCACATACAACCAGGATTGCTTTTTGAGCATGTACAGGGACCAGTACGAGTACACCGGCGGGGCACATCCCAATACACTGAGGTATTCGGATACATGGAACCTGCGCACGGGCATGATCGTGCCGCTGTCCAGCTTCTTCCCGGCGGGCTTTAATTACCAGCAGCTTCTGCTTGCGCTGATATTGAAGCAGGCAGACAAAATCATGGAGGAAGAACCCATCTTTTTCGAGGATTACAGGCAGTTGATTGTGGAAAGGTTCAACCCCCAAAGCTATTACCTGTCCCCCTGCGGGCTGGTGATCTACTACCAGCAGTATGACATCGCGCCGTATTCCACAGGCATCGTGGAGTTTACCATACCGTACAAGGCGCTGAAGAATCCGCCCAGCTGTACAATATAAAGGGGGAGTCGTGCCTGCGGGCACGAACCTTCGGATGCGGTCATGAAAACATCAGGCCCAGATGATCCAATAATATCTTCAGGCCCATCAGGATGAGCACCGCTCCGCCTGCCATCTGGGCCTTTTTTTGATACTTCAAACCGAAGCGTTTGCCCACCACTACGCCCAGGAAGGAAAGCAAAAAGGTGGTGACGCCAATCAGGGAAACGGCCGGCAGGATATCCACCTGCAAAAAAGCGAAGGTGATACCCACCGCCAGGGCATCGATGCTGGTAGCGATAGCCAGCATGAACAGCTCACGGACATTGGTTTTGGTGCAGCAAACTTCCTCTTCATCCTTTTGGAAGGCTTCCCGCAGCATGGAGATGCCGATGATGGAAAGCAGGCCGAAGGCCACCCAATGATCAATGGATGTAATATACCGCTCAAATTGATTGCCCAGGAACCAGCCGATGACGGGCATCAAAGCCTGAAAACCGCCGAAGAACACCGCGATAAGCAGGGCCTGGCGCTTGTCCAGGCGCTGCATGCACAGCCCTTTGCAAAGCGCTACCGCAAAGGCATCCATGGAAAGGCCTACCGCCAGCAGGAAAAGTTCAATGAGTCCCATCCGCTTATCTCCCATCCAGGTTATATTTGCCGCAGCCGCACAAAAAGACCCATGTACGGCGTAAGGCCATACATGAGTCTCATTATTTCAGGCAAGCCAGGCGCTTATAAAGCCACCAGTATGTTGACTTGCCGCGCAAACGCGCCAACTACTCCCCCATGAACAGGAGATAGTATAGCATGAAGGGCTGTCCATGTCAATGAAAGGAAGCCCGCGGCGAAATGTATCGCAGCCGCCTTCCGGCCGGCACCCCGGCCTACATATATGAAAGTGTCCTCACCTTGTTATGGTATAACGGGTTTTTCAAAAGCTCGGCGGATTGATCGTATTCCTTCTGCCAGCGCCGTATCCGCCTTTTGTACAGCAAAAGGTCGGATAAGACTTGAAGTGCCACGCAGGAAAGCAGAATGATCATAAAAACCGGAACAGGTTGCAGTGATTTATTCTGAACACAAAGAGCTGCGCAGAATACAACAATAAATATGTAGCACACAAGCCAGCCGATGCTGATGCGTATGCGGGGCGGATATGTTTTTTCCTTGTCGAACAAGCCGATCTCCTTGATTCGGTAATCAAAGAAGAAGGTTCCGCAATGCCGGCATTCCCGGCGCACACATCCGTAATAGGTCAAGTTTCGCTGTGGATAACCACGCAAGTTGATTTTCTTTTTGCAGTACGGGCAGACATACTTGATCGTCTTGATGGTGGCCATAATCAATCTCCCCTGATTAACAAATTCGCACCGTCTGAAAAGCAGGTTTAAGAACAGTAATACAAATCTGTATGCAGTATACCATTCATCCCTCCATATGTGGTATGCAGGCTGCATCAAACCAGGGAATCCTGCGGATTTTGGGGTATTATCTGGAATGCCATGGCGGGCTGGCAAAAGGCAAACGGCCGTACCACAAAAAGGAGGAAGGCTGATTGCCTTCCTCCTTCCATATACGCTTTATCACCCGTTCAACCCTGCGCCATGGCGGTCAGCTTCCCTGCCACCTTTTGAAGGTATTCCCCCTGCGCCCATTCGATTCTGCCCTGGTCGCAGGCAGCGGATAGGGCCGGGTCCATGGGTAGGCGGTCGAAGATTTCAATGCCGTGCTTCTCCGCCGTTTCCTGGCCGTGGCTTTCGCCGAACACGCTGAATTCCTTGCCGCAGTCGGGGCAAACGACATAGCTCATGTTTTCCACCAGCGCAAGGATGGGTATCTGCATTTTATCCGCCATGTGGGCTGCCTTCTCCACGATCATGGTCACCAGCTCCTGGGGCGTTGTCACCAGCACGATACCGTCCACCGGCAGCGATTGGAACACGGTAAGCGGCACATCCCCCGTTCCCGGAGGCATATCCACAAACATAAAATCCACATCACCCCAGATGACATCTGTCCAGAACTGCTTGACGGTACCCGCGATGATAGGCCCGCGCCAGACCACGGGCTCGGTATCGTTATCCAGCAGAAGGTTTAACGACATCACCGGAATGCCTGTCTTACTGGATACGGGGAAAAGACCCACATCGCTGCCGGTAGCCTTCTCGGTGATTCCGAAAGCACGTGGAATGGATGGGCCTGTGATGTCGGCATCCAGGATGGCGGTTTTGAAGCCCTGGCGCCGAAGGGTGACCGCCAACAGCGAAGTGACCATGGACTTGCCCACGCCGCCCTTGCCGCTGACAACGCCGATCACTCTTTTCACGTGGCTCAAATCGTGAGGATTCTCCTGAAAGCTTGCTTTGGGATTTTTTCTGGAAGCGCAGTCCGCCTTGCAGGCGGAGCAGTCGGAAGTACAATTATCGGGCATGATGGCAGCCTCCTTTAGGCAAATGTCCTTGAGCAACCCGTCGCGCTGATGGAAAGTGTCTGCCTTTCCCCACCATGGTACGAATCCCTTCAAAAAGAGGAAGGTTGTCAAAGGATTCAAGCTGCACGGTAGCACAATTGCTGCCGCCTGTCAAGGGAGACAGGGCCGGCGCCCAGATGACGCATTGATCCCCTGCCTAATCATGATCATCCCGCCTCCTGCACGGCAGGTTTTGCCGCCCTGTATTCCGCAATGAACATACCCACGAGGGCAAGGAACGCACCCAGCATGGCGACGGGTGTAACCTTTTCATGCAAGAACAAGGCAGAGGCCAGAACGGTGACAACGGGCACAATATAGATATACAGTGTGGTTTTTACCGCACCGAGGATGCCTACGGCCCAATTCCAGCCGACAAAGCAAAGCGCGGAAGCCATAAGCCCCAGGAACAGAAGATGGAACAGATTCGAGGGATTCGAGAATCTGCTTAAATCCAACGAAAATTCCATTCGCAGCCCCGCGGGGACCATGAACAAAAGCCCATAAAAGAACACCCGGCGGGTGCTTGAGATGGTGTGGTACCCAAGACTCCTGACTTTGCGCATGAGAACGGAATACAGCGCGAAGGCCAGGGCTGCCAGCAAGGCCAGTATATCTCCAATAAGATTCAGGCTCAGTACCTGTTTGGTGTTGTACCCGATTAGGAATATCCCCGTGAGGGCAACGACAAACCCAATGAAGAACTGGGGCCTGAACCGCTCGCCCTTTAACAGGAAATGGGACAGCACCCCCGTGAAAAACGGCGCCATGGAGACGATAATTCCCACATTGGAAGCCAGGGTGTATGTCAGCGCTATATTCTCCAGCAGAAAGTACAGCGTGATGCCACACAGGCCGGCCAGTGCAAAAAGCATTTCTTCCCGCCAGCCCTTTGTTTTCAGCATTTTGGGGTGGACAAGGAACAGCGTTATGAAGCCAATGGTAAAACGAAATACCAGAATCTCAAGAGGCGAAAAATCGATCAGAAGCGTTTTGGTGGAAATATACGTGGATCCCCAGATAAGGATCGCCAGGAATGCCATCAAATGGCCAGCGGCCATGACCCGTTTTTGCTCCATTACCCTTTCTCCTTTATAGCCACAGCGTATGCATCCCGCTCCTGCAGAAAGATGCGCATGTACTGCCTGGGTGTCAGCCCGATAAGCTTCTTGAAAAAATTCGTGAAATGGCTTTGATCGCCAAAGCCCGTCCGCAAGGCCACCTCCATGGGCGGCGTGCCTTTTTCCAGCATGGATTTGGCGCTGCCGATGCGCACGGCCTCCAGATAGCTGTAAGGAGATATCCCTTTTTGCCTGGTGAAGGAGCGCAAAAAGTGATACTTGCTCAAGCCCGCCATGGCGCAAAGTTCCTGAAGGGTAATGGTTTTATCAAAGTTTTCCTCCAGGTATTTGCAGACAGCGTCGAACTGCGCGGCCTTGTCCGGTGCGGCAGGGACAGGTTCCCGGTCGTATTCGGCCAGAAGCTGCTCGATGAGGAAAAGAAACAGCTCCTCCTTTTTAAAGTCCGCAGCCTCCGAGGAGATCATGCAATGCAGCTCCCGCAACGGGGATACAAGGTCGCTGCCAAACAGCACCGCCTGGGAAAAATGGGGCAGGTAATCCCGGCCGGTAATTTCCTGCACCACCTTCTGCATCACCTCCGGCTGAATATTGATGCTGTGGTAATCCAGTGTGGTGCCATCCACCTGCTGACAGGTGTGGACGTCCCTGGGATTGAAGATGGTGATGTCGCCGGGGTTCACAATATACTCCCTATCCTTGCACTGCACGTACCGCCGGCCTTTTTCGATATAGCCGATCACGTAGTAGTCGTGAAAGTGATTGGGGAAATTCTGCATGATCCCGTAAAACCTGTACGCTTCCACTTTCAGGTCGGGATCGAAGCAAACGGTTCTTACTTCCTTGGGCATACCGCTAACCTCCCGGATGTAGTACGGGTTGATCATACCATAAGGGATAAGGGAAATTCTTGCAAGATATTGCGCTATAAAAAATAAGCTACCGTTCTGTGAGAGCGGCAGCCAATGCTTTTCCGTAGATATTCAGCTTAGTCCAAATGAATCTTAATCACCACCGGCAGATCATTTTCCCCCGGCCCCATGTCCACAGATAAGCCGTCATTACGCCGCTCCCAGACGGGAAGCTCGCTTTGGCCCAGTACACTGACATCCTTGATAATGCCGTGGAAGTTATGGTTTTGTTGCTCTGTGCCCAGGTACAGCGTTTTGATCAGGGCGTGCCCGTCCTTCGGGCGCCTCATCAGGGTGGCGTACAGGGAACCTCCCTTGGCTGTAAAACGGATATCCTCCGGCGTGAAGCCCTTGTCCTCATTGTCGGTGAACTGCCCTTCCTTCACCCTGGTGGGTCCTTCGCCGAAAACGCGCCAGGGCTGGGTATCGTAGACAGCCTCACCGTTTATCTTCAGCCACGCGCCAATTTGAAGGAGCTGCGCCTCATCCTCTGCGGGGATGGTACCGTCAGCCTTGGGGCCAACGTTGAGCATCATCGCACCGTTTTTGCTGACTACGTCCATCAGGTCGCGCAGGATGTCCCCTGCGGTCTTGTATTCGTTGCCCACAGTGTGGCACCAGGAGTTCTTCGCCATGGCCGTGTCCGACTGCCAGAAAAAGGGCATCGCCTTTTCAAACTGGCCGCGCTCCATATCCGGAACGGCACAGCCCATGGGCATGGCGTCATGCTTGAAGGTGATGGCCACCTGCTGCCCCCACCCAGCAGCCAGGTTGTAATAATAGGCGGTGAACTGCCGCAAATAGGGCTTGACGGATTCATGCTGTATCCACCAGTCAAAGTAGATCATGCGCGGGCGGTATTCTTTCACCAATTCGCAGGTGCGCAGCAGCCAGTCCTCCAAAAACTCCCTGGTAGGCGCAGGCCTGCTGTGAATGTCCTGCAGGTCCCCATCGGGCATGGAGGGCCAGTATAGGTCCGCGGACGTTAATGGCTCCTTGATGTCGCTGTCAAAGTCCTTACCGTGGCTTAAGAAAAACCAGTGCTCCACCCGGTGGGAGGATGCGCAGGGGATCAAGCCCCTTTTTTCAAAGGCCGCATACAGTTCCCTGAGCACATTCCTTTGGGGCCCCATTTCGTAAGCATTCCAGCGGCTCAGGCCACTTTTGTACATCTGGAATCCGTCATGGTGCTCGGCCACGGGGGTTACATACCTGGCCCCGGCTTTTACAAACAAATCGGCCCAGGCATCGGGATCAAATTTTTCAGCCTTGAACATGGGGATGAAATCCTTGTATCCGAAATCCTTTTGCGGTCCGTAGGTATTAATATGGTGCTCAAACTCGCGTGTGCCCTGCACGTACATATGGCGCGGGTACCACTCGTTGGCAAACGCCGGCACGGAGTACACGCCCCAGTGAATGAAGATGCCGAATTTCGCCTTGGGATACCAGTCTGCCAGACGGTATTGCCCTAAAGAATCCCAGTCGTCATGAAAGGGGCCGCCGTCGATAACGCCTCGAATCTCCCGAAGCATTGCCTGCCTGTCCATATATAGTTCCTCCGCACATTTGCTTAATCCATTATACCGAATCTATTCGCAAATGCAACGGAGGAATGATATACACCGATTTTGCGGCTGCCAAAGTACGGTTGTAATGCCCAAAGAAGGACTTTCCTGGCGGGTGGAAGAATTGGTGGATAGGCCTCCTGCTTAAGCGGACATGTCTTTTGAAAGGGAGAAAACGATGCCGATACTCTTTCCCGAACCGGTGCTGCGCCTGCCGCAGGCCGATATACCCCTGGATGGCATAACAGCCTATCTGTCTCAGGGGGATGGCCACCAAATCATTTTCATGGAATTTGCAAAGGATGTTCTTCTCCCGGAGCATTCCCATGCCGGGCAGTGGGGTGTGGTGCTGGAAGGGAAGATCGAGCTCACCATCGGCGGCATAACCGGAATATACGGAAAAGGCGACAGGTACTACATTCCCGAAGGCGTCAAGCATTCCGGCAAGATATATGCAGGATACGCGGACATGACTTATTTTGACCAAGCGGACAGGTATCAGACGAAAAGACCCTGACAGAGCCCGCATGGTCCTTTGGGAGTGTTTATGAAGAAACGGATCGGGATCATCCTTGCTTTGGTTATTATGCTTGCCTTGACCTTAGCCTACTTTGTTGCGTTCATACCGCCGCAGACAAGGTCAGTCGCTTCAAAGACTGACGTAAACGGGGCATCCTTTGCGGAACTGTATGAAAGGGTCAGGAAAGAGCTGGGTTTACTCTCCGGGCTGTTTTCGCTGAATCATATCAGCGTTCGCTTTTCAAAAGCCGGGGAGCGGGCAGATGTGCAAAGCGTGCAGTTTGGGTTTTGCCATGCGGTGGTCAACTATGAACTGTATGATGCGTACCTGGTAGGTTATGAAAAGGATGCCGCCGTTGCTAAATACATGCGGGAGGAGCCCAAGGGGATAACCAATGAATTGGATTTCCCCTACGCCGATGGCTCTGTTGAAACACAGGACGTTTTGACAGGTATGATGGCTTCCACCGACCTGAATATACGGGAATGGGTGCAGGCCTGGACGGAGGGATACGATTGGAAGGACGGTACGATCGTATTGACCATTGCCGCAAAAGGTGACGGCAGCATCGTTTATGAGGCGAAAGCCGCATTAGGCGGATGATAAGCAGCAAAGGATACCGAATCAAAAATGGCTCCGCGTGTGATGCGGGGCCCTTTTTGCTGGAAGACGTATGGAAGAAATAAAGAATACATCATAACCAAACCGACCATGCTATGGCTAACAGAACCAAAGGAGAAAGCGCATGGGCATCGGCTGGAATCTGGAAACCTATCTGACACTTTCCGCGTTCGCCTTTTCAACGGTCGTCACGCTGCTGGTTATGCGGAAAAATTGGAAAAGGTACGGCCTGCTTTTTCTGCTGAGTGCTGTCATAGGCAATATCCTGTGCTATATTTTCATCAAGCTGGGCCTGTATTACTATCCGTTCAGACTTTTCCCCAAAATATCTATCATGCCGGTAACGCTAATTTTAACGATGTTTCCCGGCTGTATACTGTTTGGCGTAAGGTACAGCCCCAAAGCCTGGGCACACAAGATACCTTTTTATTGGGTCCTTGTCCACTTGGGCGTACTGATTGAGGCATGGGCCGAAACGCAAACGCAACTGATCAAGTACAATACCACCTGGAATGTATGGGCCTCCTACTCCTGGTGGTGGCTGTTCCTGTTGGTGTTCGAGTGGGTCGGGGGAATGATCGTGCCGGCGGAGTCCCGCAAGCCAATCGACCAGGAACTGCTTAAGTATGGGAAAGTCGGCTGGTTTATCATACATTTCATATTGATTGCCACAATATTTATTGCCGGCGTGTATGCGGGATATACCCTGCTGTAAATGAAAAAAACTTGCGGCTCATAGCGCAAAAGCCCGCGCCGGCACAGGCGGGGCTTTTTGCGTGCTTCGTATGCAGATGGGCTGCCGCAAGGTTACATCTCCCTGACCGCAAATCCATAAGGTTCCAAATGGACTTCTACCGGGCCGGATGGCGTTTTGATGCGCGAGACCTGCTCCTCCCCGCTCATGTTCGTAACCGCCAGCGTATTTTGCGCGGGATAGTAGGCGCATTCCGTGTACGGGTTATCGGTCAGATATAGCTGGTCTATATCCAGATGGACGGCGTACAGGAGCAAATTCAGTAAAAAACGCGTGGCTTTCGGGTCTACCTGAAAAGAGGTCAAATATATGCCCTTTCCCCTTCCGAAAGGGTTGACGGTAAATACTGGCGCACCTTCCAAAGCATAGAGCACGCGGGCGCTCCCATCGGTGAGGTACACGTTCTTCTTTGGCTTTATATGCGCGTACTCGGGCTGAAGGGTATCTTCCGGCATTACTTCATACGCCCAGCGGCCATGGCATACCTTTTCGCCGGTATCCAGGTCCACCCCCAGCACATGGGCCATGCGCAGGTATGTATCGGCTCCCGATAAGGCCGAAGGCTTATTGACGCCGATGAAAGTGCCGCCCTCATGCACCCACTGCGTGAGTCTTTCCACCACTCCGGGATCGGCCCAACAATTTCCGCCGCTCCAGGCGGTGCCGGCCGCCCCGGCGTTGATGACCACCTGCACATCGGAAAGTGCGCCGGCCTTCACATCCTCAAAGCCAATAAAGCTCACCCGCACCGGCAGGCCGGACAGGGCCTCGTTGATATGGATGAGGTCATGCTTATCTGTTTCGTGGAAGTGGCCCGACAGCGACCAGGAGCGGAGCCTGCCCCATGCGTGCAGCACCGCCACATGGATGGGCAGGGTGTAAGGCGCTCCTCCCTCATGCAACGATTTAATCCGCCGGAACTCATTCGCCAGCTCTTCAATATAGTCGCAAAAATCGGGGAAGCCCTCCGTCAAATGCAGGTATCCGCCCAGGCCGATCCTTTGCACAGGCGCGCGCAAAAGCGCCCTGCGAACCTGCAGCCAGTACTTTTTCGCGTCTTTTGTGGGATTGCCGCCAGGCGCAAAGGTAGGCGCGCCGCTTAAGCCCACCGGAAAGAGGTAAGGATGAAGCCTAAGCTCATGGATGCTTACGGGCACATGGGCGCAGAGCCTTGCTTCGTACCCCGAGAACACGCACTTGATCAGGCCGTCGAAGCCGATCTGGGTAAACCGTTCCCCGTACGGCTCCATGCCCACCCAGGAATCGTCATAAAACACATACGCCTTTTTGCCGTGGCGGTGGACCACATCCACCAGCCTTTTGCCAAAGGCGGTAACAAATTCACATACAAAATCCATGTAGTCCCGCTTTTTTGCCGTGGGCGGCCAATGGGTGACCTGAAAATTCCCCTTGTTGACAAAATCCTCCGCCGTGAGGGCATACCCCGCCTTCTGCTCAAAGCGCGCAAGCATAAGGGGGCTCACCGTGTTGTCGTAGGAAGCCCAGTCGGAGAAGACATAGCGGTTGCGGGCGCTTGCTCCCCAGAGGAAGGCAAAGTTGTAAAACAGCGATGTGAAACGCACCACATCCACCCTGGAATGCTCCAAGCACCACTTATCCAGCCACTTTAGCAGGTATTCCTGAACGGCGGGGTGCCTGGGGTCAAGCTGCATCAGGTGCTCGCTGGTCCAATGGTTGGTGACGTGGTTGTACATATTGATTTCTTCCCACACCCGAAAGGCCAGGAAGCTTACCGTATACCTTCGCCAGGGGACAATGCCTGAAACGATGACCGATTGGGTTTTTGAATCGTAGCGCCATTTGCTTCTTGGCACTTCCACGTTTTGCGTGCGGTCATACACCTGCCAGTAGAGCATGGCCTCCGAGCTGTCGTTCACAGAAAATTGATCGGCAAAATACCGCTCCATCAGGGGAATTTGAACCGTAGCCTTCGTAGCGGTGACAGGGTTGCTGATCAAAAACACCTGCTGCTGCATATCCGGATGTTTTTTTGCCCATTCGTTATGGTCCCTGATAATGCAAAGGGTGGCGTATATCTCATAGCCGGCATCCAAAATTCTCGGGGACAGCTTTGTGCCGTCGCTGTCGCGGATGACGTCCGCGCCCCACTTTTCCGCCAGCGTCAATGTCAAATCCTCATAGCCCGCTTCGCCGGGCAGCGTAAACCCGCCAGTAAGACCGTTCACCATGCTCATCCCCTGTCTACATCAAGCGCTGCGGTCAAACACGCCAGTGCGAGGCCCTGGCCCCAGCCCTGCACCCATTCCCGGGAAATGCTGCGGTAGCCGTTCAAGTCGTTCATGACCGCCGTGCCGCCGGACACGTTCAAAAGACGTCCGTCGGGGGTGATGTTTTCCATAATGCCGCCCAGCGCCTTTTGCGCGTATTTCGTGTGCAGCGGGTTGTTGTTGACAATCATGGCCGCGGTAATGCCGCAGGAGGCGCTTAATTCCTCATAGCTTTCCGAATCATCCAGCACGGTGCGCCATAGCCCGTTTTCGGTTTGCAGGGCCTTTAGCCCCGTAAGCTGGTCGCGCAGGGAGCAATCCACATCCATATAGGGCGGATACAGGTAGGGCTTGGGCAGCCGCGCCTTCACCTGGGACATGGTGTAGGCGGCCCAGGCGTTGGCCCTGGCCCAGAAAAAGCCCGACATGTGGTTTTTTTGGATATTGTCGTAGCCGTGGTACCACAACCCGGTGGCCTTGTCCTGCAGGTAGTGGATATGCCACTTGTATTGGTGCAGGGCATCCTCAATCATGCCTGCGTCATTTACAAGAACACCGATTCGCAAAAGGAACAGGGCAGCCATAAACAGCGTATCGGCCCAGGCCTGCTCGGGAAAATCGTTCTTTACGGAGACGGTATGCTGCAGCACCCTGTCGCAAAAGCGCAAGGCTTTGTTTTGCAGGTAATCTGCCTTGAGAAGCGCGATATCGAGATATTGCTGCTCGCCGGTAGCCTCGTGCAATGCAAGCAGGCAGTGGCCCATGGCGCAGGTATTGACCGTAAAGGAAGGCAGGCCCAGGGAAATCAGCTCATCCACCCTTGCTTTGAGCAGGTCAAGGTATTCCGCGCTGCCGGTGAGCCTGAATGCCTCCGCCACGCCGTAATAGGCGACGCCGCAGGGCCATTCCCAGGGCAGGTCCATCTTCATGGTTTTGCGGACAATGGAATCCACGGCGGAATAAAGCTTCTCCCTGTCGAAGGTGAGTTTCATGATAAGAGCCTCCAACCTGTATGATACGGACATGAGAAAGCGGGATGCCCCCAAAGGAGGTCAGGGGGCATCCCTGATGAAAGGAGCAGCCGTTTATTGGGCGGTGGGCAGCTTGGTGGTGTTTCCGGCTTCGTAGGCGGCCAGGCGCTCGTCGATGACGGTCTGGTAGCCGGCATCCAGGAACTTCTGGCTCAGCTCATTGTAAAGGGCGTCAAACTCTTCGGGCTTGCACTTGGTCAGCGCCACGCTGTATTCCTGGTACAGGCTCTTGAGGGTGGCGGAATACTCGCCCTCGGACGGGATGGCTACGGAGAACACCGGGTCGGAATACGCCCAGCCGTTGGCGGCGATATCCCTCAGGGCGTAGTAGTTGTCGATCAGCTCCTGGGTGAAATCCTGGGGGATGCCCTTGGGGGTGATGGCGGCGATGGTCTGCTCGATGGTGCCAACCTTTTTGGAGGCGTGCACGATGCAGGTCATGTCGATGTTCATGTTGTGGTTGAGCATTTCGGGGCCGCGGTAATCGCCGTTGACCACGGGCAGGCCGTTTTCGCCCACGGTGTAGGTAACGCCCTCCACGCCGTTTTCAATCACGTTAAGGGTTTCCGGCTGGCTCATCCATTCCATGTACATCCAGGCGGCCTTCAATTGTTCGGGTGTCGCCTGGGAGCTGAAGCCCACAATCATGCCGAAGGGGTTGTCAGCGCGGATCTGGGGATAGGTGGCCACGCCCTCCTCCACTACCTGGTAGGGGCTGCACACGGCCAGCTTGGCATCGGGGTTGGCCTCATAGAAGGCATTGAGCCAGGCCACATTGCCGGACATGTAGCCGCCGTAGATCAGCTTTTTGCTATTGATGAAGTCGGTCTGCCACTGGCCAGCGCCGCCGGAGGTATCGGCCGCTTCCAGCTCGTATTCCTTGGAGAAGAAGCCCTGGTTGTACTCGGCGTTTTGCCGCTTTAAGAGCCTGTAGGTGGGGTACCAGCTCAGGCTCGGGGTGCCAAGGCTGGAGTGCATGGCCCATTCCGCCTCGTTCACGGGGAAATCGCGGAAGGCGAAGTTGGCCACATAAGCCGCCGTGGGCAGGGACAGACCGATGGGGTTTTCGGCGAGGCCGGCGTCCTGAACAGCCTTGACAACGGCCACAAACTCCGCATAGCTCTTGGGGACGGAAAGGCCCAGTTTGTCCAGCCAGTCCTTGCGGATGAAGCTGGCATAGGTGAAGGTGGTGTTGTAATAGGGCCGCTCGGAGAGAACAAAGTAGGTCTTGCCGTTCAGGTTGGTGTAACCCAGCTGGTTGTTGTCCACCATGGCCTGGTAGTAGGTGGGGGCGACCTTCTGGAACTCGGCAAGGTCGATTTCCATCATGGCCCCGTCGTTGGCCCATTGGGCCACCTTGGGATAGTCGTACTCCATGAGGATGGTGGGCGTCTCGCCGCCGGCGATCAGAAGGCTATACTTGGTCATTACGTCATTGCGGGGGATGGCCACGTACTTTACGTTGACGTTGTACTTTTCCCCGAATTCCTTCTGAACCCACTGGGTCCAGTAGTTGTCATCCACGGCGGGATAGCCTTCCTTGGAGCGGTCGTACACCGGCACGGTAATGCTGACCCTTGATTCAAAGGGCTGCATATATCCTTCCGGC
Source organism: Bacillota bacterium (assembly GCA_023436585.1). Taxonomy (GTDB): domain Bacteria; phylum Bacillota; class Clostridia; order Christensenellales; family Aristaeellaceae; genus JAEWAH01. Next base: position 469,914 of record JAEZIN010000028.1, on the reverse strand, counting down.
TTGGCGGTTTCGCCCATGGCGGGGGCTACCGACAGGAGCATGGACAGCAAAAGGACGATGGCAAGCAGGGTACCCGTGATCTTTTTCATGGTTTCACTCCTCCTATATATTTCTCCCTCAGGATGAACGGTGGAAAACAGGGCGCTGTCTAAAAGCCCTTAACCTTTTACGGCCCCGATCATCACCCCTTTGACGAAGTGCTTTTGTATAAAGGGGTAGATCAGTATGATGGGGATGGTGGCGAACATCACCGCCGCGGCCTGGATCACCTCCGGCGTGGAGACGACGGCGGCGCTTTCCGAAAGGCTGATGGCGTCTGAACCGGAGCTTAAAATCATGTTGGACAATATGTACTGAATGGGCTGCAGCGCCTTGGCGGTAACGAAGTATCTGGCATCTGCATAAGCATTCCAGCGGCCTACGGCATAGAACAGGGACAAGGTGGCCAGGATGGGCTTGGAAAGAGGCAGGATGATTTTGAAGAGCATCTGAAAATGGCTTGCCCCGTCCAGAAAAGCCGCCTCCTCCAGGCTGTCGGGGATGGTGGACTGGAGAAAGCTTTTCATGATGAGCATGTTGTAGGGCGAAAACGAAAGCGGCAGTATCAGCACCCACATATTATTGTATAGGCCCAGGCTTTTGTAGAGCAGGAATTCCGGGATCAGGCCGGCGCTGAAATACAGCGTGAACAGGATCAGCAGGGATATTACATTGCGCCCCTTCAGCCTTCTGCGGGAGAGGGGATAGGCGGCGCACACTGTCAGCACCATGCCGATCAAGGTGAACAGCGCCGTAACCCAAACGGTGTAGAGCATGGAATGGGTCAATTGCCCGTCCCGGAAGATGGAGGCGTATGCCGACAGGTTGAATCCCTTGGGCCACAGGTATACGCTCTTGGCCAGCACCTGCGTGTTGCCCGATACAGACTTTGCCGCAATGTGGATAAAGGGCAGGATGCAGGTCAGGCACAGCACCAAAATAATGGCGGCGATGATGAAATCGCCCGCGCGCACACGGTTCACGCCCCGAAGCGGGTGTGCTCTCACCGGCCGGGAGGTATTTTTCATAAGCATGCCATACCCTCCCCTTTTAAATCAGGCCGTTTTCGCCAAGGCCCTTGGCCACACGGTCGGCCGCCAGCACCATAACAAAGCCCAGCAGCGACTGGAACAGGCCTACGGCGGTGGCTTTGCTGAAATTGTTGCCTGCCAGCCCTTTTTCATAGATGTATATGGCCAATTGGTATTGGAACTCCTTGACCTGCACATTGCCAAAGGCGCTTAGCCGCTCGAAATTGGAGCCCATGATGCGGCCCAAGTTCATAATCAGCAGCGTGACAATGGTAGCCCGGATGCCTGGCAGCGTAACATGCCATATCTTGCGCAGCCTGGTGGCGCCGTCGATGGTGGCGGCTTCGTACAGCTCGCTGTTGATGCCCGTGATGGCGGCCAGGTAGATGATGGTGCCCCACCCCATGTTCTGCCAAACGGCTACCAGCAGGTAGGTGGCGGCCCAGTGCCATTTTTCGGTAAGGAACGGAATGCCGCTGTCTATGGCGCCCGCTTGCCGCAGCAGTACGTTCACCAGCCCGGTCTCGGGCTTGAGCAGGGTATAGGCCACACTGGCGACGATGACCCAGCTTAAAAAATGGGGCAGGTACAATACGGTTTGGGAGATGCGCTTGAAGCGGTTGAAGCGCAGCTCATTGAGCAGGATGGCCAGGAGGACGGGGATGGGAAAGCCCACCGCCAGGTCGAGAAAGTTAAACGCCAGCGAGTTTTTCAGCGCCCGAAGGAAATCGGCGTCCTTGAAGATTTTGGCGAACATGTCAAAGCCCACCCATTGGCTTGAAAACCCCTTGGCGGGCTTGAAATCCATAAAGGCGATACGTAGGCCGGGATAGGCGGCATACTTGAAAAGGAGTACAAATGCCACAGGCAGCAAAAGCAGCAGGTAAAGCTGCCAATCCCTTTTAAGCCATATCAGCCTGCGTTTTGCCGCAAGGCCTGCTCCAGGGGTCCTGACTTTTGTACGTGTTTCTTGTGCCACAAATAAACCCCTTTCATACAGGCATATAAAGCATAAAGGCCTGGCCGGATAAAGGTATTGCTTGCATATGTCAAACGGTCAAGGCCTGCCTGCCCTGCGTCTTGTGACAGTATCATCATTTCAGCTACTTGGATTCTAGCATAGGTATAAACCGCATTCAAAGCGTTCGGGTATCAATATCGCGCAGTTTTGACCATTTATCCGCGCCGGATTCGATGCAAAATAGGCAATCTGGTTTCTTTTTTCCGTTTTTTTATAGGTATTCAGCATTTTGACAATGTATTTTCGATTTTGAAGGTTGAATTTACATATCCCATGACCTAAGATGGAAGCAGACGTGAGGTGAAAATGCATATGCCGCGGCCCAAGCAGACTGTCATCGAATACAGGAGCTACGAGCTACCCCTGGATTTTCCCATCCTGCTGTTAAGCGGGGAGCGCTGGCACATATCCGACATCAAATCGGGGCGCCTCCACTTTCACAACTGCCTGGAGGTGGGCGTTTGCCACACCGACAGCGGCATCATGGAGTTTTACGGCGCGCCAAGGCGCTTTGCAGCCGGGGATGTGACATGCATCGCCCGCAACGTGCCCCACACCACCTACTCCAGCCCCGGGGAAGCCAGCCTGTGGACTTACCTTTTTTTCAACCCGCAGGAGCTTTTGCGCAGCTACTTTCAAAACATGCTGCCCGGCGGCGGGCTGTACGCGGATATGCTGCAGGACTGCAACATGATCCTGCCCTCCCGTGAGTATCCCGAAATCCATCAACTGGCCCTGCATATCATTCGGGAGATGGAGCAAAAGCCCATGAACTTTCAGGTGAGCGTACGCGGCCTGTGCCTGGCCATCCTCATGGCATTTTTGCGCATCTATGCTCATGCCGGCAAAAAGCCGGATGAGAAAAAGAGCGGGGACACGCTGCCCATCGCCCCCGCCCTTGATTATATCCGCGCCAATTATATGAATGATTTTCCGGTGGAGCACCTTTCGGACCTGTGCCATTTAAGCCCCACGCACTTTCGGCGGACATTCCACTCCATTATGGAAATGAGCCCTTTGAAATTTTTACATACCACAAGAATCATGGAATCGTGCACGCTATTGCGGAGCACGGAGGATTCCATCGCCGCAATCTCCGAGCAGGTGGGCTACGGCTCCGTATCCAGCTACAACAGGCATTTTACTGATATTATAGGAAGCGCGCCGAATGTGTGGCGGCGGGGTGTTTCCCCTATCGTCAAACCATCAATTTTGGAATATACCGGATGGTTTTAACATTTTTCAATAGCCAAACTCAAAAGGATAAAACGCGTCCACCCATAGGGCGGGGCGGATGACATATCGCTGTAAGTTGATCTGACCTGCCGACGCGATGCTGCCGTTGGACTTTACGTGGAAGCCGGACTTGATGCCGTTGTCCTTGCGCACATCGCGCAGCCACCAGTTGCCGTACGTAAAATCGCAGGGATCGGCTTCGGCGGGAAAGGGCATCGATTCCTCCGGCATATCCAGCAGGTAAGGGTTGTTCTTTGACCTTCGCTGCGTTGTTTTGGGCATGTACTTTAACGCTTCGGCAACGCTCAATAAAAATACCTTGTCCACCGTGTCGGGAGCCGGCGATATCCTGATCTTTTCATGGGTGACGGGCGAGGTAAAGCTGCCGCCTGGCGTTGCAAGCTCGGTCCACTGGATGGCATCCTGCTCCTGTGCGCTGAAGGCATCAAACAAAAACGCGCAGTTGAGCCACGTGCGAAGGGAGCATTCCGCCCAGGTGACGTGCTGCTTTTCCTCGTTGAACGCGCCTGTTTCCAGGCCTGAATTGGCAAGGAGCAGAAGCATGCCGTCCTTTTCATCCAGCACGGTCCATTCAATCACGCTTTTTTCACCCGCGCAGCCTTCTCCCTGGTCATACAGGCCGAAGCAAACGGTATCGCCCACAGCAGGCGTGTTCGCAACAGTCTGGGCTAGGGCACGGGGATTGGCCAGTTGCACGGAAACAGCAAGAGCAAGTGCCATAATAAAGGTTATAATACGTTTCATTGTGTATCCTCCATATTTCCATTCCACCCCATTATACTAAAGTATGCTCTGCTTGCAATGTGCGAGGAGCATCAATGTAAACAAAAAAAACGGCTGTCTCCATAAGACCGTATTTTTCTATGTAATTCAATAAGACTTCGCGTCGGACGCGATTGATTTGTTTTCGAAGGCGCTTCCCAGATAAATCGCACCTCTTCAATCCTGACTGAACATTTCCTCCAGCGCCGTCCTGGCTTCCGCCCGGCTGATGCCGTAGGGCAGATACGGCCCGTACAGCAGAGACAGCATTTCGTAATCCTCTTCGCACAAATCCGTGGTGACGGTATAGGGCTGGTAGATGATGCTCTGCGGGATATTGTCAATATCCTCGGTGAGCCCCAGCATGTTTACAAATTCCTCCTGGATGAGGTGCGTGCGGTCCTCCTGCGCGGTTACATCGCTGGCGATGGCGATCATGCCGTAGCGGATGGTGGTATCATCGGAAAAACAGTTCATGTAGCCCCAGTTGTCATCCTCATAGTTCACAAGGTACTCCGGCATGCTTTCAAACGGCACAAAAGCAATCACCACGTTAGCTTCCTTCTCCGATTCCGCGAAGGACATTCCGGGCATGCCGGGCACGACTTCTGCAAGGCTTTCCATCAGCCTTTCCAGCACCCGCAAATCCTCCGCCACCGGTTCGCCCTTGATGAATATGGAAAGAGGAATCTGCCAGCGGATCAGCTCATCCCTTCCCGTATCGCCAAACTCCGCGTCGAAGGCGGCCTGATAAAAGCCCTCTACCGCTGCGGCGGAAGGGGTCATATTCCGTGCCCGGCCTTCCGGCGTATAGGCGGAGGCTGTCATACTGTATGTATCCTGCTTTTTGGCGGATGCATGATGCAAAGAGCCGGCCAGCGCAAGATGGACCGGGAGCATCAGGCATATAAGCATCACAGCGAGGCGGATAAGGGGCTTGGCCAAACGCTTCATCTCCCGGATGTCACTTCTCCCCAGCGATAAGGTCGGGAAGCCTTATGTCATGATTCGACAGAAACGGCCCAAACCCTCTTGCGCCCATTCTATAGCCGTGCCGTCATCCCCGGCGCAGGCAGGACATATCATGCACTAAAAGGCTGTAAAGGGGAGAGGGAAATGGAGAACGGGAGATTCGTACAGTCGCTGGCCCCCGCAGAAAGCGGGCAGATTCCGCCGCCGCCGGAACGGTGCAGCGGCCAATTGTATACGGTGCAGCGGGGCGATACGCTCTTTAGCATCAGCAAAAGGTATGGGGTGGCGGTAAACACCATATTGAACACCAACCCCCAAATCGTAAGGCGCGGAGCCATCTGCATCGGCCAGGTGATTTGCCTGCCGGTGGGGAAAACGAAAACGGAGCAGGTGAACAGCCTGCGCATCCTGTCGCTGGACTTTTTCACGGAGGACGGGAGGCCCCTGCCCAACATAAACGGGGCCGTGCAGCTTTCACCCAAGGTAATCATCCGGCCATCCTTCAACCGCCCCGTCGCCAGGGTGTTCTACTTCCTGGAGCCCACCGGCACCAACGCGTGCGAGCAGGCCAGCCTGATTGGGATCAAATGCCCGGGTATCACAACGGGCGCTTCCGAGCTGAACTGGCAGGTACCGCCCGGTACGCTGGGCCGCGTTTTCGTCATCGCCTGCATGGACAGCGCCTGCGTAAAATCCAATGAGGTGCTGGTGGTGCGGAGTGCGTAAAGCAAAAAGGAATGCCGCCTGCCCATGGCGAAAGGGATAGACAGCGATGATGGGTACGGAGGCATTTCTATGGATAAAAACAAGGCGGCCATGACGCCGCCAATGGGCTGGAACAGCTGGGACTGCTACGCAGCCACGGTGAACGAGGAGCAGCTATTGGGCAACGCCGCCTACATGGCAAAGCACTTGAAGGAGTACGGCTGGGAATACATCGTCTGCGACATTCAGTGGTCGGAGCCCAAGGCGGGGACGGAGGAAGGGGAATACATCCCCTTTGCCAAGCTCACCCTGGATGCCTGCGGCCGCCAGCACCCCGCACCCAACCGCTTCCCCTCCGCAGCGGACGGCTCGGGTTTTTCCCGTATCGCAAGCCGGATTCACGAAATGGGGCTGAAGTTTGGCATACACATCATGCGCGGCATCCCCAGGCAGGCGGTGCATGACCGTATGCCGGTCTTGAATACCGACGTCACGGCGGACAAGATTGCGCTGCCGTATTCCATATGCAAATGGAACGGGGACATGTACGGCCTGAACCCCGATCAACCCGCTTCGCAAAAGTATTACGACGGCGTATTTCAAATGTACGCCGCCTGGGGCGTGGATTACGTGAAGGTGGACGACATATGCAACACCAACATGTATCCAAGCGCGCCGTATTCTGCCGAGAAGGAGATCGAAATGATCGCCCGGGCCATCGAAAAAAGCGGAAGGCCGATGGTGCTGAGCCTGTCCCCCGGACCGGCGTTGATCGAAAAGGCCTGGCATTTGAGCCAATACGCCAACATGTGGCGCATTACCGACGACTTCTGGGACAGGTGGGATTTACTCAAGAACATGTTTGAGCGGTGCGAGGTGTGGCAAAATCACGTGGCCCCCGGCTGCTGGCCTGACTGTGACATGCTGCCCCTGGGCAGGATCGGTATGGGCTGGCGGCGTGGAAGGCAGACGAACTTCACCCGCGACGAGCAGGTTACCATGATGACGCTCTGGTGCATTTTCCGCTCACCCCTGATGATGGGCGGGGAAATGCGCGAGAATGACGACTGGACGCTTTCGCTTTTGCAGAACGCGGAAGTGCTGCGCCTGATGAAATATTCCAATGGAGCCAGGCAGCTTTCAAGGGACGCGAATCACGCCGCTTGGATGAGCCATGACGCCGATGGGAGTGTGTATATCGCCCTGTTCAATCTGTCGGAGGAGCCGGCAGAGGTATCTGTGGCGGACAGTGTATGCGGCTTTGCGTTTCGGGTTATTAGGGATTTGTGGCAGCACAGGGAGGTTGTGATGCCTACGGGCAGGATCGCAGCGAAGCTGCCGCCGCATGCGGCGGCGCTGTATAAGATCAGTTGAATATAAGGGTCTGTCGTCCTAGCTTTTTTATTTGAAGAATGGTATTTAAAGAAGAAGGGTTTCGTGTCTGCGGACACGACCAAAGGGCTTTCCGATCGCCCTTTGGAAACCTTCGGACGCCATCTTCTTGAATAATAAAAAGTAACATGACAGTCCCTTTAAATTTAACCGCCTTTTTCTATCTGTTCACCACATTTTGTGGCTGCCCGCCCAGAAACGCCCTCAGGTTCTCCACAGCGATGTCCATCAACCGCTGGCGGGATTCCCTGGGCGCCCAGGCGATATGCGGGGTAATCAAACAATTGTCCAGCCCCAGAAGCGGATTGTCCGCCCGGATGGGTTCCACAGAGACCACATCCACGGCGGCGGCGTATACCTTTTTGCAGATAAGCGCTTCCCGAAGGTCGGCCTCGTTGATGATGGGACCCCTGGAGGTATTGATGAGGATCACGCCGTCCTTCATCTGCGCAATGGTGAACTGGTTGATCATGTTCCGCGTTTCATCGGTGAGCGGGCAGTGCAGGGATATCACATCGCTGTTTTTTAAAAGTAGGTCCAATGGCACCGTCTCCGGCCCTTTGTAATATGCATCAAAGGCCAGCACCTCCATGCCCATGGCCCTGGCGATATCCGCTGTGGCGCGGCCGATGCGGCCATAACCGATGATGCCCATGGTCTTGCCGGAAAGCTCGATGAGCGGGTAATCCCAGAAGCAAAAATGGGGGCCGTTTGTCCAACGGCCATTTTGTACCTGCGCGTTGTGATGGCCCACGCGGTGGCATAATTCCAGCAGCAACGCGAATACGAACTGCGCCACGGCAGCCGTGCCGTAGGTGGGGATGTTGCATACCGGGATGCCAAGCTCTTTGGCCGCAGCGGTATCCACCACGTTGTAACCGGTGGCCAGGACGCCAATGAACTGCAAATCCGGCGCTTTCTCCATGATCTCCCTGGTGAGCGCCGTTTTGTTGGTGTATACGGCCTGGGCATCGCCGATCCTTTGAAGCGTCTGATCCGGTTCGGTCTCATCATAAACCATCAGTTCGCCCATCTTTTGAAGGCCTTCCCAGCTTAAATCGCCGGGGTTCTCTGTATATCCGTCCAGAACCACGATCTTCATGCATGCTCTCCCTTCCATGACACAGGTCATGGATATTATTATGCCTTGTGAAATGCCGGTCCAGCACAGCGCCCACGGTTTCCCCAAGAAATGAAAGAGGCGCCGGTGTTTGGCCGGCGCCAATGGTTCTGATTCAAGCAAACTGCTGTCTTTTACAGCGGGTACTGCACGGTGGCCATGATCGTCGCCGCCACGTCCTCAAGGGTGGCATCACCGTTGCCGTACCCCGCGAACTGCAGGATAAAAAGGTATCCGTCCCGCATGATGAAATAGCTCATGAACGGAATATCGATGGAGGTGCCGCCTTCCTGGGGATAGGACACCGTAAAGGAATACATAAGGTGCTCCCCGTTGCCATAGTCCACAATGTCTTCTACAATATCGTAGGCCATTCCTTCCGGTATAACGCCGTCGGAAATGCCGATATCCTTCAGCGCTTTGCCCTCAAAGTCACTGCTTTCCCTGTCCGGGCCTAGACCGCTTATTTCAGCCCCGGATAAGCTGCCCCACATATCCGAGGCGGTAAGCATAATCATCATGTTGTTGTTCGTGAACTGCTTGTCTATGTTTTCATCCTTCATTAGCTCTTCCTGCATGTCGCCGGGGATGGCAAAGGTGAGTGCCATATCTCCGTCCGTATGGGTGACTGCCTTGTAGCCCTCGGGAATCACGCTTTGCGGCATACTTTCCGGCAGATTGACCCCTTCCCCCAGAGGGGCATCCAGGAATACGGAGCCCAGGACAACATCGGCCAAAATGGCCCTTTGGCTGTCGGTTGCAGGCTCATCATACGTTTGAAGCTGGATGGTGGTCATCACGTTGTTTATGGCGGTGACATACGCCGTGATATACACCGGGGCATCGTTCATCTGCGTGGTGCCAGTGTAATAGAAGAAATTGGTTTGGGGATGGGTTACGACTTGCGCTTCTTCCGTCAGCTCCACGGCTTTTTGCTGCATCACGTCTTTCCAAAGCGACCTGTAGCTTTCCAGTTCACTTTCCGACAAGGTGGAAAAGTCCTGGACCCCGGTCACCGGAAGCTGAAACACAAAGATTTCATACATGGGATCAAAGTTCATGCTGTTCATTTGCAGGCCCGCCTGGGAATCAAACAGCGAATCGGCAAACGGCTGGTCAATAAACTCCGAAAGGCCGGCCGCCTGAACGTCATGGTTTTCCCTGGTGAGCACGAATTGGTCATAAGGGATGGGAAGGGTAAGGTTGCCAACGGCATACGTAACGGTTTCTGCCAGGGCACCCAGGGAGACAAGAACCAATACCAGGGTCAGCAGCGCGAAGATTTTCCTTTTCATAAGTATTCCTTTCCTCCACAGGATTTTGCTCCTGTTGCAGACGTCATTGCGCGGGCAGCCAGTTTTCATCCTCCACGGTCACGCTTTTTAACACCTTATCCACGAATATGCGGGTCAGCTCAGGATCGAACTGCTTGCCGGAGGACCGCAATATCTCCCGCACGGCCTCCGCGTCGTCCAGCGCGCGGCGGTAACCCCTGTCCTCCCGCATGGTGTCGTAGGAGTCCACCAGTGCCAGGATCCGGGCAAGCAGCGGTATGCTTTCACCCGACAGGCCCTGAGGATAGCCCGTGCCATCCCACCGCTCATGGTGGTAAAGTATGATCTCCGATATGGCGTTTAAGTGCGGTACCGACTGGGCGATGCGGTAGCCCACCTCCGGGTGCTTTTTGATCTCATCCCATTCCTCGTTGGTCAGTGTGCCGGCCTTTTTCAGTATGCTCAGGTCCACGCGTACCTTGCCGATATCATGCATCATGGAGGCCAGCTCCAGCGCGTCGGCGTCCTCCTTGGGCAAATCCATCGCATGGGCCAGAGACTTGGCCAGGATCGCCATGCGCTCGCCGTGCTCCCTGGTTTCATCACTCTTTTCGTACAGCGTATCCTTGATGGAGGTAAGGATGGTGCTGTACATCTGCTTGTGGGCGATGAGCTTGCGGCGGTACATGAACCGCTCGGCCGTCTTGATCACAAGGTCCAGGGGCTCCCCATCCTCTTCCTTGGTGGCGTAGCCCAGGGAAATGCTGACCTCGAACAGCTCCTTGCCGGGGCGCGCCCCGTGGGACTGGCAAGCCCTGTTGATCTGCCTGACCGTCTGCGCCACCGTATCGGCATCCGTGTTGGGCAGGAGTACCAGGAATTCGTCGCCGCCGATCCTGGCGATAATGTCCTGCTCCCGCAGGCAGCTTTTGAGAATTTGAGCCACTTCCGTTAGCAGATAATCGCCTTCGTCGTGGCCGAAGGCGTCGTTTACCAGCTTTAAGCCGTTCACGTCCCCCAGGATCACCGATAGGGGCAGGTGTTCCGCAGCGCTCAAGCGCTGGCGCGCCTTGTCCATATAGGCGCGGTTATACATGCCGGTCAGCACATCGTGATAGGTGAGGTAGACGATTTCCGCTTCCTTCTGCTTGCGCTCGGTAATGTCCTGCAAAAGCCACATGTGGCTGTGGGCGGCTTCCTCCATGTGCAACTGCGCCAGCGACAGGTGAATCCAGACTTTCATCCCATCCGGCCTTGTATACTCCCGCTCCATTTCAAACAGGGCAGCCTCGTCGCGGACATACGCCTCGTACGCTTCGCGGCCTTCTGAAAGCTCCTGCGGGTTGATGGCTCTTGGCCACGCATCGGCCGCCATTTCTTCCATGGGCTGGCCCAGGATTAAATCCGCCATGCGGTTGCAGTGCATAGTGCCATGGCCGTCCAAAAAGGCCACGCCCAGCGGCGTCTGCTCGTACAACGTGCGGAACCTGATTTCGCTGAGATTCAATTCTGAGTCCGCCACAATTTGCCTCAACCGCGACCAGATGACCATGCAGACCAGCAGTGAAAAGAAGGGATAGATCACAAGCACCGGAAAACTGATGGTTCTCAATACCGGCAGTATGCTTCCTCCGGGAAGCGTAAGTGTTAAAAGAAGCATCAATACATGGGTGAAAAGGCCCATCAGATAAAATTCAAAACCGGTGAAACGAGCGCCCAGGGGTTTGTTTTTCATCCTGATCTGCCGCCACAATAGCCCTGCCGCCGCAGAAACCACCGTGACCAGCACACCCATCCAAATGCCGGTTCCGCCCATGACGACCCGCGCGGCGATGATGATGGAAGCGGCAATCAGCGTGGGCGTCAAGCCAAAGAACATGCCCATGGTGCTGACCAGAATGGACCTTGTGTCAAACACGATGCCATTGTCGTAGCGCACCGTTGTCATCAGCACCATGATGCCGATGACGCCCGCAATCACGCCGATGAGAATCCGCGCGGCCGCCTTCCTTTGCTGGTATGCGCCGTACACAAAGGTAAGCAGGATGCTGGCCGTCAGCAGAAAGGTCGCGTTTACCAGCAGATCCCGGAAGAACCCGATATCCATCTGTCCACCGCCTTAATCAGGTCATTAAACGGAATATGGAGTCAGGACCGGCCGTCCCCTTGGGACTTCCCCTGTCATGCTTGCATACGAAAAAGGCTCATCGCCACGAAAAAGGTATTCATTGTGAAGCCAGTATACCACGCGCATGCATGGTTGTCACCTTCATCCGCTTCGCGTATAAGACCCTTTCCTTATTATATATCGCGGATTCTACGCGCTTTTTCATTGAACAATTGCGTTTTTTCGGCCCAAAAGCCTCAAATTTGTAAAAAATCGTTTACACTCAAGGCCCTGCTCCGAAAATTTCGAAGCAGGGCCTTATACATAAACAAAATATATGCGGTATTACAGCTCCAGCTTCATGTCGCCCGGCTTGATCCATTTTAAATGGCGCATAGCTTCGCTGATGAGTAGTGACAGAACCACCGGCAAAATGATATGCAGCGCCAATATCTTCAATGCGACGGAAGCAGGTGCCTCCAGCGCTGCCATGGCGCGCCAGGTACCGATTTGGCCCACAAAACCGGAGGTGCCCATGCCGGCAAACACACCGCTGTTGCGCATTTGAAACAGGGTGGTGGCCAAAGGACCGGTAATGGCGGAAGCCAATGTGGGCGGAATCAGAATAAGAGGATGACGCAGGATGTTGGGCACCTGCAGCATGGAGGTGCCGATGCCCTGGGCGATGAGACCGCCCACCTTGTTTTCCCGGTAGCTGATCACAGCGAAGCCCACCATCTGGGCGCAGCAGCCGGCCGTGGCTGCGCCGGCAGCCAGTTGCAGGCCCAGGCCCAGTGTCCCGCCCTCCGGAACAGAAAAGATAATGGCGCAAAGCGCGGCGGAGGAGATAGGCGCAGTCAGCACCAGGCCCACCACCACAGAGATGATGATGCCCATGGGAATCGGCTGCAAAAGCGTTGCCGTATCGATAAAATTCCGCAAAAGATTCATGATAAAGTTTACCGCGGGGCTGACGATATACGCCGTCAGGCCGCCCGCCAGGATCGTGGCTGAAGGTACGAGGATGATATCCAGCTTTGTTTTTCCGGCGATGAAGTTGCCGGCCTCCGCGCCTAACACCGCTGCAAGGAAGCAGCCCAGCGGCCCGCCCAGGCCATAACCGATGGCGCCGGTTACGGCGGAGGTGAACATGGCCAGCGGCTTCACCTTCATGCCCCAGGCCACCGATACGCCGATGGCCGCGCCAACTACCTTGCCGTCTTTGGCGATTGCAGCTATCTCCTTCAAAAGGGACAGCCCCGGAATGAAAGTGCCGATCTGCTCCAGAATCGTGCCGATGATGAGTGTGGAAAACAGTCCCAGCGCCATGGCGCTCAATGCGTCCAGGCCGTAGCGTTTCATCAGCCGCGCGCCTATGGACGGCTTTTTGTCCTCCTGCATGGTTTCGCCCCTCCCCCTCCAATTTCGCTACATTATAAGGCATCGCGGAGGCAGTGTAAAGGGCTATAGGCGGTGTAAAGGCGTATGTTGCCTTGTTTTTTGACTGTGCACCAGGAATTATAGGACATATTGCTTGTACACAATGGTATATTGAGTATATTTATCCGAAATGATATATTGAGTATGTTGACACTTCTTGTCGACTTAGCTACAATAAACTCACCGGATATGATGCAAACAACCAAAACGCCGCCGGCCGTGGAGCGTAGGGCCAGGCGCACGGGAGGATCGGGATGAAAAACGGCGACACGCTCTATCGGCAGATATATGACAGGCTGATGGAGGACATCGCAAACGGGGCGTATGCCGACGGAAGGCAGCTGCCAACCGAGCTGGAGGTGGCGAAGCAGTTTTTTGTCAGCCGCATCACCAGCAAAAAGGCGCTGAACCAGCTGGCGGAGGATGGCGTCATCGTCCGCATTCCCGGCCGTGGCTCCTTTGTGAAAAAGGATTGCAACATCCCCACTCTTCATGCGGCCAGAGAACAAAGCGCTCCGGTCATCGCCCTGGTCATGGGCGGCTACGGTTCCTCCTTCGGCCTGGATATCGTCAACGGGGCGGTAGACATGGCGGAAGATTTGAACATGCATCTGATTTTGAAGAACACGTGCAACGACCAAAAGCGCGAGGCCAAGATACTGAAATCCCTGATGGCGTCCAACGTGGCCGGCATCATCGTACAGCCGGCCCACGGCGAACTGTACAATGAGGTGCTTTTAAGCGCCGTATATTCGAAGTATCCCATCGTGATGATCGACAGGTCCATGGCCGGCATCGACGTGCCCTTTGTGGGCGTGGACAACGTGAAGCTGGGCCGGCAGGCCGTAACGAAGCTCATCGGCTGCGGCCACAGGAACATCGCGCTGCTGGCGCTGGAGGATGACCATTCCTCCTCGCTGAAAGAACGCATGCAGGGCTTTTTGGAGGCGTTTGCCGACAGCCGCCTGGCCGTGAAAAGGGACCTTTGGCTTACCCGCATCAGCGACTGCGCCAAAATAAAGGGCCTTGGCGCTATGGATGCCGGCGTGCACGAATCGTATGTGGATGCCATCGCCGCCCATTTGAAGAGACACCCCGAGATCACCGCCATCTTCGGCACCGAGTACAGCGCGGCCAAGGCCGCCTGGGACGCGGCCCGGCGCATCGGCCTGAAGGTGCCGGAGGATATATCCATCGTCAGCTTCGACTTTGATTCCAGCTATCTTGGCTTGCATTTATTATCCCACGTCAAACAGCCGCAGTCGGGCATAGGCTCCTGTGCGGTGAGGGTGATGGGCGATATATTGAGCGGCAAGGCGCCTGAAAGCCGCTTTTTCCTGCTGGAGGGCGAATGGGTGGAGGGCGACAGCATGGCGCCCCCCAATGAGGCTGTACAGAAGATACACGCTGCCGTCTGAACGGCAATGAAACAGATTCCGGCATGGCCCGAAATGGGAATGCCCTGGTTTTTGTTCCCTTTTATTCCATTGTGCCTGTCGATAAGCGCTTGAAAGGGGTTCATGCATGAACAGAAGATCGAAATTCCTCGCAGCCCAGAACAGGATTGGCTGGCTGTTTATCGCACCGCCGGTGATCCTATTCTTTCTGTTCACCTTTGTGCCCCTTGTGATGGCAGTGGTGTTCAGCTTCACCAGCTACGATATCATCAACGCGCCCAAGTGGGTTGCCTTCAAGAATTTTGAACGCATTTTCAGGGATGAGTTTTTCTGGATTTCCCTTCGCAACACGGCCACCTACACGCTGTTTTACGTGCCCTCGGGGCTCATACTGTCCCTTTGCGTGGCGCTGTTCATCAACTCCAAGCGCAAGTTTGTGGGCCTGTACCGCACGCTTTTCTACCTGCCGGTGCTATCCTCCTCCGTGGCCAACGCCACCTTGTGGTCGTGGATCTACAACCCCAAGATGGGGTTATTGAATGGTCTTTTATCCGCGTTTGGCATCATCGGCCCTTCCTGGCTCAACGACACGAAGACAGCCATGTTCGCCATTGTCATCATGAGCCTGTGGGCCGGGTACGCCGGGAACATGATGATCTTCCTGGCGGCGCTAAAGGGTGTACCGGATGTGTACTACGAGGCCGCCGTCATCGACGGGGCCAGCCGCTGGCAGCGGTTTACCAGAATCACGCTGCCCTCCATCCGCAAGACCACGTTCTTTGTATCCACCATGCTCATTATCGGAACCTTCCAGGTGTTTGACGCGGCGTATCTGTTAACCAGCGGCGGGCCGGGCAACGCCACCATCACCCTGGTGTACTACATTTACAACCGCGGCTTCAAGGATTTAAAAATGGGCTATGCCTCCGCCATGTCGCTGTGCCTGTTCGCCATCGTCTTCGTGTTCAGCCTGATGAACATGCGCATCAACCGGGAAAAGGACTAAGGAAGGGAGGGCACTGCAGCATGATTGAACCCAAAACAAGCCGCAGCATACGGACGGTGATATGGTACTTTTCCGCCTGCCTGATCGCGGCATGCACCATCTACCCCTTTTTGTGGATGATCGCCACATCGTTCAAGCCCATGCCAGAAATCTACGCCCGCCCTTTAAGCCTGATTCCATCGGCGGCCACCATTCAAAACTACAAGGATGTTTTAAACACGGTCCCCTTCTTTCTGTACTTTAAAAACTCCCTGATTATCGCCTCCGCCGGCGTGTTCACCAACGTGTTCTTCGGGGCGCTGGCCGGCTATGCCTTTGCCAAGCTGCACATACGGGGCAAGAACATCATGTTTACCATCCTTTTATCCTCCATGATGATCCCCGGTATCGTGACCATGGTGCCCCAGTTCGTGGTATTGCGCAAATTCCCCCTGGTGGGCGGCAACGACCTTTTCGGCCAGGGCGGCAAGGGCTTCATCAACACCTTCTGGGCCATCATCCTAACCGGCGGGGTCGGGGCGTACGCGGTGTTTTTCATGCGGCAGTTCTTTGGCACACTGCCCGACGACCTGGGCGAGGCGGCCCGCATTGACGGCTGCGGCGAGTTCCGAATCTTTTTGAACGTATACTTCCCGCTCATCACCCCTGCCGCCGTGACGCTGGGGATACTCACCTTCCAGTCGGGCTGGAACAGCTTCATGTGGCCGCTGATTGTGTTGAATGACGCCAGCAAGCACACCATCCAGATCGGTCTGTCGCTTTTCAAGAACAACTATGTCACCAACTACGGGGCCATGATGGCCGGCACGGTGTTTTCCACCATCCCCATCTTGCTTTTGTTCTCCTTTGCCCAAAGGTACTTCATCGAGGGTATTGCCTTCAGTGGCAGTAAATCATAAACCCTATTTTAAGGAGGAAACGATCATGAAAAGGACCCTGGCTCTCCTCATCGCGCTGCTCATGATCCTGGCGGCTGTGCCCATGGCGGCAATGGCCGAAGCCAAGACAGAGCTTGTCATGTGGGGCGGCTGGAGCGGAGACTCCATCGCCCAGTTCCAGGAAATGCTGGATGCCTACAACGCCACCCAGGACAAAGTGCACATCACCTACCAGTACGTAGACGGCACCGAGCAGAAGCTGCTCACCGCCATCGCCGGCGGCGAGACCTGCGATGTGGTGCTCTGGGACAGGTTCAACACCTCCTCTTATGCCCCCAAGGGCGCGCTGCTGGCGCTGGACGAAATGATCGCCGCAGACAAGGTGGACCTTTCCAAGTTCTTTGCCCCCACCGTGGATGAGCTCACCTATGACGGCAAGCTTTACGGCCTGCCCACCATGGTCGATGCCCGCGTTCTGTTCTGCAACATCGACCTGCTCAAAGAAGCCGGCATCGATTACACCACCATCAAGACCTGGGATGACCTGCGCGCCGCGGCTGTGGCCACCACCAAGCGCGACGACAAGGGCGCCCTGACCCAGTCCGGCTATGTGATGAACGACGTGGGCCTGTTCAGCGCTTATCTGTACCAGGCCGGCGGCAAGCTGATCAACGACGAAACCGATCCGCCCACCGTTGCTTTCAACAATGAAGCCGGCCTGGCGGTCCTCAACTTCTGGGATCAGATGCTCAAGCAGGACAAGGTCTACGAAACCGGCTTCAACGAAGCCTACAACAACCAGGCCTTCATCGCCGGCAAGGCTGCCATGATGGTTTCCGGCCCCTGGGATCTGAACAACGTCAAGAAGGCCGGCATCAACCTGGGCATCATCCCCTGCCCCGGCGCCCCCGGACATGATCCCGCCAGCGGCATGGGCGGCTTCGGCCTGGCCATTCCCGCGCTGGCCGCGCATCCCCGCGAGGCCATGGACTTCATTGAATGGTGGGCCTGCAGCGCCGAAAACAGCCTGCTCTTCACCAAGATCAACGGCTACCTGCCCGCCAATGTGGACGCGGCTGCCGATCCCTACATCGCGGGCGACCCGCACCTGAGCGCGCTGTTTAATGCCTTCCAGTACGGCCGCATCCGCCCCAAGACCCAGGGTTATTCCACCATGGAAGGCCTGGCCATGACTCCCCAGTGGCAGTTGTTCGTCAACGGCGAAATCAGCGCCCAGGAAGCGCTTAACAACGCCGAGCGTCAGGGCAACACCACCTTGGAAGAGGCCGCACTGGATTATTGACTGGCACAAGGAAACGTTAATGCCCAACCCGTCCCGCTTAACGCGGGGCGGGCGGCGGCGTACGAACCCGTTATACAAACTTTATCAAACCGGAGGCAGTTTATGAGCTTATCGATGGCAACAAATGCCGCGGACCGCGCGCAAAACGCGCTGGCAGCGGAATTCTGGGACGCGGGGGACGTTCTTTTCAGACACCGCCTGCCCCATGACCGCTCGGAGCGATTTTGCTACTGGTGGCATGCTCACGCCATCGATGCGCTGCTGGACGGGTACCTGCGCACCAAGGACGATAAATACATGGACCTGATCCAAAAGGAACTGAAGGGCACCGTTGCCCATAACGGCGGCACCATATTGAACAATTGGTACGACGATATGGAGTGGATGGCCCTGGCGCTGCTTAGGCTGTGGGATGAAACCCAAGAGGAAGGCTATAAAAAGCGCGTGGACATCCTGTGGAAGGACATCAAATCCGCCTGGAACGACGAGATGGGCGGCGGCATGGCCTGGCGCAAGAACCAATTGGATTACAAAAATACCCCCGCCAACGCCCCCGCGGCCATACTGGCTTTCCGGCTGTATGAACGCTTCGGCAACGAAGAAGATTTGGCCTGGGGCAAGAAAATCTTCGAGTGGAACCGGGACAACCTGATGGACCCCGAAACCTATTACGTGTGGGACGGCATGAACCGCACGGGGGACGGCAAGATCGACTACGACTGGGCCTTTACCTACAACCAGGGCGTAATGATTGGCGCGGCGGTGGAGTACTACCGCATCACCAAAGACAAAGCTCATCTGGATCTGGCCAGGAACATCGCCTATGAATCCCAGCGCCGTTTCGGCGGTTCAAACGGCGGCGTATTCCCCTACGAGGGGCAGGACGACTGCGGCCTGTTCAGGGGCATCTTCTTTAGGTACCTTAAGGAGCTTGTGAAGGAGCTGCCGGAGGAAACGGAGCTGTACGATATGCTGCTTGTAAACGCCAATGCCATTGCGGAAAAAGGCATGTCGGAAGCGGGCGTCATCGGCGGAACCTGGGACAAACAGCCCGGCGAAGCGGTGGACCTGGCCCAGCACCTAAGCGGCGTCATGGTACTGGAGCTGGCCGCGCAGGCGCTTACGGACATTGAGCCGTAATCCATACACAAAAATCCAACAACGATCCATGCGGCCGGAGGGGCATGCCCCTCCGGCTGTATTCCAAAGCTGCCCATTCAACACAGGGCGGTCAGCCAGGCTTTTAGAGTGCATTCAGCATCCCAGTGATGTGAACTATATGATTTAAGACGGAGCATTTATGAAAAACATTCATCTCATCTGCAATGCCCACCTGGACCCGGTATGGCTCTGGCGCTGGCAGGAAGGCTGCGCCGAGGCCATTTCCACCTTCCGCACCGCGGTGGAAATCATAGAGGAAAACCCCGGCTTTGTGTTCTGCCACAACGAGGCGCTGCTGTATGATTGGATCAAACAGCACGACCCCGTGTTGTATGGGCAGATCAAGCGCCATGTGAAGGACGGCTCCTTTCACATCATGGGCGGGTGGTACCTGCAGCCGGACTGCAACATGCCCAGCGGCGAATCCATCATCCGCAACATACTGGCTGGCCGCCTCTTTTTTGATAAGGAGTTCGGCGTAAGGCCCACCACCGCCGTCAACTTTGACTCCTTCGGCCATTCCCGCGGGCTTGTTCAAATCATGAACCAGGCGGGTTTTTCAAGCTATGTTGTGTGCCGCCCCGGGAAAGGCCACTATGATTTTGAAGGCCAGGACTTTATCTGGCAGGGTTTCAACGGAAGCTCCCTCATCGTCCACCGCTCGGATGAAAACTACAACTCCGTGTACGGAAACGCAGCGGAGGAGCTCAACGCCTTTTTGAAGGAAAAGGAAAGCGAGCCCGTCACTCTCTTTTTATGGGGTGTGGGCGACCATGGCGGCGGGCCATCCCGTAAGGATGTGCGGGACCTTGCCGCCCTGCGCGCTGAAATGGAAGGCTCCTGCGAGCTTATCCATTCCACCCCGGAAGCATATTTTGCGGCGCTGAAGCAGAAAAACCCAGATCTGCCCACGGTGGATAATGGGCTGAATCCCGTGGCTCCCGGCTGCTACACCTCCCAAATACGGGTCAAACAAAAGCACCGGCAATTGGAAAACGAGCTGTACGTGACCGAAAGGATGTGCGCGGTCGCGGCCATTCAAAAGGGCATGGCCTATCCCAAGGAGGCGCTGCACGAGGCGGAGCGCGACCTTATCTTCAGCGAATTCCACGATGCGCTGCCCGGCTCCGGCAGCCAATTGGTGGAGGAGGATACGCTGCAGGTGATCAGCCACGGGCTGTATATCCTGGCTAAGGAAAAGATGAAGGCCTTCACGGCCCTGGCCGAAGGGGAGGAAAGCGTTACAGATGGTACATCCGCCGTACTGGTCTACAACCCCCACCCCTTTGCGGTAACGGACGTATTCTCCTTCGAGTGCGGCCTGCCCAGGCAAAATTGGGATTCCACCTTCTATACGCCCAAAGCCTATCTGAACGGAACGCTTCTGCCCACCCAGAGCGAAATGGAAAGCAGCCATTTCTGCATCGACTGGCGCAAAAAGGTCACCGTGCAGGCGAAGCTTAAGCCGCTTTCCATGAACCGCTTCCAAATTCACTTTGAAGCTCTTGAAAAAAGGCCCACCTTTGAACCTATCGCGCAATTACCGGAGTTCGTTTTTGAAAACGGTGATATGCGGGTTGTAATCAATACCTCCACAGGGCTGATAGACAGCTATACGATAAACGGCAGGGAGTTTTTGGAGCCCGGCAGCTTTTCGTTGTGCGCCTATGATGACACCTACAACTCCTGGGGCCTGGGTACGCGGGAGAGCCATGCTGCGCGGCGGTTCGCACTGCTAACACCCCACGAGGGCAGCGCTTTCTCCGGGCTGTACGACCAGGTGGTCCCTTCTGTGCGGGTGATCGAGGACGGCGAGGTCCGAACCGTTGTGGAGGCCGTGTTCGGCCTGCACCATTCCTATGCGTATCTGCGATACCTGCTGCCCAAAAAGGGCACGGATTTTGAGGTGGAGGCAGGCGTCTATTGGAACGAGAAGGACATGTACCTGAAGCTGGAGATGCCCACCGCCTTCCAGAACGGCGTATACCGGGGCCAGATTCCCTTCGCGTGGGAAGAGCTGAAGCAAAGTGAAGAAGTGGTATCGCAAAAATGGTGCGGCGTGAGTGACGGAGCGCATCAGCTGGCGGTGATCAACGACGGTGTGTACGGCTCCAGCTATCACAAGGGCACCATCGGGTTAACGCTTTTGCGCTCCGCCGGTTATTCCGCCGCCGACGGCCATTTTGAAAAGACGCTGCGGGAGGTGCGCCACACCGTGCGCATGGAGCAGGGCGAGCGGCTGTACCGTTTCCGCGTTACGGCGGGAACAATGCAAGCTGTCGATCAATCCCTTTCCCGCAAAGCCACGGTATTTAACGAAGCGCCGTATGCCCTGTCCATCAATCCGCCGGGCCGCGGGGAAAAGTGCCCGCCTCTTTTGACGCTGGATGGCGGCGCTGTTATGGTGTCCGCCTTCAAGCAGGCGGAGGATGGGGATGGGTATATCCTGCGGCTATACGAAAGCATGGGAGAAGAAACAGAAGCCCATGTGCACATTCCCAGCCATGCCGTGGAGGAAACTGTATCCTTCCAGCCGTTTGAAATCAAAACATTCAGGCTGCATGAGGGGAAATTGTCCTCCTGCCCCATGTTGGAAAACATGTAATACAAGGAAATACGTTTAAGGAGTTATCTTATTTATGGAAACAGCGGCGGTCGTCCATCAACTGCAGCCAGTGAAAGAAAAGCTCAAGCACGTACCTGGCTTATATGAAATGTTCGAAAAATGCTTCCTGAACACGCTGCAAACCACCGTGCAGCCTGTGCCTGACGGGCAGACCTTTGTGATTACCGGCGACATTCCCGCCATGTGGCTTCGGGACTCCACCGCCCAGGTGTTGCATTATGTGCGGTTTGCATTAGGTAGCAATGACGTGGCCCGCTTGCTGGAAGGGCTGATCGCCAGGCAGATGAAATACATCCTGCTGGACCCTTACGCCAACGCCTTCAACCTCACCGGCGACGAGCGCCTGGGCCATAATGACCGGCCCCTGCCCATCCAGTGGGTGTGGGAGCGCAAGTATGAGATCGACTCCCTCTGCCACCCCGTGCTGCTGGCCTACAGGTATTATGAAAAAACGAAAACCACCCACTGGATGGACGGGCAGTTTATGCAGGCGCTGCACGCCATTGTTCATGTGTTTGCCACCGAACAAAACCACGAAACGGACAGCCTTTACACTTTTGAGCGGGATCACTGCCCCCCAAGCGACACGCTGACCAGGGAAGGCCGCGGGACGGAAACGGCATACACCGGCATGACCTGGTCGGGCTTCCGCCCCAGCGACGATGCCTGCCAATACGGGTACCTGATCCCCGCCAACCTGTTTGCCGTAAAGGCGCTGGAATACATCGGCACGTTTGCGAAAATCAAGGGCGACAGCGTGCTGGATGCCAAGGCAGCCCAATTGAAAGAACAGATTGCAAAGGGCATCCGGGAGCACGGCATCTTGAATCATCCCGTATACGGTGAAATCTATGCCTACGAGGCGGACGGCCTTGGCCATCACCTTCTGATGGACGATGCCAACGTGCCCAGCATTTTATCGCTGCCGTACCTGAATGTCTGTGAAAAGGACGACCCCCTGTACTTGCGCACCAGAGCCTTTGTGCTCAGCGGAGATAACCCCTATTACCGTAAAGGCGCGTTTGCAGCGGGCGTTGGCAGCCCCCATACGCCGGAAGGATACGTGTGGCCCATCGCCCTGTGCATCCAGGCCATGACATCCACGGATGCAGACGAAATCGCGCGGCTTTTAAAAGCGCTTTTGAGCACCCACGCCGGCACGGGCTTCATGCATGAAAGCTTCCATCCGGATGACCCCAATCAGTTTACCCGCCCCTGGTTCGCCTGGGCCAACTCCATGTTCGGGGAGCTAATCTACAGGCTGCATGAGCAGGACTTGCTGGAAACGGTGCTGAAAAAGGCGGATTTATAACGGCGTAGCTTTCAAATGCGTCCATACAGGTTCAATCATGGCGGCGGGAGGATTCCCCCGCCGCTTTTTTATGTACCCTATGCCATATTGCATAAACTAACACGAATTTTCCTTGACGCATCTGGCAATTCGTGGGTACAATATATGTGTTATAGTGACAAGGAGGGAGCTCAAACAGTATGTCCGAACGTGATATGGAGGCTTGCGAAGTAAGCTGCATTCATCCGGAAGATGTAAGCAAGGCGTTGGAGAGGATGCCCGGCGAAGCCGACCGCCGCGCCATGCTGGATATACTGACGGCCATGGCCGACCCGACGCGGCTGCAAATTTTGCTGGCGCTGAGGGAGCAGGAGCTTTGCGTATGCGATATCAGCGCGGTGTTGTGCATGTCCCAAAGCGCAATCAGCCACCAATTGCGCACGCTTCGTGAGGTGCACTGCGTTAAATCCCGCCGAAGCGGCAAAATTGTTTATTACGCGCTGGACGACGATCATGTAGGCGCGCTGCTCCATGTAGCATTGTCCCACGTGTGCGAAGGCCGCTGATTCACAAGGGAAATGCGCAGGTCCTTTCCGCAGGCCCATTCAACATCTTTTCTCCATCATCCCCCACGAAAGCAGGCGATGGCATGCGCTACGTTCCGCCCACGGCGTCAGACCGGGAGGATTTCCACCAGGGGCGCAGTTGCCGCGCCTATCAGATGCTGGGCGCGCATCCCGCTTCGCAGCTGGGGCAGGAAGTATACCACTTCGCGGTGTGGGCGCCCAATGCCCAGGCCGTTTTTCTCACGGGCGATTTCAACGGCTGGTCCCACGATAGCAATCCCATGGTGAAGCAGTACGACGGCATATGGGAGCTTCGGCTGGACCGGTTGCTGTTTTCGGGCAAGGATGCCTACAAGTACGCCATTTGGGGGGCGGACGGACACATGCACTTGAAGGCGGACCCTTACGCCTTTTTCAGCGAGCTTCGGCCCCAAACCGCCAGCCGCGTGTATGACATGGATGGGTATGTTTGGGCCGACGCAGCATGGATGCAAAAGCGTGCCGCCTGGAACCCCACCGCAAGCCCCGTGAACATCTATGAAATGCACCTGGGCTCCTGGCGCCTGGGCGAGGGCGGCAGGCTTTTATCCTACGGCGAGATCGCGGATCAATTGATTCCCTACCTTCTGGAAATGAATTATACCCACATTGAGCTGCTGCCGGTGATGGAGCATCCCCTGGACATGTCCTGGGGCTATCAAACCACCGGGTATTTTTCCGCCACGGCGCGCCACGGCGATCCGAAGGATTTCATGGCCTTTGTGGACAGGTGCCATCAAAACAATATTGGGGTAATATTGGATTGGGTGCCGGCTCACTTCCCCAGGGACGAGTTTGGCCTGCGGCGCTTTGACGGCACGGCCTGCTATGAGCACCCGGACCCCCGCCGGGGCGACATGGCCCAATGGGGCACCCACATGTTCGACCTGGGCCGCGGCGAGGCGTGCAGCTTGCTTACAAGCAGCGCCTGCTTCTGGATGGAGCAGTTTCATGCCGACGGTCTGCGGGTGGATGCGGTAAGCAGCATGCTCTATTATGATTTCTGCCGGGAGCCAGGCCAGTGGCTGCCCAACCCCTACGGCGGCCGGGAGAACATCGACGCCATCCACTTTCTGCGCAGGCTCAACGAAACGGCGTACCGGGAGTTCCCCGGCGTGATGATGATCGCGGAGGAATCCTCCGCCTACCCCATGGTCACGCGGCCCACGTACTTAGGCGGCCTGGGCTTTGGCTTCAAGTGGAACATGGGCTGGATGAACGACATCCTTTCCTACATCAAGCTGGACCCCATCTACCGCAAGTGGCACCACAACAAGCTGACCTTCTCGCTGTTTTACGCCTTCAACGAAAACTTCATACTGCCCTTTTCCCATGATGAGGTGGTGCACGGCAAGCATTCCATGCTGGATAAAAATCCGGGGGATTTGTGGCAAAAGTTTGCCGGGCTTCGGGCTTTATACGGCTACACCATGGCGCATCCCGGCAAAAAACTGCTTTTCATGGGCAGCGAGTTTGCCCACTTCATTGAGTGGAAGTACGATGACCAGCTGGATTGGTTCCTGCTGGTGTACGACCGGCACCCCCAGGTGCTGGCCTGCGTGAAGGATCTGAACAGAATCTATCGGGAAACGCCGGCGCTCTACGAAGTGGAGGATTCATGGTCTGGGTTCCAGTGGCTTTCCGCCAACGACAGCGACAACAGCGTTTTGGCCTTTGCCCGCACCGATACAAAGGGCAGAACGGTCTGCTGCGTGACCAACTTTACGCCGGTGTTCCACCCCATTTACCGCATCGGCCTTCCCCTGCCCGGCACATTGACGGAAATCTTCAACACCGACCGCGAAGAATACGGCGGTTCCAACCAGTACAACGCCTGGACCGTGGCGGCGGAGGAAATGAAATGGAACGGCTTGGAGTATTCCGCGCAGGTGTGCGTGCCGCCGCTGAGCACCGTATACTTTACGTACGACAAGAAGGAGCCGCCGGGGAAGAAGGCTGAAGCACCTGCAAGGAAGCCTGTGAACAAAAAGACAATGCCACCAAACATGTCAAATGCCAATGAGGACACGCCGCCAACGGAAATCTAGTAAATACAAGACGAAGCCATTCTGCAAATATGAACGGAGTGTGTGGTATGTTAAAGAAAAAATCCTGTGTGGCCATGCTCCTGGCCGGCGGCCAGGGAAGCCGCCTGGGCATCCTCACCAAGAACATGGCCAAGCCGGCGGTACCCTACGGGGGCAAGTACCGCATCATCGACTTTCCCCTTAGCAACTGCACCAACAGCGGCATTGACGTGGTAGGCGTGCTGACACAGTACCAGCCGCTGGAGCTGAACGCCTACATCGGCAGCGGCTCCCCCTGGGACCTGGACCTCTTAAACGGCGGTGTGTTCGTGCTGCCGCCCTTTATCAAGGGCAAGCAGGGCGAATGGTACCGCGGCACGGCCAACGCCATTTTTCAGAACATACCCTTCATTGAGCAGTTTTCGCCGGATTATGTGCTGGTTCTAAGCGGCGACCACATTTACAAAATGGACTATAGCCGCATGCTGGAATACCACATCGAAAAGGAAGCCGCCGCCACCATCGCCGTGCGGGAGGTGCCCTGGAACGAGGCCAGCCGCTTTGGCATCATGAACACCGATGCCGACAGCGTGATCGTGGAGTTTGAGGAAAAGCCAAAAAACCCGCGCAGCAACAAGGCCAGCATGGGCGTATACGTATTCACCTGGGATAAGCTGCGCCAGTATCTTTTGGAGGATGAAAAGAACACGAAATCCTCCAACGACTTTGGCAAGAACATCATCCCCAACCTGCTGAACAACGGCGAAAAGCTGGTGGCGTACAGCTTTGACGGCTACTGGAAGGACGTGGGCACCATCGAAAGCCTGTGGGAGGCCAACATGGACCTTTTGCAGACGCCCATGCCCATCGACCTGCACGACAAGAAGTGGCGCATTTACGCCCGCAACCCCGGCATGGCCCCCCATTTCGTGGCCAAGGGCGCCAGCGTGAAGGACTGCCTGATCACCGAGGGCTGCGAGGTGTACGGCCAGGTGGAGCATTCCGTATTGTTCGCCGGGGTTACGGTGGAGCAGGGCGCCAGTGTCATCGACAGCGTGGTGATGCCAGGCGCGGTGATTGAGCGCGGCGCGTCTGTGAAGCGTGCCATTATCGCCGAAAACGCCGTCATCGGGCCCGGCTGCCATGTGGGTGCCGAGGAGGGCGACATCGCCGTTATCGGCCAGAACGTGGCATTGCCCGCAGGGCTCAAAATAGGCGCCGGGGAACAGGTGGAGACCTGCGTGCCGGTACCATGACCGCTTGACAAGACCAGCAAGAGGATAAAGGGAGTGAATGCCATGAAGGACGTAATGGGCATGATTTATACCGGGGAGAACGACGCGCTGCTGCGGGAACTGACCATCACCCGCGCGGTGGCCGCGCTGCCCATCGCCGGGCGTTACCGCGTGATCGATTTTCTCATGAGCGGTATGGTGAACAGCGGCATCCGCAACGTGGGCGTCATTATGCAAAAGAACTACCACAGCCTGATGGACCATTTGGGCTCCGGCAAGGAATGGGACCTGCACGGCAAAAACGACGGGCTGTTCATACTGCCGCCCTTTTTGACGCGGGACAACGTGGGTGTGTACGGCGGCGTGCTGGACGCGCTAAGATCCAACGCCAGCTACCTGTCCCGCAGCAAGCAGGAGGATATCATCCTTTGCAACAGCAACATGGTCTTCAACGCCAACTTTGAGGATATCGTGGCCTGCCATCGGGAAAGCGGGGCGGACATTACCCTCATGTGCACCGGCGACCCGGATGTACGCCGCCGGGATTTCGGCAGCTACCTCACCCTGGACGACGACGGCATGGTGCTGGATATGGAGATCGAGCCCGCCGAACCGGCCGGCCAGAACACCTACATGGAAGTCTGCCTCATGAAGCGAGATCTATTGCGCTCCCTGGTGGATCACGGCGTGGCCCACGGCTTCCACGATTTCAACCGGGATGTACTGCAGCGGGTGATCCGTGAAAGGCGGCTGCGCGTCAACGGCTTTTGCTATCCCGACAAGGTCTGGCGCATGGACTCGGTGCAGGCCTACTTCCAGTGCAACATGGCCCTTTTGAACACCAAGGTGCGCAAGAGCCTGTTCGATCCCGACAAGCCCGTCTACACCAAGGTCCGCGACGAGATGCCCGCCAAGTATGACGACGACGTACAGATCATCAACTCCCTGGTGGCCGACGGCTGCATCATCGAAGGCAGGGTGGAAAACAGCGTCATCTTCAGGGGCGTGCGAATTTCTCCCGACGCGCATGTGAAAAATTGCATCATCATGCAGGATACCCAGGTGATGGCCGGTGCTTACATCGAAAACTGCATCCTAGACAAACAGGTGGTCATCAAGCGCAACGCAAGGCTCATCGGCCCGTCGGCATACCCCATCGTCATCGCGAAAAGGGTCGTCATTTAGCCAGGGACTCCATCCCTGGACCCTGCCAAAGAGATAAAACCTCTTTGATATCTCCATTTATAAGATTGAAATGCATAGCCTGATTTCAAGCGGTAGGTTATATTCCAAACAAGGCGCACAAAAATTGTCATCCGGCGCATTGCCAAAAGCCGCATAAAGTTCTTCCGCTATGCTCAGTATGACTAGGAGCGGGAGGATTGCATTTGAGTCTTGACTGCCGCCTGAAGCGGGCAGTTCTTCCCCGCAGGCATCGACTCCCAAAAGGAGGTTTCCATCATATGAAGATTCTCTTTACCGCCAGCGAATGCGTACCCTTTTGCAAAACCGGCGGCCTGGCCGATGTGGTGGGTGCGCTGGCGCCAGTACTGCACAAGGCCGGCCACGATGTGCGGGTCATGCTGCCGCTATACGCGTCCATCCCCCAGGAGTACCGGGATCAGATGACCCATGTGGTAGATTTTGAAATCCGCCTGGGCTGGCGCCACCAATATTGCGGCATCGAGGCGCTCACTCTGGGTGGCGTCACCTACTATTTTGTGGACAACAGGTATTACTTCGACCGCCCCTATGTGTACGGCCTGGGCGGCGACGAGTATGAGCGCTTCGGCTTTTTCAACCGGGCTGTTTTGAACGCATTGCCTCTGTTGAACTTCTGGCCGGAAGTAATCCACGCCCACGACTGGCAGTCGGGCATGATCCCGGCGCTATTGCGCATACAGTACGACCACCTGCCGGCGTACCACCCCATCCGCACGGTGTTCACCATCCACAACCTGCAGTACCAGGGTGTGTTCAACGTCAAGGATGTGCAGGATGTACTGGGCCTGGGCGACAGCCTGTTTTCCGCCGACAAGCTGGAGTTTTACGGCGCCGCCAACTTTTTGAAGTCCGCCCTAGTCTACGCCGACCGAATCACCACTGTAAGCTTAAGCTATGCCCAGGAGATTCAAACGGCTTATTACGGCGAGCGGCTGGATGGGCTTTTGCGCGCTCGTAAAAATGTTCTGTATGGCGTGCTAAACGGCATCGACGTAAAGGAATACGACCCAGGTCACGACCCGGCCATCGAAGCGCCCTATACGGCGGATGACTTGAATGGCAAGATTGCCTGCAAGCGCGCGCTGCAGGAAAAGCTGGGGCTTGAAGTCCGACCCGATGTGCCGCTCATCGGCATGGTGGGGCGCCTGAGCAACCAAAAGGGCCTGGATCTCATCGATTACGTGATTTCCGACATCATGCAGGAGGACCTGCAATTGGTCGTCCTGGGCATGGGCGATTCCCGCTACATGGACCTTTTTTCCTGGGCGGAGCAGCAGTATTCCGGCCGGGTGGCCGCCCGCTTCACCATGGACCACGCCCTGGCCCACCAAATCTACGCCGGCGCGGACATGTTCCTGATGCCCTCCCAGTTTGAGCCCTGCGGCTTGAGCCAGATGATCGCAATGCGCTACGGCACGGTGCCCATCGTACGTGAAACAGGCGGGCTGCGGGACACGGTGCTTGCCTTTAACGAGTATACATCCGACGGCAACGGCTTCACCTTCTTCAACTACAACGCCCACGACATGCTCAATACCATCCACCGCGCCGTGAAGTATTACCGGGAAGACAAGCCGGTGTGGCGCATTCTCATGAAGCGCGGTATGGAAGGTGATTTCAGCTGGACCCATTCGGCCAAGGAATACTTGAGTTTGTATGACGGACTCCTTTTGGATTTTCAAAAGGCGGAAGCCGACATGAAGAAGCGGGCCGAGCAGGAGCATAAGGAACGCGAAAAGGCTGAAAAGGTAGCGAAAAAGGCAGAGGCGGACCAGGCGCTGGCCGTTCGGGAACTGGCGGAAGCCGCCGCCAGCGCGCAGGCGGAATCTGTGGACGCCAAGGAGCAAGCCAAGAACGAAATAGCCCGAAAGCAGGCGGAGGCCGCCAAGCTGAAGGACAAAACGGAAAAGAAAGTTTACGCCCAAAAGGTGAAGGCAGACAAGAAAGGAAAGGGCCAGGCGGACGATAAGGCCGCGGATGATTTTACCGCAGCACCGTCCCGTCCCCCCAGGCATATGAAAAAGTACGAGCCGGAGCATGCCATGGAGACGCTCTCAGACATGCAAAAGCTGCAGGACAAGGCTGACAAGAAGGCCCCCCTCAAGCACCGCAAGCAGGCGAAACCAAATGACGAACCCCTGCCCCCCACCATGGCGGATGGGATCGCGGATATCCCCGATGAGGTGCCGCCGGCATCGTCGTACCAAAGCAGGACGAATATGCGGAGCGGACGGGAGCAATAAAAACAGGTATTGTGATAGAACCGGCGGTGATTTGCACCGCCGGTTCAAATCATATTGATTTCACAAAAGCAAACGGGGGGTATCATAAATGGCCGTCATGGAGCAGTATCAAAAGGATGTGGACGCAATCCTGGCAAGGCGCTTCGACAACGGCGCCGACCTTTTTACCACCCCCGACAACAGGCTCTTAAAGGGCAGCCCCTATAACGCATTAGGCAGCACGCTCATGCTGCTGGAGCTGGGCGTGGAGCCCGGCGAGCCCATCCTGCAAGCCATGGCCGGCCTGATCTTTTCGGCATGGCGGGAGGATGGGCGCTTCAAGTTGTCGCCGGACGGCGCAATCTATCCATGCCACACCATCAATGCCCTAAGCGTTCTGTGCCACTTGGGGTACGCGGCAGACGCACGGCTTCAAAAGACTTTCGAGCACTTGCTTTCTATTCAGCAGGGCGACGGGGGCTGGAAATGCAACAAGTACAGCTTTGGCCGCGGCCCGGAAACAGATTATTCGAATCCCCTGCCGACGCTTACGGCCCTGAATGCTTTCCGCTTTACGGAGTCTAGCCCCGAAAAGGCACTCGATAAGGCCGTGGAGTTCCTGCTTGCCCATTGGACGACACGCCTGCCCCTGGGCCCCTGCCATTATGGGATC
Organism: Bacillota bacterium; assembly: GCA_023436585.1. Classification (GTDB taxonomy): domain Bacteria; phylum Bacillota; class Clostridia; order Christensenellales; family Aristaeellaceae; genus JAEWAH01. The sequence goes on along the minus strand of JAEZIN010000028.1, from coordinate 439,146 downwards.
GGCACGCTGTTCCTGCAGGTGGAATATCCCTTCGCAAACTACAACCTGTTTGTGTATGTATACGTGCTTTCCTTTTTTGAGAGCGCCAGGAAGGACGCAAGGTTTATGGGTGCGCTGAAAGTATTGGAATCGAAACTGCAGGATGGCATGGTGGTTCCGGAGCGCGTAAACAGGAGCCTGGGCGGTCTATCCTTCTGCGAAAAGGGTAAGCCCAGCGAACTGGCGACAAGGCGCTACCGGGAGATTCTCGCCAATCTAAATTAGTGACGCGGCACCAAGTTATCCGCGATTTCAATGAAGCTGGGTTCGTAACATTACATAGCTTTAACTCCGGCAGCAATCAGAAATGATAGACTGCCGGCTTTTTGATATCGTCCATGCTGACTTCCTGAATGCCGATGTCCTTAAAGTATCCATATACCCCGTTGTAAAAAGCGGGGTCCCGGGTCTGATCCCCCTGTTCGCCAACCGGAATGAAGATCACAAAGCCCTGCCTGGCCCTGGTCAGCAAAACGCGATAGGCATTTTTCAAATACATGGCCTTGATGTCTTGGTTCACGTGCTCCCAGCGGTTGCCTCGAAAATGGTAATATTCAAAGCAGGAGCCGTTGAAACGGAAGTTGGCATCCCAGCAGACGATGCTCCAATCCAGTTCCAGACCCTGTATGTCAAATTCCGTAGCCACTTCTTCCAGATAGTAAGAGGAGCGAACATCATCCTTGCCGTTTAGGAACCATACGGGAGGGTCGATCCTGCTCTGTACCCAAACCCCATGCGTGCGAAGGCGGTAAGCGCCGGAGCTTGCCGTCAAGCCATATCGCTGGGAGCCCTTGGCCCGGCTGCGTATCCATGCTCTGGCTGTATCTAAATCCCGCGTCATCACAATGGGATATGCATGGGCGAACCCGGCATAGAGTGAGCGAGCCTGCTCCCTGTCCGCATCCAGCAAGGCCTTCACAAACGCGGCTACCTTTTCGCTGCGGAAGGAGCGCAGGGATACGTTAAGGTGCAGATCCCGCTCGATATGAAGGTTATCCATAAGCTCCGTGACCTGTGCGCCGCTTAGGTATTCCGTATCGCTTAACTGATCCGATACGTACACATCCCAGTGGGTATAGCTCTTTTTCAAGGTTTGAAACCATTCCATCAGCCCGGCTTCTCCGGTATTGATTTCCTGGCCGCCGCCGATCAGGCAAACAATCGCCGCCCAGTCTACATGGCGATCCATGATGCTGATCAAAAAATCCGGTTCTGATTGATCAAAGTTTAAAAGGCCCTTTTTCTCCTTCATAAAACGGGAAAGCTGCGCCTGCGTCCAGGCGCGCTGCGCTTCATCAAAAATCGCGACCTTCTCATAAGGCGGCGCTTCGGTGGATATGGCATCGTCCCGAAAATGGTGTATGATCTGTATAAAATCCTTGACTTCCCTCAGCGCCGCGGTCTTTGATATATGGCTGCGCCGGCATTTATCCCTGGCAAGCGCCTCCTGCAGGACGGCAACCAATGGAAAATTGCCGGACAGGAACACGGCATGCTCCTTTTCATCAATCCGCTGCCGTTCCACGGAAAGATTCAGCCCGGCAAGCGTTTTCCCGGCGCCGGGAACGCCCGTAACAAAGCAGATGGATTTGCGGCGGTTCACTTTGCTAAAGTCGATGATTCTGTTCACCGCGTCGGCCGTCCGGCTCAGGTTGACAGCGCTTGCGTCGTTCCTGGATATGTCCTCCACCCCATGTCCGCGGTACAATGCCTGTGCTGCTTCAATGATTGTGGGCGTCGGCATGTAGATGGAGTTTATCCAGTCCCCGGCCAGAATCGGCGAACCGCCATAGCCGGCCGCTATCTCGGTAATGGTCTTGCCCAGATTGTATGGATTGCATAGAAGCGGCGCCAGCATCCTGTAATCCAGGTATTGAATCTGCGATGCTTTTGCAGGCGCCTCCGTTGCGATAAGAATCGGTACGATGAATTGATTGTGACTCTCCCGGTGAAAGCAGCGCAAATCCAACGCATAATCTGTTACCTGTTCAATGGCACTATTGGAATATACCTGCTCGCCCACCTTGAATTCCAGCAGGAACACGATGCCGCGGTACAGTACGACATTGTCTATCCTGTCGCCGATACGGGGAATGGTATACTCAAACAAGACATGGCCGTCCGAAAAATCCTTCAGCTCACGTTTGAATATATTGATTTCCGCCATCCAGGTGCTCTTTTGAAGCTCCTCCGCCGCAAACTGGTCATTGGCTGTCAATTCACCAAAGACCTCAAAGCGGCTTTTCGTCAGAAAATCAGCAATAGAATCGGCGTAATAATACCGGTTCATCGGGTTACCTCACTAACGGCCTTTGTTTCCCCTGAATCGAAAGAAAAGCATGCCTTCATTGTATGATAAAACGCAAAGGTTGTCAAAATTTGGCGTATATGCTATAGGTTGCAGAACAAAAAGCAGGCTGGCATAAAAGCGCAGCCTGCTCAATGCGTCATATCTCCATCAAATCAATCCACAATGAACAGTTTTGCCCCCGTCTGCGTCACAGACCTGTGGGAACTGGCATCGTCCGCCACCTGGTAGCTCATTCCAGGCTTTAATACAAACGTCTCCCCACCCTCCAACTCGGTGGTAAGCTCCCCTTCCAGCACCAGCAGCACATGGCCGCGATGGCACCAGTGATCGGCCACGTAACCGGGGGTATATTCCACCATGCGCACGCGGATATTGCCGATTTCCAGCGTGCGCCAATAAGCGTCGCCCGTAATGCCGGGATGAACGGTAGGCGTGACCGCGCTCCAGTCCGTTATGCCAAACGGTACGTTTTCGATCCTCATGATTTGGCCTCCTTATGCTGATTTCCCGTATATCCATTCGTCAATTGGTATGTTTTCCCTTCCGGGATACTAGAAAAGGACAGCTCCATTTCTGCCGGCGCGTTTTGTTCTCCAGCCTTTACCGCCCTGCAGCCCAGCAGTCCACGGTTGCCAACCTCATACCAGTGCCGTATAATAGTCCTGTCCTATACACATGAAGAACAGCTGCGGGAGGAAGGCAAATGTACGAATTGGTTCAGGCCGGCCAAAGGACATATTATATCGACTGCCCCGCCAGGATGGGCATATATCTCCTCCATGACCGCGATGCATGCCTTATCGACAGCGGCAATGACAAGGATGCCGGGAAGAAGGCGCTTAGGATCCTGGAAAGTCAAGGCTGGTCGCTGAAGATGATTCTTAATACCCACTCCCACGCCGACCACATCGGCGGGAATCAGTTCCTGCAGCAAAAGACAGGCTGCCCGATCTATGCCCCCGGCGCGGAACAAGCCTTTGTCAAATATCCCATTTTGGAATCCTCCATGCTGTACGGCGGGTACCCCATGGAGGAACTGCGTAACAAGTTCCTGCTGGCCCAGGAAAGCGACGTGCGGGAGCTTGCGCCGGCGATACTGCCGGAGGGGCTTACCATGCAGCGCCTGGACGGCCACAGCATGGCCATGGCGGCCTTCAAAACAAGTGATGATGTATGGTTCCTGGCCGACAGCCTGGCCGGAGAAGCCATATTGCAAAAATACCATATATCCTATCTGTACGACGTGCAGGGATATTTGAACTCCCTGGAGATAGTGAAGAATCTGCAAGGCCGGCTGTTTGTGCCCGCCCACGCGGAACCTTGCGAGGACATACGCTGCCTTGCGGACAGGAATATGCAAAAGGCCTTTGAAATCATCGCGTTCATCAAGGAATCGTGCCTCGTTTCCGCCGGCTTTGATGTTCTTTTGAAAAAAGTGTTTGGCCGTTACGGCCTGCGCATGGACTTTAACCAATACGTGCTGGTGGGTAGCACCATACGTTCGTATATTTCCTATCTGCATGACAAGGGAGAAATCCAAGCTCTGTTTGAGGAAAATACGCTGACATGGCGTACGGCCTAGGCGTTTTTATATTCTTGCCAAGACAGTCACCGCAAGCAGGAGCAAGAGCGCCAGCAGCCCGAAATTGATGATAGAGAACAAGCCAAGATACCGGCCTGGCTGCGCCCCTTCCGATTTTGCGTACAGCTTGAAGGAGATCAGGCTGGCCATGGAAGCGATCAATGTGCCCAGACCGCCGATATTGGTGCCTGTGACAAGCGCCTTGCCGTTTTGCGTAAACTCCGATAGCATCAGTGCCGCCGGCACATTGCTTACAAACTGGCTGGCCATGGCCGATACAAATACCTCGCTGCCCATCAGCCACCCGCCCAGCAAGCTTTTCACGGCTTCCATGCGGCCAAGGTTCCCTACAAACACAAAGAAAAAGCAAAAGGTGATTAATAGGCGGTAATCCACCTTTTTTAATGCCTGCCTGTCCATGAACAGCAAAACAACAATCACGGCAGCCACCGCCAGCGGGTAAGGCACAAAGCGCAGCACAGCCGCAACACACATGAAGAATAGCGCCGCCATAACCCATAGGGACCCGTCCGCCAGAAATGGTGCATGGGCGCTGCCTGTCCTGATTGTCACCGGCCTTGCGGGCAGAAGCAGGCAAAGTGCCAGCACCGCAACAAGCGATATACCGCCCGCGGGCAGCACGGCGGAAAAGAAATCTGCCCCGTTCATGCCGTACGCCGAATATAAGTACAGGTTCTGCGGATTGCCAAAGGGCGTGAGCATGCTGCCCAGGTTGGCGGCTACGGTCTGCAATACCACGGTGGTCAGCATCGCGCGGCTGTCGTCCCGAAGCAGAATCAGCGTAAGGGGCACAAAGGCGATCAACGCCACATCATTTGTAATAAACATGGAGCTTGCATAGCACAGCAGCACCAGCATGCGGCCAAGGCTTCGCATGCTTTTTGCGCGGCGGATGAAAAGTCCCGCCGCAGCATCCAGCAGCCCTTTGCGGGAAAGCGCGCTCACCACCGCCATCAGGGAAAACAAAAGCGCCAGGGTGCGGATATCTATGTAGGAATAATACTCAGCCGACGGAGGGATGATAAAAACCGTCACAGCCGCCATTATGCCGGATATAAAAAGAACAGGATCCTTTGCAAACGCATGCTTCCATCTGGATATCATGATAACTCTCCGATAAATTGCGCAAACTTAATAAGCCCGAACGCCGCCTATTCTACCACAGCGCCTGTTAAGGTGCAATGGGCTATCACAATGCAAATGCAATTCATAACAGATTATACTTTATTAACCAATTTACAAAATATAATTCTTAAAAAAGACGAACAATACCTTGCGCATCCAGAACATCGATTGACTTCTTTACATGTATGACAGTATAATGATTTGTCATGGAGCGCCGCGGGCAGGCGCGGAATGGACCGTCAAAAGAAAAAACGGGAGGGCTTTGTCGTGTTCAAACTGAAGGAAAACGGCACAAAGGTAACCACGGAAATCCTGGCTGGGCTGACAACGTTTTGTGCAATGGCGTACATCATTGTTGTAAACCCGCTTACCCTCAAAGACGCCGGTATGGAATGGGGCGCTGTATTCCTGGCCACCATCCTCTCGGCCGTCATAGGCACGCTGATCATGGGTCTCGTCGCCAATGTCCCCTATGCCCAGGCGCCGGGCATGGGCCTGAACGCATTCTTTACCTATGTGGTGGTAAACGGTCTTGGTTTCACCTGGCAGCAGGCCCTTTCCATGGTTTTCATCTGCGGCCTTGTGAACATACTGATTACGGTTACCAAGGTGCGCAAGCATATCATCAAGGCCATCCCCTCCAGCCTGCAAAACGCCATCGGCGGCGGCATCGGCGTATTCATCGCTTATATTGGACTTTTAAACGTAAAGGCTGTCACCTTTGGGGCAGTTCCCGCCATCGCAAAATTGAACGATCCGGTGATTTGGGTATTCTTGATCGGCCTTGTGATCATCATCGTCCTTCAGCTAATGAGGGTCAAGGGAGCCATCCTCATCGGCATCGTGGCCGCCACCTTGATCGGCATTCCCCTCAACGTCACCACCATGTCCGGTTCTGTAAGCTTTTCAGAAGCCTGGTCCAAGCTGCCCACCACGTTTGGCGTGATCTTTACACCGGCGGGCATCGGGTCCCTGTTTACCGACCTTTCCAAGCTCCCGCTGGTTTTGATCACTATTTTCTCCTTCAGCCTCACCGATACGTTTGACACCATCGGCACCTTTATCGGTACGGGCCGCCGCAGCGGCATCTTCAGCCGTGAAGATGAGCTGGCCATGGAAAGCGGCAAGGGCTTCAACTCCAAAATGGACAAGGCGTTGTTTGCCGATTCCGTAGCCACCTCCATCGGCGCCATCGCCGGCACCAGCAATACCACCACCTATGTGGAAAGCGCCGCGGGCATCAGCGCCGGCGGACGCACCGGCCTTACCAGCGTTGTGGTAGCAGTTTGCTTCATCCTCAGCGCTTTCCTGGCCAGCTTTGCCAGCGCCATCCCCGGCGCCGCCACCGCCCCGGCGCTTGTAATCGTAGGTATTATGATGATGTCCTCCTTCAAGGAAATCGACTGGACCAATCTTGCCGACGCCATTCCCGCCTTCTTTGCCGGCATCTTCATGGCATTCACCTACAGCATTTCCACCGGCATTGCGGCAGGCTTCATATTCTACTGCCTGACCAAGACCTTCACCGGCAAGATCAGGGATATCCACCTCATCGTTTGGATTTCCACAGCGCTGTTCATCCTCAATTTCGTACTGCACGCCATCGCCCTGTAAGTAATCCTTTATGAAAGAGGCGGTTCCCTGTCCTAAATACCGGACGGGGAACCGCCTCTTTTACTATCAATTCTGTGCATAAAGATTATGCCGAAACGCTTTCTCTCTGCAAAAGGGAAACAAGCTCCTCCATATTCTTGCGGCCAAAGAAGGTTTTCTCATCGTTGACTACCAGGCAGGGCACGCTCATGATATTGTACTTTTCCCGAAGGGTGGGATAGTGCGCCACGTCGAAAACCTCCGCCTCCACCAGCGGGTTTTCCATCGCCATGCGCTGGGCGGCCATCACAAGATCGGGGCACATGGTGCACGACAGCGTCACCAGCACCTTCAGGTTCATTTTTTCCTTTAGCTGGCGGGCCTTCTCCATCGCTTCCCCCTGATCCTCCCCCGCGCCGCCTGCAGCCTGGACAGTAGCCAAAAAGCTGTTCAGTTCATGGCCGCCCGGCACGCCGTGGAACTGGGCGCGGAGAAATTCACCTTCCTCATTGAGAATGCGGATCGCCGGGTACCACTGCCCCGGCGGATAATCAGGCTCCCTGACCATGCGGACTTCCACATTCTCATGCGCTGCCGCGATTTCAGAAAGAAACGCCTCCACCCTGCGGCTGATGACGCTGTCATCCAGGAGCCCTTCCAAAACCACCTTGCGGCGCATAACGGAGAAGGCCTGCCGGATTTTTTCCACGACGGCTTCTGGAATCAGCGGGGAGGCTTTCTGCGGTGCTGGGGCAGGGGCAGCCGGCTTGGGCGGGGCATTTTGCTCCTGCCTTACGGGAACCGCTGCGGCGTCCTTTGCGGACTCCACACCCTGCCCCTTTTCAAACCCCTTCTGGTGCATGTGAAAGATGTACTTCTCCAGGGATGTGGCGGCTATGGCCCCGTCGGAGACGGCGGTGACCACCTGGCGCAAAGGCTTCACGCACAGGTCCCCCGCGGCGTAAACGCCATCGATGCTGGTTTTTTGATGGTCATCGGTGATTACATAGCCATCGCCAGTAAGCGCCACTTTCCCCTTGAGCAAGGAGGTGGACGGCAGATAGCCAGCAAAGATGAACATGCCGAACGTCTCGCCGGGCTTTGCGCTGTATTCCCACGTATCCTGCGTTCGGTTGTCGCGGAATACGGCGCGGCGCAGCGCCGTGTCCCCCTCCACACGGACGACCTCCGTATGATAGGAGATTTCGATTTGGGGATGCTCCTTGGCGGGCCTGGCGATGGCCTCGCTGCAGGAGAAGTCATCCTTGCGCATGACGATATGCACTTTCCTGGCAAAGCGCGTCAGGAACACCGCTTCCTCCGCCGCGGAAAACCCGCCGCCGATGACGAAAACATCCATACCGGTAAAAAATTCGCCGTCGCAGGTGGCGCAGTAGGTTACACCGCGGCCCTGGAACTCCTCCTCGCCGGGAAAGCCGATCCTGCGGGGATTGGCGCCCATGGCGGCGATCAGGCCAAGGGCGGTATATTCCCCCCGGCTGGTGATTACCCGCTTCACGGGCTGGTCCAGTATGAGGTCTGTCACCTCCGCCGTCAGAAACTGCGTGCCGAACTGCTCCGCCTGCCGGTGCATGATGTCCGTCAATTCCGGCCCGCTGGCGGTGATGACACCGGGATAATTCACCACCTCCGAGGTGATGGCCACCTGTCCCCCCGGCCGGCCCTTTTCCACTACCAACACGCTGTATTTGGAGCGGGCCAGATAAATGGCGGCCGACAACCCGGCCGGTCCCGCCCCCACGATAATGACATCAAAATGCTTCTCCATGGATGCCTCCAGAACTCCGAAAGAATCGTTCATACTGGATTATATACCCATCCCGGAGAAAAAATAAACGATTCAGGAGATCAGGTACGTCTTAACGAACACGCTGCTTTCGCCGATATCCAGGGTGATGGCCAGGGCTTGATCTGGACTCTGCGCCTTAAAAACAGCGGCAATCCATTGCAGCCCGCCGGTCAATACAAATGCCTGCTCCTGACCATCCAAGCACAGTATCAACTGCGCCTGTCCTTCCCCGGGGCTGACCTGAAGCTGCAGGGTAATGGTCTCCTGCGCCCGAAGCTGTTCATCAAACACGGTGAAACGGCTCCCCTTTGCAACCCAGCCCTCCTTCAAACCCGACAGGCCGCTGTGGAAGATGGGCTGGCCTTTCGCAGCGGGAAGCACGCAGTAGCCCCCGTTGGCGGTGGAAACAGCGCCGGCCTGCGCCTCCTTTGAAAGCATGACGGAATTGAGTATCTCGTTGGTCAGGATCAGCTTCTCAATGTTGGGAACGGCGTTCACCGCGTTTTCCTGCCAGTAGGCTTTGGGCGTAAAAGCGCTGATGGAACCGTCCGGATTCATGAGCTCCATCAGATCATCCAATTCCACCACGGGAATGCCGCAGCGGGAAGCCACATCCAGCTCCGCCGCCTCCGGCCAGAAGCAGCCGCCATCCCGAACGACGCCGAGGCTGCCTTCCACGCCCGCCACCGTTACGGCCTCATAAGAATCCTTGGGATATACCGAATCAATATGATGCCGGTTGACGAATACGGACAAAGCGCCGTTAAATACAAACGCGAATGTGAGGAACGCGAAAAGCATCCGTCGTTCAAACGTGCCATACCCGTAGCGTATCAGCCTGTACGCCATGGCAAGAAGGAAGACCGCTGCAAAAATGGGCCACAGCAGCCTTCCGTCAAAGCCCTGCGTTTTCGCGGAAGCGGCGGTCAAGAGTATCGCATCCACAGGATAGTCATACCCGCTCAAAAGGGAGGCCCCGTTCAGGAATACAAGGCACAAAAGGGAAAAAGACAAAAGCAGGAACAGCGAAGTGTTCAGGCGCTTGCCCTTAAGGGCCGGAGACAGCGCGTACATCATCAAAACCGGCAGGAAAGCCGATATATACCGCACATGGATGCGTGCCGCATACGGGTCCCCGCCGTTTAGCTCATCATAATAGATCACGTAGACGGTGCCTGCCGCGATGGCCAGCATGGAAAAAAGGCACAGCTTCAAAAGATGGCGGTCCTTTCCCTCCCACGCGCCAAGCTGGGCGGCCGGCAGGTACAGCGTGAAAAAGCCAAAAGCAAGGGGCACATAGGCACCGTACATGAACAGCCCGTTGAGCGTTTGCAAAAGATGGTCCCAGGTAAGGGGATGCGTCTGTGTGCCATAGAGGGTGGACTGCCGGGGGGACATACGAAGCCCCCACTGTAGCAATAGCGCGTACAGGCCAAGGAAGCTCAGCAAAAGCAGCAATCCCGCCAGCGCCTGGTACAGCCGTTCCAGGCTGCGCTTATGAAGCCCCTCCCAAACAAGCAGCGCAAAAAAGCAGGCGGGCAAGGCCACATAGCCAGGCTTCAGCGCGCAAAGGAGAAAGCCAAGTCCACCCCACAGCAATGCTGTCTTCAGGCGGAAGGGCGAATCGTACGTTTTGTAGAAGGCATAGCACGCAGCCAGGATCAGCGGGAAAGCAATGCTTTCCGTCATGATGTGTTCTGTGATGAAAAAATCCGGCATGAGCATGGTAAACACAGCGCAAAGAAGCGCCTTCCTGTGGCTCCTCAAAACGGCGCGGGCCAGGCCGTACACCGGGAATACGGCAAGATGCATGACCAGCACGTTGAATACCTGGATGCCCCGGAAAAGGCTGACGCTTTGCGGCAGCAGCTGAAGCGGCGACAGCAAAAGGGGATACAAGATGTGCTCATACCGTATGGGCTGACCCCGAAAAAGCAAAGCCCCTTTTTCCATGATCGAGCGCGACAGGTGCATGTACAGCGCCGAATCCGGCATGATTACAGGGGTGCTCGCGGCATAAAAAGCACAAGCGATGCGCAGCAGGCAAAAAGGAAGATAGATGCAAACCATGGCCAGCCAGGGCGGCAGGCAGAGAAACCGCCGGACGGCAGACCTCAGGATGGAGTAGGGCTTACCCGCCCGTATTCCTCTGGGTATATTCACGCGTATTTGTGACATAGGCTCCCCTTTACGGCATGCACGTCATTTATGATACAGGCAAGTTAATTCCCTGCATTTGATAATCATTGTATACGTATCACTCCGTATAGATGCCTGTCATTAGCATATCGACGGGATCCATTGTTTCTGCGCATTCGAAAAGCGCCCCCGGACGGAGGCGCTTAATCTGGTCAAGATTCGAGGATACAGCAAAGCCATGCTCAGCGGTAGGACCGCTCAAGTATGTCCTCTACATCCTGCCTTGTGATGTCGCAGGGGTCCACCTCAAACAGCCCGCCCATGATCTCCCGGGCATGGGCGGCAAGGAAGGGAATATCCTCCCGCTGTATGCCATAACCGGAAAGCTTCAAATCCGCCACACCACAGGCCTTTTGCAGGCTTACAAGCGCCGTGACAAAATCCATGGGCTTCGTCGCGTCCGTCCTGCCCAGGGCACGGGCCATATCCACCATGCGCTCACCGCAGCGGCCGGAATTGGCAATATGGGTGTAATAAGCAGCGCTGATAATGATCAGGCCGGCCCCGTGAGGCAGTTCGGGCTTCAGGCCGCTGAGCGCGTGCTCGATGGAATGCTCCGATATGCAGCCGGAGGTGGATTCCACAAACCCGGAAAAGGTATTGGCCAGGGCCACATCCGCCCGGGCCTGTTCATCAGAGCCATCCAAAACAGCTTTCGCCAGGCTTTTGCCAATCAGGCTGATGGCCCGCAAGGCAAACAGATCGCTCATTTCATTGGCCGTACGGTTCAAATACCCTTCCGTGCTGTGGAAAAGGGCGTCAAATCCCTGGTAAGCGGTGAGAGCCGTTGGTACCGACATCATCAGCTCCGGGTCCACCACAGACAAGACGGGGAACGTCTTGTCATACCCAAAGCCTATCTTTTCATCGCCCTTGGTGATCACCGTCCAGGGATCGGCCTCCGTTCCCGTGCCGGCGGTGGTGGTGATAGCCACAACAGGCAGCGGATCAAAAGGCACCGGCATACTCTTTCCCGTGCCGCCGGAAATGTAATCCCAATAGTCGCCGGGGTTGGCGGCCATCACGGCAATGGACTTGGCGGAGTCGATGCTGCTGCCGCCGCCAAGGCCGATTACAAAATCACACCCCGTATCCCTTGCCAGCGCCGCACCTTCCATCACGTGCTCCCGGATGGGGTTGGGCAAAACCTTGTCGAACAGCACATGGCCGACGCCCGCTTTGTCCAGCTGCTCCTCAAGCCTTTGCAGGATCCCCAGCCGCTTCATGGAATTGCCCGCCGAGATCACGACGAGCGCTTTTTTGCCGGGCAACCGCTGCTGATGCAGTTCGTTCAGCTTTCCCTTGCCAAAGAGTATGCGGGCCGGCATGTAGTAATTGAAAGCCATGGGGTTCATCCTCCTCCAAATCTAAACTCATTCTAATTCCAATATTAATATGCGCAGCGCTTATCGCAATCCGGATCCTTGCCCTGCATTAAAAATCTACTGCATCTCTGGAGCAATAATATTCTTTGTCAATATCAATATGGGGATTCTAAAGGGGCTGTGTCCCATAAGCTAGGTCCAGGAGCAGCGCCCCTGATTAAAAGGATGCCGTATCCGGGTCCCGCCAGGTCCCGCAAATCCCGGGTTCCACATGGTCGATGGCTGACATCTCCTCGCCGGACAGTTCGAAATCAAACAGTTCGATGTTTTGACGGATACGCTCGGGCGTTACGGACTTGGGCAGCGGCAGGAAACCCTTTTGCAGGCTCCATCGCAATGCGATCTGAGCGGCGGACTTGCCATGCCTGTCCGCAATCTGCTGCACCTTGGCCACATCCATGATGCGCCCCAGGCCCAGCGGGCTGTACGCTTCCAGGAGTATGTCATATCTTCTGCAAAAGTCCACTGTTTCCTTGTGCACGTCCCCCGGGCAAAGACGGATTTGGTTCACCATGGGCACCATATTGGCTGTTTCCAGCAGCGCTATCAGGTGGTGCGGCCGGAAGTTGCTCACACCGATAGAACGGATGCGCCCGGCGGCATGCAGCTCTTCAAACGCCCTCCAGGAACCGGCATTGGCTTCTTTCCAACTGTTGCGGAAATGGATGGGGTTGGGCCAGTGGATGAGGTACAGGTCCAGGTAGTCAAAACCCAGCTCCTGCATGGTTGCATCAAAAGCCCGCATGGTCTTATCGTAGCCGTGGTCGGGGTTGAACAGCTTGCTGGTCACGAAAATATCTTCCCGGGCGATGCCGCTTTCCTTAACGGCAATGCCGACGCTTTTCTCGTTTTCATACGCCGAGGCCGTATCGATATGGCGGTACCCCGCCTCCAAGGCCGTCTTTACGGAGGCAACAGCCACCTCCCCGTCGGGCGTCTGCCAGGTGCCGAACCCTACGCAGGGAATCTCCACGCCATTATGCAGTTTATACGTATCCATGGCTGATTTCATGATATCACTCCTTTGCTGTGGCTTGCCAAAAGCCGGGTTAGTTGCTATACTGCCAGTATAAACCTTAGCGCTAACTCTAAGTCAATCACGGAAAGAAAATTTTTCCGCTGAAAGGAGCATACCCAGTGGACTACTCCATGAAACAGGTTTCTCAACTGACAGGCTTGACGGCCCATACCCTGCGCTATTATGAAAAGGAGGGCCTTTTGCCCGACGTACGCAGGACAAAGAGCGGCATCCGCCGTTTTTCCCAGGAGGACCTGGAAGGGCTGGGCCTGATTTGCTGCCTGAAAACCACGGGGATGTCCATCAAGCAGATCAGGGAGTTTGTGGAGCTGAGCCTGCGGGGGGATTGTACACTCAAGTGCAGGTGCGATATGCTCATCGCCCACAAAAAAGATGTGGAGGAGCAGATGCTTCAAATGCAAAAGCACATTGAAAAGGTTACGCACAAGATCGCGTATTTTACAAGCAAGTACGAGGCATTGAAGAAAGCAGAATAGCCGCATCTTCAATTGTTACAATCCATCCATTGTCTTCCTGTTTTCGTTATTGGTATACTACGTTTATCCCCATTTATCCACCAGGAGGTGCTTATGCCAGTTATTCGCCGGATGGCCGCATTCCTAACTTCCATCCTATTGATTATCAACTGCCTCCCGGCCTTTGCCCAGGGAGAACTGAGCTTTGTGGACCTTAATCAGGAAATCCGGCCAGGCAAGCTGGTGATGTTCAGCTTCACTGCCGCGCTGTCTGAGGATGTGGATATCATCCTTGCGGATGCAACGGAAAATTCTACGGTCCTGTACGAGGATTTCCCCGCCAAGGCCGGCCAAAACAACGTTTCCTGGGATGGCACGTTGGATGGCGCCGCCTTCCCGCCGGGGAGCTATACGCTTAAGGCCATCGCGGCAAGCGGCCAGGCATCCGCCAATATAACGATTGGCTCTGTCAGCCCGGTTCTTGAAAATGTGTTCCCCAGCGACACGCATATCGCACCAGGCACAAGCTGGAGCATGCACATACAGGCGAACATGCAGGGCAGCCTGACCGTGCGCCTGGAAGAAATCGATGCGCTGGTGTATGAAGGACAAGTGCAGGAAGGTGAAAACGACATCCCCTGGGACGGTACGGTATCAGGCGCCGCTTTAGCCCCGGGCGATTATACGCTGATCGTTCAGCTTCAGGATGGCACAGGCTTTCCCTCCAACGCCCATTACATCCCCGTGACCGTAACGGATGCACAGACGGCGGAAGCATTGGCCGCAGAAGCCGGATCAACCGGTGACACCGTGGTGCTGCCTGAAACGGCGGCGGCAAGGGACAGCGCTTTTGTCGCGCCTGTGGATTTCAGCCCCTATCCATCCAATGGAGAACTGAATTACTGGACGCTGCCCATGGACCTGTCCAATGAGGCGGCTATCTGGGAAGTGATGATGCAGCCCATCACCGTCTTGAAGGGCAATCAAAAGCGGGCCTATAAGCTTCGTTCTCAGCCCGATGACAGTGCCGAGCCTGTAGGTGAAATAACCTACGATTCTCAGGGCGTACGTGTCCTGGAAAACACGGACGACGGCTGGAGCCTGATCGAATCCTATTCCAGCTCGTTTAATGAAAGCTCCGTCAAGGTTTATGGGGATATGGTGCAGGGTTATGTGAAAACAAACCTGCTGCAAACTAAAAAGCCATCTGAAAAATACGGCCTGCTGATTGATATGCTGACCCAAAGGATGTATGTATTCAAGGATGGCAAGCTGTTTACGGAGCTTTTGATCTCCACCGGGCTTTTCAGTAATCCGGAACAGCCATATACAGAGACCCAGGGCGGAGAATATCTCATTGTCAGCCGTGCGGGCAAATTCATGTCGGATAAGCTGCATTGCGAAATGGCATTGCGCTACAACAACAAAAACCTGATCCATCAGGTGCCTTATACCCTGCGCGGGGACGGCAGCAAATACTTTGACAAAACGGAGGCCAAGCTGGGTACCAAGGCCAGCCACGGCTGCATACGCGTGCAGCGCAAGAAAAGCCCCGAGGGTGTCAATATGGCCTGGCTGTGGGATAATCTTGACTTGAATACCAGGGTTCTCATCTGGAACGACTACAAAGGCCGTCAAATTCCCCTGCCCGCCCCGGATACAAAGCTATACTACAACCCGGAAGGCGGCACCTACTACCACAGTGTGGACAACTGCTTGGACGTGAAGGAAAAGTTCCTACCCCTCACCGCCTTCAACTACAGCCAGCTGGAAGAGGCGGCCTTTGCCGGCCTCATCCGCTGCCCCGCCTGCGCGCCGCTCATGCGGGAAAGCGAGATTAACGCCGTCAACGCGGCCCATGCGGAGTAAAGGAACGAATACAGATTATACAACGGAGAGGGCGTCTTTTGAAAAAGACGCCCTCTCCGCACCTCACCCAGAAAACTACATGATTATGCCTTCTTTGTAATTGGCAGCCATGCCTGGCACTTATAGTCCGCCGACCACTGATCCCCTTCCGGATACACCTCAATGTCCGGCGCATCGGCATACTCGTACCCAGATGTCGGCAGCCATTCCGTCACGATCCGCTTTTGAAGCTCCTGCAGCGCCTGGGGCATGGCTCCCACACAGTCGAAGATCGCCCAGGTGCATGCGGGAACCTCGAACGCTGCCATTCCCTCCGGGGCGGGACGGCTGCTGGCCACGGCAATGTAATAGTCAAAATCCTTGCCGTTCATGCAGGTGCTCACGCCCAGTAAACCATAGGGCTCCTGGTCCATGGCTGCGATAATGCCGGGCACAATGCCCGACTGCACGGTCTTTTGCCAGAACTTGGGCACATTTTCAAAGCTCTCTTCCAGGCTCATGTCAAAGTGCTCCCTGACGCCCACGATTGTAAATGCATCCCGTCTTTCAATCCTGTAGTTCATTTCAGCTTCTCCTTTGATGGATATCGTGAAGCTGATGCGAGCGAACGCCTTCAAGCGGACGCCATCCTCCCGGGCCATGGAGGGCGATACGCCATGCACGCCTTGAAACGCACGGTTGAACGCCGTGGGTGATTCGTAGCCGTACTTGAGCGCCGCATCGATGACCTTCATTCCCCCGGATTGCAGATCGAACGCTGCCGCAGTCATGCGCCTGCGCCTGATATACTCGGACAGGGGTATCCCCGCAATGTAAGAAAACATGCGCTGGTAGTGGAACGTGGAGCAGCAGGCGATTTTTGCCGCCTGTTCATAGTCTATTTCCCCAGCCAGGTTTTCCTCCAAATAGCGGATGGATTCGTTCAGCCGCTGGAGCCATTCCATCACATCATCTCCCGTCCGTCAAAGCATAGCAGGTTAAAGCTTGCCTTTCCTCTCTATCCATGCACAAAAAAGGGAGGCGCATATCCTCATATACGCCTCCCCTCCATCAAAATATCAGATCGCTTCCCGCATCAGCCTTTCCACCACGGCCTTGTCTGCGGCTTTGTCTATCAGGGGAACGCCATCCTTCAATACGGCATGCTTGCGGTGGAAGGTGGGCCTTTCCTCTCTGTAGATCACGCCCAGCGGAATCTTGTCGTAGAACTCCATGGCTTTTTCCATGGCCTTCAGCTTGTCGGAAGGATCATAGTCCTCGCCGAGGATGTAGGTGCGCTGCTGGTACCACTGGAAGGTGTTCAGCTTGTTGAAGCTCACGCAGGGCTGGAAGATATCCACCAGCGCGTAGCCGGGATACTGGATGGCTTCCTTCATCAGCGCCACCAGGTGCTTGGGCTGGCCGCTGAAGCCGCGCCCCACAAAGCCCGCACCTGCGGCGATGGCCAGCAGTATGGGATTGAGCGGCGTGTTCACGCTGCCGTCCGCCTGTACGCCGGTGACCATTCCCTCTATGGTGGTGGGGGATGCCTGGCCCTTGGTCAGGCCGTAGATTTGATTGTCGTGCACGAAGTGGGTGATATCCACATTCCTGCGCATATTGTGCAAAAAGTGGTTCCCGCCCTCGCCGTAGGAATCGCCGTCGCCGGTATTCACGATCACAGTCAAATCCTCATTGGCGATCTTGGCCGCCACCGCTGCCGGCAGCGCCCGCCCATGCAGGCCGCAAAAGAAGTTGGCGCTGATATATTGCGGCGTCTTCGCCGCCTGGCCGATGCCGGCCACCATCAATACCTCATGCGGGTCCTTCCCAAGTTCCTCCAGCGCCGTTTTCAGGCAGTTCAATATGCTGAAATTACCGCAGCCGGGGCACCAGGCCGTCTCGTGGGTTGCGAATTTCTTCTCTTCCATTATTTTGTTTCCCCCTTTACCAAACGGGCGATCTCCTCGCCGGATAGCTGCCGCCCGTCGTATTTGAGCACGGAGCCGGCGCAAGCAATGCCGGTGGTTTCCCTCACCAGCTGCGCCAATTGACCCGTATAGTTCTGCTCCACGTTGATGATCCGCTTTGCCTTGTTTGCTTTTTCAAGCAGCAGCTTTTCCGGCAGGGGATAGATGTCCCCAAACACCAGCGCCGCGTACTTTTCGCCGGAATTCTTGTTCAGCGCTTCCACGGCCTCATACAGCGGACCCTTCAGCGAGCCCCAGCCCAGAAGCAGCGTATCAAATTCCTCCGGGCCGATAAAGTCCGGCTCCTTCAGCTCCTGCTTCAAAAGATCGATTTTGCCCATGCGCTTTTCCATCATCCTGTTACGCATATCGGCCGATTCGGTGATGGTGCCCCGCTCGTCATGCTCGTCACTGTCGGCGGATACGAAAGCATTCACCTTGCCCGGCACAAGCCTGGGGGAAATGCCGTTTTCCGTAAAGCGGAAGCGCAGGTATTCCTCCTCATTCCACTCCCTGCCCGGCTCGGCTGTTTGAATCCCGGAAAGATCGAAGGGCTTCACCGTCGTGGTAGCATCGCCCAGGTACTGGTCGCTTAACAGGATTACGGGGATTTGATACCGCTCCGCGATGTCAAAGGCACGGGCGGTCTGATAAAACGCGTCCTCCTGGTCCCGCACGGCGATGACCATCCGGGGGAATTCGCCCTGGGATGCGGAAATCACAAACTTCAAATCGCTCTGCTCCGTACGGGTGGGCAGACCTGTCACAGGGCCGGGCCGCTGCACATTAGCCACCACCAGCGGGATCTCCGCCATGCCCGACAGGCCCAGCGCTTCCACCTTTAAGGAGAAGCCGCCGCCGGAGGTTCCCGTCATGGCCCGCGCCCCGGCAAAGGATGCGCCGATGGCCATGTTGATGCCGGCGATCTCATCCTCCGCCTGCTCCACCACCACACCGGCCTCCCGGCTCTTGCCGGCCAGGTATTCCATAATGGCTGTGGAGGGGGACATGGGATACGCGGAATAGAATTTCAGCCCCGCGGCCAGCGCGCCCAAGGCCATCGCCTTGCTGCCGCTGATCAGCAGCCAATCGCCATAGGGCCCGTCATAGTGGCTGAACCTCTTTTCCGTAAGCCCGTACCCCTCCTGAACAGCTTTCATGTTCACGTCCAGGTATTGGGGATGAACAGCCTCCTTGAACACATCCTCGACCTTTTCAAGGCTCTCCCCGAACAGCTTCAAAACCGCGCCTATAGCAATGCTCCCGGCCACGCGGGGGTTTCCCAGCGCTTTGGCCCGGTCGTCCATGTTCAGCGCCACAGCCCGGCTGTCCTGAACGCCCAGCTTTTCATCGCAGAGGATGAACCCGTTCTCGCTCAGCTCATCTTTATGCAAATCAACCGTTTCCCGGTTCATGGCGATGATCCCATCAAACCGGTTGTTATGGGAACGCACGGTTTCTGTGCCGAAACGGATAGTGCAAAAGTTATGCCCGCCGCGAATGCGCGACATGAAATCACGCATGGTAAAAACGCTGTAACCTGCCCTTTTGAGCAGCTTTTCCAAAATGGCTGCCGTGGTGTCGATGCCTTGTCCTGCGGCTCCCCCGATCAACAGATTGTACAACCTCATCCCTCCCATAAAGTTCCCGGCGAAATGGCCCGGCGCGTTTTTTTGTGTTCCTTGAAAACCCATGATTCCATATTTCCCCACGCTTCGCGGTTATCCCTGCCATTCGCACTGTAATATATATAATATAGCCAACCGTACTATGAAACATGGGCGGAAACAATTTCCGCCCATCAAACCATCAAAAAACCCCGGGAGGTATCGGAGGGCCGAAGCCCTCTGATTCTTGATCGCAAACCAGCGACATGTGCGGTGGTTTGCGCGGGAATTTCGAAGAAATTCCTTCCTTGCCCGAGCAAACGGCCGCACAATGGCGAAGCCAGTGTCAAGTAGCAGCGAGGGAAAAGCTCAACAAAGTGGCATAGCCACTTTGTTGATACGCTGATGGGCGGAAACAATTACCGCCCATGCTATTTGTGGTATCTTTCCCCGGCGCTGATCTTTGCAGCCCTGTAAATTTGCTCCAGCAAGAGAACCCTGGCGAGCTGATGGGGAAAGGTCATCTTCGATAACGATATTTTCTCGTCAGTCCGGCTGATTACAGCCTCCCCCAGCCCCAGAGAACCGCCGATTACGAACACGGTACGCTGATACCCTCTTTGCGGCAGCTCGCTTATGTGCCTGGAAAAATCAACGCTGTCCCACTGCTTGCCGTCGATGCACAGGGCGATCACATAATCCCCCGGCTTTATCCTAGCCAGCAGCCGGGCCGCTTCCCTGTCCAGAACCTGCCGGGATAGCGCCTCGTTTTCCTCCGAAGGCTCCGGCTCGTCAGCAAGCTCGATTTCTTCCACACGGCCATAGCGGGACAGCCGCTTCAGGTATTCATCCGCGGCCTGACGCCAATGTTTCTCCCTCAGTTTTCCAAGACAAAGTACAGCCGTCTGCATAACGCCTCTTTATCCTCATACCGGGAGGAAATCCAGTGCATAAAATGGGAGCAAAAGCAGCAGCAATATTGCCGTCAGCACAATCACCATTCTGCGGCGATTGTGCGGCAGGCGGCTTTCAACGGCTGCCTGTGTGCTCTTTCCCTCTTTGATTGGCGCCAGCAGCGGCCGGATCAAAAGCCAGAAAGCGAAAGCCGCCATCACTGCCGTGGAGAGAACACTGAGCACCGCCGGCAGCATAGACGTGCCCTGAATAGCCTCCGCCTGCGCCTCAAGGTTCACGCCTTCCATGATATTGCGTATATACAGCGAGATCAGCAAGGACGCCGCGTTATGGGAAAAGTGATAGATCATGGGCAATTGCAGATTGCCCTGCCTGATGGCCAGCAAAGTGATAATCAGCCCCAGTGCCACATGCGCCGGCAGCCCTATCAGCGATCCATGCATGAAGGCAAATAAAAGCGCCGAAAGCCACAGCGCCGCCTTTTGCGGCAGCTCCCTTTTCAGCCCCTCCAGCACAGCGCCGCGGAAAAGAAGCTCCTCCAGCACGGCGGGCGTGATGCACACCGCCGCCACAGCCAGTATGATCTGCGCGCCGTTGCCGGGCAAGGGCACATCCGGCACCCGGATCACAACATGCAGCGCTTCCAGAAGTACTCCCCATATGGCGATGAACAATTCCAGGGCTACGGCCCCGACGATGGCCGCCAATACCGTCCGCAGGGAGGCTCCCAGGGGCGGGTAAGCCATTTGCGCTTTCAAAACAGGCATGTACCGCGGCCTGAACAGATAAATGAACACAAATACAGGAATGCCAATGGTGACAATCTCATGGAGCATGGAGAAGGCATAATAGATTTCCGGCTGATTCAGCGCCTGCTCCGTAATCCATAAATCGGCCCCGAACATAAAGCCGATCCGCAACAGCGCCGTAATGATCAATAAGGTGAGCACGCTGCGCGCGCCAATGGTCTTTTCCAGTCTGGACAACCCGTTTCCCCCTTCAGGCCATTTCAGCCGCCCCGTTTTTACGTATGCCCTGCCTTCAGCATTTCTCCCGGCGTAACAGGCTCATACGCAGCGCTGGGCTTTTTCCATCCTGCCGTCCCGAATCACATACACGTTGCCCACCCGGTCGCGCCAGGCCATGTCCACCGTCACATCCTGGCCGCAGACAAGGCCCGCCCCCATAAGCATGCGGCAGGTGGTGCTGTAAGCCAGCTCCGGCAGATTGTTTTCGGCGCTCAGGTGACCCAGCACCACATGGCGCACGCCCGTCTGCACCAGGGAAAGCACCGCTTCGGCACAGGCATCGTTGCTAAGATGCCCCTTGTTGCCCAGAATGCGCTTTTTCAGCGCCTGAGAATAATGCGGATTCTGGCGCAGCATCTCGGGGTCATGGTTGCTCTCCAATAAAAGAAGGTCCACCCCGGCCAGCTGCTCCAGCACATTCTTGCGGATGATGCCCATATCCGTGGCGGTGGCCACGCTGAATGTGCTATGGCTTAACCTGTAGCCTACAGGCTCCGCCGCGTCATGGGGGATCAGAAACGGCGTAACGCCGATCTCGTCCACATAAAAATCCGTATCGGGATAAAACTCGCGCCGGTTGCGCTGGCTGATGGGGCCAAGGGCCCGCTCCATGGCATACCAGGTGCCCGGCGTGGCATAGATGGGCAGATCAAACTTGCGGCTTAAGATGCCCGCCCCCCTCACATGGTCCGTATGCTCATGGGTGATGAGGATGGCCGACAGGCTGGCAGGATTGACGCCGATGCTGGATAACGCTTCCACCACCGCTTTCCCGGGCAGGCCGGCGTCCACAAGCAGACGTGTCCGCTCCGTGGCCACATACAGCGCATTGCCGCTGGACCCGCTGAACAAGGGGCAGAAGGTCATCTCCATCCTAAGCGTCCCTCCAGAAAAATGAATCTGCCTTTCATTATATCGCGGTTTACAGGGGATGGCAATACATCATCTTGCGCTTTGAGTTTAGAGTGGGTGGCCCCGAAGGTCCAGGGCTCCGAAGCCGAAGCGCCGCCTGTGTCGGATGAAGCGAGGTTCCGAAGCCGAAGCGCCGCCTGCGGCGGATGAAGTGAGGCATAGGAAACGGCGAAACAAGCGATGCAAGCGGCAGCGCAGCAGCGCGCCGATTGAGCTGTCGGGGGAGGAGGCTGGCGAAAAGGAGCAATGCAAGCGGTGAAGGAACCCGGCCCCCGCCTGTGACGGAAATGGGCCGGGTGGATGAATCAAGCGAAAGGGAGGGACGGGAGCGGCAGCGAACCGGAACGACCATTGAGCTTGCGGAATGCGAAGCAGGGCGACTATTGAGCCAGATGGAGGATCGGAAAGCCCTGGTCGCCCCCTCAGGGGCGAAATCTATATCCCACTGTATATGCGATTCCCCCTGTTGCGTTTTTTGATGGCTTGGCCCATAATGATACCATCCCGTTTGAGGAGGAACCGCTATTGCAATCATCCAGCCTGTGGGTCCGCATCATAAAAGGCCACCGAATTATCAAGCAAACCACCGCCCCCTGCACAAGGGACGATCCCATGGAAGCGTTGCAGGCGGCGCTAAAGGAACTGGACCTTTCCCGCCCGCTGTGGCTTTCCAAAAATCAGCGGGAGTGGGAGGAGTTTGGCCAGACCCGCTTTACCCAAGAACATTTTATGGAAACCATCAGCTTTGACCAGATGGAGATCGAATACATTAATCCCCTCGCGCCAAAGCAAAAGAGCCGCGACCCAAGGAACGAGGCGTAATCCATACCGAAGGGGGCTGCCACATTTTCTGGCAGCCCCTTTCTTCATGTTTACCGGTAATTGTTCTTCAAGTATTGAAAGATCTGCTTGGCGATAGGCGCGGCCGAACCGCTGCCGCTTTCGCCCTTTTCCACAATCACGCTGACGGCATAAGGCAGGTCCGGCTCATCCAAAAAGCCCACATACCAGCCGTGCACCACATCCACCTGATCGATCTTCGTTTCGGCCGAGCCGGTCTTGCCGCATACCTTCAGGCCCTCCACCTGCGCGTTAACACCCGTACCGGATGTGGTAACCGTCCGCATGGCCGATTTGAGGATGGAGGCGATGTCTTCGGGCATCGCCCTTTTGTATACCTTAGGCGTGTAATCCTTTCGCGTTGAACCGCTGTCGTTCACAACCGCTTTGATGAGCCCCGGCTCCATCATCACCCCGCCGTTGGCCACCGCCGCGGCCACCATGCACATATGCAGCGGTGTGGCTGTCACATTCCCCTGCCCCGCGCCGGACCAGGCGATTTGCAGCTTGTCGCGGCCGGTGGTGGGATAAACGCTGTTCTCCACCACCAGATCCCTAAACAGGAAGTTTTCGTTAAAGCCGAATGCTTCCGCCGTTTTGCGCAGCCGGTCATCCCCCAGTTCCGTGGCAAGGGATGCGAATATATTGTTGCAGCTTACGGCAAAAGCCTGCGTCAGCGTTTTATCATTATGGACGGCGTCGCCAAAGTCGGTAATCACCTGGTTCATGACGGGAAGCTGGCCTGTGCAGAACATGGTCCGCGTTTGAATATCCTGTATGTTTTCCAAGGCACTGGCCATGGTGATGATTTTAAAAGTGCTTCCCGGCGGATACATGGCCTGCGTCACCCTGTTCCAAAAAGGCGTGGCCGGATCATTCTCTGATACGGCTTCCACATTGTTTGGGTCAAAGGTCGGCAGGCTGACCATGCCTATGACTTCCCCGGTCTTGTAGTTCATCACCACGGCGGCACCTGCCGAGCCCTGGGGAAACGCTTTCATAATATTGGTGCACAGCCTGCTGTCCACAGTAAGGGTCAGGCTGTCGCCCTTGCGTTCGTCCCCATTGAGCATCTGCACAAGCCGCTCCGCCAAGGTGGATTCAAAGCCCAGAAGGTAACTGGCCTTGAAGGATTCCACACCGTTGGCCACGTTCTTTTTTTCATCGCCCATCAGGTGCACCACAGCCCGGCGGCTTGCTTCATCCGACTGATAGACGCGCTTCCCTTCGGCGGTGGTTGCGGCCAGGACGACGCCGTTGCGGTCCAGCACATCGCCCCGCAAAGCGGCGTCATTCAATTGTCTCGTATTTCCGCGGTGGGCCACCCACCGGCTGCCGTACATAATGACGCTGTAGCCGCCATACACCGCCAGCAATGCAAACATACCCAGCAAAAGCAGGGTAAGCAGTCTGAAATTCATGCGCTGCTGTTTCAAAGCCGGACCTCCTTAATAAGGAGAATTCACGCCCAGGCTGGCCAGACGGGCGTCTTCCTTGAGCAGATCCTCATTGCGGCTGGCCACGCCCTGCAGCATACCAACCAAGCAAAGGCAGGACACCAGGGAGGTTCCGCCTTCGCTGACAAACGGCATGGTCACGCCTGTCAGCGGGATCAGCTTGATGACCCCGCCGATAATGACGAATGTCTGCACGCCCAGGATTACCACGCAGCCCATGGCCAGCAAAGCGTGAAAGCTTTCCCGGGAGGCGATGGCGATACTGACGCCGCGCAGTATGATCACCACATAGATGAGCAGTACGCACAGGCCGAAAAGCACACCAAACTGTTCGCACACCACCGCGAAAATAAAGTCGGATGTATACTCCGGAATGTCCCTTGGCGAACCCAAACCCAGGCCCACCCCGAACAGACCGCCGCTGGCAATGGCGATCAGCGACTGCACAATCTGAAACCCGGAGTTTTGATAGTCACCCCAGGGGTTCTGCCACGCTGCAATTCTTCTTTGGACGCGTGGGAACCTGTCGTACCCCACCAAGGCCGCACCCGCGCCGCCCAACACCCCCAGCAGTGTCAAGGGTAGGTTGCTGGTGGAGGCATAGAACAAGAACAGCGCGGAAAAGAAATACATCAGCGCCGTGCCCAGGTCTTGCTGAAGCATCAAAAGCCCCAGGCTGCCCATGGCCAGAAACAGCCAGGGCAGCATGCGGCGCCGGCTCATGTAATAAGCCAGTACCACAAGGTACGACAGCTTTACAAGCTCGCTGGGCTGCAGGGACTGGCCGGCAATTTTGATCCAGCTTTTCGCGCCGTTGATGGTGGTGCCGATGACAATGGGCAGCGCAAGAGCGCCCAAGGAAAGGAAGATGGCGGCAAACGCAAGCCACCGCCAGGAGCGGACCCTGTGCACCACCAGGATGGTGATGAGCATCAAAACAAGCCCGACCCCGTAACGTACCGCCTGGTCCAGGCCGTATTCCGGCTTGATGCGGTACAAAAGCAGTACGCCCAGCGCGCAGAGAAAATTAGTCAGCGACAAAAGAAGCTTGTCCGCCGGAAAGAACCTTGGCAGCACCATGGATCCTATAAAGATCATGGCCGGCACTGCCACACTCAAAAGCAGCCCCTGCCAGTTCACCTGCTCCTTTTGGAAGGAGATCAGCAGAAAAGCGCTGAAAAAGAAAAGCATAACGACGCTGATCAGCATCCATGCCGGATCCCGTTTCCTGCCTTTCATACTTTACCGCCTCCTCCTGCGAATCAAGCCGCGCCGGGGCGGCGGCGCTTGAAGCCTTTCAGGCTGCTGCCAATGGCCCGGTGCAGTCGGCTCTTCCTCATAGAGACCGGGTTCAGGCCATTCCCCCTGGGCGTCCTCCGGCTCCGCCTCGGGCTGCGGCCTTTGATACTGCCTATTGTAAACGTAGCGGCCCGTATCCTGCCAGGAGAGAATCTGCTGGCGGTGCGGCTGCGTATATTCCTCCCAGTCAGGGTTGAAGTTATCCTCCATGACCACCGGCTGGGGCGGATCATATGAAGGCTCGAATCCACCGTCTTCCTCCGGCCACTCCTGCACATCCGCGGCCATCTCCGGCAGCAGTTCCTCATAGCCGGGCTCCTCCTGGAATGCGGCAGAGCGTGCCGTTTCCAGGCCCATGAACAGACGCAAGCGCACAAGCGCGTCGCCTATTACCAGCCGGGAACCATGGTGCATCACCCATTCCCTCTGGCCAGGCTCAGGCTCCACGCCATCCACCATAAAGTTCAGCTGCGGTGCCGGTGTCAAAATCAAGCCGACACCGCTTTCAAACCGGAAATCCCCATGGCGGGACGCTACGCCGGAGCACGGCAAGCTCACATCGCAGCTTCTCAGGCTCCCCAGCGATCCCTCCCTGGGCAAAGGGATCACGGTGCCCGGCGGCAGCGCGTCGCTCCCCGCCAGCACCACCAGTTCCCCCACCAGGCCCGCATCCGGCAGCTGCTTTAAGCGCCTGCGCCGTATCTTCGCGTCCTTGCGCAGCCACATAAAGCTGCGCCAAACGATAACCACACCCAAAAAGGCAAACCAGTACCGTGCCCCCATGGCCACAACCTCATACGCCTGCGCAGGCACGACACCACCGCCTCATCCTATGTTTTCCCATACAGTATAGCATAAAAACGGGTATAATCGCCATTTTCATGCTATTGCCAAAAATCCATTCCCTTTCACCCGCACCTTACCCGGCTTAAATGCAGGAACATTGTGCGCATTTTGCCAGCCGATGGGTGTTGAAACTTCAAGAATGATGGATTATAATAATTGCAACTATTTGCTGGAGGTCAGGCGCATGGAGGATATCCGGCTGGGCGACCGAATCCAGACGCGCAAAACGCATCCCTGCGGCAGCGATGAATGGACGGTCATCCGAACGGGGGCTGACATCAAGATCAAATGCCTGGGCTGCGGGCGAATCGTGATGATGGACCGGGCCGTTTTTTTAAAACGCCGCAAGAAGGTAATATCCCCCGGACCATTTGTGCCGGCACAGCCTGATCAAAGCGGATGAGCCGCCTGCCTTCCGGGTCGGGAAGGCGTTTTCTTGGATACGGAAAAATTTTGGCGCATTTCCCAAGCTACGAAGGAGGCCTTTGCCCTCATGAGCACCGAACCCGAAAAGGAAACCATGGCCCAAACAGAGTCTGCCGCTGCCGATGCTTCAAGCACAAAAGCCAAACCGAAGAAAAGTGCGAAGAAAGAAATGTTAAGCTGGATTTTGACCATTGTAACGGCTGTGGTCGCCGCTTTTTTGATCCGCACCTTCCTGTTTGAACCCATCCGTGTGGATGGAGACAGTATGAGTGATACGCTGCATGACAAGGAACTGGTGTTTGTCACAAAGCCCGAATACTATCTGGGTACGCCATCCCGGCAGGATGTGGTCATCTGCAAATACCCCGGCCGTCACAACCAGTACTTTGTCAAGCGGCTGATTGCCCTGCCCGGCGACACGGTGGAAATCAGATATGACCGGCAGAACGGCACCAACACCCTGCTTGTCAACGGCGAAGCGGTCGACGAGCCCTTCCTTACGCCCGAGAGGAACAACAGCAACAACGCCATGCCGCAAAAGACACTTGGCGAGGATGAGTATTTCGTCATGGGCGACAACCGCGACAACAGCAACGACAGCCGCTATCCCGGCGTTGGCCCCATCTCCAGAAGCCAGATCATCGGCCATGTGCGGTTTGTTTTCTTCCCGTTCAGCGAAATTCGCGGCATCAAGTAACCATTCGCGCCGCCGCGTGGAAGCGGAAGGGGGGACAAGAGGTGGCTAAGAGGAATGACGACGAGAAATCGCAGCGTTATGATCCCCTGCCTCTTCTGCCTTTTCCCGAAACGCAGACGGATCCCGCCGCGGAAACAAAAAAGGCCATTCGAGAAATACTGTCCTGGGTGGCCGTTTTTGCTGCCGCCATCCTGGTGGCGGCCTTGATCCAGTATTTCGTGCTGGAACCGCTGCGGGTGGATGGCCAGAGCATGAACAACACGCTGCTCCACAACGAGTTCATACTCGTATCCAAGGCCGATTACTGGCAGCAGGAGCCGCAAAGGCTGGACGTGGTGATCTGCCGCTATCCGGAACGGGAGGATACGTACGTGAAGCGCGTGGTGGGCATCCCCGGCGATACGGTGGAAGTGAAAGAAGATGTGGTGCTGGTCAACGGGGAAGCGCTGACGGAAGACTATATCACCTACCCCGCCGATTATCATTTTGGCCCGGTTACCCTATTGGAGGACGAATATTTTGTCCTGGGAGACAACCGCATCCACAGCACGGACAGCCACATCATCGGCCCCATCAAGCGCGATGCCATCCTGGGCCGCGTTCGGCTGGTGATCTATCCGCTGGACAAAATTCGCAGTATCCCTACAGGGCAGAATTAAGTTATCATCGTATTTGCACCCAAGATAAAAAGCGCCTCGTCCTTATTGGGCGGGGCATATTCATTATTTCCCATATAAAAATTTTGCCGCATGGTGTAACTTTTCAATTTCGCCTGCGAGTATCATTACGTACACGTGGGCGCGGCGGAGGGAGGGACCGGTTTGCAGGACGACAACGCCCTCATGCAGCGCGTGAAAAACGGCGACCAGCAGGCGTTTGAAGCGCTTGTCCTGCGCCACCGGGAGGGAGCACTCCGCCTGGCCGCAAGCCTTTTAAGGGATGCGCACCTTGCCGAGGATGTGGTGCAGGAATGCTTCGCGGACCTGTATATACACAGGCTTGCCTACAGGATGGATTTTTCCTTCGCCACCTTCTTAAACGCGCTGGTGCGCCACAAAAGCATCGATATGCTGCGCCGGCGAAAGCACCAGCCGCTTCCAAGCGAAGGCCTTAACGAAGCGGCAGATGAAGAAACGCCGGAAAGCATGTGCATCCGCCGGGAAATCTACACAGGCCTCTACCTGGCGCTCACCGGCCTGCCAAAGGAGCAGCGCAAAATGCTTCTGCTGTTCGCCGTTGAAGGGATGGATTACCAGCAGATCGCACAAGCACTTCACAAGACCATACCCCAGGTGAAGGTCGGTCTTCACCGTATACGCAAGAAGCTGAAAAGAGCAAAGGAGGATTGGAAATGAACGCCGACAAGGACCATTTTTCCGCTGTTTGGGCTTCGATCGAAGAAAAGACACGCCTCGTGGAGGCTGCCGGGCTTTTGCTCCTCTCCCCCCAAACGGATGGCCGGAAGTATCTGCGGCCAGTCATCGCCCTGGCCTGCACACTGGCAATATGCCTTCTGCCCATGGTATCCGCCGGGGAAGAGGCATATACCGTGCTTGCCCGGCTCGCCTGGTAAACTGAAAATCCACTAAAGGAGGCCCTTCCCATGAGTGTTCTTCCCCAAAACAACATGTCCCCCGGCACTGCGCCGGAGAACAAGACTGCCAGGCAAAAAAGCATCCGCAAGGAAATTTTGAGCTGGGTGCTGACGCTTGCCGCTGCGGTAGCCATCGCTTTATTGGTACGCACCTTTTTGTTCGAGCCCATCCGGGTGGACGGGGAAAGCATGACGGACACGCTTCAAAACGGGGAGCTGATGTTTGTCACCAAGCCCGAATACATATGGGGATCGCCTTCCCGGCAGGATGTGATCATATGCCGTTATCCGAACCGCACGGAATATTTCGTCAAGCGCCTGATCGGCATACCGGGCGACACCGTGGAAATCAAGTATGACAAGGGAACGGGGATCAATACGGTCTATGTGAACGGCGAGGCGGTGAAGGAGTCCTACCTGACCCCCGCCAGGAACAACAACGACAATTCCATGGCGCCTATCACATTAAAGGAAGACCAGTTTTTTGTACTGGGCGACAACCGTGACAACAGCAATGACAGCCGCTACGTGGGCACGCTCCACAGAAACCAGATCGCGGGCCATGTCCGGTTTGTGTTCTTTCCCTTCGGGAATGCCCGCTCCATACCGTAACGCTCATTCTTCCGCCTTGGGAAAGGTAACGGCGATTACCGCGTAGCCCGTATTGTCCATGGAGCCCTCCCAGGGGCAGCCGGCCGGTATGGAAAAGGTCATGCCTTCTTCCGCCGGCTGGCACAAAACGGCATAGCGCGGCTCCCCTGCTTCGTAATAGGTGATCGCGCTTTCCTTTCTGAGCAGAGCAAGATATCTTGGCAAATCCGCCTTCAGCGCATGCATGATGGTGCTGTGTACAAGACCCACATACCGGAAATGATAGGCCTCGTCCTCATAGGGCGGGGCCGGATTTTTGCCGTAACGGTGAATAAAGCCGCACTGCCATGCGCTGTCCAGAAGAAGCCTCCCGTCGGACGACGCTTCCAGCGGCGCATCATCCGGGATGACGTTCCAGCCGTCCGCCAGGCGTATGTCCACCACATAAGGCAATTGATGCTCACTGAAGCCTGGAGCCGGCACCTCCCCTGCCGCCTTTTGCGCGGCCGCCGTCAGCGTAACTGTCTGGGCATACAGCGCAAGCCTCTCCAATTGCAATTGCAGCTGCTGGCCTATGGAGCGGCTGCCTTCCCATATGAGCCAGCTTGTGACGCCGGAGGAACGCGCCATGGAAAACAGCTGCTTCAGCGCCTGGATTACCTCCATGTCGGTATTGGGCTTTAAGGAGCGCACGGCGATCTGCCCTTCCCCTTGCTCCGAAATGCTCAGCGTGTTGGGCGGCGGGGCCAATGCGGGCACAGGATGGTCCTCATTGATGAGAAGCAGCTTCCCGGCCCAAAGTTCGTGGTCCAAAGGCGCCACACGAACCAGCGGCCAGCCGTCCGGCAAGCCTGTGCGGATGGATTCCGGCAGTGTCAGGGGCACTTCGTCGAGCACGGCCGGCGCCAGGATGTTTTCTTGCGCTACGGCAGCCGTCTCCCGGGAGGCCGGATGGCGGTAGAAGGCCATAAACATCGCGCCCGCCAGGAAAACGGCGCTCACCAGAAGTACAGCCCGGAAGGTATGCTTTTTTCTGTATGGCCGCCAGGCTCCCATCGGCAGCATGCTCCCCCTCCTTTTCCTTTGTGATGGGCCTATTATGACCCATTTGAGAAGGAAACATGCATGTTGTCATCGCACAAGGCCTTGAATAAAAACACAAATGTTTACAGGCGTTTCCTTGCGCGCATTGCCGCGTTATGGTAAAATGCATGCATATGAAATCAGGCTCAGGCACCCTATCCGTGCCGGGCCGGATGGGGGTTCATCAATGCGTCGGACAAGCTGGCTATGGCCGCTCCTTCTTCTCCTGTGCCTTGCAATCACCAGCCCGGCATTGGGGGAGAACACCTCCTATTCCTTTGCGGAGGAAGGGTTAAGGCTGTATCTGCCCGACGGCTGGCACGTATTCACATTATCCAACCTGAAAGACAAGGAACAGGAGATACAGGCGCTTGGCACCACAGTGGAAGCACTGTCTTCCAGCTTCCATGATTCGGGCACGCTGCTGGAGGCGTATCCGCCGGAGGGTGGGCAGTTAAGGGTTCAGATCAAGCCCTTGCCCGAAGCGTTTGACACTCAGGACGCCTATTTGATGACGGCGGAGCAGAAGGAAGATTTTCTTTTGAAGATGGCCAGGGCCGGCGGTTTCGCCCATGGCGTTTGGAGCCAGGACCTGCCTGAATTCGCCGTATTCCAGGGCGACGCTTCCATGCAGTCGTTCACCGTGCAGACCATTGCCTACGCCACAGTGCGCTACGGCAAGGTGTTCATGGTCACTTCGGAGATCATCGGCAGGGACATGGCAGCGTGGGATGAGGCTGCGCTGAAAACAACCGCCGCATCCATCCTGTTCCTGGGCACGCAATGGACGCCTCTGCCCGCCGAGACCCCTATGCCGCGCGCAACACTGGACCCTCAGCCTACGGCTACCCCCGCGCCCGCGGAAGTAAGGGTGCAGCGGGATGAAACGTTCATTACCCTGGATAACGTGCCCTCTGTATCCAAAACAACAAAGCTGACCGTAACGGGTGTCACCGAGCCCAACACACCCATGAGATACTATGTCAACGACCAGGGATACGAACGGTTCACCTCCGACGGTGAGGGCCGCTTCACATGCCTCGTCCGCGACCTCCCCAAGCCCGGCAAGAATGTGGTGACCATCAACGCTATCGGGGAAAAAGGGTACGGCTCCGTCTCGTTCACCGTCATGCTGGAACAGTTGAAAACGCCGCTTGTTGTTACGCCTGTTACTCAAGGTGTGGCGGGCGATAACACGGTGATCTCCGGCGCGGTCCTTCCCGGCAGTACCGTGCAGATCCTTTACCGGACCAAGACCTACAATGTTCAGGTTATGGAGGACGGCGGCTTTTCCTGCAAGGTGGAGCTTCCCAAACTGGGCGAAAACACATTCACCATCCGCGCCACCCTGGAAGGGTACTTGAAAGGCGAAGAGAAGCTCACGCTCCTACGCTTAAAGAGCGAGGCGGATGAGCAGGCGGCCTTCCAAAAAAAGCTCAGGCGTGTCAACTATGATAAGCTGGCCGCCAAGCCCGAATCCTACAAGGATTCCCCGGTGCAATTTACCGGCCGCGTCCTATCCCTGTCTGGCCAGGGCGGTCAGCCTTTGGCGGTAATCTTGACGGACGGAGAAAACAGCCCCGTGGCAGTCCTGTGCGAGAACCTGCATGATTTGGAACCAGGGCTGGAGGTCGACATGCTCTGCACGCTGACCGGTACCTTGAAGGAAGTTCAATTGCCAGGCGGGAAGGTTTCTGTTCCGGAAGCGCGGTTGAAGTGGCTGCTGCCAAAAGAGTAATGCTCCATAAAGGATGGTGTTTCGGATGCGCAAAATCACGTTTTTCCTGATCCTTATTGGCCTTTGCTTTGCGGCCGCGCTGCCGGGATTGTGCCAGGTAGTTCCGCTTGACGCCATATCGGCCCAAGTAGAAATCCCCGACAAATACACCGTTCTTACGCCCGATAATATGGAAAGCCATGTGGAGTTCCTGCAAAGCAGGGGCACCAGCCTGGAGATCGAGCTGCAGTCCTTCCAGGCCGAAGGCGTTCTCCTTCAGGCGTGGAGCCAGGACGGCAAGGTCTGTCTTCAAATCAGCGCACTCAAAGACCTGGACGCACAGGTTTATTTCGACATCGACCAGCAGACGCCGGCCACCAGGGCCAAATACCGCCGGGAACACCTGGATGGGGAAGCTTTTGAGGCGCTGGGCATCTCCTACGACAGCGCTGAATGGAAAAACACCACGGCTTACGGCCGCTTTCTGATGCTAAAATACGTGGAACGGCTGGGCGGAAAGGTGGACCACCGCGGCTTTGCCAGGCGCACCATACGCAACGGCTATACCATTACTGTGGATTATCAGGTATACGGCAGAACCATCAGCGCCAAGGATAACAACGCGCTCAATGAGATCATGGATACCTGGCGGTTTACAAGCGTCCTCCCCATGCCCGGCGCAGGGGAAGGCAACAGCAGTACTGCGTCCACAACCGCTGGCCAGAAGACCGAAATCACCGCCGGGCCGCCAAAGCAGACGAACAGCGCCTCCTTCACGGTCAAGGGAAGAACCGAACCTGGCGCGCAGATATCCGGATCGGTAATACGGATGATCTCCAACGAATATGTTCCGGTCAGCGACACGGCCAATAAATCAGGTGAGTTCTCCCTGCCTGTGGTGCTGCCCCAGGAGGGCGTCTATTCCATGGCCTTCACCATCACGCTGAACGATGTGGAGATCGATAACGTATCCTTCCAGGACACCATCACCTATGACAAGACGCTCCTGCCGGTGAGCTTCGACACGTCAGTCCCCGAGGAACTGACATCCAACAAGCTCACCATTTCCGGTGTTACCGACAAAGGCGTGCTGGTGGAGTGCACTGTCAACGGCAAGACCGAACAGGACAAAACGGGGACCAGCGGCAAGTTTTCCTTCACCATCGATACATCGGAGGAAGGCAATTATTCCATTGACGTTTCCTTCACCAAGGATGGCCTTGTAAGCCAGAAGCAGTCCTTCTTCGCCACCAGGACGTGGAGCGACACCGAGAAGGAGTCCATCGTCAAGGAAGAGGCCATCAAGCCTGCCCACTCCACCCTTACCAGCAAGATCAAGGGGTATACGGGCAGGATCATGGGCTACACCGCCTATGTGACCAGGATTGAGAAATCAGGCGAAGACTGGCTTATATACATGGCTTTTAGAAGGATCAAATCCGTTTACAGGGACATCATCGTCGTAAAGACAAAAGAGGAGCCCTCCCTCACCGTGGATACACAGGTGAAAATGTACGGCCGCTGCACCGGCATGATGGAGGTGCAGGACGACAGCGGGACAGAGGAATACCCCGCCTTCGACCTGCTGTTCTGGGCAGACTGAAGAAAATGAAGCGTAAGTAAAATGAATCCGGCCGTGATGGCCGGATTTTTTTCACCCGCACTTTGCCAGCAGGTGCAGGCACGTTAGATGCAAGGAAGCAAAACACAGCGCTCAAGCATCCATTATGACAATTGGTGCATTGTATATTGATGCAGCACCGCTCCCGTGCTATCATCATGCTGACGGTCAGCCGGCCCATGAAGAAGGAGTGCATTTGTATGGAGCAGGAACGCAGGAGTTACGTTTGCCCCAAGTGCGGCAACACCCAGTATGAATCCGATCAGTTTCAGGCCACAGGCGGCAATTTCGCCAAGCTGTTCGATGTGCAGAACAAGAAATTCATTACCCTCTCCTGCACGCAGTGCGGCTACACGGAGCTGTACAAGTCGCAAACAGATACGGGCATGAACATCCTGGACTTTTTGCTGAGATAAAGCATCCTCAAAGAAAAGAACCCGGCCAGTGAAATGTGGCCGGGTTTTGCTTATTCAGAATCCATCACCCAAGATACGCTTCCCTGACCGTATCATTTTTCAGCAGCTCCCGGCCCGTTCCGTGCAGGGTGATGGCCCCCGTTTGCAGCACATAGCCCCGGTGGGAGACCTTCAGCGCCTTCTTGGCGTTCTGCTCCACCAGCAGGATGGTGATCCCTTCCTTGTTGAGCTGGAGGATCGATTCAAAGATCAGCTCCACCAGCATGGGTGCAAGCCCCATACTTGGCTCATCCATCAGCAGCAGCGTGGGCTCGCTCATCAGCGCCCGGCCGATGGCCAGCATCTGCTGCTCGCCGCCGGAGAGC
Organism: Bacillota bacterium; assembly: GCA_023436585.1. Lineage (GTDB taxonomy): Bacteria > Bacillota > Clostridia > Christensenellales > Aristaeellaceae > JAEWAH01. The sequence continues at coordinate 404,355 of JAEZIN010000028.1, read as the reverse complement.
GTGCCGCCGCGCTGGCGGCAGCGCTCCTTCAGCCTGGGAAAGGTGGCGTACACCCGCTCGAAATGTGCGGCTATTTTTCTCATGTCCTTCACCCGGAAGGCACCCATTTGCAGGTTTTCCTCCACCGTAAGCTGAGGGAATATCTTCCTCCCCTCCGGCACCTGGGCGATGCCCAGCCCCACCACCTCATGGGCCGGCAGGCGGCTGATGACTTCGCCCTTGTACACCACACGCCCGGTGGCCGGCGTCAATTGGGAGGAGATGGTGCGCAGCGTGGTGGATTTTCCCGCGCCGTTTGAGCCGATGAGCGTCACGATCTCCCCGCTTTTTACCTCAAAGCTGATGTCCCTAAGCGCATGGATCTTGCCGTAGAAGGTATTTACGCCCTCCAGGGCAAGGATGATGTCGTCGCTCATGCCTGCACCCCCAAATCCGCCAGATCGGCAAGGTCGTCATCCTTATCTTCCGCGCCAAGGTAGGCCTTGATGACCTTCTCGTTGCTGCGGATCTCATCCGGCGTGCCATCTGCGATCTTCTCGCCGTAATTCAAAACCGTAATTCTGTCGGACAGGCCCATCACCAGCTTCATGTCATGCTCAATCAGCAGGATGGTGGTATTCATTTCGGACCGCAGGCGAAGGATGAACTTCTTCATCTCCTCCGTTTCCTTGGGGTTTAAGCCCGCCGCAGGTTCATCCAGCATCAAAAGCTTGGGCTCGATGGCCAATGCCCTGGCAATCTCCAGCCGCCGCTGCTGCCCGTAGGAAAGGTTCCTGGCCAGCTCCCCCTCCTTGCCGGCAAGGCCCACATAGTCCAGCAGGGACAGCATCTTGTCGTATGCCTCCCCCTCCTCCCTGCGCATCCTGGGCAAGCGGAGAATAATCTCGGCAATGTTGGCCTTCATGTTCATGTAGCGGCCCACCAAAATATTCTCGGCCACCAGCATGTTCTGGAAAAGACGGATATTCTGGAACGTGCGGGCGATCTTGTAGGCGGCCACCTTTTCCGGCGTAAGCTTTACAAGGTTGTGGCCGTCAAAGCGGATGGTGCCGCTGTCCACGGGGTAATAGCCGCTGATCATGTTGAAAAAGGTGGTCTTCCCCGCGCCGTTGGGCCCGATGACGCTGACAATCTGATTCTTTTCCATGGAAAAATCGACACTGTTGATGGCCGTCAGGCCGCCGAAGGTCTTGGTAAGGCCCCTCACCTCCAATAACGGCATGCTACTGGCCCTCCTTCAAAGTGGCCTGGGCGGATTCATCCTCCGCCGCCTTTGTTTTCAGGCCAAGCCTTTTTTTGATTTGCAGCATACGCTTTTCGGGCAAAAGACCATGGGGGCGGAAGATGCACATGAGCACCAGGATCAGGCCGAAAATCAGCCGCTCGTACTTGGCGGGGTCCAGCCAGGCCGGCAGGTGCAAGACGCCCGAGGCGTTAAGGTCAGTCAGCCACGCCGACACGTCCTTCAGGATTTGAAGCTGCAGCACCACCACCGACAGCGCGCCGATGATGACACCCTTGATGCTTCCCGACCCGCCCAGTATCACCATGCAGAGGATGACAATGGATTCCGCGAAGGTAAAGCTGGTGGGGTCGATGAATTTCTGCTTCGCCGCAAAGACCACGCCCATCAGGCCGGCCAGCCCGGCGCCTATGGTAAAGGACAGCAGCTTCATGCGGACCACAGGGATGCCCATGGTACGGGCCACCAGCTCATCCTCCCTGATGGCCACCCAGGCGCGGCCGATGCGGGAGTTTTGCAGGTTGCGCACCACGACGACAGTTAGTAAAAACAATATCAGCACTACGCCATAGTAGTACACGGGACGATCCAAAGAAACGCCAAAAAGCATGGGCGGCTGGATGGGCGTGATGCCCATGGGGCCGTTGGTGATGTTCACGGGCTTGTTCAAATTATTGAACAAAAGGCGGATGATCTCCGCGAAGCCCAGCGTCACCACAGCCAGATAGTCGCCTTTCAAACGGAGCACCGGCAGGCCCAGCAAGAATCCGACAATGCCGGATACCACCAGCGCGATGACAAGAAACAGCCAGAACCAGTTGCCCGATAGGGGAAACCCGCCGCCGGGAATCAAGTTGTTCGCCTGGCTGGAGGCAAAAATGGCGTACGTATACGCGCCCACCGCGTAGAATGCGGCATAGCCCAGATTGAGCAAACCTGTGAACCCCACCACGATGTTCAGGCCCATGGATAAAATGGCGTAAATGCCGATCATGGTGATCACGTTGGCGAATATGCCGGATGTGTTGCCCACGATTGGCATCACCACCGCCAAATCCAAAGCGGCCAGTAAGAGGCGTGACCAGACAGGAAGCTTGATGCGGTTTAGAATCAGCAGGGAGGCCAGGAAAAAAATAAAGGCAAATTTGCTGCCGGTGTCGATGAGCAGCCATACCGGCGCAACCACGATAGCTACCGTCTGTAGTACAAAAAAGATCCTTTCCTTGGGCGTAAGGCTTCCCATGCGGAAAGAAGAGGCGTCGGCCGTGATGGATTTCAATATTCCGCCCATGCTACACCTTCTCTCCCACGGGTTTTCCGAGCAGGCCGCTGGGCTTGAAGATCAGGATCAGGATCAGGATGGCAAAGGCCAGCACATCCTTGTACTCCGAGCCGAACACGCCGCCGGTCAGCGCGCCTAAGAAAGCCGCGCCAAACATTTCAATCAGGCCCAGCAGCACGCCGCCCAGCATGGCCCCGGGGATCTTGCCGATTCCGCCGAACACCGCCGCGGTAAACGCCTTCATGCCCAGTATGAAGCCGGAATAAGGCGATATGGAGCCGTACTGAATGGAAAAGAGCGTGCCGGCCGCGCCGCCCATGCCGGCGCCGATCAAAAAGGTGAGGGAAATCACCTTGTCCACATTGATGCCCATCAGCTTGGCCGTTTCCCTGTCCTGGGCCACGGCCCGCATGGCCTTGCCCCACTTGTTCCGGCTCACAAAAAGCTGCAGCACAATCATAATCACAAGGCATATGCCCACAATATAAAACGTCTTTTCCGGGATCACCATGGTTTCGGTGATCTGGATGCGGTTTTTGAAAAGAGTAGGCGCATACAGATAGAAATTGCCGTTCTTGGCCACTTCCACCATGCGGACCACATCCTGCAATATGAAGGATACGCCGATGGCCGATATAAATGGAACAAGCTTGGGCGCGCCGCGCACAGGCTTGTAGGCAATTCGGTCCACCGCCACGCCCAGGGAACCGCTGAGGATCATGGCCACCAGCATGGAAATGAGGAGCGCCACCGTAGGGGACATGTTGCTAAGGATACCCATGGACTTGAGCAGCAGCAAAATCTCCGTGCCTGCGAACGCCCCAAACATAAACAGCTCACTGTGCGCGAAATTGATAAACTCCAGTATGCCGTACACCATGGTATAGCCAAGGGCCACGATGGCGTACACAAAGCCAAGGGCCAAGCCGTCTGACAATAGCTGCGGTATGCTCCTTGCCAGCATTTGAAGGTTCAAAATCCACCGACCTCCCTGCTCCCTCATGCGGGGGAAGGGAACACTCCCTCATTCCGTCCCTGTTTAGGACTGAAGGAGAAGGGCAAAGCCCTTCTCCCGCATGCGGCGCATTTATTCGTTTTCAGGCAGCGGCGGCGCGGTTACTTTTTCAAATAATCGGCCACGGGGATGGTGTTGATGACTTTCGGCGGATAGGCGGCTTCTTCGAAGCCCAGGATGTAGACCGTTGCTTCGGTGTTGTCGCCGATTGCGTTGAAGGTGACATTGGTCGCGATCCCAGCAAAACCGCTGGTGGCGCGAGCGGCGGCGGCAACCTGCTCACGGGTGGGCAGTGCACCGCCATTGGCGGCGATGGCGGCCTTCACGGCGTCCAGCGTCACGTTCATGGCGTCATAGCCGTAGGCGGAGAACGCCTCAGGCGCACGGCCGTACTTCGCCTTGTAGTTTTCCGCAAACACGGCGCCTTTTTCGGTGGTGGAGATGTCTGCGGCCACGGAGGTGTAATAGGTGTCTACGACGGCGTCGCCGGCGATGTTCACAAGCTCGGCGGAATCCATGCCGTCCGGGCCAAGGAAGAGCACTTCGATGCCCTTTTCATCCAGCTGCTTGATCAGCAGGCCGCCTTCGGGATAGATGCCGCCGAAATACACGGCTTCCGCCCCGCTGGCGCGGATCATTTCTTCCACCGCGCTGAAATCGGCCTCGCCCGCGGTGATGCCTTCATAGCCCAGCACCGTGCCGCCGATGGCCTCGAAGCGCTTCTTGAACTCATCCGCCACGCCCTGGCCGTACGCCGTTTTGTCCTGGAGGATGAACACGGTCTTCTTGCCCTGGGCGAAGATGAAGTCGGCGCCGGCGGGGCCCTGGGCGTCGTCACGGGCGCAGATGCGGTTGACGATAGGCAGGCCGCGGTCAGTCACCTGCGTGGCTGTATTGGCCGGGGAGATCATGGGCAGGCCGCCCTGGAGGTACACTTCGGAGGAGGGGATGGCCACGCCGGAGTTGTAATGGCCTACCACCGCCAAGATATCCTTGTCCTCAATCATGCGCTGGGCATTGTTCACGCCCACCTTGGGGTCTGCCTGGTCGTCCTGAGGCGCAAACTGCAGATCAAATCCCAGGGCCTTGAACTCTTCCACACGCTCGCTCAGCGCCATCTCGATACCATTTTTGATGGATTCGCCCAGTGCCGACTGGCTGCCCGAAAGCGGTGTGGCGCTGGCGATCTTGATGACAGGCAGGGCGGCGCCGGCCATTGCGGGCATGCAGCCAGCCACAATGGTCATCGCAAGTGTCAACGATACAAGCAAGGGGATGACTCTTTTCATGGGTTACGCCTCCTTATATTTTTCCCTGCCCCAGGCGCTGGCGCCAGGCGGCATGGAAATTTCAAAAAAGCTCCTCACAGCCCCAAATAGGCCAGAGAAGCGTCTTTGCTTCATTAATTCGCTCGGAAACGTGATTCAATGCGGCTCTGCTTGCGGAATACTGTATCCAGTATATGAAGGAATTAAATAGGTATTCTGCAAATCGGCTTTCGCCGGTTTGTTTGCACAAGTATACGCTACCCGGGATATGATGTCAAGTATCGCATTTGTGAATCTGAACCATCAAAAATAGCTTGCCGCATGTTTTGATGTTTTTCTGTTGTATTCCTGCAAAATGTGTGGGAATCCGCACTCCCATTTCCCCACGGCGTTTAAATAACCGAATATTTTATACACAGGCAGGAAAAGATGCCGCGTTCAAAGAAAACTAACGTCAGCACCATGCATATCCTTATGCGGCAAGAGTACGTCCCATAAGATGGATAAAGGAGAGTGCATCATGAAAAATTTTGTCATCACCATTGCCCGGGGCTTTGGCAGCGGCGGCAAGCAGATTGGCCTGAAGATTGCGGGTGATTTGAACATCAAGCTCATGGACAAGGAGCTTTTGCAGCTCGCGTCCATTGAAAGCGGCATCAGCGAGGAGCTGTTCGCCCTGGCGGATGAAAAGCTCAACCGCCGGCTTTTGATGATGGTGCCCGACCGGGAGCATTACGGCAACGTGCTCACCCCGGAAAACAACAGGTTCGTCTCCGATATGAATCTGTTCAATTATCAGGTAAAGATATTGCGTATGCTTTCGCAGACCGAATCCTTTGTAGTGATGGGCAAGGCAGCAAACTTTGTGCTGCGAGATCTGCCCAACGTGGTCAGCGTCAATATTCAGGCGCCCTTTGAGGACTGCGTCAAAACCATTATGGAGCGCTCGGACATGACGGAGAAGGAGGCGGCCCAGGCTGTCCGCCGCACCGACAGGTACCGCTCCGATTACCACAAATACTACACCGGCGAGAACTGGAAGGATGCCGTCCATTATGACCTGTGCCTGAACAGTGCCAGCATCGGCTGGGACAATTGCGCGGAAGTCATCAAAAAGTGCGTAAGCCAAAAACTTGGCATCAACCTTCCCGCGTAATTCGAAGCGCCGTCCTTATCGCTCTTAATTGTTTTTCATAAGGCTTGCCGCCTGTAGGGCGGGGGCTTGCTCTCGCCGTATATGCCGTTATATGAAAAAGCCAGCGGTTACAAGCGCTGCCTCAACTGATTCGATGTATCATAACCCCCACCGTGGATAAAGCAATGCAGAGGCAGCCCCGTGTAAATCGCGCGGGGCTGCCTCAGACTGTCAAAAAACCTTTTAGGAGGTATCGGAGGGCCGAAGCCCTCTGATTATTTATCGCAAACCAGCAACATGTGCGGTGGTTTGCGCGGGAATTTCGTAGAAATTCCTTCCTTGCCCGAGCAAACGGCCGCACAAGGGCGAAGCCATTGTGCAGTGCAGCGAGGGAAAAACTCAACAAAGTGGCATGGCCACTTTGTTGATGCGCAGAGGCTGCCCCGTGCAAATCGCGCGGGGCAGCCTTTTATTATCCCTTTTTCCGAAACTGCGCCGGCGTAATCCCCTTCTCCTGCTTGAATACCTCTCCCATATGGGCCGCGCCGGAGAAGCCGGAGGATACCGCCACCGCCTTGAGGGGCAGGTCTGTGGCTAAAAGCAACCTCTCCGCCTGTCTTAGCCTAAGCATCAGCAGCACCCTTTGGGGCGGCAAGCCGCAGGCCGCTATGAACACCCTGAACAATTGGGACCGGCTGAGCCCCACGAAGGCGGCCACGTCCGCAATATGCAGGTTCCGCTGGTAATTGGCCTCCATATGCCAGTAAGCCCGCTGGTAATACCGTTCGCTTTCTGATGGTGCCCCTTTCCCGGATACGGGGACGCCGCTTTGCTTGATCAGCGCGAAAAGCCGGTACAGCCCGCCCATGGCGGCCATTTCCCGCATGTCCAGGGAGGCAGAATCTTCATAAATATCGCGCAGGATCCCGGTTGCCCTGCCGCCGTAATTGCCAAGTGTAATAACGGGATTTTGCGGCGTAACGCGCAGCAGCTCCGTCATCTCCGCGGCCCTCGCCCCGGAATACCCGACCCAGTTGTATACCCAGGGCGTATGCTGATCCGCCGTGTATACGGTGATTTCGTGGGGAAAGATCATAAAGCCCTGGTTCTTTCCTATCTCAAAGCGCCCCCACGTGTTTTGGAAAACGCCCTTCCCTTCAGATACGATATGCATCAGGTAATAATCCCGGACAGCTGGACCGTAGCTGTGCTTGGGTTCGCAGACCTCGTTCCCGCAATCCCGCACATAAACCTCACTATCCGCATTGGGAAACAGCCTGTATTGACTCATTTTTCTTTTATCTCCGTCCTTCAAGATGCAACATATCACGCATATTATGCAACACAGGCCGCTTGTTCGCAAGAGTTAAATTGACTATACTGAATGCATCTGTTCTCTTGAGGAGGAAAACACATATGGCCAAAATCACATTCATGGGCGCGGGTTCCACCGTATTTGCCAAAAACGTGCTGGGCGACAGCATGCTGACCCCCTCCCTGTCCGACTCCGTCATTGCGCTGTATGACATCGATCCCGAAAGGCTCAAGGAATCCCGGCTCATGCTGGAGACCATCAACCGCAACCACGGCGGCAAGGCCACCATCCAGGCTTACCTTGGGGTAGAAAACCGCAAGGAAGCGCTGCGCGGCGCCAATTATGTCGTCAACGCCATCCAGGTGGGTGGGTATGAGCCCTGCACGGTAACGGACTTTGAAATCCCCAAGAAGTACGGCCTCAAGCAAACCATCGGCGATACGCTGGGCATCGGCGGCATCTTCCGGGCGCTGCGCACCATCCCCGTGATGCTGGACTTCGCCAAGGACATGGAGGAAGTCTGTCCCAACGCCTGGTTCCTGAATTACACCAACCCCATGTGCATGCTCACCGGGGCCATGCTGCGCATGACCTCCGTTAAAACGGTGGGTCTCTGCCACAGCGTGCAGGGCTGCGTGCCCGACCTGCTCAAGCATCTTGGCATGACCTACGATCCCAAAATGCAGTGGCTCATTGCTGGCATCAACCACCAGGCCTGGCTTCTTTCCCTCACCCAGGATGGGAAGGACCTGTACCCGGAGGTCAAGCGCCGCGCGGCGGCCCGCACTGAAAAGCACTATGACATGGTGCGCTATGAGATCATGAAGCGCTTTGGGTACTATGTCACCGAATCCAGTGAGCACAATGCCGAGTACATGCCCTTCTTCATCAAGGACAAATATCCCGAATTGATCGAGCGCTTCAACATCCCCCTGGACGAGTATCCCCGCCGCTGCGTGGAGCAGATCAAAAAGTGGAGCGCCCAGCGGGATGCGCTTCTTAACAACCAGGAGCTCAAGCACGAGCGCTCCCACGAGTATGCCAGCTACATCATGGAGGCCATGGAAACCAACGTGCCCTACAAGATCGGCGGCAATGTGCTCAACAACGGCCTCATTACCAACCTGCCGCGAAACGCGGTGGTGGAAGTCTCCTGCCTGGTGGATGCCAGCGGCGTGACCCCCACATATGTCGGCGATCTGCCGGAACAGTGCGCCGCCATGAACCGCACCAATATCAATGTGCAACTTTTGACCATCGAAGCCGCCCGCACCCTGAAGAAGGAATACATCTACCAGGCCGCCATGATGGACCCGCACTGCCAGAGCGAGCTTTCCATCGACGATATCGTGGCCATGTGCGATGATCTCATACAAGCCCACGAAGGCTGGCTGCCGGAGTACAACTAGACTGCTTGATATATCAAAAGAGCCGGAGATGCAATCATTTGCGTTTCCGGCTCTTAATTGTTAGCGTATTATCAGCCCCAAGCATCCCTTCAAGACGTCGCTTACATATGCTTTTTCTGCTCCCGCGCTTTCAGCAGGCTATCCGCCATATCTGAAACAGACATGGGCACGGGCGCGTCCTTCTTTTTCCCTTGCCTCACGGGCTTCATGCGCGCCGGCTTCTCGCGTCTCTTGGCCTGGGAGGCAGCCGCCTTTTCCTTCACCGCCCCGAACGCCTTAACAAGCATCCGGTCCAGGGAGAGCCTTCGAAGCGCGATATCCATTAGGAAAAGCACAAGGGCCAGCATCAAAAGCAACGGCCGGAGCATTTGCCTGCTCATGGCGTCCGTTCCCCTTAAGGCAAACATCTCCCTGGGGTCTGCAATTACGCGCCCGCCCGTTGCACCGGCAAGGCGCAAAAGCGGTTCCTCCCCGCCCCGCCTGCGAAGGTCGTATTCCTCCGAGTAAGACCTGACGGCTCCGCCTTCCAGCTGCCGCACCGTTTGGCCGTTTTGCGACTGCTCCGCGCGGATGGCGTAAGCGCCTTGCTGCGGGGCGTCAAAGCTGCCCTCATATTCCCCCGGCGCCACCTCGGTCAGCAGGATGTCCGCTTGCGTCCCATCCGGCATCAGCACGTGGGCGCTTGTGTAAAGGCCCATTTCCGCCTCCCCGGGGGCCGTATATGTCACCTTTGCCTGTATACCATCCATTTGCACATCCAGTTCGCCTTCCTGGCCGCCCTCCGGAAGCACATGGGACACAAGGCCGGAAAAGAAGGCCGATGCCTGGTCCCAGCTGAGCAGCTTGCCGGTCCAGGCGCCTTGGGCGTCGCTGGTCCAGGCCAGCACGCGGCCGGCGCCGTACTGCCACCATGCAAGCAGCGGATCATCCCGGTCGCTGACCATGGATACGGTAGCCATGGGCTTTTCCGTGGCGGCCAGGTATCCCGACAATTGGGGGAAGCCATCAAAGCCGGTAAGCGGGGAGGCTTCGGTAATGACCGGGGTGAAGCTGCGGTTTTGCACATACGCGCCGGCAACCAGGTACGTTTCCTTCGTAAATATCTTGGGGATGTTGTCAAACTCACCCGCCGTATAGGCGCGCCCGTTGCCGATCTCCGCCAGGCGGCCCAAAACCTTCACATTGGCCCCGCTGCCTACGGCAACGGTGGTCAGGGTGATGCCGTTTTGCGCCATGTTCTGCACCAGCAGGTCGTACCCGTTATCCCCCGCTTCACCGTCGGTGAGGAAGATCACGTGCTTCATTTTCGCGTCGGCGTTCATCAGCGCCATCAAAGCCTCGTAGAGCGGGGAGTAAAACGCTGTTCCGCCCCCCGGCCTGATGGTGCCTATGGACTGCTGAATGGCAGGGATGTCCGCGGCGCTGTCAAGCTGCACCACCCATTTGGCCGCGTCGTCAAAGGCGATCACGCCCACCTTGTCCCTTTCGGTCAGCACCTCCACAGAGCGCATGGCGGCTTCCTTGGCCACCTCCAGCCGTGTTGTGCCGAACTGCCCGCCGGTCATGGAGCCGGATTTGTCAATCACCAGCATCAGCGCCAGCGAGGGCAGATCCATTTGGTTGCGCACATCGATGGTGACCGGCAGCATCTCCTCCAGCTTGCTTCCCCTGTACCCGCCCAGCGCGTAGCTTTGGTCGCCGCCGATGACCACAAGGCCCCGGCCCAGCGACTTCACATAACCATCCAGCGCGGTAAGCGTCTCGGCGGAAAACGTATCCGCATCGGCGTTCACCAGCACGGTGGCGTCATACTTGCGCAGCGCCTCCGCGCTTTGCGGCATGCCGGCAGGGGTCAATACCTCCCAAAGAAAGCCGGAGGCGTCCAGCATTTTTTGTATTTCCCGGCTTTCCCCATCCCTGCCCTCCACGATGAGCACGGTGGGCTGGCCTGTCACAGCCAGGTAGGAGCCCTTGCGGTTGTTTCGCGGCTGCCCGTCTCCCGGCACGATCAGTTGGGCCTCGTACGTCACCACGCCGGAGGCCTTGGCGATATCCTGGAAAACAAACGTGTTTTCTCCGCGCCGAAGCGATACCTCCTTTGTGCTCACCGGCTGCCTGTTGGCGTAGAGGATCAGGGTGCCGTGGGCGTCCATGGTGGCATCCATCTCCACCGTCACCTGAACCGACTGCCCCTGGTAGGCCTTGGAGGGCAGCACAAGCCTTGTCACCTGCGCATCCCTTGACGCCACGCCCGGGAAAGGCATCACATCCACAGCAATCCCCCGCGAGGCCAGCAGCGCCGCCTGCGCATCCGTATCGCCTGCAGAGCCGTCACTTATAAGCACCATCCGCCCTGCGGCGTCCGAGGGGAGCAGCGCCCCCGCCAGTTCAAGCGCCATGGCCGCGTCGCTGTGCTCCGGGTCCACGGCCGTTTCCGCATGGGAAAATGAAGCCCCGGCAGAAAGAGGCGTTTCCACCATGGCATCGCCGCCAAAGGCGATGACGCCGGCGGACAAATCCTCCGGCTTATTTTCCATGCCCTGGGCCACGGCGGATTCCATGGCAGCACGCTGATGAAGTGTCGAATCGGACACATCCAGCAGCACCCAGGTGGCGGCCTGGTTGGACCTTGTCAGGATGGAAGGGGAAGCAAGCGCCAGCACCGCAAGGGCGGTAACAATAAAACGCATGCCCAGTACGGCATAAGCCCGGGCGCTTCGCTTCACGCCGCCAAACGTATACTTTTTGTATAAAAATGCCGCAAGCCCGCATAGCACCGGTATCAGAAGCAGCGCCCAAGGAAATGAAAATTCAACCTGCACGGCAGCTCACCCACCATTCTGCCATCATCAGCGCCAGCAATGCGATTATCAAAAATGTGGTAAACTCCCTGCCGTAATCCGTCACGCCCGCCTTCAGGCTGTTCTCCCCGGCGCTTTCGCTGACAGTGCGCACATCACTTTCCGTTGTGGGCACGTTCACCACAAAAGGCGTTTGCACCGCTTGCCCGTCTGTCAGCGTCTGGGTAAGGGCGTACAGCCCAGCCGCCTTTGTGTCGTCAAAGGGCAGTGCGGGAAACGGCGGCGCAAGGGCAACACTTTTCCCCGAAGGCGTCATGGCCTTTGCGGAGGCTGTCCGCCCGTCCAGGGACAGGGACAGTATGTCGCCGCACAGCGCGTCCTGCGCGCCGGAAAGCACATCCGGCATGAGGTAATTCAGCGCGTGCATCATGAAAATGGGAAAGTCATATTTGAGCACCCAGTTGCTCTCATGCAGGTCAAAGCCCGCGATGATGAACCGGCTGCCGTTTTCCTCCCCGGCGGTTATCACCGCGTCATCGCCGCAGATGAGCACCGGCTGCCCGCCCGCAAGGGGCGTGTACTGCTTGAGGGCCACATTTGCAAAGGTGACATGGTCGGTAAACCGGCCGGCCATAGGTCCCTCGGCCAGCTTAAGCGCATGCTCCGGCTCCTTCTTCCCGCCTGGGGTTACGCCCAACACCGCTTTGTCCGGCTGAAGTATCAGAAACGAACCGCTTTTAGGCAACGGCTCCGGCAGCATGCCGTCGTACACATATAGATCGCAGTCCAGAAGCGACGGCGCGTCCTCCTTTGTGGTGCGGACAAGCTCCACATCCCCGCGCTGCAAAAGCGCCTTCTCCAGAAAAATGTTATCCTGCCCGATAAAGGCGATCTTTTTTTGCTCCCTGTCCCGCAATACAAAATGGCGCTGGTTGTCCAAAAGGAGGCTGTCCATTTCCACGATCTCCGCGCGGATGTATACGGCATCCTCCGGGATCGTCAGCCGGACGCTCTGCGTGCCGTCCGCCTGCATTTCCACCGTGCGGGCGTCGCAAAGCCGGTCATCGGCATAGCACCGGACAGTCACGCTCTTGGCCTCGCCGTAATTGATGATCCTGGCCAGGGCGGCCGTCTCCCCCTCCCGCCGGGTCGCATGAAGGGACAGAATGGCGCAGTTCTCCGCTCCCTCGCCTACGGCGATGTATCGTATGCCATCCTCCCCCTTAAGATCAAAGGAATCCGAAAATACGACGATGTTCAGGTTTTCAATCTCGCGGCCCATGGCCCGGGCCAGGGAAAGCGCTCCGTCCATGTCCGCGCCGCCGTTTTCCGCCGCAATGGACTGGAGGGCATTGGATGCCTCCTGCCGGTCATCGGATCGGGACAAAAGATGCGTCACCTTTTTCCCGGCCAATAAAACCGTCAGCCGGTCCGCCGTACCCATGCCGTCCACCATGCGCCTGGCCTCGGACACCGCCTGGCTGATGCGGCTTTGCCCTTCGGTATCAGTCTGCATGCTCATGGAGACGTCAAATATCATCACCGTCTCCCCGCCCACCTGCGCGCCGGGCAGCAAGGGCCGCATCAGGGACAACGCAAGAAAAAGCACGGCCAGCAATTGCAGTATCATCAATAAATTACTCTTGAGCTTTTGAAAAGGCCTGCTGGCCGTTTGATCCTCCATCGTCCTGCGCCATAGATACGTGCTGGACACAGAATGCTCCTTGTATTCCCTGCGCAGGATGTACAGGGCCAGCACGGCCAGCAGCCCCGTCAGCGCCCACGTTCCCGCCGGGTACAGAAATTGCATGCGTTCCTCCTTCAGGCGATAATGCCGCCGCGCGTAAAATTCCCCAGGGCGTCATGCATCAAATCCATATCCGAGCGCAGCAGCACATACGGCATGCCGTGGCGGTGGCAGTATGCCCGCGCGCCGCCTAAAAACGATTCCAGGTTCTTGTGGTACCTTCGCAAAAGCTCCCCGTTTACCGTCACGTCCATGTTGGGGCCGCCCTCCGAATCCAAAAGCCGCAAGGACCCGTTCAATTCAGGCTCCATCTCTTCCTTGGACAGCACCTGCACAAGCACAGCCCGCTGCCTGCGGTACAACAGGGAGGACAAAGCGCCTTCGCTGCCGTCTTCCGAAAACAGGTCGCTGATCAATACGCACATACCCCGGGCAGCCTTGAGCGGCAGACGCGTCACGGCGCCGGTTAGGCTTGTGGCCCCGGATGGGCGGATATCCTGAAGAAAGGCCGACGCCTGCACGTACCCCTGCCTGCCGGAATAAACGGGGCTCCTTTGCAGCTTTTCCCCGTTCAGCACGGCAAGGCTGACACGGTCGCCGCCGGACACCGCAAGGTAGACCAGCATCAGCGCGATGTCCATAGAAAACGCCCATTTCGACGGCTCGCCAAACCCCATCGAGGCGCTGGCGTCCAGGATCAGCGTCAGTTGCATTTCCTGCTCTTCCATGAAAAGCTTCAAAAACAGCTTGTCAAACCTGGCATAGGCGTTCCAGTCAATCCGGCGCAGGTCGTCCCCCAGGGCGTATTCGCGGAAATCCGAAAATTCCGCCGAATCCCCCAGCGCCCTGGATTTCCTTACGCCCCCCGCCCCGCCCCGGATATAGGCCTGCATGGCAAGGCGCAGGGCATCCAGCCTGTTAAGCATGGCATCGTTCAGCATGTTAGGCTCCTTGTCACGTTTTCAGGCCGTCCATCAGCGTTTGCAAAAGCCCGTCCACCGTAAGGCCTTGCGCCAGGCCCTCAAAGTTCAGCGCCACCCTGTGCCGCAGGCAGGCCGGGGCCACCGCACGGATATCGTCGAAGGATACGTTGTACCGCCCCTGCATCAGCGCCCGCACGCGGGCCGCCATCATCATTGCCTGTCCAGCCCTGGGGCTGGCCCCAAAGCGCAGGTATTTCCGGGCGGGCTCAGGACTCTCCGCGATCTCCGGGTGCGTGGCAAGCACCAGCTTCAGGGCAAAATCCTGCACGGCGCGGGCCACGGGCACCTGCCTGGCCACATTGCGCAATACAAGGATGTCCTCGCCGCCGGCCACGGCCTCCGCCTCCCTTTGCTCCGAGGTGACCGTCATCTCCATGATGCCGCTCAATTCCGCAAAGGTAGGGAAGGGAACAAGGAGCTTGAACAAAAAGCGGTCCAATTGCGCCTCCGGCAAGGGATACGTGCCTTCCTGCTCGATGGGGTTCTGCGTGGCCAGCACAAAGTACGGCTCGGGCAGCCTGCGCGTCATGCCGCCCACGGTAACGCTGTGCTCCTGCATGGCTTCCAGCAGGGCCGACTGCGTTTTGGGCGTGGCACGGTTGATTTCATCCGCCAGCACAATGGAGGAAAACAGCGGCCCCGGCTGAAAGGAAAAATTGTTGCCCTCCGCGGTTTTCACAATGATGTTGGTGCCTGTGATATCGGCGGGCATCAGGTCCGGCGTAAACTGGATGCGGGAAAAGGGAAGGTTCAGCACACGGCCCAGTGCCTTGACCAGCCTGGTTTTGCCAAGCCCCGGCACGCCCTCCAGCAATACGTTGCCCCCGGTTACCAGGGCCATGAGCAGGTGGTCGATGACATCTTTTTGACCTACAATCTCCCGGCCGATCTGTTCCCTGATGCGTTCAACGGTGGTTTGAAAAGACAAGATTTCCTCTTTGCCTGCCTCCATGGTTGTGGGCATGGGTGTATCCTCCTATGTTCAATCATCAATCAATCAGCGCCTGAAAATATCCGTCCACCCAAAGCTGCATACCCTCGGGCAGCGATTCCTGCTGGGCGGCCTTGGATGCCGCCTGCTGATACTCCAATATAACCTGCTGAAAGGGCACCTGGCCGGATGCGCTGCCAAGGCCGGGGTCCAACTGAAGCTGCTGGGATTCGCCTTCGCCCATCGTCCCCGTGGCCTGGTATACATCGTCTGCGCGGTCAAGCCTGGTGGGGTCATAGATGGTCTCGTATTTTCCAAGCTTGTATTCGGCAGGATTGGTGCCATCCTGCTGGGCGCTTGTACCGGCCTTGCTGACCCCGCCGTCCAGGTTGGTGCTTCCCTTCCCCGCGCCGGAACCGGCGCTTCCCTGCTGCGCCCCGCTGCCGGAGCCGCTGCCCGTTCCGTTGCCCGAGCCCTGGCCCGTCCCGGCCGCGGCGGAACTCATCTGGGAGGCGGAAAGCGTGCCCGACCGAACCTGCGCAAGCAGCGAGCTGATATTACTCAAATTTGATGAAGTCCCCGAAGAAGAACCGGAGCATGCGCTTTGCACGGCGCTGCTCAAAGCGCTTATGGCGGCGCTTATGCTTTGCGGGTTGCCTGCATTCAAGGCCTGGGCTGTTTGCGCGGCGGCCTGCTGCAGCGCGCCTTCCGGCAGGGCGGCCGATGCCTGCGCAAGGGCGGATGCGTTGGATGATGCCGCGGCCTGGGCATTGGCCAATTGCTCCACCGCCTGCGCCGCCGCCTGGGCGTCGTTCTTTGCCAGCGCTTGGGATACGTCCTTCAGGCCGCTTTGCGAAAAAGCCTGGGCCGCCTCCATCCTGCTTGCGTCCGATTCATTATTCTGCAAATCCTGAAGTTCCCTTTGGGCCTTGTCCATGGCCAGGTACGCCTGCTGCGGCTCACTGGAATCCCGCAATTCCCTGGCCAAATCGCCCAGCAGCTTCCGAAGGGCAGCCAGCTCCTCCTTGGTGTAGCGGGATTCCTCCAGCTTACCGGCTTCCTCCTCCACGGTCTCTGCCTGCTCCGCCATTGCCTTTTGGAAAGCCTCCAGCCCTTTTAGCACCGCGTTTTGCGGGTTCGGGATAAAAATCAGTGCTCCCGCAACCAGCAGGGCGACTGCGGCAGCCGTTGCCAGGGGGCGCCTGCCCATCTTCAGCGGGACCGCAGTCTTCATGGGCAGGCTCTTTATGTGGCGCATGGCGTCCTCTCTTTGGAGCAGCGCCATGGGCGTATCCTCCGTGACAAAAAGGGCGGTAAGCGCGCGCTCCTTCAATCCGCCCGAATCCGCATGCCTTGCCGCCGTTTCCCAGGAGACAGGTAACAAAAGCCCCGCCAGCACAGCCAGCAAAAGCGCTCCCAGCGCCGATTCCGCCATCAAGAGCGGCAGCCCCGGGATGGGGACGATGTACGATGCCGCCGTCCACAAGCCGCAGCTTGCGCACGCCAAAAGCACCCCGACGCCCGCAAAGTGCACGGCATGGCTTATGTGCACCCGGCGCCTTACAGGCCGCAGCGCTTGTTTGACCGCAGGATGCATTTTCCCGCTCATGCCGCCAGCTCCTTCCTGACCTTTCTGCTTCCCCTGACGCGGCCAATCCGCGGACGGATCAAAAGCGCGGACAGGCAGGTGAGGATCATGGAAAGCACGAATACGGCCCCCATATTGATCCACGCAATCAGTTCAAATCCCACCTTTTCAAACAACTGGTACAAGTAATACCCCATGGGGATGAACTGAGCCGTTCTTTCCAACAAGCCGGTCTGCCCCGCTATCAGCGACAAGAGGCCAATACCGGGGTTCAAAAACATAAGCTTGGGTACAGCGGCGAGCACTGTGCCGGTATCCAGGGACGCCAGCAGGTTGGGATTGTCGATGATTTGGTACACCGCTTCGTTGCTCAGGCCTATGGGCACCAGCGTGCCGATGCCTATGGCAAACACCGCCACATACGAAATCACCGTGGCCGCCGCCGTGCGTTTGAATATCGAGGAAACAAACAGCCCTACGGAAAGCGCGCCCAGGGCGGATACGATCATGAACAGCAGCACGGTCAGCACCTGGGTGAGGGTCACCCCGCCAAACAAAAGCACCACGCACAGCATGGGGAAGGAAGCGAAAAGGATCAAAACCAGAAACCCGAAGCTTTCCATCAGCTTGCCCAGTGCGATCTTGAAGGACCCCATGTGGGTTACAAGGAGCAGGTCCAGCGTCTGGCGCTCCCTTTCCCCCGCGATGCTGCCGGCCGTCATGCCCGGCGTCACCAACAAAAGCAGCGCAAACTGCAGCGCCACAGAATAAATGTAGTTGTCGATGCCGACCCGCATACCGCCGATGGTCATGGTCTGCCGGCCCAGTGCCGCGAAGGAGCTGGAAAGGACATACGCCAGCATCAGTGCGCAGTACAGCGTCAGGATGATCACGGTGCGCAGGGAGCGCATGCGCCTGCGGGCGCTGGAAACAAAAATCGGGTTGATCATTCCTGCGTCACCTCCATGAATACCTTCTCCAGGTTGATGGGCGCCCGGTGATAATCCACCACCGGCGCTTCCCTTTGCATCAGCGCCTGCAAAAGCGCGGCCGTTTCCCCGGAACCGCCCTCAAACTCCACCCGCAAAAGGCGCTCCCCCGGCTGCATTATCCCTGTAACGCCGGGGAATTCCTTCAACAGTGAGATGGCAGACGCCATTTGCTCCCCGGTAGCCTCCGGTGTCAATTGAATATCCAGCGGCGCCTGGCCGCGCATCTTTTTGGAAAGCTCCGTCACAGGGCCGGAGAATACCAGCTTGCCGTGATCGATAATCGTCAGGGAATCGCACATCTCGGAAAGCTCCGGCAGGATGTGGGACGAAATGAGGATCGTTTTTCCCATGCCCCGCAGGGTGCGCAATATGTCCTTCATCTCCGCCCTGGCCCTGGGGTCCATGCCGGAGGCCGGTTCATCCAGGATAAGCAACTTGGGATCATGGATCAGGCTCCTGGCCAGGCACAACCGCTGCTTCATCCCCCGGGAAAGAACGTCGATGTAGGCATTCTTCTTGTCTGTAAGCCGCACGATGTCCAGCAGCCGGTCCACCATTTTTTCCCGGTCCTTGTGGCCTATGGCATAGCACCTGGCGTAAAAATCAAGATACTCCCAAGCCTTCAGGCCGTCGTACACCCCGAAGAAATCAGGCATGTACCCCACCATACGCCGTATTTTTTTCCCGCACCTGGATACCTCCACCCCATCCACATACGCCTTTCCCGATGTGGCAGGCAAAAGCGTGGCCAGTATGCGCATGGTGGTGGTTTTCCCAGCGCCGTTGGGGCCGACGAAGCCATGCAGCTCCCCGTCGTCAATTCTCAGACTCAAATTGTCCAGGGCGGTAAAACTGCCGTATTTTCTTGTCAAATTCTCCGTTAGCAGCATTACTTGATCCTCCCTTCCAGCGAGATGGAGGGAACCATAACGCTGTCATAATCCCGCGAGCTTGCTCCGGGCGTAAACCGCAGGTAGACCTTTCCCTCCGGGCCGACAAAGGGCTTCAGTTGATTTTCGGTGAACGACACGTACATCGTACTCTGCTTTTCCCACATTTGCGTCTGCTGATTATACAACTGCATTTCCGGCACCGTATCGTAGGAGGTAGCCAGAATGCTCAGCGATTTTACAGAAAGCTTCTCATTATCCGGCATGATGAAGCAGAAGACGGGCTGCTGGGCAACCTGGAATGACGCGTACGGGTCCGCCGTCTTTTCGGCAGGCTCTGAAAAGCTGCCATCCGCGTTCACCTGCACTGGATAGATGGGCAGCGTGCCGATGGGATAGTACACCACACCCGTAGGGCCGACAGGCTCATACTTGAGCAGCACGTCCACCACCGCCTGGTGCCCATGCTTTTTTACCTCGCTGCCGTTTAAGTACAGCTTCGTCTGCCCGATGTCTTCCTGGAAGGCCACAAAGTGAAAGGGGCTCACCCAGGAGGAGGACCCGGACGGGTTCATGCTCACCACCTGCTGGATGGCGCTTTCCCGGAAGGAGCGCAGCGCCAGCTCATCCTTGCTCATGGTATCGCGGTAGTTGACTTGGCCCCCCGCCTGCTCCTCCGGGTATATAGCCGCCCGTATGATGGGGTACAGGTCCATGTCGTTGGTGCGCAGGATGCTGGGTGAAAGCATGATGCCTTCTTCAATCTTTGTCTCATAGATGCTGACGGAACCTGCCAGCATATTGCCCTTGGCCGCCTCCTTGGGCCGTAGCAGCGTCACCTGGCCGGCGGCGCCTGGCTTCAGCTCACCAACGCGGGCATAGCCCAGGTTCGTGATGACCAGGCCTCCCTCGAATGTATAAGGCGTTTCATTGACGATCTCGCCATGCAGCCCATCCTCCTGCATCCAAAGCCGCCCGGACACTTTGCCAAAGGTGGGCATGTCGCCTGTAATCGACATATGCCTTAAGGACCAGGGTGAACCGGCAGGGTAGCCCACGGCTTCCGATTCCCCATAAACCATGCGGTAAAGCTGCTCCTTTGGCGAGAACTGGCCTTGAGGATCATCATAAAAATAGGTGTTTTCATCAATGGGCGTCAATTGCACGCCATCCTCGCCCTTCACCAGTGCTTCCCCCGCCTCCGGGCTGGATAGGCCGGCCACGGAGGATAGCTGCGTTTCGCCCTTGGGATTCATCCGTATGCTGGTAAAGGAGGCCACCGCAGGCTTGTTGTAGGGCAGGCTCTGGCTGATCAAGTATAATCCCGCCATGCACATAATGGCCAGCGCCGGCACGGTCAGCCACATCCATTCCCGCTTGTCCAGCTTTTTCAACAGGAAATAGCTGCCCAGCCCGGCCAAAACCAGGTAGGCCGCAAGCAATATGGCCACAGGCATCGTGCTGCCCTCATTTTCAATGGGCACGCTCCCCAACAGATAAGTGCCATAGGAGCCACCGTACAGCTTGTTGGATATCCTGCCGTACATGGAGATGTACTGGTTGTTGGCGCTTTTGAGAAGCATCCGCGGCCAGAATCCGCTCATGCCTGTCCACCCCGACAGGGGCTTTGCCCCAAGCTCAAAGGTGGCGGTATACACAATGCCGCTTCCCGCCTGGTGCCTATAGATCAGCGGGCGGCCGTTGGATGACACAAGAGGCGCATCCTGCGCGGCTGTTTCATTAAGCAGCACCGGCTTATTTAATGGCTTATCCCCGGAATACGCAAAATATTGGGACAGCGCGGGGGTAATATCCTCCGCTTCCGAAAGGCTGCCCGCGGTCAAAGACGTGAACTTAGAAAAGTAGGGATATCCCGACGCAGCCTGGGCGCCACCGCCCACCATCACGATGCCGCCGCCTGTAAGCCAGCGGTCCAGCACCTCCTGCTGGCCGGCCGATAAGGTTGAAGCGTCGTAACCGTCCACCACCAGCATCATGAAGGAGCTCATCAGCGAATCGGTTTGCGGAAAATGCTCCTCATCCAGCGCTACCAGCTGCCAGGCCTCATACCTGTCTGCCCAAATACGATTGAGCATATCCAGATTCATATAGGAAAGGGATTGGGGGTTGGGTGACAGCACGCCGATCAGCACCGCCTCCGGCCTTATGATCCTGTCCGGCGTTTTTATGACGGAGGCCAGCACATCGCCATCCCTGACAAGTTCAATAACATAACGGTCCTGCCGCATTTTCATGTTTACAGGCACGACCACGCGCTTTTTCGCACCGGACGCCAGTGTGATGGGATATTCGTACCGGTCAAAATACCGGTTGTTCCTGTAGATATCCACGCCGATGGTCCCCTGAATGTCGGGACCTTTGTTCTCCACCGTCACAGTAAAAGGGATATCGCGCATGTAAGTGACCGTGCCAAAATAACCAAGCTCCGCTTCCAGGGTTATGTCGGGATTACTCACCGCCACAGGCGCCTGCGTGGGTACCGCCGTAGGCAGCGGCATTTTCTCCCCCGAGGCGGACATGGTAAGCGCAAGCAGAAGTATGCATGCCACCACAATCAGAATCCTTTTCTTGTGCAATCCTCTTCTCTCCTTCCAATACAAAACGAAGGCCGCTGCTAAATCACGGGTGCTACGTATAAGTAACGATAGAATATGGGAACACCATCCATCCGCTTTACTTTTTTCATCCGTAAACTCGGTTTTTCATTACGTCCCGCGGCCGGCTTAAATAAACCGTATCCTTTGCTTTCATTTGTATGGATTTTTTCCTGTATTTTAGCATACAGTTAATCAATATGCTTCTTTTTTAGCGCATGACATGCCCAAAAATTCATCAACATATTATCATTTTACTTTACAAACACATCCCTATGGCCTATAATGTTTTCAGAAGACAGCGAAGGTGGCTTTGTTCTGTGAAAAATATCCGCCTGGAACAAATGGAGCGGTACATCATTCAAAAGGACTCGGTGTCCATGGAGGACCTGCAGGCGCATTTTGACACCTCCATGAACACCGTCAGGCGGGATGTGGCGCTGCTGATGAAAAAAGGAACCATCGAAAAGGTGTACGGCGGCGTGTGCGCCCGCAAGGCGGAGCAGCTTACGCCTTTTGACGCGCGCACCATCAAGCATCCCGAGGCCAAAACGCTCATCGGCCGCAGGGCCGCCGAACTTGTTGAGGATGGCGACACCATCTTTCTGGATTCCGGCACCACCACACTGCACGTGGTACAAAACCTGGCCAAGAAACAGAATATCACTATCATCACCTATAACCTGCATGCCATCATGGCCGCCGTGCCGTATCCAAACCTCACCATCATCAGCCTGCCGGGCCAGCTCCACCGCAAGACCAGCTCCTTTACCGGGCTGGAGACGGCGCGCTTTTTGAAAGCCTATAACATCAAAACCGCGTTCATGGCCGCCACAGGCCTATCCCTTTCCGGCGGCGTTACCAACGCGTCGCCCCTGGAGTACGAGCTGAAAATCACCGCCATGGAGCGCAGCGCAAAGTCGTATCTGCTGCTGGACAGCCACAAGTTCGGGCAAACGGCGCTTATGACGTATGCCCAACTGAGCGGGTTTGCCGGCGTCATCACTGAGGCGGAGCCGGCCCAGGAGTATGTAGCGTCCTTGGAGGAAGCCGGAACACAGCTTATTTTGGCATAACGAAAATTGGAGGTAGAACATTGCCGCTTACAAACATGCGCCTGTTACTAGAACAGGCAGCCCAACAAAACCGCGCGGTCGGCGCCTTCAGCGTCGCAAATCTGGAGATGATCCTGGGTGTTGTCCGGGCTGCGGAAAAAACAAACACACCCGTGATCCTGCAAATTGCCGAGGCGCGGCTTAATACCTCTCCCCTTTCCATCATCGGGCCTGCCATGCTGGCGGCAGCCAGGAGTGCCCAAGTGGATGTGGCGGTGCACCTGGACCATGGCGTCACAGAAGCATGCATCCATGAAGCCATCGCCTTGGGCTTTACCTCCGTCATGTTCGACGGCTCCCACCTTTCCCTGGATGAGAACATCGCAAAAACCAGGGAAATCACGGCTTATGCCCATGAAAAGGGCGTGGTTGTGGAGGCGGAAATCGGCCGTGTAGGCCGCACGGAAAGCGGCGAGGATGCGCCCATCGCCTATGCCGACCCCAAAGATGCGCTATATTTTATTAAGCAGACACAAGTAGACGCACTGGCGGTTGGCATTGGTAATGCCCACGGGGTATACACCGCCGCGCCAAACCTGCACCTTAGCATTCTGCAGGAAATTTCGCACAAAGACCCTACTCCCCTGGTGCTGCACGGCGGCACCGGCATCACACCGGAGGATTTTCGCAAAGCCATATTCTTTGGGGTACGCAAGATCAATATTGCCACCGCCTGCTTCCATGCATCGGCCATCGCCGCCCACAAGGCGGAGGAAACCAACATCTTTGATGTCAGCCGGCGGATGGCTGCCGCCACCGAACAGGCTGTGCTCGAACACTTGCAAATCTTTGGCCTTGCCTGAAAGGAGAAACGCATGAGCCTTTTTCAATGGGATGAAACACGGCCCCTGGACATCATCCCCGTTGGTCGGATCGCCATCGACTTTAACCCCGTGGACTATTTTCAAACCCTGGTGGAATCAACCACCTTCAAAAAATACCTGGGCGGCTCCCCCGCCAACATTGCCGTGGGCATGGCGCGCTTGGGCCGTAAGGTAGGCTTCCTGGGCAAGATCAGCAACGACCGTTTCGGGGATTTTGTGCAACAGTTCTTTGAAAAAGAAGGCATTGACGTAAGCCACGTCACCCGCTGCTTAGGCGGCGAATCGTTAGGGCTTACCTTTACGGAAATCCTCTCCCGGGATGAATCAAGCATTCTCATGTACCGGGAAGGCGTGGCGGATTTACAGTTGCACCCCGATGATGTGGACGTGGCCTATGTGAAAAGCGCCAGGCTGGTGCTCATTTCCGGCACAGCCCTGTCCCAAAGCCCATCCCGGGAGGCTGCCCTGAAAATCCTGCAGCTGGCGAAGAAGACGAATACGCCCGTTGTCTTTGATGCCGATTACCGGGCATATACCTGGAAAAACGATGATGAAATCGCCGTATATACCTCCTGGGTAGCGGAAAAAGCTGACATTCTTATGGGCTCCCGGGAGGAATACGACCGCATGGAGCGCTTGATTGGCCTTGATGGCACAGATAAAACCTCTGCTGGATACTGGCTTGACAAGGGCGTCAAAATTGCCATCATCAAGCATGGCAAAAAGGGGTCTACCGCTTATACCAAGGATGGCGCGTTTTCCATCAAGCCCTTCCCGGTGGAAGCATTGAAGGGCTTTGGCGGCGGCGATGGGTACGGCTCCGCCTTCCTGCACGGCCTTTTGTCCGGCTGGGACATCATGGACGCCCTGGAATTTGGCAGCGCCTCCGCCGCCATGCTTGTGGCCAGTCATGCCTGCTCCCAGGATATGCCGACGGAGGATGCCATCCGCGCCTTCATCGCTGAAAAGAAAAAGGAGTATGGCGAAATGATCGCCAGGGGATAAATGCTGCGATGTGTCTCCAGTTACTTTTTTGATGTAAATGGATTCAGAAGATTGCCTCCGAAGGTTCCCAAAGGGCGACCGAAAAGCCCTTTGGTCGTGCCCGCAGGCACGAAATCTCTTTATCATAATCTGATAATTGTCATTCCAGTTTGATGAAATATTCTCGTCATACACTATCACATCTCAGAAAGGATGATCCAGTTGTCTCAACCTCAAATCTTAAAGCCCTACATTGGAGGCCAGCACATCACATCCAAAACCGAAAAGTTTGTTGATGTATTCAATCCCTCCACCGGCAAAGTGATCGCCAAGAGCCCCTGCTGCCTAAAGGAAGAAGTGGAAGCCGCCATCGCCGCCGCCAAGGCCGCCTATCCCGCCTGGCGGGATACCCCTGTGAAAAAGCGCGCGGACCTGATGTTCAAGCTCCGGGAGCTCATGGAAAAGAACCTGGATGAGCTGACCCTGATGCTGGCCACCGAGCACGGCAAAACCTGGTCCGAGGCCGCCGGCGATGTACTCAAGGCCAAGGAAATGGTGGAGCTTGCCTGCTCCGCCCCCAGCCTCTTGATGGGCGAAAGCCTCATGGATACCTCCGCGGGGTACGACACCACCCTGTACCGGGAGCCCATGGGTGTGTTCGCCGGCATCGCGCCCTGGAATTTCCCAGCCATGATCCCCATGGGCTGGATGGCGCCTTTGGCCATCGTCTGCGGCAACACCTATGTGTTAAAGCCCGCCAGCTCTACCCCCATGACCAGCCTGCGCATGGCGGAATTGTATAAGGATGCCGGCTTCCCCGACGGTGTTTTGAACGTCGTGCCCTGCTCCCGCAATGAGGCGGAAATTTTGCTCACCCACCCCGACATCCAGGGTATCACCTTCGTAGGTTCCACCAGCGTGGGCCTGCATGTGTACTCCACCGCTGCCGCCCACGGCAAGCGCGTACAGGCACTGTGCGAAGCTAAGAACCACGCCCTGGTACTCCGCGATGCCCCCATCACCCGCACCGCCGCCGGCATCATGAATTCCAGCTTTGGCTGCGCCGGCGAGCGCTGCATGGCGCTGCCCGTTGTCGTCGTGGAAGAAGAGGTGGCCGACGCGCTGGTTGCGGAATTGGTCCGTCTTTGCAAGCTGCAAAAGATCGGGCCTGCCTATGACAAGACCACAGATCTCGGCCCCGTGGTCAACGCTTCTCACAAGCAGTTTGTGTGCGACTGGATTCAAAAGGGTATCGACGAAGGCGCCAAGGTGGTGCTGGACGGCAGGGATGTGAAGGTGGAGGGCTTCAATAATGGCTTCTATGTGGGCCACACCATCTTTGATCAAGTGACCCCCGAAATGAGCATCGGCCAGAAGGAAGTCTTTGGCCCCGTCCTTTGCATCAAACGCGTCAAGAGCTTTGAAGAAGGGCTGAACCTGATCAACGAAAACCCCTTCGCCAACGGCTCGGTGATCTTCACCCAAAACGGCCACTACGCCAGGGAGTTTGCCAAGCGCAGCGATGGCGGTATGGTGGGCGTGAACGTGGGCATCCCCGTCCCCATGGCAGTATTCCCCTTCAGCGGTCACAAGAAATCCTTCTTCGGCGACCTACACTGCCACGGCAAGGACGCTTTCCGCTTCTTTACCGAAACCAAGTGTGTCACCGTCCGCTGGTTCGACGAAGAGGAGAAGAAAAAGACATCCGTCAATACGTGGGACGGCTCCTTATAAGCATGGAAGCCCCTCCTTTTCGAAACTAATCCCCTAACTAAGCATGGCTCCCGAAGGTTTCCAAAGGGCGATCGGAAAGCCCTTTGGTCGTGCCCGCAGGCACGATACTCCTTGTTACTCGCTTTTGTTTGTACTGGATACTCTACCCATGAACATTTATTTTGAAGGGAGTCTTCCCCATGAAAAAGCTTCAAATCGGCATCATCGGCGCAGGGCGCATCGGCAACGTTCACGGCGAATCCATCACCTACCACATTCCGGAAGCGGAAGTCGCCATGGTCAGCGATGTGGATGTAAGCAAGGCCAAGGCCTTGGCCGCGCGCCTTGGCATCCCCGCTTTCACCTCCAACTATGAAGATATCCTAAACAACCCCGCTATCGACGCAGTGCTGGTCTGCTCCCCTACAACCACCCATGCAGATATTTCCATCGCTGCCGCCAAAGCGAAAAAGCACATCTTCTGCGAAAAGCCGGTGGACCTGACCATCGAAAAAATTCTGGCCGCCAAACAGGCTGCCAAAGATAACAATGTGAAGATGCAGATTGGCTTCAACCGCCGCTTTGACCACAACCACGGCAGAGTACAGGAAACAGCGGCAAGCGGCAAACTGGGTAAGGTGGAAGTGGTGAAAATCACCTCCCGCGACCCGGAGCCCCCCTCCGCCGAGTATGCGGCTTCCAGCGGCGGCCTGTTTATCGATATGATGATTCACGACTTTGACATGGCCCAGTTCCAGGCCGGCAGCCCCGTCACCGAAGTGTACGCCCAGGGTGCCGTATTGGTAGACCCTGCCATCGGCAAGGCCGGCGATGTGGATACTGCTATCGTTCTTTTGAAGTTTGAAAACGGCGCGCTGGGCGTGATCGACAACAGCCGCCGGGCCGCCTATGGATACGACCAGCGGGTAGAGGTCTTTGGCGCGCTGGGCATGGCCGCCGGTGAAAACGACGGTGACACCACCGTGCGCGTCAGTACCGCCCAAGGCGTTGTTTCCGACAAGCCCCAATACTTCTTCCTGGAGCGGTACATGGCTTCCTTTATCAAGGAAATGAAGGCCTTCATCGCCGCCATCGTGAACGATACCCCCGTACCCGTGAATGTGGATGATGCCCTGTCCCCGGTGGTCCTGGCCATGGCCGCCAAAAAGTCCTGGCTGGAGCACCGCCCCGTGACCGTGAAAGAAATTCTGGAGGCAGCCCATGTCTGACATTCGCCGGGCGAATGGCCCCCACACTTTCGGCTACACCGAAATCAGTACTATGGATGGCATGCACGGGGAGATGGGCATGGATTTTGGCGTGCTGCGGTTGAAAAAGGGAGATATATTTGAAGACGCGCGGCCGCTGGAAAAGGCTTATCTGCTTGTATACGGCGAAATCAGCATCTCAACAGGCGCACAGGTAAATGTATTCTCACGCGGCAATTGTTTCGATGTTGGCCCCTATGTCTTGCATGTTGACAGAAACACCACAGTCACCATCCGCGCTATCGCAGAAGACAGCGAAGTTTGCGTCATGCGAGCGGAAAACGATACTTCCTTCTCTACCGAGTGGTATTCCCCGACCGATACGGCGGATGAATACCGCGGGGCCGGGCTGATGAAGGATACGTCCACCCGCATCGTGCGCACCGTGTTTGACAAGCGCAACGCGCCGCTTTCGAACCTGGTGCTGGGCGAAGTGATTGGTTTTCCAGGCAAGTGGTCCAGCTATCCCCCGCATCATCACCCGCAGCCGGAAATCTACTACTATAAATCCAACCCGGAAAACGGCTTTGGTTACGCAGAGCTGGGCGAGGATGTAGTCAAGGTGCACACCAATGATACGGTGTTCATCCGCCCTGGGCTCACCCATCCCCACTGCACACCGCCGGGCTATGCATTGTGGTATCTGTGGGTGATCCGCCATTTGGACGGCGCGCCCTACATCACCCCTACCTTTGTTCCCGAGCACCTGTGGGTACAGGAAAAAGACGCGAAATACTGGCCCGAAAGGAAGGATGGCTGAATGGAACGCATCCGTTTGACCATGGCTCAAGCCCTTGTGCGCTTTTTGGATAAGCAATATGTGGAACTGGACGGCGTAGAAACCAAGTTTGTGAATAACATTTTCGGCGTGTTCGGCCACGGCTGTGTGGTAGGCGTAGGCCAGGCACTTTCCCAGGGCGGCCACGGCATCCGCTTTTTGCAGGGCAAAAACGAGCAGAACATGGCACTGGCTGCCATGGCCTATGCTAAGCAAAAGAACCGCCGCGAGATCATTCCTTGCGTGTCCAGCATTGGCCCCGGCGCCATGAACATGATCACCGCCGCCGGTTGCGCCACGGCCAACCGCATCCCCCTTTTGCTGTTGCCTGGCGATACCTTTGCCAGCCGCCAGCCCGACCCGGTATTGCAGCAGGCTGAGTTCTTCGACAGCTTTTCCACCACGGTGACGGACGCCTTCCGTGGCGTATGCCACTATTGGGACCGCATACAAAGGCCAGAGCAATTGATGACCGCCGCCATTCACGCCATGCGGGTTTTAACCGACCCGGCGGATACGGGGGCCGTATGCTTGGCCATGCCCCAGGATGTGGAGGGCGAAGCTTACGATTATCCCGTGGAATTCTTCAAGCGCAGGGTCTGGCACATGGACAGGCGCCCGCTTTCCAAGCCGCAGCTTGACAGGGTGCTTGATCTACTCAAAGAAGCCAAACGCCCGCTTGTGATTTGCGGCGGCGGCGTCCGCTACAGCGAGGCTGGTGAAGCGCTGAGAACCTTCTGCGAAAAGACTGGCATCCCCTTTTCCGAGACCCAGGCAGGCAAGGGCGTATTGACCTGGAATCATCCGCTGAATCTTGGCGGGATCGGCGTCACCGGCGGCAAGGCTGCAAACGTCATTGCCAAAACGGCCGATTTGATCATCGCCGTGGGTACCAGGCTCAGCGATTTCACCACCTGTTCCAAGTGGCTGTTCAAAGAGGATGCCAAAATCCTCTCCATCAACATTTGCCCCTTTGATGCAGTGAAAATGAATGGCGAGCCCATCATTGCCGATGCCAGGGAAGCGCTTGTTTCTCTGACCAAAGCGCTTGATGGATACAAAGCCTCCTATGGCCAGGATATTGCATGCGCCAAAGCAGAATGGGACGCCATCGTGGATGACTTCTACACCCAGGATCATCCTGACGGCCTTTCCCAAACCAGAGCCTTGGGCGAAATCAACCGCTTCATGACCGCCTCTGACATCGCTGTAGGTTCCGCCGGCAGCCTGCCTGGTGACATGCAGCGGCTGTGGCGTTCCGGTGATTCCGGTACCTACCACATGGAATACGGTTTTTCCAACATGGGCTATGAGATCAACGGCGCGGTAGGCGTCAAGCTGGCCTGCCCGGACAAGGAAGTGTATGCCTTCTTTGGCGACGGCACGTATTTGATGGCCCACAGCGAAATGGTCACAGCGCTGCAGGAAGGCATCAAAGTTCACTTCTGCCTGTTTGACAACGCCGGCTGGGGCTGTATCGAAAACCTGCAAAACAACCAGGGCAACGATACCTTCGGCACGGTGTTCCGTTTCCGCAATTCTGCCACCGGCGAACTGGATGGCGCGCTCATGCCCATGGATTTTGCCAAGAACGCGGAAAGCTACGGTCTGAAAGCGTACACTGTCACCACAGTGGAGGAGCTTCGCGCCGCGCTGAAGGACGCAAAAAACCAAAGCAAGCCGGTTCTGTACGACATCAAGGTGCTGCCCCGCACCATGACCCCCGGCTTTGAAGGCTGGTGGCGGGTCGGCGTGGCGGAGGTATCCACCCAAGCGCGGGTGCAGGCAGCCTATCAGGACATGCGGGAGCATGTAAAGGACGTCAGGGATATGTAAGTCATAAACGAAAGGGGTAATACCTATGCTGGACCCGAAAAAAGTGAAGTTGGCCATCGCGCCCATCGGCTGGACCAACGACGATCTGCCGGACCTGGGCGGCGAAAACACCTTTGAACAGTGCATCAGCGAAATGGCGCTGGCGGGCTTTTCCGGCAGCGAAATCGGCAACAAATATCCGCAGGACCCGGCGGTTTTGAAGCACTACCTGGATGTGCGCGGGCTTCAAATCTGCAATGCCTGGTTTTCCAGCCTGTTCACCTCAGAACCCTTTGATGTGACAAAAAAGGCCTTCATCGCCCACCGTGACCGCCTGAACGCTTTAGGCGCTAAAATCATCGGCGCCAGCGAACAGGGCAATTCCATACAGGGCAAACCCCTCAACATCTTCGGGGCGGATAAGCCTGTCTATACCCGTGAACAGTGGAAGGCGGTAGCCGAGGGTTACAACGAACTGGGCCGCCTGGCGAAGGACGTTGGCATGACCCTCACCATCCACCATCATATGGGCACCGGCATACAGACGGCCGAAGAAATCGACACCCTCATGTCGCTAACCGACCCTGATCTTGTATATCTGCTCTTTGACTCCGGTCATTTGACCTTTGCGGGCATTGATCCCCTGCCCGTGCTGAAAAAGTACATTCACCGCATCCGTCACGTGCATTTGAAGGATGTGCGTCAAAACGTGCGTGCCCAGGCCGAAAAGGAAGGCTGGAGCTTTCTAACTGCCGTCCGTGCCGGCGTCTTCACCGTGCCAGGCGACGGCGATGTGGACTTCTCCCCCATCTTTGACGTGCTGGAAAAAGAGAGCTACGAAGGCTGGGTCGTTGTGGAAGCCGAGCAGGACCCCGCCAAAGCGAATCCCTTTGAGTACGCCCTCAAGGCCCGCCGCTATATCCGGGAGAAAACCGGGCTATAATTTTCCTGAAGCTTCAAGGCTTTGTGCCATGGTTAATCAAACGCCCCCTTCCGGCAAGACCGGGAGGAGGCGTTTGCTTATATTCCGTTCACGTCCATCTCCATAGTATACGTATGGCCGGCTTTGGCGGCAAACCTTATGACACGGGCGCCGTCCACAGAAAAATCAATCCGCCCGCCTTTTCCCTCCACAATGCGCGGGTTTTCCCCGGCACATGAGATTGCCTTCAAAGCGCAATCTCCGCTGCACGCGGCATGGATGACAACGCGCACCAGCCTCCCGTGCTTCCAGCTTGCGTCCACCCTGAACCCGCCCCTGGCCATGAGCCCTCTGAATGAACCTGTCTGCCAGGCGGATGGCAGCGCCGGCAGAAGCGATATCACGCCCTCCTGGCTTTGCAGCAGCATTTCGCAGACACCGGCCGCATAGCCGAAATTCCCGTCGATCTGAAACGGCGGATGGGTATCCAAAAGGTTCGGATAGGTGCAGGTCAATATCTGGCCCTGCAAAAGCTTGTAAGCATGGTCCCCATCCTGCAGCCTTGCCCACAGGCACATCTTCCAGGCCCGGCTCCAGCCGGTGGACTCATCCCCCCGGCCAACGAGTGTCACTTTGGCCGCTTCCATATATTCCGGCGTGCCGCTGCTGATCAGATTCCCCGGATACAGCGCCACCAACTGGGATACATGCCGGTGGGTATCCTTGGGATCATCCAGGTCTTCCTTCCATTCCTGCAATTGACCCCACCGTCCAACGCGAAGCGGAGGCGAAAGCTTCCTCATCGCACCTTCCAGCTCGGCCTGCAAATCCCAATCCGCATGCATCAGCCTTGCCGCCTCCATAGCCGCGGTAAAGAGGAGGAGCGCAAGCTGCTGGTCCATGGCACAGCCGATTTCACAATCGCCGTGCTCCGGGGAAAAGGATGGGGAGGATGCCAGCGTCCCGTCGCTGTCCAATGACAAAAAGTCCAGCCAGAAAAGGGCCGCGCCCTTGATCAGCGGATAGATTGTTTGCAGGTCCTCCGCCTTTCTATAAAAGAGATATTTCTCCCACAGGTTCATGGCGATAAAGGCGTTGCTGTTAGGCGCCCAGCCCCAGGTATACCGCCAACCTGTGGCAGTAAAGCCGAAGGGGTTGTTCATGGTGTTCACAGCCCAGCCCCGGTCCGAACCAAAATGCTCTTTCGCCGTCACGCGGCCGGGCTCCACAAGGCTTTGCACATAGTCAACGAGGCTGTCACTGCATTCGGTCAGCGACGCCGCCTCCGCGGGCCAGTAATTCATTTGCAGGTTGATATTAAAGTGGTAATCCCCGCACCAGGCCGGCTGGTTGGATTCATTCCACACGCCCTGCAGGTTGGCCGGCAGCGTCCCCGGCCTGGAAGAAGCAATGAGCAGATACCTTCCATAATGGAAGAGCAGCGCTTCCAGGCCTAATTCCGGCTTGTCGCGATAGCACCGCAGCAGTTCGTCCGTAGGGCATTCGGGGCTTGATCTTTCCGAAAGCGTGATTTCCGCCCGGCGGTACAACTCCCGGTGATCGGCATGATGACGCTGCAAAAGCGCCTGCCAGCCAAGGGCGGCTGCGCGCTCCATGCGGGCGGATATATCCTGGCGGGGATGCTCGCCCCGGTAATGGGGGTACACATTCGCGTAGTCAGTGCCAAGGCCCAGCAAAAGAATGACCTCGCCGGCATCCCTGACCGCTATCCCCCGCTCCGTCTCCACAAGACACCCGTCATGACAGGCAATCAAAAGCTGTGCCTCATACGCAAGGCCGTTATCCGGCACACAACCGGATAAAATCATCCTGTTTCCGGATATTTGTATATCCGCCTTCGGCTGACCCGGTGAAAACTCCGCTTCCATGCTGAACGTGCCCGGTGTCTTCGCGGCGATGCGTATGGCCATCACCCGGTCGGGATAGCTGCAAAACGCCTCCCGGACAATCTCAACATTTCCTGCCCTGTAGCGAACAGAAGAAAGCGCAGCATCCAAATCGAGGCTGCGGGTGTAATCGGAGAATTCTTCATGGCCCGGAAATCGCAAAAGTACTTCCCCAAAATTTTGGTAGCATCCAAAGCCGTTCTGCTCCCCGGTGAGATGCTCGTCTGAAAGGCGCATGGCGCTTTCCTTGTTGCCTTTTAGAAGCAGCCCCCGAATCTTATCAAGGTGTTCTGCCGCGCCTGGATGGTTGCCAAAATGATACCCTTCTTTGGACCCCGGCCCACCGCTCCACAGCGTCTTGTCATTGAACTGTATGCGCTCGGTGGGTACGGTGCCATAAACCATGCCGCCCATGTACCCGTTACCGATGGGCAGCGCCTGTGTCTCCCATACGGAGGTCTGGCCGTCAAATCCGAGTTCGCTGACAGGAAGGGAGGATACCTCCCCTGAACCGGCATGACCGGCGGGCTGACGGTACCACAAAAGATGTGTGTTCATTTTGCCTCACTGACTTGAATCATCGTGCAAAGGCTGCATATTGCATTATGCAAATAAGGAAGAAATATTACGCGTCTGCGGACGCGACCAAGAGGCTTTCCGATCGCCCCTTGGAATCCTTCGGAGTCCCACACTGCAATTGTTCAAAAATGGATATACTTACTCGCTACTTAATATCCTTACTGACCGGTATGGGCGGCGCATACACCGACAATATGACTTCCTCCATGGGCAGGTCCAGAGATCGGCCCGAGGCGTTGTCCATCAGGGTAGGCACAAAGGTTCGGTAGCTGAACAGATCCCTGGGCTGGGGGTTTTTCCTGTACTCGCTGGGCGTCATCCCAGTGAGGCGCTTGAACTCCTTGGCGAAATAAAACTGGTTGGTGTACCCCACCGATTCAGATATCTCCAGAACCGACTGGGAGCTTAGCTGCAGCCGCATGCAGGCCTTGTCGATCCTGTAATAGATCAAATACTGCTTCGGGGATATCTTCAAAGTATTGTTGAAAATCACATACAAGTGCTTTTTCGATATGCCCAGCGCATTGGCGATATCCTCTATAGAAATGTTTCTGGTGTAATTGTGTTCTATAAAATCTACCGCTTTCACGGCGAAAAAGTCGGCGTTGTCCACATAGCTGTCGCTTTGCTTGGTGGGGTTCACATCCAGCAGGTAGCTGAAAATATCGTACAGCGCGGAAACCATGCGGCAGTACCGGTTGGGCAGCTTGTGGGCCGCGGCGTACAGCCTTGTGAACTTCTCCCCCACCGCCCCTTCGCCGTCGGTAAATAACGGCTTGGTGCGGGTGATGTTGGCGCGGTTCAGGTAATTCTCCACCGCGTAGCCGGCAAAGCAGAGCCATGTCAAGCAAAGGGGCTCCGTTCCAGCGTTTTTGAGCTCATACGAAAGATCGGGAAAGGAAAAAAAGCCATTGGATGCATACAGCTTATAGGCCAGGCTGTTGGATTCCAAAAGGGCGGTACCCTGGTTCACATATACCAGGGTGAAGGTATCGGTGGCCTTGATGGACAGAATGCCTCCCGGGGGAATCTCATTGCTGCCGCACTGATACAGATTGAACGTAAGGTTCAAATGCGACTTGCTGCTGATGTGGATCGTCCCGTTTTTGATTGGCGTATCGTCCATACAAGAATGCTCCTTTACAAGCGTCAGAAAGCCATGCTCCCGGCGCTGCCGGCTGCTGGCACGCGCTTCCTTTTCACTTCAAGCTCCAGTTGGTGTATCAGTTCCGGCAACTGTAAAGGCATGTCCACCACGAAATCCGGCACCTCATCGTCGGCTTCAGGCTCCATCACATACCTTGGGCTATAGCTCAAAAGTATGGAAGTGATCCCCATCCGGTTGGCGCCGAGGATATCCCTTTTCAGGTTGTTGCCGATCATCACGATGCGGTGCGCATCATCCGTCGTGAGGTTCATGCGGTGAAGTGCCGTTTGAAACATGCGCGCGTCGGGCTTGCACACGCCCACCTCTTCGGAGATGACCCAGGCCTCGAAGATATGGGAAAGGCCAAACTCCCGGAAGATATTCTGAAAGGAGGCCGTCCGTCCGTCGGCCACCAGGGCCAACCGGTATCCTTCCGCATAAAGCTGCCGAAGCATATCGCCCGCGCCGGGGATGAAGCCGGCCTTGAGCACATCGCCGTTATCCGCGAATATCTGCGTGGATTCATCTACGATAGTGTCGCCACAGTCAATAAAAACAACAAGTTCTCTGTTCATTCCCATTGTATCCTATCCGCCGCGAGCTGTCATCCCTCACGGCATATATTGCTTGCTTTCCATGCATTACGAAAGCTTCCCATCCTCACGCCAAAGCGGAAGAGGCGATACCCTTCAACGTCAGTTCTTCGCTCCGGTGGCAGGCCACATGCCTTTGAACGTCCATTTCCCTAAATTCCGTTTCCCGCTCCTTGCACACCTGCGTGCAGTACCTGCACCTGGTATGGAAATAACAGCCCGACGGGGCGTTGGCGGGGTTGGGAATCTCGCCCTCCAGGGGGATGCGCTGCATGGTCACGGCGGGGTCGGCCACCGGCACGGCGGAAAGCAGCGCCTCGGTATACGGGTGCAGCGGTTTCCCAAAAAGCTGCCCCGTGGCGGCGTATTCCACAATCTTGCCTAGGTACATCACGCCCACCTTGTCGGAAATGTGCTCCACCACCGACAGGTCATGGCTGATGAAAATGTACGTAAGGTTCATTTCCTCCTGCAGGTCTTTCAAAAGGTTGATGACCTGTGCCTGCACCGACACGTCCAGCGCGGAAACGGCCTCGTCGCAGATGATCAGCCGCGGGTAAAGCACAAGTGCCCTGGCAATGCCGATGCGCTGGCGCTGCCCGCCGGAGAAGGCGTGGGGGTAGCGCTTCAAATAGCTTGGATTCAGGCCCACCTTGGCGGCCATGGATTTTACCCGCTCCTCCATTTCCTTTCTGGGCATATGGGGGAAGTTGGCGCGCAAAGGCTCGGAGATGATGTCATACACTGTCATCCGCGGGTCCAGGGAGGAGTAGGGGTCCTGAAAGATCATTTGAACTTCCTTGCGGATCCCCTTCAACTGCTTCTTTGTAATGTGCTGCAGGTCGTATTCCACGCCGTCGGCGGCCTTGTACAGCACCTTGCCCGCCGTGGCGTCATAGGCCCTTGCAATGCAGCGGCCCAGCGTCGTCTTTCCGCAGCCCGATTCGCCCACGATGCCCACGGTCTCCCCCGCGTCCACGGTGAAGCTGACGTCATTCACGGCCTTTACATGTGTCTTGCCGGAGGAAAACACCATGCTCAGCCCTTCCACCTTTAAGATTGTGTCAGGCATTGCGTTTCCTCCTCGCTCTTTGTCGCGGGCTGCGATGCCCAGGGCTCATAGCACGCGGCGTAGTGGTCCTCGCCCACCTTCACGAGCAGCGGCTCCCTTACGGAGCAAACCTGCGTATCCCTGTATGCGCAGCGGTCGTAAAAGGAACAGCGGTCCATGAGGTTCATGGCCAGGGGCACGTGTCCCTTGATGGAAAAGAGGCGCTCCTTGCCCCCGCCGATCTTGTGCACGGAGCCGATCAGCCCCCTGGTGTAGGGGTGGACGGGGTTTTGGAATATCTCCATCGTCGGCCCTGTCTCGATGACCCGGCCCAGGTACATCACCGCCACCCGGTCGCACAGCTGCGCCACCGTGCCCAGGTCGTGGGTGATGTACAGGATGGACATGCCGTAATCCTTTTGCAGCTGTTTCAAAAGGTCCAGTATCTGCGCCTGTATGGTCACATCCAGCGCCGTGGTGGGCTCGTCGGCAATCAGTATGCGGGGGCTGCACAAAAGCGCCATGGCGATCAACGCCCTTTGCAGCATGCCGCCGGAAAACTCGTGGGGATGCTGGTCGAACCGCTTTTTGGGGTTGGCGATCCCCACCTTTTTCATGGCGTTAAGCACAAGTGATCTTGCTTCCTGCTTGCTTTTGTTCAAATGAATGCGCGCGCTCTCCGCCAATTGGCTGCCCACCGTGTACAGGGGCGAAAACGCGCTCATGGGCTCCTGAAAGATCATGGCGATGCTGTTGCCGCGAATGTCCCTGATTTCCTTGCTGCCAAACCTCATGGAAAGCAGGTCGCGGGTTTCGCCCTTCTCGTCCGTAAAATCGATCCTGCCCGTTGTTTTGCAGTTTTTGCTGTTGATGCCCAGCACCGCCTTGCAGGTCAGGCTCTTTCCGCAGCCGGATTCCCCCACCAGGCCCAATGTCTCGTTGGCACGCAGGATGAAATCCACCCCTCTGACCGGCGTGAGGAGGCCTTCGTCCAGCTTGATGCTGATTTGAAGGTCCGATACGCTAAGCACGGTCTGCCCCGTTTCCTTCATCATCCTCACACCTCACTTGTACGGGTCGGCGGCATCCCGAAGGCCGTCGCCCAGAAAGTTGAAGGCCAGCACCGCCAGGCCCACGAAAAGAAGCGGAATCAGCTTCCAGGGGCAGTTGGCAATGTTGCCGATGGACTGGCACTCCTGCAATAGCACGCCCCAGCTGGTGGCCGGCGCCCGCATGCCAAGGCCCAGAAAGCTCATGGAGGTTTCACCCAGGATCATGTGGGGCACCCCCAGGGTGAGGCTTACGATCAGGTAGCTCATGAAGCCGGGCACCAGGTGGCGGCGGATGATGGCAGCGTCGGACACACCGGAAAGCCTTGCCGCCATAATGAAGTCCGCCTTTTTCAGCGAAAGGAATTTCGAGCGGACGGTGCGCGCAAGGCCCGGCCAGCTGAGTAAGCTCATGATGATGGTAATGAACAGAAACACCTGCGTTACCGGGATGCCGGCCGGTATGGCGGCGGAAAGGGCCATCCACAAGGGCAGCGTCGGGAAGGAGGACAACACCTCGATGATCCGCTGGATGATGATATCAACGATGCCGCCATAGTAGCCCGATATGCTGCCGATGACCACCGCCAGCACAAAGGAAATCAGCGTGCCCAACAGCGGCACGGTTAAGGAAATTTGGCTGCCCAGCAGCACGCGGGAAAACAGGTCGCGGCCGAGTTTGTCCCCGCCGAACAAAAGCACCTGCGTTGGGTCCTTGCCCTTGGGCAGATTGGTATTATCCACCTCAAACAAATGGATATCGCTGGGGATGAACCCAAAAAGCTTGTAGGCGCTGCCCTTGGCGAAAAACTTCAGGGGATAGGGCTGGGATGTATCTTCTTTAAAAATCTTATTTTCGAACATGTCCCGTTCCACCGTATAGCGGTACACGAAGGGGCCGACGTACTCGCCGTTGTGGTAGAAGTGTATCCTGGTGGGCGGCGCGTTGGAGTACGCACCTGAATAGTCCTCCAGCCCCTTGGGCGAAAGGAAAGGGGCGAAGATGGCGCAAAAATACAAAACGCCAAGCACCACAAAGCTGATTACCGCCAGCTTGTGGCGCAGGAGCTTGCGGCCCATCAGCTTCCACTGGGAAGAAAGGTAATACCTCTCCTGTTTCCTTTTCTTCTTCTCCAGCGCCCGCTGTTCTTTTTCCGTCATTCCGGCTTCCTGCTTTACGGTTGCGTCGTTCAGACTCATTTTTGCCTCTCCTCCAACAGCTTGATGCGGGGATCGAGCACCGCCAGGAGCAGATCGGAAATCAGGTTGCCTATGACCACCAGTATCGCCGAAATCAGCAGTATGCCGCCTGAAAGGTAGATATCCTGGGTCTGCAGGGCTTTCAGCAGCACCGGCCCCAGCGTGGGCAGCATCAGTACGATGGCGGTGATGGTGCTGCCGTTGAAGATGCCGGAGATCATGCCGCCAAGGCCGCTGACAATGGGGTTCAAAACCGCGCGCATCTGGTATTTGAAGGTGATGGCACTTTCACTGACACCCTTGGCCCGGATGGCCAGCACATAAGGCTGGCCCTGCTCATCCAGCATCTGCGCCCGGATGGACCGGATGAGGCCGCAGGTACCGCTGATGCCAATGACAAACACCGGGATCAGCATCCGCTTCACCCACTCCCATAAGGTGGCAAGGGATGTGACGCCAAATTCCGGAAGGCCCATCAGCGGATCGCCCAAAACCTTGTAAGAACCGTACATGAGGAGGATGGCGAATAAAAAGTTGGGGATGGCCATGCCGATAAAGCCTATGAAGGTAAAAAGATAATCGCCTATGGAATACTGGTGCTTGGCTGAGTAAATGGCAATGGGGATGGAAATCAGGTACGTAAAGAGCATGGTCAATATGGAAAGGGTCAGGGTAATGCCAAGCGTCTGACCGATCTTGACAAGAATATCCTGATTATAGTAGAACGACGTGCCCCAGTCCCCCGTCAGGATGCCGCCCAGCCAGGTAAAATACTGCACCATAAAAGGCCGGTTGACGCCGTATATTTCCTTCAGGGCCTGTATCTCCACTTCGGTCACGCGCTCGCCCTCGGAAATCGCCTTGGCCACCAGCGTGTCCACATAATCCCCCGGCGGAAGCTGGATCACGAAAAAGACCACGAACGTGATCAGCAGCAGCGTGATGGCCGCCAGGCCCAGGCGCTTTACGATGTATTTTCCTTTGCCCATACTCTTGCCCCTCTCTTGACCGCCTGCAACACACGAACCATGCGGCCATTGCTGGTCGCATGGTCCGTATTAGGCGCTGAGAATCCAATTTACGGGGATGCGGCATCACTAATCATCAGGATGGCCCCCGAAGGTCCAGGGCGATCGGAAAGCCCTGGTCGCATCCGCTGATGCGAAATCCCTTCTTAACCAAAGATGTCATGCGAGGAATAACGCAACTTGAGACATCCCCGAAAAACCTTATTGCTCGATCCACCACTGTTCCGGACGGCCCAGGCCAAGGAAGCGGAACTCGTCCACGCTCAGCAGGCCTTCCTTAAAGTTGTGCAGCTTGTTGTTGACCAGGTTGCGGGAGGGCATGGGCGCCAGGTAGCCGATGAGCCAGATGTTTTCCTTGTGAAGGTTGTAAATCTCCTGCACGCATTCCGCCACGATCTTGTCGCGGTCGGGGCCGGTGGCGGCCTTCATGCGGTCATAGGCTTCCACCAGCTTGAGCACATCGCCTGTGGGGGCAACGCCGCCGTTGGCCTCGCTCTTGCCGTCTTCATACCACTTACCGAAAGCGGAATGCCAGAAGGCAACGTTGCGCATGGGCACGATGGAGTCGGGCCGCAGGGCAGGGGTGGAGACGCTGGTCACTTCGATGGAGGCTTCCACATCGTTGGAGAGCATGGTGGTGCGGGAATCGGCATCCACCTTGTCGCTGAGCTTCACGCCGATGGCCTTGTAGGCGGACTGCAGAAGCGATACAAAGTCACCGTACAGGGACGGGTCCTTGATGGTGAGAATGATCTCAACATCCTTGTCGGTGCCCTTCATCTTGCGGTAGGTGCCTTCCGCACGGTCCCAGGACTCGGTGATTTCGTCCATCAGGGCATTGGCTTTTTCCACGTCGAATTCCGTCCACTTGGTAGACCATTCGGCGTCGTAGCCCAGCAATCCTTCGCCGACGGAGGCCTGCCAGGGCTTGGAAACACCATTACGCAGCGTCTCGTTCATGAGGTTGCGGTCCACGCAGATGCTCAGGGCTTCGCGGAAGCGCTTATCCTGGAACAGGGCGCGCTTGTCAAGGTCCTTGGCGGTGAGGTTGAGCTGGATATTCTCATCCGTGCTCCAGCCGGCGGAAGCCCAGGGCCGAAGCGTATGGGTATCCTTCAAAGCGGTGGCGACCACGGAGAACTCCTGGGGATCGATGATGTCAAATTCACCGGCGCTGGCGGCCAGGGTGATCTGATCCTGTTCATTGATGATTTTGTACTTCACGCTGTCCAGGTAGGGCAGCTGACGGCCTTCGCTGTCGGTCTTCCAGAAGTAGGGGTTGCGAACCAGTTCATACGTCTCGCCAATCACATTCCAGTTGTCCTTGACGGCAATGAAGCTGCGCAGCTGGGGCACAATGGCGTAGTCCCAGTTGTAGTAGCCGATGGCCTTGGACATGGTGGAGTAGGAATCCCACTGCTTGCCAAAATCCTTGTTGGCGTTTGCAAGGGCCTGCTCTTCGGTTAAAAGGGGGAAGCTGGCATCATCCGCCACGCCGTCCTTGCGGGCTACGTAGTTGACATAGAAGTGCTTGGGCAGGAACATCCACTTGTTGTCCACCGCCACATCCTGGGCGAAGGAGGGCTTGGGGGACACAAAGGTTACGGTGAACTCGTAATCGCTTACCTTGTTAAACAC
This sequence comes from Bacillota bacterium, assembly GCA_023436585.1. Classification (GTDB taxonomy): domain Bacteria; phylum Bacillota; class Clostridia; order Christensenellales; family Aristaeellaceae; genus JAEWAH01. The sequence continues at coordinate 363,530 of JAEZIN010000028.1, read as the reverse complement.
GGCCCAGTATTTCTTGCCGTCCTTCGTGGCCTGGTAGCAGTTGTAGGGCTTGGAGGTGTAGGCGGAATAGTAGCCTGGCGCATCGCTGGCCACAGCGGTCCTATCCTCATTCAAGGCCGGGGTGGACATATGGTTGTAGTAGAACAGAATGTCATCGGCGGTGAAGGGATGGCCGTCGGACCATTTCATGCCTTCGCGCAGCTTGATGGTCCACACCGTGGAATCCTCATTGGGATAGAATTCCTTGCAGACGTTGGCTTCCACCTGTCCGGAGCCGTCCTGCTTAAAGCGGAACATGCTCTGCTCGGCGATATAGCCCCAGGCGCTCCAGCGGCCGTTGTCGTTGGACTGCATGGTGATGCTGCCGCCATACTGGCCCAGCGAAACCACGTCGGGCTCTACCATGACGTCGGATGCCACAGGCAGGCGTTCACTCAGGGGCGGCAGCGTGCCGGCGGCAACCTGCTCGGCCAGCATGGGGGCTTCCTTTTGGGTGGTGTCAGGGCTGGCCGAAGCCACCGGGATGGCAGCCAGTGCCGTCAGCATCATTACGACGGCGAGCAACAGGGATACGCGCTTTTTCATGGTCTTCCTCCTATGCATATGTGGGTTTTAAAACCGCCAAACATATACGGATAGCCCAACAGGTATATATTATCATACCAGCGGCCTATCCGGCCAACCGGCGCCCTGAGGAACTTACATCCCTCCCAGGCCGATTGCACACTTCATACTGCACATAAAACGAACAACAGAATGTTCTTTATGCACACAATATAACAGGATTACAACTGCTTGCACATATGCAATCGCACCAGGTGTATATACTTTTGTGCCGCAAGGCGGACAGTTGGCCATCTTATGTGCAGCATAAAACGAAGTGTCCGGCGGCAGCCTTTTTAAGTGTAAGCATGCAGAACAAGAATGCAGTTTGTGATATCCCTGATTTTTGTTAGCATTCGGCACAGAACCATATAAACCGCATCTTTATGGATATTTACACCGCTTACACCGCCGTGCTATACTTGGGCACATTGAGTCCAGGAAACCGCCTTAATGCTTTTGTCATCGGGGGAACCTATGAGCATACGAAAAGTGCATGTGGTTTTCAAAACACATCTGGACATCGGCTTTACGGACCTTGCACAGTCCGTCATCGATCATTACCTGGAAAAATACATCCCCGCCGCTTTGGCATGCGCGGCAAGCGTCAACCGGCCCGGCCGCCCGCCCATGTTCATTTGGACGGTGGGCTCGTACCTTTTAGACCTTGCGCTGCGCACCTATACCGGGGAGAAGTGGAATGCGCTGGACAGCGCCATCCGTGAGGGGCATATCACCTATCACGCCCTGCCCTTCACCACGCACTCGGAGCTTTGCGATAAAATCCTGTTCAAGGCGGGCTTGGATATTGCCGCGCAGTTGGATAGGAAATACGGCCGGAAAACCATCGCGGCCAAGATGTCGGACGTGCCTGGCCATACCATAGGCATCGTCGCGCCTTTGGCGGAAAGCGGCATTGAGTACCTGCATATTGGCATCAATGGCGTGGCGCTTATGCCCAAGGTACCGCCGATTTTTGTATGGCAAAACAGCGCGGGGCAATCCATCATCGTCGATTACTGCCGCAGTTACGGCGGCGTGACGGAGGTGGAGGGGCACGACGAGGCGCTTTGCTTTATGCACAGCCAGGACAATATGGGTCCCCCCTCCTCGGAGCATTTGCAAAGCGAGTTTGAAAAGCTCCAGGAACGATATCCCGATGCGGTCATTTGCGCCTCCACCCTGAATGCTTTCGCCAGCGGGCTTTCGCGTATCCGCGGCAGGCTGCCTGTTATCACCCAGGAAATCGGCGATACCTGGATCCATGGTACAGGTTCCGACCCCAGGAAGGTGTCGGCACTGAAGGCGCTGCTGCGCCTGAACGATGCTTGGAACAAGGATGGCACCTGGGCAAAGCACAACATAGTCCTGGAAGACGGACGCAACGCCCGTTCGGCCTTCCTTACGGAGCTATTGCTTATATGCGAGCACACCTGGGGGCTGGATGTGAAAAAATACCTGGCGGATTATCAAAACTGGAACAGAAGCGATTTTGAGGCAGCTAGAAAACGGGACAGGCTGTCGGACGCTTACGGCCAGGTACCCGGCTGCGAAGCATACTTCACCTTCGGCAAGGAGGAGTTCCATCACCTGCATCCCTCCTCCGTCACCTGGGACACAAGGTCCTACTCCTTTTTTGAATCGTCCCATGAGGAACAAAGGCAGTACCTTGTGAAAGCGATGGGTTACCTGCCGGGTGAACTGAAAGAAAAAGCCGGGGCAGTGTTCAATGACCCGGAAAGCGAAACGCATGAGCTGCTTGGTGAAACCGCAACAGTATTATCAAAGGGCCCCATTCAGGAAACCTGTTTGAACGGTATCCACATTCGGTATCAGCCGGATGGCAGCATTACGCTCTCCCCGGAAGGCTGTGAAGGCATCGGGCTTACCATAGGTTCCACGGAATACCACGAGGTTGGGCAGAATACCTACAAAAATCTTGCCGAGCGGTTTTTGAGCAATATGGAAGAACACAAGGGCTGGGCCGTTCCGGATTATTTGAAACCCGGCCTGGAATTTAGCGATGCACCTGCAGAGAATGTGGCGCACAGACCCACCGTGAATGCGGCCATGCGTGCTGTGGGGGGATTGCTTTGCTGGAGCGGGGTATTCCCCCAGGCGCCCGTTGTTTCCGCCGGATGCCCGCAACGCTTTGAATCCTCCCTGCGCCCTTTGGCGGACGGTGGGCTGCTGCTTATGGTATGGTTGAAGAACAAGCCGGCCAACCGCAAGCCGGAAACGTTATTCCTTCCCCTTTCCCTCCCAGGGGATGCCTGCGTGCAGTATCAAAAGGTGGGCACCTGGCTGTCCCCCAAGAACGTGATTGAGGGTGGGAACGAGCGCTGCCACGCAGTGCAAAGTATACGTATAACCATGCCTCATGGAGGCAGCTGGCTGCTTACACCGATGGATACGCCGCTTGTGGTAGCGGGCAAACCGGACCTGCTGGATTTTTCCAAGCCCGACCGCTGGGACAGACTGTACTTCGGGCTGTACAACAACCTGTGGGGCACGAATTTCAAAATGTGGTACGGGGAGGACATCCTCTTTCGGCTGATCCTTACATTCGAAGGGAGAAAGCAAAAATGAAACTGACCTATTTGGGTACCGGCGCGTCGGAGGCCATCCCGGCACTGTACTGCTCCTGCAAAATCTGTGAAAATGCCAGGCGTATGGGCGGCAGGGAAATCCGTTCCCGCCACATGACGCTGGTGGACAGCGATATACAGTTCGACCTGCCGCCGGACTTTTTCTACCATATCACCGCGCTGGGATTTGAACCAAGGCATGTAAGGCACATGATCATCACCCACGCCCACAGCGATCATTTCATCCCGGATCATTTGAATACCAGAAGGCATCCCTTCTCGCTGACGGAGGTTGCCCGCTGCCAATTGATATGCAACCATCAAACCGCCCTGCAGGCGAAGGCGGCCCTGGAGGCAAGCTGTGATGATCTGGGCCTGGACCTTTTAGAGATCGCCCCTTATTCCCCCATTACGCTGGATGAGCATACGGCCCTTACCGCCCTGCCGGCCCATCATGCCCCGGAGGCGGGCGGCGGCTATATCTATTTGCTTTCGCGCGGCGGCCGCAGCCTTTTGTACGCCCACGACACGGGCATCCCGGCGGACGAGGTGTTTGAATACCTGATGGGCCGGGCCATAGACGCCGTTTCCCTTGACTGCACAGGCGCGTACCTTGGCGCGGGGGAACATCACCTGCACCTCCCTGGCTGCGAACGGATGGTAAGCCGCCTGAGGGAAATCGGGGCTCTGAAAGATAACGCCGTTGTGATCCTGGACCACTTCTCCCACGGCGGCGGAGCAACCCAGGCCGACCTGGAGAAGGAAGCCCAAAAGAGGGGCTGGATTGCGGCCCATGACGGGATGACCGTTGAAATCGGATAAAAAAAAGGCGGATGGTTCAGCAAAAAGTTGAACCATCCGCCTCTCCTATTGTACCTTGAGCCAATCTTATAAGACGTTGGAAGACGTGCATTCCACGTAAATGCTGTTGTCCTTGCGGCGCGTCAATTTGGCCTTGTTGCCCTGACCGTCGTCAATGGTCATCTTCTCCAAATCGTACTGGGTCATAAAGGCCACGACGTCGCTTTCCACAAAGCCTACCCAGCCGCCGCGGTCCCGCTGTGGTTTTTGCTTGCCTTCCATCAATTCCTCGATTGTCGCCCTTTTGTTCTCTTCCATATGCATGTCCTCCTTGCAAAGTGCCCAAACAGCATACCGCACTTTCAGGCGCGCCACAATAGCGCGCCTGCTTTTTTTACATTTGGTGTCCGATATTGGTGGGCAGCTTGTAAAAACATGCGGCATTTTGCATGCGAATGATGATAATGATGGCGCGGCCTACAGGTATATTTCCGCCTGAAGCGGCATGTTCCCTGTAAGCTTTACGGTTTGCTCATCCGGCTGGCCGCCGCCAACGTACACGCGAAGCATGCCCTTGTGCAAATGGGCGTTGCCCTCCTCATCATAGACGGAGAACTGTTCCTTGCCGATATGCAGCTTCACCGTTTTTGTTCTCCCGGCCTTGATAAAGATACTGTCAAACGCGCCAAGCTGCCTTATAGGCGCGGGATATGCGGGATCAATCAGGCTGACATACGCCTGCACGACTTCCTTTCCATCCACCGGTCCCTCGTTTTTCACCGTAACCTTCAGCTTGATGCCACCCTTGCCGGCCTTCACCGAAAGGCCGCCGTATGCAAAATGCGTATAGGACAACCCGAAGCCGAAGGGGTACGCGGGCGCATCCTTCAAGAAACGGTAGGTGCGGCCTTCCATACTGTAATCTGAAAAATCCGGCACCTGCTCCATGGCGGCATAGAAGGTAACCGGCAGCCGGCCGCAGGGGCTGTATTTGCCAAGCAGCACATCGGCAATGGCGATACCGCCCATCTGGCCGGGATACCACGCCTGCAATATGGCACTAAAATGCTCCTTATGCGGGAAGATGGTGGCTGAGCCCGTCATGTTCACCAGCACCATGGGCTTTTTCACGGTAACCAGCGCGTCGAGGAGGTTCCGCTGGGATTCCGGCAGGTGCATGGTGCTGCGGTCGCCGGAGCCTAAGCCCTCCTCGCCCTCCTTGTCGCCGTTAAGACCCGTGACCACAATCACCGCGTCGGCCATTTCCGCCGCCGTGAGAGCTTCGCCGATGCGGAAGTCAGGCGTCTCACCCCAAAACGCTTCCCCTGAGCCGCCGGCCAGCGCGCAGCCTTCCGCATAGATTACACGCGCCTTGGGAAGGGCCGCCTTGATGCCCTCCAGCACCGTGTATGTTTCGGAGGGCGTGCCGGTATAGTTGCCCTTTAACGCATCCCGGCTGTCGGCGTTGGGGCCGATGACGGCAATCGTCTTGAGGTTCTTCTTTTTCAAGGGCAGGATGCCGTCGTTCTTTAACAGCACCAGCGTATCCCTGGCCATTTCCAGGCTCTTTTGATGGTGCTTGTCGCAGTCGTTGAGCTCATACGGCAGGTTGGCGTATGCCTGATCCTTGATGGGATCGAACATGCCCAGCCTGAACCTGGCCAGCAGCAGCCGGTAAGCGGATTTTGATATGGTCTCCTCGGTGATGAGACCCTGCTTAACGGCCTCCAGCAGGTGCGGGAAAACCTGGCCGCAGCACAGGTCGCAGCCGTTGTTCACAGAAAGGGCGGCCGCCTGCGCTTCATTTTCCACCACCTTGTGGTGCTGGTAGATATCCTCGATGGCGCCGCAGTCGCTGACCACATAGCCTTCAAAGCCCCACCTTTCCCGCAGCGTCCTTTGGAGCAGCGTAGGTGAGGCGCAAGCCGCTTCGCCGTTGACGCGGTTGTACGCACCCATCACGGAGAAGACACCTGCCTCCTCCACCGCCGCCTTAAAAGCCGGCAGGTACGTTTCCGCCATGTCCTTTTTGCTGGCCCTTGCGTCGAATTCGTGACGCTCCGCCTCCGGACCCGAGTGCACGGCAAAGTGCTTGGCGGTGGCGACGCACTTCAAATACTTGGGGTCCTCCCCCTGCAAGCCCCTGATGAAGCTGACACCCATGCGTGCGGTGAGGAAGGGATCCTCCCCATAGGTTTCGTGCCCGCGGCCCCAGCGGGGGTCGCGGAACAGGTTGATGTTGGGCGTCCACATGGTGAGGCCCTTGTAGATGCCCCTGTCTTCCTTTTCCGCGGCGGCGTGGTGCTTCACCCTGGCCTCATCGCTGATGATAGCGGCAATCTCATACAGCTGCTTTGTGTCGAAGCTGGCGGCCATGCCGATGGGCTGCGGGAACATGGTGGCCACACCGGCCCTGGCCACGCCGTGAAGGCATTCGTTCCACCAGTTGTATTCGGGGATGGCAAAACGGGACAGCGCCGAAGAAAAGTAGGTCATTTGACTGACCTTTTCCTCCAGCGTCATTTGATTCACTAGTATCTGCGCGCGCTCCTCAAAGGAAAGGGCTGTATCCTTCCAGCGGTTGTCCATATGGCGTTCCTCCGTACATGCATGTTACGCTCATTATAACGCCGGGAGTGCCTAATGGTCCATATCCGTATGGAAAAACCATGAAAAAAAGCGCCCCCTGCCTAATTAAGGGCAGGAGGCGCTTCATTTGATTCCCGATAAAATAATCAAGCGTTTAGGGAGCGGGCGTTACTTCCGGCGTTGCCGTAGGCAGCACATCCGCGTACAGCATATTCTGCGTCTTGATGCCGGCAACGCCGTCCGCCGTCAGGCCGTAGTCCTTTTGATATGCTTTCACGGCCTTTTGCGTGCCGCCGTAATAGCCGCCGGTAACGGTGCCCGTGTAGTAGCCCAGTTCCTTCAGCTTCATTTGCAGCCAGTACACATCCGCGCCTTTGTCGCCCTTGTTCAGGGAACGGAAGGGCTGGGGCGGCGTCTGTTTCCCGTCATACACCGGAGGCGCCGTAGGCGCGGGAGTCACCTTGGGCAGCATATTTTTATAGTTCAGCGGCGCGGGCTTCAGGGATTGTGTCAGCTCCGGGTCGGAGGGCAGCTTGTTCGTGATGGTGACAACGGTGCCCTTGCCGGCATTTTCATAAATCCACTTGGCGTCGGCAACCAACAGCCGGATACACCCGTGGGATGCCCGGGTCCCCAACTGCCTGTAGGAGCCTACGGCCAAATCCATGGTGTTTTTCGTATTGTAGATTACGGAATGGAAGCCGATGCCGTTGGCGATGGGCGTCCAGTACTGCACATACACATTGAATTTGGGAAACAGCGGAAAGCGGGAGCGGCCGCTGCCAAGCTTCCAGCTGCCTATGTCGCTGGGGGTTGCCCTGGTGCCGGTGGAGCAGATCATCTGCCTTACCACCTTGGTGTACTGGTTGTTTTCATCCAGGCCGTAAGCCGTTACAACCTGGTTCGTCACATCGATGGTAATGGCATACGGCACAGGCGTGGGCACAGGCGTAGGCCGCGGCGTGGCGCCGGCCTCCAGGCGATCCTGGTTGTTGAACACCATGTTCCAGGTCTTTTCGCCTGTGATGCCGTCGGCCGGCAGGCCGTTGGTCTGCTGGAAGGCGATCACGGCCTCCTTGGTTTCGCTGGAATAGGTGCCGGTGATCTCATCCATGTAGTACCCAAGCTCGAAAAGCTTTTCCTGCAGCAGCTTTACGTTTTCACCCTTGGAGCCCTTTTGCAGCCTCTTGGTGTAGGCAACGGTTTCCGGCGTGGCAGCGGGCGCTGTTACAACCGGGACAGGCGTATTTAGGGGGCTTGGCGTCGGCGCCGGGGTGGCGGACGGCGAAGGCATTGGTGTTTGCACAGGAGCAGTACCCGTTTTGGAAAGCGCACGGCTTGCATCAAACAGCAGCTCCTGGGTTTTTACATCCGCCTTGCCGGTGACTTCAAGCCCATTCTTTCGCTGAAAATCAGATATACCATAAAAGGAACCGTCCAGATAGTTTCCGCTGATTTTCCCGTCATAGTAGCCAAGCTCCGTCAAACGGGTTTGCAGCGCTTTGACAGCCTCCCCGGAATCGCCTTTTTCAAGCGGCCGGTACTTTGCGTTCTGCAATGCCGCCTGGGTTCTGGCGTCCGCAATGCCGTTCTTTTCCAGGCCAAAATCACCCTGGAAGCTTTTTATAGCCTCCAGCGTGCTTTCCTTGTACAAGCCGTCGGCCTCGCCGATAAAATAATACAGCTCAGCCAGCTTCTTTTGCAAACGGGTTACCTGTTCCCCGCTGTCACCCAGCTTCACAGGCTGCGCCTCGCCCGGCGCCTGGGCAGTCACTGTGCCGCCTTCGGCCAGCGCATACACCATGCCCAGCGCCAGCACACCAATCAGTATCCATACAACAAACCTTTTCATGGAGCACCTCAGTTCCAATGATCATAGGAATATGGGCCTATGCAAAACAAACGCATCATGCATGCCGCTGGTTCCCTTGTTTTCATTTGGAATTGTTACCACCTTTGTTATGCCCAGCGTTTGGCAGGATTTGCACCAATTGGACTGCCAATTTCTTGTTGCAATGGCATGATTAGGCCTGTAATGGATAAGCCCGGAACATATAACCGGCATGACCCATACCCCCTTTTGGGCTGAGCGATGCCGTGGCAAGGCCCGGCAGCCCATAAAGGCCTTTGGCTTTTAGCATAATCGTGCTTTTGTTGGAATAAGTCTCCATGTCATGCTCCTTTCAAAACCACGGCAGGGCGGCATGCGCTCAGGAATCCTATCTAAAAACAAACGGCGATGCCAACGCAAGAAGGAGTGGTCCGGTGGAGAGGCCGGCAAACGGCACGTACACGCGCATCGATAACGCGTATTACGATTCGGACGGCGGCAGATGGTGGCAGCCGGACTCCCCGCTGTACCTGATCCATTCCTCCGTCAATCCGGCGCGGATGGGTTACTTTCATAGAAAGCTGTTTTCCGGGCCGGATTTTTCCCCCACGGGGAAGGCCGCTCTGGATGTAGGCTGCGGCGGAGGCTTTTTGAGTGAGCAGTTGTCCAGTATGGGCTTTGACGTCACAGGGATCGACCCATCCCTTCAGTCGCTTCAGACCGCAGCAAATCACGCGGGGGCGGGCGGCCTGCACATCAAGTATACAGCAGGATCGGGCGAGGCGCTGCCCTTTTTAGACAACTCCTTTGATTATGTATTCTGCTGCGATGTGCTGGAGCATGTAAGCGACCTGCCAAAGGTCGTTTCGGAAATAGCCCGGGTTTTAAAGCCCGGCGGATTCTTTTGCTTCGATACATTCAACCGCACCCTGGCAAGCAGGCTGGCGGCCATCCACCTGGCCCAAACCTGGAAGCGGTGGGCCTTTGCCCCGCCAAACCTGCACAACTGGGAAATGTTTATCAAGCCAGGAGAACTGAAGAATCTCCTTGCATCCTGCGGCCTTGCCTGGCAGGAACATAAGGGGCTCAGGCCAAACGTCGCGCTGCCGGCACTATTGAAAGCGCTGCGTAAAAGAGCCAGGGGGATCTATACCTACGGGGAGTTGGGCCAGAGACTGTGCCTTACAGAATGCAATCATACGCGCCTTATGTATATGGGTTACGCGGTAAAAAACGCCGGAAAACAGAGGAACTAGGCTGGGATGGAAGAGAGGGAAAGCGCATGGAGGAAACCAAAGCGGCCGTATGGGAAAGCCGCCCGGAAGATCGGCTGAAAACGGCCAGGAATTGCAGGCACTGCGCGATGTGCAAGATCGATTTTCTGTCAAGCGGCGTGTGCGCATCCGGCCTTCAAAAGCAGTACGCCGCATTTTATCCGGAAGGCAGAATGGACCTGTATGCCGCGCTCATGGATCATAGTGTTCTCGTCACCAAAATGGGCGTTGAAATCGCGCAAAGCTGCAATCTTTGCGGCAAGTGTGACTACCAATGCTATTTCGTGCATGAAATGCGGCCGTCCACGGTAATGAAGGCGCTTAAGGATCATGTGGATGCTTACATAGAAGCCGGCGGCGAAGTTTTTCAGGCGAGGGAAGATGCTGTCCTCACGGAGCTTAGGCATATCGTCGGCGCATTCTGGGCCACGAGCGATCCCGGTATTTTGGCTGCCTATCACCACGACCTTTGTCCCCACGCGGACTTCAAGCTGCCGCGCTATGTCGTCATGCCCATCACCCGGGAGGAGATATCTGCCGTCATCAAGCTGTTAAACTGCGAGGGGATACCCTATGTGGTCCGGGGCAACGGCGCATCCAGCCACGGGCTTGTTTTCACAGAAGGCGCTGTTCTTGATCTTCACCGCATGAAGACCATCGACTTTGATGAAAAGAACTGGTGCGTGAAGACCGGGCCAGGTGTGTCCGCCTTCCTGCTCCAGCAGGAGGCCGGAAAAAGAAGCTTCCGGGTAAATGCGGCGGAACCGGCGGCCCTCGTCTGTGCCAATATCATGACCACCGGCCTTTTATCCACATTCTCCACCGCCTACGGAATATCCGCCGACAATTTCATCGACGCGGAATTTGTGGGCAAGGACGGCTCCTTCTTCTCGCTGAACGAGCTGAACGCCCCCAACCTGTTTTCCTATCAGAACACCGTATGCGAGCAAGTGCCGTTTGCCGTTTGCACATCGGTATCCATGAAGCTTCATCCCATCACCGGCGGCGAGGAAGGCATTCTTGTACCGTTTCAGACATTTGGGCAGGCGCTGGACTTTACAAGGGAATGCGCACTGCACCGCATTGGCCTGGCCATCGGCATCCTTGGCATAGACTTCATATCCACCTTTCTTGCGCCTACTAAAAAGCTTGCCAATGAGGCAAGGGAGGCCTTTTTGCAGAAGCTTGGCATCCCCTTCCTTGTACTTTTGATCGGGGACAAATATGACATGCAGGCCATAAGGCAAATGGGAAAGCCCTTTATTGGGCCCAGGCTGTTCTGCACGCTCTCCCTGGGGCTAAAGTCCTTACAATCCGCCGGATGGCTGGACCTGATGCAGGACCTTTCCGGAGACGAACCCTACTCCTATTTGCAGTTTGAGCAGTTTGACGAGTTGGCGGATTTGGCGCTGGCCCCTTCTCCCGCGCAGCTTGCAGGAGAAATGGAAGAGGAGCTTCGCCCGTTTTTTGAAAAGCTGTACGCAAGGCCGGAGATGACCGACCTTTGCTGGCTGAATACATTCCGGATACAAAGCTCCCGCTATGTGCGGGAGAAGCCGTGCGTGGCGCTTGTGCTGTATCTGCCCATCGATCACGATCTGATACAGCAGATCGAGCGGGGGCTTATGGATATCGCTGTGAAATATGGCCTGAAAAGCGGCTTCGGCTTTCTGACGCCCATAGACAGCGGAAAAAGATGCGTATGGGAGTATGATTATTACTTCGACCACAACGATCCCGGGGAGCTTGCAACTATCCGGCATGCCGCACACGAAGCCGGCGCGTTCCTGGATGCTTGCTGCCATGAAGCGGGTACAGTGCGGCAGGTACGGTATATCCCAAACCGGGGCGTGTGCAGGAAAGAAAACCTGCTGTACACATAAATTGGAGGTTCTGTCATGCCGCAAAAAACAGAAGGATCGGTTGCCTTAACCGGTGCCACGGGATTCTTGGGCGCATTCCTGCTGGCCGGCCTTCTGAAGCAAGGCTATCACGTGACGGTTCTGGGGCGCGCTTCCGGGGAATACAGCCTGAGCCAGCGGCTTTCCGGCCTTCTGCGCTGGCTTGAGGTTGAACCCCAAAACCGCCTGGCCTCCATGGAGGCCGATTTTTCCATGGTCAGAATGGGCCTTGACCCAAGGGCGTACAGCCGGCTTTGCGCAAGAACGGACAAAATCATCCATTGTGCCTCGGATACCAGCTTTTCCGAACGCAACAGGGACCGGGTGATGGAGGCCAACGTGTATAATCTTGCCTCCATACTCGATTTTGCGGCGGATTCCCATGCCAAACAATTTTACTATGTGGGTACGGCCTACGCTACCGGGCAGTGTGATGGCCTGTGCCTGGAAGCGCCCATCACCCCCGGCGCCTTTGCCAACGCGTATGAGGAAAGCAAGGCCATGGCCGAAGGCGCCGTCCGTCAAAAATGCGAAGATGCCGGAATCCCCCTTGCCATACTGCGCCCGTCCATTGTGTACGGCCACAGCATAACAGGAAAATCCCTCAAATTCAACGCCTTGTACTACACCATGAAATCGCTGCTGCTGGTACGGGACATCTTTGCAAGGGACATTCTGGAGCGGGACGGAGCACGCTCGAAAAAGTGGGGATTCAGCCTGGAGGAAGACGGCACGCTCAACATGGCGCTGAACGTATACATGCCCGGAGAAGGAAGCGTGAACCTGATTTCCGTCGACCATTTTGTGGACGCCGTACTATGCATCATGAATAGCCCCCAGGCGGAGGGCATCTTCCATATCACCTGCGATGATCCGCCGGGAATAACAACGCTGATGGAATACGCGCAGCGGTACGCCAGGGTCCGGGGAATCAAAGCGCAGTTCAGCCCGGAAGGGAAGAACCACCATCCCAACCCCGCCGAAGAGATGTTCGACAGGCTCATTGAGCCTTACCGGCCCTACTTTTCCGACAGGCGGAGCTTTGACCGCAGCCATACCGCCAGTATTACAAAGGGGCTTTCCACACCCCCGTTCACCTATGAAATATTCGAACGCTGCATGAACTACGCCATAGGCTGCGACTGGGGCAAGGCTGCCGGTTTCCCGAAATAACAGATGCCATAATAAAGGAATATCGCATGCCTTGCGTGTTAGCACCTCCTGGCGGGCAGCCTAATCAAGGCTGCCTGCCTTTTCATGTTCTCGCGTTGTTTACGCCATAACAGTCTGATATAATAAACGCATGCGCGCCCGATTTTTTGAATTGCCCGGAGGAAGTCTGCTATGGATAAGCTGCCGGACCACGTGCTTACCTACGCCCCCCGCCTTTTCCTGGATGAAGCCGAACCCTTCCCCCTGATCGGTATTGGCGCAACCTTATTCCATTCAAGCGCCATGAGCCCCTCCTTCCCCCGGGAAATTATTCTGCCGGATCAGGCATCCATGGCCATTGAGTACGCTTATTACTGGGATTATGATATTGAGCACCTGTATGACCTGGAGCATATTTGGGTCTACATCGGCAGGGACGGCCGTGTCATCGACGCGGAGGCCAGCTTTCACGGGCGGTACTTCAAGGCGCTGCTGCCTTTTGTGCAGCCCGCTTTGGAGGATACTCATTTGAACATCTACTGCCAGCCCGGAAAGCACGCCTTTCTCCCCAGGGGGGAATGGTTCCAGCTGCTGCCCGACTTTAAAAGAAGCTGCGGCGAAAACGCGGGCAGCGGCGGCCTGCTGGTAAACGATCTGTTCAGGCAGTGCTTTTCCACAGATGATGATATCAACGCGGCGGTGAAAGAATACATTAAAACACGCTTTGCCTTTACGCCAACGCTGCGCTTTGCCCCCCTGCAGCCGGAAAGCGGCCTGTATCAGACTTGGGACGAGCTTCGCGCACTGATCCCCGGGTGCATCAAGGCGCAGCTTGATCTGATCCCGCATCATTAAACGCGCAAGGAGCTTCATTGTGGATACTTGGATCGGTGTGGATTTGGGCGGCACCCATTTGCGGGCGGCCTTGGCGGATGACCGGGGAACGATTTTGAGCGCACAGAAGACAGAAACAATAGCAGATGAGGGCGTGCACGCCGTGCTTGGCCGCGTGGCGGATGCCATACGGTCTTTGCCCGGCTGGGCTGCTGCCAAGGGAATAGGCATCGGTGTCCCCGGCGGCGTATTGCGGGATGGGGATACGGTAGTGCTTGCCAGCAATTTGACAGGCTTCGACGGTTTTTCCGTCAGAAGCCATCTTTCCAAGATGATGCGCTTGCCCGTGGCGTTGGAAAACGACGGGAACATGGCCTGCCTGGCCGAAGCGCTTTTAGGCGCCGGGAAGGGCATGCAAACGGTTGTGTATATCACCTTGTCTACCGGTATCGGCGGCGGTGTTTGCGTAAACGGGCGGCTCATACGTGGCGCCCATGGCTGCACGGGGGAATTCGGCTGCATCACCTGCGGGCCATACCGCGCGCGGTATGGGGATTTGCCACCTGGCGCCATTGAAAGCGAGGCATCCGGATCGGCGCTTGTACGCAAAGCCGAAAAACTGCTTCACAGGCCGTTTTCCAACGCGGGTGAAGTCATCGCTCTGGCCGCATCCGGCCACACGGCACTATCGGAACTGGTGGATGGGGCTGTTGCGGGTCTGGCCGCAACGCTTTCCAATATTGCCTCCGTTCTCGACCCGGATATCTTTGTTTTGGGCGGCGGCCTGATGAAAAGCGCGGATTATCTGCTGCCAAGGCTCATCGCCTGTTACCGGGATTTCGTTCATCCGGTGTTTCGCGATACGCCCATCGTACGGGGCATGCTGGATGAGCCGGGGCTGATTGGCGCGGCCCTTTATGCCAGAAGCATGTTGTCATAAAACAGGCTGCTGCCCTGCTTTTCTCTTGAAAACCACCATGTGCACCATAAACATAAAAAGATTGCTCCGAGACAAAAATAGGACCTAAAGAAAAGACAGGAGCATTTTATATGACAACCCCTTCTTTTAATCTGCAGGAATTGTTTGAATCCATCCAGACGCATTTGCTTGTTGATGAGAAGCCGTCCGAATTTTTAAGCGGCTTGGCCGAAGAAGAAAAGCTGTCGGAATATCCTTTCCGCCTCCTTCTTGATTTGAAGGGTGCGGAGCAATCCCCTGTCTTCCACCCGGAAGGCAATGTGTGGAACCATACCATGCTTGTGGTGGATGAAGCCGCGCAAAGAAAGGAGCAAAGCCAGGATGCAAGAGCCTTTATGTGGGCCGCGCTGCTCCATGATATCGGCAAGCCGGCCACCACAAGAAAGAGAAAAGGTAAAATAACGTCCTACGACCATGACAAGGTGGGTCAAAAGCTGGCCCGGGAGTTTTTGGCGCTGTTTTCTAATGATGATACCTTTATAGACCGCGTATGCGCCCTGATCCTGTACCACATGCAGATCCTCTACGTTGTCAAGGGCCTTCCGTATGCCGACAGGGAAGGAATGAAAGAATTCGGCGATATCCGTGAAATCGCCTTGCTGGGCTTGTGCGACAGGCTGGGCAGGGTGGGCTACAACCGGGCGGAAGAGGAAAAGAACATTCAAATGTTTTTGCATAAAACGAAGTAACGTATGAACAATCAATGCCATTCACCGCGTATGTTTGCAGGTTCAAAATAACGAGCTGCCATCAGGCTGACAAACAGCCCGATGGCAGCAGCATATTAAGAAAGATTATATCAACTACCCGTTCATGGTTTTTGATACGGCCGCCAAACGCACTCTGACGGACCCAGATCAAAATCAAGGCTGTCCCTGCCCTCCCAAGGGGAGGTTAAATCGATATGAATGTTCGCAGGCTGGTTCATGTAGTTGAGGGCCACCACAATGTATGATTCATCCGTCTCCAGCAGACGTACGAGTGGCGCCAGGCAGGGTAGCCCTTGGGATGCTTCCGTGGCGGTGATTTTAGCAAATTGGGGATAGCCGCTTTCAATCATGAGACCGGCCAGAAACGCCTCATTCACCGGGTGCTGTGTTTTCGCGTACTCCATGCCGGCAAAGGTACCCAGCCATACCGCCTTTCCCTTCCCCAGGCGGCGCTCCGTCATGGCAGGTGCACCATCCGAAAAAGCGGCCTTCACTTGGGTGCCCTCCATTGGGCGTACCACCTGCCGGTACAGCATCCCGCGGAAAAACTCGCATCCATCCTTCATCGCCACGGCGCACTCCTGCGGAGCAAGCCCCTGCACCTCTATATGCTCAAGTCCGAACAACCGCAAAAGCGCTTCGCTTTCCTGATCCAGGAGCCCGGTATCATCATACAGACCGGGGAATGCTTCGGAAACAAGCGTACCGCCCTGCTTCACAAACCTTTCCAAAGCGTCCGTATCCTTTTTGGAAAGCACCATGGGCACAGGCAAAAAGAGCGTGCGTATGCCGCTTTCAAAGAGGTTTTCCACATCGTCCTGATGGGCGAAGGTAATAGGAATGCAGCGTTTGAAGGCTGCCTGGTAATGGCCCTGGATGGATTGGGCGTACAGCTCCTCACGCCGCTCGGCGCCATAAAACCACACCGAGCCGGCACGGGAAAGGTAGATGGCATTCTGAGCCGTCACCTTTGTAGAGGCAGCCAGCAGCGGGTGATTCAGTTCCCCGGCGCAGTGGGCGGCCTCCAGCGAGCGCTCGGTGTTTTCGCCGCGGAACCCGGTGAGGCCAAAGCCCGGCGATTCCACACCGGCCGGCTCCGGTGCGTACTGCCAGTAGGTTACGCCCTTCCCGCCGGAGGCCACGGTACCATAGTTCCATAGCCTGATATCCCGCGCTGTTGGTACTTCGCCGCCCAGCAGCCCGGCCTTGCCGCCGCCCCCCTGCAGCTCCACCTGGTAGAAGGGTTTGCTTCCCGAGGCAGCCGCCACAATCTCGTGGTTGAGCATGTGGTGCAAAAAGGGATTTTCCCGCATCAGCCATTTGGGAAAGCAGGTCAGGCCGAATACATCCACCTCCCGGGAGAGAAGAAACTCATCCCCCAGCTCGTTGGCCAGCCCGCCCGTCCCATGGGTGCCCACATAGCCGGAATACGCCACATGGGACTGGATAAGCAGGTTCGGCGCGCCGCGTTTGGCAGCTGCCACGCGCAGGCGCATCCAGCGCTGCATGTTATGCAGCCAGAACATGCGCCAGTCCATCATGTCCATCCAGGTGCCGATACGGGGCGGCGGGTCAATCTGCTCCCAGGCGGTATAGGTGCGGAACCATACTCTGTTGAGCTCGGAGAGGGTGCCGTATTTTTCTTTGAGCCAAGCGCGGAACTGCTCCTTGGAATGATCGCAATAGCACAGCATATCAGCGCGGTAATCAAACATGGGCTCCAGATGCGGCTCGTTCCACACGTCAATGGCCAGCATGGCGGGGTGATCCTTTACGTGGGCCGCCAGCGTTTCGATAAAGCGCTCCACCAAGGCGGCCGCTTCCTCTTTGTCCATGCAAAGGCCGGGCCAGCCGGCGGTGGGCAGATTGGCCGGCCCGCCATAGGTGACCTTTTCCCCGCTGGCCGTCTGGTAATAGGCGTCTTCATTCCCCTCCCGCGTCCAGTAGGGGGCGCCTTCGGGGATGGTGTTGATGACCACCTGCAAGCCATATTCCAGGGCCAGGTCCATCAATTCATCTAAATCATCAAAGGTAAAAACGCCGGGCTGCCGCTCGATCCAGTTCCATACGGCCCACAATTTAACCGTGTTGAAGCCAAGCTCCTTCATATTTGCCATATCCCGCCGCCAGCAATCCTTATACGGAAAGGGCGGGCGGAAATACTGCGCGCCAAAGATCATGCCGATGTTCAGGTCGTTCATTTGTGCCTCCGATATGCCAATAGGCTATCAACATTTAAAAGATATTCGCATCTGCGGATGCGACCAAAGGGCTTTCCGATCGCCCTTTGGAAACCTTCGGACGTCCTCTCTATGAATCGTTATACAGTTATGCAGTTTGAAGTGGTGCAAAAGGATGCAGGCAAAAACGCCACTCCCAGATAGCGGCTTAGCTGTTTTTTGGTAAAGTTTATCCTTTTACCGCTCCCGCCGTCATGCCGGTGACGAGATACCTTTGCATAAAGAAGCCCAATATCACGATGGGTGTCAGCGTAATGGTAGCGGCGGCGGAGCACTTGCCCCAGTCCACCGACATGGCCCCGGTGAACCTGGCGACAGCCACCGTCAGGGGATAGGTTTTGATGCTTGTCAGCGTCAGGGAGAAGAGAAGCTCATTCCATGAGCTTTGCATGGAAAGTATCACTGCCGACGCCACAGCCGGCGCCAGCATGGGCAAAATAATGAGAAAGAAGGTCTTCATGCGGGAGCAGCCAAGCTCTGTGGCGGATTCAAACATTTCGGCGGGGATATCCTCAATAAAACCCCGCATCAGCCAGGTGACAAAGGGCACCGAGATGGCCGCGTGGGCCAGGATGGGCGAAATGAAGTGGCCCGTCCACTGAAGGCGGTTGAGCATGATGTACAGGGGGATCATGATGGTGATGGAGGGCACAAGCTTGCCCAGCATCATGATGTTGCTCAAACGAACCCCGATTCTGCTTTTGAACAGGCGCAGGCCATAAGCGGCCAGCGTGCCCATCATGATCACCAAAAACGTGGTGCAGCCCGCGATAATCAAAGAGTTCAAAAAATACTGGGCAAAGTTGTCCACAGACAAAACGCGCTCAAAGTGCGTAAGGATCGGCGCGAATATAAGCTTGGGCGGCATTCGCTTGATATCCAGGGTGCGGCGGAAGGCGTTGGACACAACGATGTACACCGGTATCACGGCGATCAGGAGAAAGACCAGCACCAGCAGCCGCTGCAGTATGCGGCCCCACCACTTTGTTTTTACATTCATTGCGCGTCACCTCCTCACTTTGCTGTGCGTTTGTTGCTGAAGGAGCAAAAAGGCATGCCGAACATCACAAACGCCACCGCCATGGCCAAAAGGGACAGCGCCATGGCATAGCCCATGTCCACATTGGTAAACGCCTGGTTGAATGCGTAGATGCTGATGGATATGCTGGAATTGTTAGGCCCGCCGCCGGTTAAGCCATATATCAGGTCAAATATCTTGATGGTGTCCACCCCGCTGATGAACAGCACCACCATGTACACCTTGCGCAAAAGCGGATAGGTGATCTCCTTGAACGCCCTAAATCCCCCGGCCCCGTCCACATACGCTGCCTCGTACAACTCCTGGGGAATGGAAACAAGGCCGGCCGTCAAAACAATGATGTAAAAGGGCACCACCTGCCACCAGTGGGCAATGATTACGGACAAAAGCGCCGTGCTCTCACCGGTAACGCCGGGGAAGGCGGCGATCCCCAATCCAAATTGCTTCAAAACCCAGTACAAAATCCCCTGCGGGTCGTAAATATAGCGCCACATCAAACTGATGATGATGGGTGAAATCAAAAGCGGCATCGTCACGATGGGCCGCACCAGGGCGGCTTCTTTTCTTGTAAGCTGGAATATGATCACGGCCGCCAGTGTGCCAAAGGCCATGTCCCCAGCGATGGCCCCGATGGAAAAGCGCACGGTATTCCAAACGCTTTTTAGCGCTACGGTATCGGAAAACAGCCTGGTGTAATTGGCAAAGCCAACAAAATCCTGCTGAAAATCAATGGCACCCATGCAGTAGCGGAAGAAGCTGATAAACAGGCCGTACAGGAGCGGGATGACCATAACGAACACCACCAGCGCCAGCGCGGGCATAAGCAAAAGCAGGGGCAAAAGATCGCCCCGCTCCAGCGACCAATAGAAGATTTTCTGCTTTTTCTGCATATCAGTACCTCCTAAAAACGCGCCGCCGGGCAGACCGCGAAAGTCTATCCGGCGGCTTGATGGGCAAAACTTACTTCTTCATCCCGAAGTCAACATCCTTTAGATCATTGACGATGCGGTTCATCACTTCGGCGGGGTCCGCGTCGGTAGAAGCGATCTCGGACAGGCCAAGGATCAGCGCGTCGGACATGGTTTGAATGTTGGCGGTCACGGGGTACATTTTGCCGTTGGCCAGCACATCCATCACCACGGGCAGGAAGGGCGTCTTGGCCAGCACCTCAGCATCACTGGACAGGGAGGTGATGGCGCTGATCTGCTGGTTCTCCATGGTTTGGGCCTTTTCCGTCTCCGGGCTGGTCAGCCAGGCGATGAAATTAAAGGCTTCCTTGGGATCGGGGCTGTTGGCAGCCACGCCCCATACCCAGAAGGCGTTGTTGCCGGCGGCACCGCGACTGCCGGACAGCGGCGCGTACTTCACGGTGTCCACGATGGTGGAAAGCTCGGGGTTGGCGTTTTGGTTTAAGAGGCCGCTGATGGTGATGCCGATGGGGGCCACACCGGTGCGGACAGCTTCGCAGGTTTCGTCATGGTGCCAGGCCGCAACGCCGTCCACGCCGTACTTGCACAGTTCGTCATACATCCTGGCGGCATAGATGCCGGCATCGCTGCCTAAGGCCAGGTTACCGTTCTCGTCGAAGAAGTCCCCGCCGGAGGAGAACAGAAGCTGGGCAAACACCTGGGTGGAGGCTGCGCCCTGCTTGGCGGGCAGCGCAATGCCGGTGCCTTCGTTTTCCTTGAACCACTTGGCCACGGCCACCAGTTCCTCGGCGGTGGTGGGCACAGCCAAACCGGCGCGCTCCAGGGCAGCACTGTCATAGGTGAGGATCAGCGTTTGGGCGTAGGTGGGCAGGCCGTAGAGCTTGCCATCCGGGCCATAGCAGCCGGCCAGCATGCCGCCGGCGTAAATGGATAGGTCCAGGCCGGCTTCCTTGACAAAGTCATCGATGGGCTGCAGATAGCCATTGGAGATGTACTCGTTCATCCATTTGCAGTCTACCCACACCGCGTCGTAGGTGCTGTCGCTCTGGGCGGACTGGAAGGACAGGATCTGCTTTTGCTTCATGTTGCCGTAGTCCACGTCGTCAATGGTCGCCAGGTCAGCCGTGTAGCCCTTCACCAGCTGCTTCTGGAAATCGGCATGGGGGCCTGCCCAGCGGGAAACGAGAATGTTCTTCCCATCCGCCAGGGCCATCGTGCCCATCGCCAGCACAAGGACCATAGCCAGAAGCACTGCCAGAGTCTTTTGGATAGACTTCATATCGGAATCCTCCTTTATTTTTTCATGCGCTCCGCGCATAAAATACGGTTCAGCCAAGGACCACGTTGGAAGCGCCTACCTCATGCAGCCTTGTAAGCCATGCTTCCTTTTGGGTTTGCGTCGCGTTGGGCAGGTCCACCTGCATCGCCTTCATACCAAGCATTTGTGTTTTATTGACGCCCAGCCGGTGGTAGGCCATAATCTCTCCGCGCTCGATACGGGGATGCGATTTCAAAAGCTCCGCCACCGCCTGCAAATGAGTGTCATCGTCATTGACGCCGGGGATCAAAGGCAGCCTGAGAATGATCTTCGCCCCGTGCTGATAGAGAAATTCAAGGTTGTCAAGGATGAGAAGGTTTTCCTGCCCGCACAGCTCCCTGTGGCGGACAGGGTCGGACACCTTGTAATCAAACAGGAACAAATCCACCATGGACAGAATTTCGCGGTAGTGCTCCGTAGGTGCATAGCCGCAGGTTTCCATGCATACGTGCAAGTCACCTTTTTGCTGCAAAAACGCCTTTATGAAAGGGAACTGCATCATGGGCTCTCCGCCGGTCAGGGTAACGCCCCCTGTTTGGCCCAGCGCGTCCGGCCTTTCAAAATACGGTTTGCCCCCCTCAACAAGCTTCCATAATTCCGAAACGGTGTAGCGTGTGCCCAGCAGCTTCAAGGCATCGTAGCAGCAGACCTTTAAACACTCTCCGCAGCCAACGCATTTTTCGTAATCCACACCGTGCACAAGCATGCCGTCTTTACATTGAAACGAATGAACCCCCTGTTTGCAAACCGCTTCGCACGCGCCGCACAGCGTGCACAGCCTTTGGCTGTACTGAAGCTGCATACCCATTGTATACGATTCCGGGTTGTGGCACCATACACAGCGCAGGGGGCAGCCTTTGAAGAACAGGCTGGTGCGTATGCCCGGCCCATCCTGCAAACTAAGCCGCTGGATGTCAAACAGAATGCCTTGCGGCTCAGTATGTGGCGCGGTCATACAATTCCTGCTGTACGTCTTTTTCCAGGGTCACAAACCTGGCGCTGAACCCGCCCACGCGGACGATCAAATCCTGGTATTCCTCCGGGCGCTCCATGGCGCCTTTGAGGTCATCCCGCCCAACTACGCTGACCATCAGCTGGGCACCGCCGCGCTCAAAGTACCCATCCAGCACGCCCCATACCTTTTCGCCGGCCGAATCGATGGTCTCGCGGCTGAAGCGTACGTTCTGCACCATGCCGGCGTGGTTGTCATGCCGCATTTTCGCCAGGGAATTGAGCATGGAGGTGACGCCGTTCTTATCCGTTCCGCTGGAGGGATTGTTGGCGTTGGCCATGGGTGTGCCGGACTTGCGCCCGTCGGGGGTAGCGCCGACCCAGCGCCCGCAGGTGGTGTTCTGCTGGTTGTTGATGGTGACGCCAAGATAGCTATTAAGCCCCACCTTTTCCGCCTGGGCGATGATGGTCTCGTGCAGGAAGCCGAAGAAATCCATTGTGACTTTGTCCACATAGTCGTCGTCATTGCCATACTTGGGCACATCCATCATCATGCGGCGCTGAAGCTCGTGGCCTACAAAATTATCTTCCAAGGCATGAAGCATCTGCGCGGCGGTTAGCTTTTTCTCGTCGTACACCAGCTTTTTGATGGAAGCCAGGCTGTTGGCCGCGTTGATGCCGCCGTAAATTTCCAGCGTTCCGCCAAGATGCGCGCAGCCGCCGGCGAAGATGGGCTTACCCTTTTCCAGGCAGCCGTCATAGAGCATCGTACACATCATAAACGGATGGAGCTTACCTGTGATTTCATACTCATACTTTTCAAATTTTGCCTGGGCATTGATGTAGTAAGAAAGTATGGATTTATAAACATCATAGAATTCCTCGAAGGTCGCGCACTCCGTGATGGGCTTGTTCTTCGGGGCCTTCTGCCACTGCATCATGGGATCGAACCCGCCGCGCATGGTAGTTTCCAGAATCTTAAGCACGTTGATGGAGCCGCTGGGCGTGCCGAAGCTGTAATGATCCAGCTCGATCTCGCCGCAACCCAGGGGCACGTACCGCTCCGCCAGTTCCCTGGTGACATTGAACGCTTTTTGCACGCCGGGCACCAGCACATCGTCGTTGTACAAAAGCGGGAAGGACCTTCCTTCTTCCAGCGCCCGCTTGGCAGCTTCCATAACTTCCTTGGGCGTATCCTTGTGAAACCGCAAAGTAAATTGGGGCAGGACTTCCTTGTACACGCGGGAGGCTTCAATGGCCAGCAGGCAGAACCGGTCCGCGTTTTGAACATTGCGCCGGCCATACCCGCCCACGATGACGCGGCCGTCCATTTCGCAGTCCAGGCTGTCGATGAGCCGGTAGAAGCTTACCAGCAGTTCCAGGGCCTCCTTCTCCGTGATCACGCCGGAGTCAATATCCTTTACATACAGGTCGCCCATATAGATGTCCATGCGGCCAAACTCCAACTGAGGCACCATCATGCCATACAGCCAGGCAAGCTGTAACCCCTCCATAAAGCTTTGGGGGGCATGGTCCGCAATGCTTTCCAGGGCCGCTGCCAGGCGCTCCATTTGCGCCTTCCGCTTGGGTGTATTTGCGTTCCCGGCCAGTGCTTTCGCCTGGGGGACATACCAAAGGCACATGCTGCGCAAAACATCCAGTGCGCCCAGCATGCAGTCGAACAATACCACATCGCCGCCCGATTGCACGGCATGCTCACGGTGTTCAGCTATTTCTTGCTTTAGGCCGGGGATGCCCAGCTTCACCAGCTTGTCAAAGTCGGGGTACGACCCGGCCATGCGGTAGATGGGCGACACGGGCAAGGGCAAAAACTTCCAGTGGTCGCTGAAGACCGCCTGCTTGATGTCATGGGGCGTATTTCGTGCCACCACGGCGGTGGTGTTGCGGGATTTCCAGAAGGTTAAAAGATCATGCACGTCTTCCCGGTATTTCAGGTTCCCGCTGGACCTTTCCAGCAGGTTGACCATGGCGTTTTCATCCATATAAAAACCGAAGCCGCCGGTCTGCTGCTGAATGCCCAATCCCACAAGACCCATTTGAATGCGGCCGGCCAAAAGGTCCGTATCTTCTATGGCGTGCATCACGGCCGGGTACTGCGCTTTTATGCAGGCAAGCTCAATCTGGGCCGGATGTGTATAGCGTTTCACCGCGTCGCGGTATACATTTGTGAAGTTGATTTCCAGCGCCAAATCTTTTCTGGGATGGGCTACCTTAAAATTGTTCATATTTGACCCTCACACATAAACAAAATACGGATGATAATTCATTGTTTCACGCACACGTATCGGCGCGGCAACCTGCTTTGCGCAAATTGACCAAACAAATTCGCTTTATTCTGGCGCACGTATGCTTCCTGGTCAGTATGATACCATTTTGTTTATTGTGATTCTTGTCTTGCACTGATTCATTTTTTGTTATATATTGATTTTATGAAAGAGGGGACCGGCATGATCAAGTATTCCTTGAGTGATTTCAGCAATCATCGCAACTACGCCAGCATCATAGACAACCCCGTTCAACTGCTGACGGAGCATACGCATGATTATTTTGAACTGACATTGGTGCGAAGCGGCTCCTGCATCCACCATATCAACGGGGCAAAGCAGAACCTGAATACGGCGTGCTTAAGCTTTATAAGGCCCAGCGACTATCATTTTTACCAGCCGCTGACCCCGGGCTTTGCGATCATCAATGTATGCATCCCCAGCGAAACCATCAGCAGCCTGTTTGAATACCTGGGCAACGGCTTTGAACCGGCCAGGCTTTTAAACGCCCCCTCGGCGCCAACCATTCAAATTACCATGACGGAGTTTGAAGCTCTGCAAAAGGAGCTCAAGGAGCTGATCCTGTACAAGAAGCTGCTGGGGCAAAGGGCGGATGCGCTGTTTCACATTACGCTGATGCATATTATCACGCGCCATTTCCCCATGACGCTGGCGTACAACCATACCAATGTACCCTTGTGGCTGCAGTGGCTGATTTTGGAGATGTTCAAAAAGGAAAACTATGTGGAGGGCCTGCCGGCCATGTACCGCCTTTCCAATAAAACGCAGGAGCACATTTGCCGCTCCTGCCGGAAATATCTGCGATTGTCTCCGTCCCAACTCATCAACGATATCCGTCTGCGCCAGGCCGCCCATATGCTGGTAAATTCAGAAGAAAAGATCATCGATATTTGCCATGAAGCAGGCTTTGACAACCTAAGCAACTTCTATCACCTTTTCAAGAAAACCTATGGCATTTCGCCCAAGCAGTTCCGCAAGCTCAACGACCCTACGCGCGTACAGGAGAACGCCATCGCCAGCGCCATCTTCCCCGATACGCTGCCCATGGGCGATCCCCCACCGGGGATTGCCGGGTAGAGAATAGCGTAAATGGCGGGGCGCCGCTTTTCGAAAAAAGCGGCGCCCCGCACCCATCCCTATGCTATTCCTCTTCAAAAATCTGAAGTCCCCAAGGGAGAATTTTCAGTACAGCCCCCGGTTCAACCCCCGTACCAGAAATAAGCTCCGTCCCCTGCCCATGCAAGTAGTTCTGGCTAACAGTTTCTCCGGAATAATTGAAGTAGTAGCGAATGTTTTTGCCGCTGGCGTTTACCCCGCTGCGAATCACCAGTGGGAAGGCGGCGCTTTGCGTAATGCCCCATAACCCAGCCTTTTTCAGAGCATAGCCAAAAACGGATTTCATGCCTTCAAGGCTTGTATGGCAACCGATGTAATACGCGCTGCCCTGCCCATAGCTGTTGACCGTGATGGCCGCGTGGCCGCCCCAGAAGGGATGGCTGTACGTGGCCAGCACCAGCGCGCCCTTGGGCCGCAATATCTCCATCCATGTTTCCGCCATACACCCATCCAAAGGCAACTCCTGCGTTTGTGCAGCAAGGGATACACCCACAGGCAAAGTGAACTCGTCATATTCCACGCCGCAGCATGCTTGCAGTATGTGGGGCTGCGCGTCATGGCTGACCTTCACGTACTCATTGGTGAACCCACTTTTGAAGCCCGTGACCAGCACGCCCCCGTCCTTTACATACGATACGAGAGCTTCCAGCAGGCTATCCGGCGCGCTGTACAGCGCGGGGGCCAGTACCATCTGATATTGGCTTAGAAGTTCCGCATCCTGGGGAAAAAGGATGTCACATTCTACGTTCATCTCGTACAGCGCGTCGTACCAGCGGCGCAGAATATCGTTATACGCTGTCTTTTCTCCCTGAGGCCCTTGCGGCAGGGGGAACAGGCCAATGGCCGTCAGCGATTCATTGCTGGCCAAAAGTGCAACCTTGCTTTCCTTTTTAAGGTTGACAAGCTTTTGGGACAGCCTTGCAAAGCCGCTGCCAATTTCCTTGATCTCGCCATATATGCGGTTGGGCTTCAAATCGTGGCTTAAAATTCCCTTCCAGTAGGTCTCGCAAGCGTTGTGTATGGAATGCCAGTGCCAATACATGACGCTGTTGGCCCCGCCGGCCAGGTGGCTGTACGCCTGCAATGCAAGCTGGCCGGGATAGGGCGTCCATTCCGGGAACCCCTGGGCCTGGGTCTCTATCACCAGGTAATTGCCGCGCTTTAAACACCGGGTCAAATCGCCGCAGAAGGCGATCTCCTTGCCGGTTAATTGATCCTGCGTTTTATAGTAGATATCGCAGCCCGCTATGGTCAGCGCCAGCGAGGCCGTTTTGTGATTCACATCCGGCTGCACGCCATGGGAGTGGTTCCGCCACTCGAAATCGAAATTGTGGGTGATAAACTGGTCCGGGCGAGCGTACTCCTTCACAATATCCGCCTGCCAGCGCAAGTATTCATCTACCAGCCCCCGCTGGAATTTCGCAAATTCCGCCGCAAAGCTGCCGTTGATGGTGCCGGTGGGATCGGGTACGTTTTCCCAGGCGTCCACGGCATTGCTCCAGTATTGAAAGCCGAAGGCCTCGTTCATGGCCTCCGTCGTTTTGAAGGTGCGGCGAAGATGCCGTATAAAGGCCAGGCGCACATTTTCCCCGCTGGTGTGGTAGTGCTTTGTTTCATTGTCCAATTGAAAGCCGATGACATGGGGATAAGGCTTCACGCATTCCATCAGCCCGCGTATGATCCGCTGGGCATGATAGCGGTAGGCCGGATGGGTGATGTCCATGTTCTGGCGCGCCCCGTACTTCCCGCGGCCGTTTTTCGTTACGGCCAGCACCTGCGGGTACGCCTGCGCCAGCCACGGCGGGAAAGCGTAGGTGGGCGTGCCTATGATCACCGATATCCCGCTGTCCTGTGTGGCGTCCAGCACACGCCGTACATGGGTGAAATCAAACACCCCGTCCTCCGGTTCCTCCGCTGCCCAGGTGGATTCCGCGATGCGGATGGTATTGATACCGGCCTCACGCATCAGGCGGATATCTTCCTCCAGGCGGTCTTCGGGCATGTATTCATCATAATAGGCGCAGCCAAACAACAGCCTTTTCATTGCAGCTCTCCTTTTACCGGCAAAGTCAATTCCAGCCGTTTGTAAGCGGCCTCTCATGCCGGTATCATTGCCATGTTTGCCTGACTCTTTCTATTTGAGGAAGAATTTTTCCTGCATGAAGGGCGGACGCCCCTGCCCTCCCAAACGGTTTATCAGTCTGCCGCCCTCATGAATTCTACGACTTCCGCAAAAGAGGGCAGGGAAGCTTGCGCGCCTGCCCGCGTGACGGAAAGGGCGCCTACGCAATTGGCATACACAGCCGCCTGCCCGATATCGCCCGTTGCCATGTAACCGATGGCAAGGGCCGCGGTAAACGCATCGCCCGCGGCCGTCGTATCCACAGCGGTCACCTTGAGGGCGTCAAAATTGCGATCAACGCCTTTCCCGTATACGTAAGCGCCATACGCCCCGCGCTTGATGACCACATATCCGGCGTTTGATTTTTCCATCAAACGCATGGCAGCCTCACGCGCTTTTTCCTCCGTGTCGGGAAGGATTCCGCACAGCGCCAGTGTTTCTGTCTCATTGGGACTCAGTATGGCCACCCCAGCTATTTCATGAAGCGGAAAGACTTGCGCAGGTCCGGCATCGACCACGACGGGCATTTGTTGTTTCATCGCCGCGCGGCAGGCCGTAATTACCGTTTCCTGCGGAATCTCCAATTGAAGGATGACCACGTCAAACGATCCGCTTTCAATAACCGGCACCACATCCCCCGGCGTGAGCAGCATGTTGCTGCCGGGGCATACCAGGATGCGGTTTTTCCCATCCGGCTCCACCATCACCACGGCCAGCCCGGTGGGCGCGGATGGATCGGTCTTGACGCAGGCCGTATCGACGCCAAACGCCTTTTGCGCTTCCAGCAATTGAAGGCCGTTTGCGTCGTTCCCTATTTTGCCGATGAACGTCACCAAAGCGCCAAGGCGTGCCGCAGCCGCGGCCTGGTTCGCGCCTTTCCCGCCGGCAAAATACCGGTATCGGTCCGCCAGGCAGCTTTCACCCGCCACGGGAACAGCATGCACATTCAGCACCAAATCCATGTTGATGCTGCCTATCACCAGGCAGCGTATCTTCTGTTCCATCTTTACGCCTCTCACAGCGCCAAATCCAGCATGGCCGCGCCAATCATCGGCGCGTCGCTGCCAAGGGATGATACGCCTATTTTCAGCCTATCGCCTACCGCCAGGCTGTAACCGCGGGACCTTAGATACGATATCAGCGGATCAACGAATAACTCCCGCTGCGTGCACATGCCGCCGCTGAAGACAAGCGCGTCGGGGGATAATGTGTTGACGATGGCTGTCAGCGCCTGGCCCAGCGCGTTCACCGCGCGGTGAATGATCGCCCTGGCGGATATATTCCCCTTAGCCGCCAGTTCAAAAACCTGCTCGCTGGATAACGCCTGGCCTGTAAAATCGGGATGCTCCGTTGCCATGCGGGCGATACCGGTCCCGGATGCGTAGGATTCCATGCAGCCGTTACGCCCGCAGGAGCAGGCCCAGCCATCCCCGGTCACGGGAATATGCCCCGCCTCCCCCGCGGTACCCAAGGCACCATGAAAGATGGCACCTTTGTACACGATGCCGCAGCCGATGCCTGTGCCCAGCGTGATGCAAACCAACAGCTCGCTGCCGCGTCCCTCGCCAAAGCATTTTTCTCCCCAGGCCGCGGCACGGCTGTCCTGAATCAGCTTCGGGCGTATACCACTCAAGCCTTCCATGAAATCGGCACAGGGCGCGTTCACAAAATGCAGGTTCGGCGCATGCAGCACAACGCTTTGCGTGCTATCTACGGAGCCTGGCACGCCCATGCCCATAAAGCGGACGTCGCTCATACTCTTTCCGCATTGCTTCATAAGCTCCGCGCTTTCATAAGCCACCAGCGCCATCAGTGCTTCGCAGCCGATCCCTATCGGCACGGCAAATTTGTGCTTTTTGAGGATTTGCCCATCCTCCGTCAATACACCCATGTTGACCTTTGTGCCGCCGATATCGATGCCCAGCCGCACGTCCATTATAACACCTCAACGGCAGCGGCTAAAGGCCATTCTCCCGAGGAAGGCCCTGCCAGCACAGTCCAGGCCCCGCAAAGCCGCAGCCATCCCTCCCCATCGTCCAGCTTGCCGTTTTCTTGAATCACATTCCAATAGCACAGGCTTTGCGGATCAATGGTCAGTTCTACCGTTTTTGTTTCCCCTGCTTCCAAACCGACGCGGCAGAAAGCCGCCAGCGCCTTCTTCGCGAACTGCACGCCGGAAGGCGTGTTTTCAGGGGGGGTAAGGTAGCACTGCACAACCTCCTCGCCAAAGATGGTGCCTGTGTTGCGCAGGGTCACTTGCACCTTGAGGCCACCGTCTTCAGTATTGGAAACAGCAATCCCTTCATAGGCAAAGGTTGTGTAGCTGAGACCAAACCCAAAGGGAAACAGGGGCTCAATGCCAAGCTTATCAAAATGCCGGTAGCCCATAAAGATGCCCTCGGTAAAATGGGCCACGTTTTCCGCCACATGATCCTTATGGTAGCCGCGCCCCGCCAGCGCCTGGCGCTCAGGATGGTTTGGATCATGCACCGCGTAATCCTCGATGCAATTGGGGTATGTAACGGGCAGGCGGCCGGCGGGGTTATACGCGCCTGTCAGCACATCTGCCGTGGCCAGCGCCCCTTCCTGGCCGGAGAACCACATTTGCAGTACGCCTTTCACTTTAGGAAGCCACGGCATGGCCACAGGGTCGCCGGTATTTAAAACCACCACGGTTTGCGGATTGGCGGCGCAGACCATTTCGATGAGATTATTCTGATTTTCATGGAGTGAAAGTGTTTCATTGGGGCTGTGATGCCAGGCAAAAACGAGCACCTTATCGGCTTGGGCGGCGATGGCAACCGCCTCCCGCTCATTCTGCTCCCGCATGGAAGGCGTCACCCAGCAAAGGCGGAATTGCACGGGCAGTTTGTAGATGCTCCTGGTAGTAACAATGAAGTCGTATTCCTTGCCCTTTTCCAGAAAGACCTCGCCGCCGGCGTTGTTAAAGCCGTCCAGGCAGGGAATCACTTCGCTGTTGGGCACGGCGCCGCCGTTCATGCCCACCCGTGTACCGATGGCAACCCGCTCGTACAGCCCGCCTTCTTTAACGCGCACATACAGGTTGCCGCTGGTGGAGATTTGCATATCGTTGGACGTGATATGGTTTTTTTCGAACTCCTCCACAGTGGGGATGCTGCTTTGCAGGCTGATGCGGTAAGGGCCTGTTTCCACGGGGCAGATTTTGCCCGTCATCATATAGAAGGGCGCCGGCTGGTATTTGCAGCCGCTGCCGTCCAGTTCCCCTATGGCAGGCGGAGGAAGCGCGTCCCTGCCCGTGAAGCAGGCGGACTTCACCGTGCCCATGGACCGTGCCACCTCCATGGGGCCTTTCACAGCGCCATTGCCCAAGGTATCATAGAGCATCAGGGATACATCCAGGTTTACGCAGCCCGGTTCGCCGTCCCGGCTCTTCAAATGCTCCATGGGAATCAGTATGCCCTCCAGGTCGTCGCCCACGGCATAAAGTACCTTTCTATCGGTGCGGTCCTGCAAGGCTTTCAGCGGGCCGATTTTCCTGTCGTCAAAACCGTTGGCCGCCTCCTTGAAGATGGGCATGGCCTGCTGCCTACCTGTAGGGCCGATTACGGCAATGGCCTCCCGCGTAAGGTCCAACGGAAGGATGCCGTCATCATTTTTCAACAGCACAGCCGCCTTTTGCGCCGCCAGGCGGGCAAATTCAGCGCTGCCTGCTTTAACCTTGTCCCCCACCGGCCCCGGGATGCGTTTTTCATCCAGCATATGGAACCGGTCCAGCGTGCACAAAAGATACCCCACAGCGCGGTCGAGGTCTTCCTCGGTCACCGGGTTGTTTGGATCCGCAATAGCATCCTTGAGCTTTTTCCCGTACCAGCTGTTTTCGCTGCCCATGCCGTATGGGTCCTCACCGGGCATTTCCAGGGTAACACCGCCTTTGATCGCCTCCGGCTCGTACAGGCAGTACCAGTCATCAATGGTAAAGCCGGTAAAGCCCCAGGCATCCCGGCAGAGCTTTTGGAGCATATCGGTATAGCGGTATGTCCAGGTGCCGTTTACCTGGTTGTAATTGGTCATGTTCGAACCAACGCCGGCGCGGGTGACATACTCAAAGGGCTTCATGTAGATTTCGTGCATCGTCTGCTCGTCGATGATACAGTTGCCTGCGCCTTGGGCCGTGCCGCTGGAAGAACCGAACATCTGTTTCAAATTGGCAATGGCATTGTTGTTTTCCTGAATTCCCTGCGCTTCCGCCGCACCCAGCAGCCCGTTTAAAAGCGGGTCTTCGCTTAAGGTTTGATAGTTGCCGCCATTGCTGCGGCCTACGGGGGCGATATAATCCCTGACAATATTGACACGCGGGGAGAGTACCACATGCATGCCGCTTTCCCTGGCCTCCTGGCCCAGCACACGGCCATACTGCCTTGCCGTTTCCACGTCAAAGGTGGCAGCTAGCCCCACCTTGGCGGGCAGCGCCGTAGCCTCCCAAGAGGTATTGATGCCTGACTCGCCGTCGGCTATAAAGACCGGAGGAATATGAAGGCGGGGGCAGCCCGCCAGGAAGCCTGCCTGATTGGCACGGTACGGGTCCAGAATCTGGCCATGAACCAAAAGCAGCTTCTCATCCAGTGTCATCTGTGCTATGAGGTTGTCCACCCGTTCGTTTCCGGTCTTCATAGGAAACACCTCTCCTTATTAAGATGGCTTACGAATCTGATCCCCGGCTTTGACTGCAACATCCTGGCTGCCATACAGTGTCTCCACGTCATAGGTGAGCTTCCCGTCATCACCGATTTGCTGCCGATAGATGCCCCAGGCCTTGCCAGTACTGAAAAAGCAGTTGAAATTTTCCCGGTTGATCTTTGGATCAAATGCCATTTCGCCGCTTACCATATCGGCTTGAAAGCCGCTCAGTGCCGTCAATACCGCCCAACTGGCCATGGAACGCACGTAGTGGAAGCCGCACTCCACCTCGTTCCAGGGGTTGCGCTTGTATCCGTCATACCTATCACGAACAGCCTTTATGAGCGTGAGCCCCTTCTTGACCATGCCCTCGTAGATCATGTGGGCAGCCACCTGGTATTCCACGCCTGCCCAGACCTCATCGGAATACACAAAGGGAAGCCTTGGCCGGCCGCCGCGGGGCCAGGAGCAAAGCAAAAGCCCCTGCTCATCATTTAAGGCATACGTTCGCTGGATATGCGCCACGTCAAAAAAGGATGTGCGGAAATTGTATTTGTAAATGGAGCGCAGCGCCTTTTGCACGCGCCCCTTGGGCAATATGTCCCCCAGACCGGTTACGCAGGCCAGGAACTGGCCCAGCAGCTGATCGGACAGGCACCCTTTTCCATACTGGTGAGGGCGTTCATCCACATCCTCCAGTTTTTGAATATAGTACTCCGAATCCCACAGGAGCGAGTTCATTTGACGGGCGCTTTTTTTATAGGCGGATTCATATTTTTTTTGATGGTCCGTGTCCCCGACAAAGGCGGCCATCTCGGCCCCTGCTTTCAAAGCTGCCAGGAACATAGAACCGCTTAAGGGGTTGGGGCCGACAAAGTCAATATCGTAGGTGTTGTGCTGGCTCGCATCAAAGAGCAGGTCGCCGTCGGTATCCCAGTAGGTGAAGGCAAAATCCAGCGCCTTGGCAGCCTTATCCCAAACGCTTTTCAAAAATACGCTGTCGCCGCTCAGTTTCCATTCTCTAAACAGGCGGATGATGACGCCCATCTGCCCATCTGCGGCCGGCATACGCTGGAACTTTGGCAGCCCGAATACCTGATTGGTGCGGTAGGCCATATTCCCTTCATCATCTGTTTCCATAAGCAATTCTGTTTGCCGGGCCGAGCGTTCCAGCTCGGGAAAGAGAAACGCCACGGTTTGGGCATAGTTCCACACGTGGGTGCAGGTGCCAAAGCAGCTTCCCGTAAAATCGTTGCAGCCCTCCCAGCCCGCAAACGCGCCGTTTTCCAGGCGGAAGCAGGTATTCGAGCGCAGCGTGGTGATATTGCTGGACACGGCGTCCAGTACGTAATCAGGCAAAGTGCTGGAAAACAGCGCCCTGTGAAAATCCCGGGTATGCTTTTCCAGCCTTGGCAGGTTTTCGATGGTGTACGCGCCCGCATGCCAGGCGCTTTCAAACAGCGTGGCATAATAGTTTTTTACGATAAGATTTTCCTTTTGCTCCTGCCAGCCGTCCCAGCAGCGGGTGCGGGTGGGAAAGTACCAGGCCAGGATAAATTCAAAGCATTTTTCCTCTCCCGGCAAAAGCGTATGCCGGATGGCCAGGGAGCCTATGCTTCTGCCGGAACCTTCCCTTAATGGCTCCTCCGGCTTGTCCTCTACCCTTCCGTCATGGAAGAACCGGTTCCAGAAGCCCTGCAAGCCGTTCCAGCCGCCGGCTGTGTTCCAGCGGGGGTTGGAGGTAACGCTTTCATCCCTGGTCATAAGCGCAATATTGCCGTAATTCAAAAGATGCGGCTGCAGCGCAGCATTGGTCAAGAATAGACCCCGGTATGTTCTTTCGTCCCTGTATTCGTTTTGGGCTATGCCGTCTGTCCGCATGTTGCCATAGGCGTCAAACCCGTTGAAGCCCGAAACATTGGCCAGGGAGCCGGCTAGCAGCACATCTGCGCTTTTATCGCCGGTGTTCTTGACGATGTATCGTAATATGGCCACGGGGATGCCCGAATCATCTGCATTCAGGGGGATAAACGGCGTGAATGCCTCCATCTTCACCTGTACAGGGAAAGCATCATCGGTGAACGTCACCCAGGCAAAGGGATATTCCCCCCGCAGCGCGCTGGATGCAAAACGGGGCAGCCCGCCCGCCTTACCGGAAGGATAGCCGCTGCGCTGGGTATACGGGGGACGGAAGGCCGATTCCAGCACGCGGGCCTGCGGTCCTTCCCCCTCCCTTTTAACGCGGATGGCGAAAAAGGAGTTGGGGATGTCGTTGCCACGGGCGGGGTTGTTGAATATTTCCCAGTCGTGCAGGTTTCCTCTGGCACCAAGCGAAATGGTGCCCGTGCCGATACCGCCCAGCAGAAACGCTGCCTGGCTGGCCTCCGGCGGATAGCTTTTCTGCGGACCCATAGAGAAAAGCCCCTTGTCCTTGCGCTTCACCGGGATACCTTCTTTCCGGTTTTATCTGGGAAGCCGATGCTCAACATCCGGAATCGGCTCGAAGGGGAGATGCGGCTCCATTTGATACCAGTAGGCGGTGCTGGAATAATCGTTGGATAGCTTATTGGCATGGCCGTGTTCGATGGTCACCAATATGCTTTTTTTGAAATGGACAGGGTCCTTGATATGATAGCGATACATGGCGTTTTTGCCGCTGAAGGGAATGCCGCTTTCCTCCCCGCTGTACAGGGTGATGCCCTGGTAAGGCGCGCAAAACTCCGTTCTGGGGCAGAATGCGGTGTTGAAATAATCCTCTGTGCCCGTGCCGTGCAAGGATGGGGGCCAGGGCTCCCCGTCGATGAAGATCATATCGTCGCCTTCACCATACCAATCGTTGGCCTGGCGCTCAAACACGTCGATATTCAGATTGCAGCCCACATATTTGCCCCGGCCGAGGGCTTGCAGGATCACGTAATTGCCGTGACCGTCCGTATTTTTCACCGTCCAGGCTTTGGGGTACCAGGCAGGGTCCGGCGGACCGGCCTTTTCCCGCTTGATGTAGTCCGCTTCCTTCGGCGCCCAGCCCATGGTATCCCGCTCCTGGCGGTACTGAGCGTGAAAACGGCCGCAATCCTCCGGCAGAGCCTTGTGCTCCTCATAATCAATGTAGTAGTAGAAGTTCACGTGACCTTCGCTTTGATTGTGTAGGGTGAAGCGGGCGGAGCTTTCAAAGGGCATGGGGAAATAGCAGCATAAGCCCCGGCCTTCCTTGGGATTCATGCTGAGCGGCTCGCTGACAAAGTTTTTGCACAGGCCGTGGCCCATGCCGAAGAAATCCCCAATGGGGGCCTCTATGCTCGGCTCCGTTTCCCCGTCCCAGAATGCGCGCACCACGATCTTGCGAAGATAATGAGGCGTCGGGCCGGCGCCTTCTACAAAAGCGTTGATGGTGCACCAGATGTGGCGCACGATGCCGCAGCCCTTTATGTCGGCCAGCACGGCGGTCTCACCGGGCTCCAAGTCAATCCAATCATGGTTGCCGCCGCTTTTGTCAAAGCTGGATACGCGCCTGGATGCGCAATCGCCCAAAAAGAAAAGCGTATCCAGCGAGTTCCCCTTTTCCAAGCTCATTTTGCCGCCTCCGGCGCCTTCCCTATGGCAGAAAGCTTTGCGAACATGTCTACATATACTTTACTGCGGTCAATAAATACCGCTTCCCGGTAGGGAGCCCGGTTCTCGCTGAAATCATAGGTGAAATCGGGCTTCAGCCTTGGCGTAGAGATTAGTTTTGAAGGCACCCATTCAGGGTTTATCAGCCAGGCGATGGTGGATACATCCCACAAAACCTTCGACCAGCCGGGCTTGTTTTCCCCAAAGCGGGCGTGCCGGCCATGAAACAATTCAGAGAAATAATCACACAGCGTGTTTTTGCCCTTCAGGCAGGCGTCAATCTCATAAGGCGTGGTCAAAAGGTGTGAGGCGACGGAGTGGCAAGGTAGCAAAACCAGCGGTACGCCACTGTCATAGATCACGCTGGATGCGGCGTAGTCCTGGCTGCAGTTGAAAATTTTATGGTGCTCCCACCAGTAGGCGTTGGGGCCAAGCCAAACCAGCACCATGCGTGTGATAATTTCCGGGCACAGCGCTATGGCAGAGGCCACGTTGGTGATGGCGCCGATGGCCGTCACATACAGGGGATCGTCTTCTGTGGATGCAAGCGCCAGCTCAATGATCTTACGGGCACCTTCGCTGTCCACGGGGCTGTCCGCCTCACCCATGTAACGGTCGGAGCCCCGAAAAACGGGCGGCGGGTTTTTTTGGCCCATCAGGTCATATATTTTAAATATCTCATTGTAGCTTTTCTCCATGCCTTCCCCTGGAGAGGTGGAGTTCCAGTTGAAAAAAGGCGCGGCGGTAACGGCCAGCATGTCGATTTGCTCCGTCGACTGCAAGGCATAGGCCAAGGCGAACTGATCATCCACTTCGTTGAAGGCGTCCGTATCGAGTAACATGCGCACGCGGCGGCCTGGATGTGAAAGGCGTTTCAGCCGAAGCGCTTCCTCCAGTTTTGGGTATGAAATCGTTACCACAATCATGCCTCCTATACCCTGCTTATTTTTGTGAAATAAATTCTATGCAATCTGAAAAAGGGATGGATAATGAAAAAAGATGGATATGCCGTTATGCCATCTGCTTTACGCTGCCCCTGTCCACCAGGATGGGACTGAGCATGACTGTTTTGACGCCCAGACGGGAACCTTTTTTCCGTTCCAATATCATTTCCACGGCAGTTGCGCCTGCCTGTTCCAATTGCATTTCAATGGAGGTGAGCTGCGGCGTGCACAAGGATGACAAGGTATTGTCAAAGCCTACGATGGACATATCCTCGGGCACGTGCAAACCCTTTTCATACAGCGCCTGCAGCGCGCCGCAGGCAACGACATCGGAGGTGATGAACATGGCGGAGGGGAGCTTCTTGCTTGCAAGCAATTCTTCCATGGCCCGCCGGCCATATTCCACAGTATAATCGGGAGCGTAGCGCACCCACTCTTCCCTGACCTTCAGGCCGTGAGCTTCCATAACGGAGCAGAAGCCGCGGTAACGCTGGTATTCCACCTCATGCTTTTCGTATTTGAGGCCCAGGAAGCCAATGTCCTTATGCCCCTTTTCAATCATGTGCTCCATGGCCATGCTGGCGCCCTGGAAGCTGTCCAGCAAAACCGCATCCACCTGGCTGCCGTAGCGCGGCCTTTCCAACATGACCACCGGGATGCCCCTGGATTGGATCCAGTTGATGGTGGCGGCATCGCTGGCGGTATTGCCGGTAAACACAATGGCATCCACCATCAGGCCGATGAGGTTTTCAATCACCGAGCGCTCTTTTGTTATATCCGATTGCTTCAAAGCGGTAAGTACATGATAGCCGGCTTTTTCGGCCGTCTCGTTTACAGCGTTGCAGATGCGGGCAAAGAAAGGGTTTTCGGGGGAAACCTGCAGCACGTGGCCGATAAAAAACGGCTTGCTGGTGCGAAGGCCGCTGGCGATTTTGTTGGGCACATAGCCCAACTCCTCAATGACCTTGTTTACCTGCTGCTTTTTCTCCTCGGACACATAGCCGTTGTTGTTCACCACCCGGGCCACGGTGGCGGGCGAAACGTTGGCCGCCTTTGCGATATCGGAAATACGAATCGTCATACAAATTCCCCAGTCATTCTAAAAGCACCGGCTTGTGAATTCGTTATCATAACGCCCGATGCCTGATTTTGATTGATATTTGTATTCTATCAGCTATATCCGCTGTTTGTCAACATGATTTTCCATTGCACATTGTTAATAGGATAAGAAGTGCACTAAAAATGGAAAAATATTTGATAGTTCTGTTGAGAAGTGTGTTGACATCATGGATATGGTTTGCTATAATGCAGACATCAGGGCAGGAGAGATGTTCGAAGATATGAAATCGTCACCACATTGGAAATCATTACAAAGAAGCCATGGAGGCGACAGATGGTGATACAGCCTACGACCTTACAGCGGCCGGGAACAAAAAGTGGCCTCATCCGTGCGCTGACCCGTTACAAGTACCTTTATCTTTTATTGATCCCGGGCCTTGTATATCTGATTGTGTTCTGTTATCTGCCCATGGTTGGACTGGTGATTGCATTCCAGGACTACAAGCCTTTTCTGGGCGTGTGGAAGAGCAAGCTGATTGGTTTTGGCAATTTTGCGTATCTATTCAAATCCGACCAGTTTGTATCCGCCGTATGGAATACGTTCATCATCAGCGGTTACAAGATTCTGTTCGGTTTTCCGGTGCCCATCCTTTTCGCGCTGCTGATGAATGAAGTGCGTTCCCGCGCATTGAAGCGTTCCATACAGACGGTTTTGTACCTCCCCCACTTTCTTTCCTGGGTTATCATGTTCGGGCTTCTGTTCAACTTCCTCTCAGAATTCGGGCCGCTGAACCAACTGATCACTAAACTTGGCGGAAAGCCCATCTTCTTTCTCAGCGACACCAGGTACTTCCGCTCCGTGGTTGTCATCTCCGATATTTGGAAGGAAGTCGGTTGGAGCGCCATTATCTACCTGGCGGCGCTGGCGGGCATCTCCCCAGAACTGTATGAGGCGGCCACCATCGACGGAGCCAGCCGGTTCAAATGCATTCTAAAAATTTCCCTGCCCTCCATCCTCCCCACCATCACCATCATGCTTCTGCTTCGGATCGGCGGGATTTTGAATGCGGGCTTTGAACAGATCATGAACCTGTACAACCCCACCGTGTTCGGCGTTGGCGATATCATCGATACCTACGTATACCGCATCGGCCTTTTACAGACCAAGTTCGGCTATTCGGC
The DNA here is from genome assembly GCA_023436585.1 of Bacillota bacterium. GTDB lineage: Bacteria > Bacillota > Clostridia > Christensenellales > Aristaeellaceae > JAEWAH01. Next base: position 324,791 of record JAEZIN010000028.1, on the reverse strand, counting down.
GGCGGCCGGCATGTTCAAGTCCGTGGTAGCGCTGATCCTGGTGCTCTCCACCAACCATTTCGTGAAAAAAACCGAGCAGGGCGGCCTGTTTTAAAAAGATACTTCCCATGTGGAAAGGATGAGCCGTATGCTTACAGGCAAAAACATCAAGGCCGTTTATAGGTTGGGCGGCGCCCGCATGAGCCGGGGCGACAGGCTGTTCGGTTTCTTCAACGCGCTGTTTCTCACTGCGGTATCCCTGACGACGCTGGTTCCTGTGGTCTCGGTGATCCTCATGTCATTAACCCCCGTCACCGATTTAAACCGCGCATCCTCTTCTATCCTTCTGATCCCCAGCTATCTTACACTTAACAATTACATCTGGCTCTTCCGAGGCAGCATGCGCCTGGTATCGGCCTATGGCATCACCATATCGCGGACCATACTGGGCACGGCGCTTTGCCTTCTGGTCACTGTGATGACGGCCTATCCCCTATCGAAAAAGTACCTGCCCGGCCGCAGCCCTATCATGATGCTGTTCTTCTTCACCATGCTCTTTTCCGGCGGCATGATCCCCACGTATCTTGTCGTCGACACCCTGGGCCTTACGGATACCTTCTGGGCAATGCTTCTGCCCTGCGCCATGAGCGTGTACAACATGATCCTCATGCGCACGTACTTCCAGGGCATACCGGAGGAGCTGGACGAATCGGCCAGAATCGACGGTGCCTCCGATATCAAGATACTGTTCAAAATTATTTTGCCCATCTCCACACCGGCACTGGCCTCCATCGGCCTGTTCTATGCCGTCATGCACTGGAACGCGTTTATGGATGGCGTACTGTACATAAGGGACAGAAGCCTGTGGCCCCTGCAGCTATTGATGCGCGAAATCCTTCAAAACAACAGCGTGGCCGAGCTTTCCCTGGGCGGCTTGATTGAAGACCCCATGCGCCCCAGCGCGAACCTGATTATCAACGTGATCATCGTTGTATCCGCGCTGCCCATCATGTGCGTTTACCCGTTCATACAAAAATACTTCGTCAAGGGTCTGATGATAGGCTCCATCAAGGGATAAAGAAGCCGCCCGGCAAGACCTTCTTCCGGTGGTCCGGATCATTTGGATAGGCCATGCCCTGCGTGAATGCGCATGGCTTGTAATAAGTGCGCCTTAATGAAAAAAGGAGGAAGAAAACATGACCCTGAGAAGAACCCTGTCCCTGTGCCTGGCCCTGGTTCTCCTGCTGCCGCTTCTTGTGCCCGCCATGGCAGGCGCGGAAGCCAGCCCGGTCCTGAAAGTACTGTACACCAAGGGCGGATTTGAAGCTCCTCCCGCCGATGACCCAATCAAAGCCAAGATCCAAGCGGATACCGGCATCCAGTTCGAGTTCGTTTCCCCGCCCTCCAGCAACTATACCGAGCAGTTGCACATCATCCTTGCTTCCCAGAAGGATCTACCCGATGTCGTGGCCTTCAACGTGAAGGCTGACGTGTTCGACTACGCGGAACAAGGCGCGCTGCTGGACCTGACCCCCTATCTGGATCAGATGCCCAACATCACCAAGCTCATTCCCCAGAGCGCCCTTGATTATTTCAAGGTAGACGGCAAGCTCTACGCCATCCCGAAGTGGACCACCACCAAGCGCTACAACGTGGTCGTCCGCAACGACTGGCTCAAGAAGCTTGGCAAAGAAGTCCCCACCACGCTGGATGAGCTGCATGACGTTTTGACAGCCTTTGCCAACGAAGACCCCGACGGCAACGGCATCAAGGACACCTATGGCATCAGCGGCCTGGGCCTGGACGGCTTTGAGTACATCTTCGGCGCCTTCGGCGTGATCGCCGGCGAAACCTCCTGGAACGCCCCCAGCACCGGCACCGGCATCTACTTCTACAAAGACGGCGACAAGCTTCTGCCCATGGTTACCAAGCCCGAAATGAAGCAAGCGCTGGAACTGCTGGCCCAGTGGTACGCGGAAGGCCTCATCGATCCGGAGTATGCCTCCCACAACCCCGCTACCTTCATCCAGAAGTTTGAGCAGAGCCGCTTCGGCATGACCACCCACTGGTGGAACTGGGAAGCCCAGCGCGAGGCTGCCATGAAGACCACCAACCCTGAAGTGGAAGTCATTCGCATGGCGCCCCCCGTCGGCCCCACCGGCCTTTCCGGCAACCGTGCCGTTCCCGAAGTCGTGGCTGGCGTCTCCGTTCTGGCCTCCACGAAGTACCCCGAGCTCGCGGTCAAGTTCATGGACTATTTCCATGACGAAGAAAACGGCATGATGACCTCCTACACCGGCGTGAAAGACGTCCATTGGGAAAAGACAGCTGACGGCCGCTATGTTACGCTGCCCCAGTTCGATCTGGACAACAAATGGATTCAGTGGTACTTCCTGTTTGAAAACGAGCAGCCGCTGTACAAGGTCGAAACGTACCTGGCTCCCTCCCGTCGCGGCGCCCTGCAGTGGAATGTCATCCCTGACGAAGCAGCAGGCTTGATCTCCGCAAAGCAGTTTGAGTACAACGCCGACCTCACCGCCTTCGTGGCCACCACCTTCAACGAGTTCATCACCGGCAAAAAGCCCCTCACGGAATTTGACCAGTTCGTGGCGGATTTCATGAGCAAGGGCGGCCAGGAATGGTCCGATGAAGTAACCCAATTGTACGCTGAAAAGCACGGGAACTAATATCTGACAGCGTCCATCCTAAGCGGGAAGGGTCGCACCTTCCCGCTTAGGCCTTGAACGCTCATGAGAAAAACAATGGAATAAGGGGTAGTTGCATGATGGTCACACTCAGGGATAAATTTTTCGGCTGCATCTGCGGGGCGCATATCGGCTCTTCCATGGGCGCGGTCGTCGAAGGATGGCTGCACGAGAAGACTGAGGCAACCTACGGCACACTGGATAAGCTGGTAGCCTACGAGCACTACAACAATGGTTGGCTGCGCGAGGCCGGTACCACCGAGGATGGCATCGACCGCCAGAAATTGATGATCACCGCGATCATTGAAAAAGGCGGCCGGATCAATGCCGAGGATTTACGCTGGATCTGGGTGCGCGACATTAATCCGCTGGCGCCGGGCGGCATTTCCGAGCCTTATGAAGGAGAGCTTCTAAAAATCTCCAAGACCAGCATTCCGGCACGGGACATCGGGCGTTACTGCGACTATGCCAATCTAGTCACCTTCTCGCGCGCCTGCCACCCCATCGGCATGATCAATGCCGGCGACGTGCGTGGGGCCATCAACGATGTGATGGAGGTCGGCCAGATATACCATTACGCCAACACCAACGCATTAAAATGGGCATGCGTAACCGCCGTTGGCATTGCCGCAGCTATGCTGCCTGGCGCAACAGTGGACAGCGTGCTGCAGGCGATCTTCGACAACCTGGATGAGCGCAAGCGCGTGGAAGGCCGGGAAGACGGCTGGTACGGCGACTATGCCGGGGTTAACTTGGTGGACGAATTGAAGCGCGCGCTGGACAAAACACAAAACTGCAAGGACCACCGCGAGCTGCGTACGGTGCTGGACACCATGTATTACGGCGTGGGCATGCCCTATGCCATGGCGTTCGCCAATGAGATCGTCACCAAGGGTATATGCGTATTCCGCATGTGCAATGGAGATGTGAAGCGCGCCATCATCACCGCCGTCAACCTGGGGCGTGATACGGATTGCGCGGCTGCCGTGGCCGCGGGCCTGACCGGCGCGCTGGGCGGATCAGCCAGCCTTCCGGAGGAATGGATCAAGCAAGTGGATCACGCCACCAGCGTGCACCGCTTTACCAACAGCAAGCGTACGCTGCGTGAGTGCTCCGATGGGCTGTATGATGCGTTCCAGAACAGGCTGCGCAAGATGCGCGCCTTCGCCGACGAAATGGATATTGAATAAGGAGGGAACCGGGATGAGCGTTACATTGAGGGATAAATTCTACGGATGCATTTGCGGCGCGCACATCGGTTCCGCCATGGGTGCGGTGGTGGAGGGCTGGTCGTATCAAAGAGTTGTGGATACATATGGCATGCTGGACAGGCTGCTCCCCTATGAGCACTATCATAACGGCTGGGTACGTGAGGCCGGCACTACGGAAGACGGCATCGACCGCCAAAAGCTGATGATTACCGCCATTATCGAAAAGGGTGACAGGGTCACCGCTGAGGATGTTCGCAAGATCTGGGTGCGCGATATCAAGCCCGGCGCGGCCGGCGGCATTTGTGAGCCGTTTGAGGGCGAGCTTTTGAAAGCCGCCAAAACATGCCTGCCCGCCCGTGAACTGGGACGCTTGTGCGACTATTCGGGCCTGAACAGCTTCTCCCGCGCGTGCCACCCCATCGGGCTTATCAATGCCGGCGATGTACGCGGCGCCATTGACGATGTGCTGGAGGTCGGCCAGCTTTATCAGACCACCAACAGCCGCGGACTGAAATGGGCATGCGTGACGGCAGTCAGCATTGCAGCGGCCACGAAGCCCGGCGCCACGGTGGACAGTGTGCTACAGGCGGTCTTTGACAACCTGGATGAACGCCAGCGCGTGGACGGCCGTGAGGATGGCTGGTATGCGGATTATGCGGGCGTCAACATTGTGGATGAGTTAAAAGGCGCGCTGGAGTACACCAAGGATTGCCGCGACTACAAGGACCTTCGCGAAGCCTTCAATCCTTACTACAACGGGTATGGCATGCCCTATAACGTAAGCTACGCCAACGAAGTTGTCACCAAGGGCATTTGCGTGTTCAAAATGACCGGCGGTAACTTAAAGCAGGCCATTTTGACCGCGGTTAACCTGGGCCGCGATACCGACTGCGTCGCCGCCGTGGCCTCCGGTATCTCCGGCGCGTTGGACGGCACCGCAAACCTACCCGAGGAATGGATCAAGCAGGTGGACTACGCCACCCAAGTGCACCGCTTCACCAACAACAAGCGCACCCTCAGGGAACACGCCGACGGCCTGTTGGGCGCCTACAAAAAACGGCTTGCCAATATGCGCACATATGCCGACAGGATGGGCATTGAATAATCCTGTTTGTAAACCACCTTAATACGATGCCTCCGCGTTTCACGGCCTCCCGCCGGCAAAAAAATCCTGCCCGGGAGATAGGGAAACGCGGAGGCTCTCTTGAACATGAGATACATCCTTTACATGGAGGCAATAATCATGCGCATCGCTATAGGATCCGACCACGCCGGGTTTGAACTGAAAACACGCCTTCTATCCGCTTTGAGGGAAAAGGGCCACGATATTACCGACTTTGGCAGCTACGATCCCGCGCCGGTGGATTTTCCCGATATCGCCAAAAAGGTCTGCGGCGCGGTCCTTGACGGCACCTGCCAGCGGGGGATCATGTTCTGCGGCTCAGGCGTTGGTGCGTGCATCGCCTGCAACAAGGTGCCGGGCATCCGCGCCTCCGTATGCCATGACATATTTACAGCCCACCAGTGCGTAGAGCACGACGATGTGCAGGTGATTGCCCTGGGTGCACAGATCGTGGGGCATACCGTAGCCCTGGAACTGATTGATCTGTTCTTGAATGCCACCTTCTCCACCAGCGAGGAGTTCCGGCGCCGCGTTCAAAAGCTTGGCCAGATGGACGGAAGTGTATAACGGCTTATAAAATCAGAAAGCAAGGTGTTTCCATCATGAAGAAGATCGTTATGACTGGTCCCAGGACCAGTACGGTCAGGGAAGTGCCTGATCTTATACCAAGCGACGACCAGATCCTCATCCGGCAGACATATGTAGGCGTTTGCATGTCAGAGCATCAAAGCTGGAAGGATGCCAAAGCCGGCGATACCATGGGCCACGAGCCGCTGGGGCAGATTGTAAAGGCCGGCAAGAATGTCAGCGGCTTCTCGGTGGGCGACTATGTCAGCGGCCTGTGGGGAAGCTGCCTGCCCGGTTCCGGCGGCATGGTGGAATTCGCCGTTGCTGATCCCAGAAAAGATACCGTTGTAAAGCTGCCGGTTCATGTCCGCCATGAGGATATTATACTGGAGCCGCTGGCCTGTATGTTAAGCGCGGTGAGCAAGATGCGCCTTCCCATGCCCGGCACAAAGGTCTGCGTCGTCGGCTGCGGCTACATGGGCTGTGGTATCATCGGCCTTTTAAAGCTACGCGGCGCATACGTAGTGGGCGTGGACATCCGCAAGGAATCGCTGATAGACGCAAAGCGGTACGGCGCGGATGAAGTGTACTTGGCCAAAGAGGTCTTTTCCCATTACCCCAACGGCAGCTTTGAGCTGGTCACCGAATGGGGCGAAACAAGCGAATCTCTGGACCTGGCCATCAACCTGACAAAGCAGTGCGGGCAATTGTGCGTCGGCGCGTACCACACGGGCGGAAAAAGGCTGGTGGATGTGCAGCAATTGAACTTGAAGGCTATTGATTGCCTGAGTGTTCATCCCAGGGAGTATGAATTGAGCGCTACCGGCGCTAGGAACGCGGTGGAGCTGCTGGCCAGCGGTGCCTGGAACTACGTTAACCTGCCCGTGAAGATCTATCCCATGGGCAAGTTCGATCTTGCGCACGAGGAGATCGAAAGCAAGTATGGCAAGTACATGAAGGCCATCATCGATATGACGAAGGTGGATGGCGAACCGTACATACTCTGATCCCGAAGCTGTTCAAAAAGCCAACCGGAAAGCCCCTTGGCCGCATCCACAGATGCGAATCCCATTTCTATCAATCATGATATGCAAGGTATATCACAATCAAAAACAGCTGCGCCGGGGCAAATGCCCCGGCCTTTTGGTATTTCTAGTATTTTTATCTGCATGCTTCGCCCGCATACCATGCGGGCACAAAAAAGCGGGATGGTTACTTGCTTTGTAACCACCCCGCGCAATCGGGCAAGTCATCAGCCCTTTACGGCTCCGGCCGCAACGCCCTTTGTGATCTGATTGCTGAAAATCGAATAAAAAATCAAGATGGGTACCATAGCGACTGTCAGCGATGTGAAGAGCTTTCCGTAATCCGAGCCCAACGCGCCCGCGAAACGGCCGACCATGTAAGGGATGGCCTTATATGTTTCGGAGGATACCATCAGACTCATCAGGATGAACTCGTTCCACGTTCCGGTGAATGTGATGATCGCCAGGGTGACCGAAACAGGCGCACACATCGGCAGCACAACCCTTGTAAAAATCCTCATAAAGCCCGCCCCGTCGATTCTTGCCGCTTCCAGCAGTTCGTCGGGGATACTCTTTTCAAAATCAGTACATAGGTAAACCCCCATGGGCAGCCCCAGCGCGATGTAAGGGATCAGCACCGCCCATCTGGTATTGTGAATTCCCGCCGCACTCACCATCAGAAAGAGGGGAATCAAAATCGACTGCAGAGTCAGGAGGATACCAATAATAAAAAGGCCATGGAGCAGTCTGGAAATTTTGAACTGCAACTTGGCAAATGCAAATCCAGCCATGTTGGATAGCATCACCACAGCAATAACCGTCACGGCGGAATAGATCACACTATTATTGAAGAAAGTAAAAAAGTTGCCTTGGTTCATGACAAAAGAATAGTTGCCAAGGTACAAGGATGTGGGGAGGGAGAGTTTATTGGTGGTCAGATACGTCGTATTGGTTTTGAAAGATTGCAGGATAAGCCAGAAAAGCGGATAAATCGTCAGTACCGTAAACGCAATCATGATCGTGTAAACAATGATTTTGGTGGGTAGGGAGATATTTTTATTTTCCATGAGTTATACCTCCTTTTCCCTGAATACTTTTCCCAGACCCATGGTGATCAAAATCAGCATGATGCTGATGAGTACCATCACCGTAGAAATGGCATTTGCCAGGGGATAATTCGGCGCTCCATGAAACGCCGATTGGTACATGTACAGGGAAAGCACCCGCGTTTGGCCTGCCGGACCCCCGTTCGTCATGGCATAGATCAGATCGAATGATTTCAAGGAACCCGAGATCGCGAGGATCGCCGTGGTGATGATCACGCCGGAAAGGGCAGGCAATGTAATATGCCACAGGATCCTGGATTCTTTTGCGCCGTCGATTCTGGCAGCTTCGATCACCGCGGGATCTATGCGCTGCATATTGGCCAGGAAGATGATCATATAAAAACCTGTGAACATCCAAAGGATGACGATCAGGACGGGAATCATGGGGTTGCTGTTTAAATTGTATACCGCAGTGGGATCGAAGATACGGCGGATATCCATCAGCACCGAACTCCGTCCTGAAATGATTGCGTTAAACAATACGCCGATGATAATCGAGGAGATCACATTGGGCAGATAGATCATCGTTTGAAAAAAACGAGTCCCCTTCTTAATGAGCTTTCGGGCGAGGATATACGCCAGCATAAACCCAAGGGGAATCTGGCCGAAAACCGAAACGCCTACGATCAGCATGTTGTTTTTCAGCGCCGTATAAAAGTTGTGTGCGGGTTCAGTAAACATCCAGGTATAGCTTTTCAGACCCACAAATTGAATGTCCGGGTTGCCGAAGATCTGCCCGCCGTTGTAGTTGGTCAGGCTTAGCAGAATGGAAAAGATGGTGGGAAAGGCCACGACAGCCAAGTAGATGGTTACGGCAGGTAAAACCAATACCGTATATGCTAGTCTTTTTTCACCTTTGGTTGTCATATGTGGCCTCTCCACCCATCCATTTTTATAGAAGTTTATTCAGCTGCAAAAGCTTACTTGGCAGCCTTCCAGGCATCAAAGGCATCCTGGGTCGCCTGCGCAACCGCTTCGGGGGTCTGGGTGCCCAAGCCAATGGCCTGCAGGCCGTCATTCAGCGGCGTATACACGGGGCCCTCGAAAACGCCGTCGATGACCACAGTGGCCTTGTCATATTCTTTGGCCAGGTTCGCCATGGAGATCTGCAGGGGTTCCAGGGTGAGGGACGCAAAATCGATATCCGTCCGGGAGGGAGTGGCCAAGCCGCCAGTCGTGAGCCTGTAGGTCAGAACTTCCTTGCCGGCGAGCCATTTTACCAACCGCCAGGCAGCTTCCAGTTTCGGGGAGCCGTCTTCCAGGGCGGCGCTGATTCCATAGCCGGTAGCCAGCACAGCGGTGTTGGACTTGTTGAACTTCACGCCTTCTACATCGATTTCCGGGAAAACGGTGATGAGGAAGTTCTTCTGATTTTCGGGGGTGATTAGCGCCTGCCCGGTGGTAACATCGGTGATGAAAGCGCCCATGCGCCAGTCGCCGTCGATGTAGTAGGCGGCGGTGTTGGTGGCAAACAGGCCCGGGCCTTCGCCGTAGCCAACAGCCAGGGTCGACCTGTCCAGAACGCCATCGTCATACATCTTCTTGACGAAGTTCAGCGCGGCAACGAAATCAGCATCGGTGAACTTGGCTTCGCCGGCGAGGATCTTCTTCTCCCAGCCTTCGCCGCAGAAACGGCCGGCGATCATGGAGAACAAGCAGGACTGCATGACCCATGTGTCCTGGCTGGGCATCAAAACGGTTTCATAGCCCTTCGCCTTCAAAACGGGAACCTGGGCAACCAGCTCGGAATAGGTCTTGGCGGGTTCGAGTCCGCAATCCTTGAGCACAGCCGTGTTCACATAGAAGGCGTGCGTGGCGGTGACGCCCATGGGGATAATGGCCTGATAGCCACCAGCCTGCTGAGCGGGATCCAACGTTATCGGGAGGTAGGACTCAGTCAGCCCGTCGCGGGCGATCAGGGGAGCCAAGTCCTTCAAAAGATGCTTGGTGTGCAGCGTGGTGGAACGGCCGGAGGGCCAAGCATAAACGACATCGGGCAGATTGCCGGCCGCCGCATACGCTTCGGTCGCCTGATGGAAGGGATCGTTGAACTCGTCCTGGATGACCAGCTTGATGTCGGGATTGGCAGCTTGGAAAGCTTCCCAAACAGTGGAGGTCTCTTCCACGGCGTTTGCGGTGGTCAGGTCACGGTAGTTCAGCACGCGCAGTTCGATGACACCTTCGGCGAAGCTGTTGGCCATACCAACACCAAGCACCATAATCATCGCGAGGACAAGGGCTGACAGGCGTCTGAGTTTCATTATGGATTTCCTCCTGTTTTATTTTTGAAGGCAACCCCGCCTTCTACTGATACTATCATGCTCCACGGCTTATTACTTGTCAAGCATTGTAAGAGGGGATGCACGCAAGTTGACAACCATCAACAAGAATGCACATCGGGAGACAATACGGCATACGTCTTCTAATCAAGTGCCTTGTCTCCTGAAGGAAACAAGGATGGAAGCGAAAAGGTACTCCATCCAAAATAGAAGAGGGAATAGATATGGAATGGGCCGCTCTGACAGAAGGTTCGTATAGACAGCAAGGCGGTTCACGGCGTATAATTTACATTAACGTAAAATATTGTAACATGTACTGGTAATGTGGATGACTTGCAATTGATCATTCTAAGTTTAAAACATGCTGGAGGAATAGGGCCATATGGAATCAAGCATTCATCAGGCTGTACATGGGATGCCCCCAGAAAAAAGAGATTCAAGCTGGACATGGGCAGATCAGTTGAGTTCCTACCGCTTTTGGGGTCTTCTGGCTTTTTATGTACTCACATTCATCGGTTCGGGAGTATTCAACTATCTCTTTTTGTTTAAGCTCATGAGGGAGGCCGCCTCCAAGGGTTCCTACTTCTCCGACTCGTCTACATTTTCCTATCTTGTTTTCATGGGCTCGATTCCCAGCCTGTATCTTGCCTGGGTGGCCGCCAGGAAAAGCCCGAAGCCCGTATTATACACCGCTGTCATCATGATTCTGTCCGGCATCATGGTTTCCCTGTTTCCCGAGCTTTCCCTGAATGGGATACTGCTGATACCGGGAGCATTCCTGCTGGGATTGGGCTCCGGAACCATCGGCCTTGCGGTGCCGGTTATTCTGGCGGACGGCCGCGGAGGCGCTAAAATGATGGTGATTTCATTGGGTATCCTAGGCTTTGTGGGCAGGATAGGCGACTTCATCGCCCCCATCGCCGGCCAGGTATTCTCAGACCTTCCGCAAGTCAAGCTGCTGATCCTATTGCCCATCCTATTGGGCGTTGCATTCCTTGTTCCTGTAAAGAAATCGTTGTTTGCAAATCCGCCCCGGCAGCATGGACAAACCAGTATACCGGATTTCCGCCATCCCGTGTCCGTCTCCTTGTCTTTCATCCTCCCCTTCTATTACGCCTATTGGATCTACAAGGTCCACAGAGAGGTCCGGAATATCGCGCCTTCCAAGGGTCTTTTGTCCCAGCGGGCTGCCGTATTGATTTTCATCTTCCTGCCCATCCTGACGCCTGTCATACTGGCGTCCCTGGCGGACGCCCTTGGCGGCAGCTCCATTCCGGGCGGGAATCCCCGCGGATCAAAAGCGCTGCCGGTGTTTCTCTGGAGCATATTTCTCTATCCTGTCGCATTTGGAAAAGTTCAGTCGCTGCTGAACAAGGCGGCAGAGGATGCCCGCCGGCCCCCCCCCGCTGATGATCCCGCCCACGATCCATCGTAAAACCTGACGCGGCCTTGATTCCACACCAATCCCAACGCACATGTGTTGGGATGTTTTTATATTTCAAATCAATGCCGCGCAGTTAAAATCATCCCAATACGCCTGGATTTACGCAGGCCCCTTTTTTTAAACCGCCAGGACCGGCGATCATCAGCCAATGCACGCTGCCATCCAGCACAAACTGGGACACATTGCGGATGAGAAGAATAGAATAAATCGGAGATATACTCCAAATCATTCAAAAGGTGAAATGTGTTATGTATTCAGATGCTTACAGTTGGTATTCCCCTTCAGGTTACTATAATGCCGATCCCAACTCAATGATGGTAACGTCAGGCTATCCATCCGAAAACAAGTGCGGACCCATTGACCGCAGGCAGGCCGCCCTGAACGCGTCCAGCGGCGGCGTCGGTCCCCTTCCCATCTTTACGACCCTTCTGGCCAGCCCGCTGAACGTCGTTTCCACCACAATCGATACAACAGGCATGGGCAACACCAACATCCTTTTGAAGTTTACCAGCATCATCGGCCTGCCCATTGGCATATCTGTCACCTTCAACTTCCAGATCCAGCGGGTATACAACAACGGCTCTCCCGTCGGCGTTGGCTCCACCTATACGTTCTCCACATTGGTCAACGTGCTGGAATCCGAAGCGTTCAGCTTCCAGTTCATGGACGCCGATGTGCCGGAAGGCTCCTACACCTATGCCGTGAACCTGTCCACCAACTCCATTGTCGATGTGACCCCCGGGGCCACTGTGAACGCCACCCTCAGCGTACTTGCAGTAGCCGTATGAAGGCTCACCCCTTTCACAGCATTGGGGCAGTCAATTCTTGACTGCCCCAGTTTTGTTGTATTGGCATCGCTGGCTTTCGTATTGCGGCATGAAAAAGCAATTCCTCCGGATTCAGAGGCACCGCAAATGGAATATGCGCCTTCCTTGCTGCCTGACTTCCGCCCTACATGGACGTATTTCCAAATACATCATCTTCTACGCCGATGAGCGCTGAAGAAAATCCCAATATGACGACTTCATCATTTGAATCCATATAGCAATATGCAATGACCACATCCTCATAGCAATCATAGTTATCGTAGAACAGCTTGCATAAATCACCGCATCCGGTAAGAACCGAATACCAATTTTCCTTTTGCCCGGCTTCCAGAAACCACCCAAGATAAGATACCGGCCATTCGATGATCACAATCAGGGTACGGATGTGAGTGAATTTCTTGGATGCCATCCATACAGCATCAACTGCCAAGCGAAGGAAGATCCATCGAAGCTTGGCTTCCCAGTGGTAATGATGGGAACGCGGGTGCTGATCCCCAAGGAGGGGTTTGTGAACTATATGCGCTTCGGTGGGAAGCCGCCTTTCCTTCAGCCAGTGCTCCCTGATACGCAGTTCAGGCCGGAGGGGCTGAAGATTAAGGGGTACAAGTACGTGGGGCGGCTGGTGCCAGTGTTCGAAAGGGTTGACAAATAGCAAAAGGAAGGGAGAAACACCTATGACAAAAGCAGTCACAAGCAAAGAAAGGGTTAAGGCCGTATGTGTTGGCACATTTGGTTCATTAACCGTGCAAGCCGAAACGCTGCTGGACGCCATTATCGATGCCTTTGGCGACTTGGAAGACATGTACCAGGATAACGCCATTTGTGCCATGCGCCGTCAGGACTATTTCGCGATGATCCGCGCTCTATCCAACACTGAAAGCCTTTTCGGCAAAAAGCCGGAGGATGTGTTGGGCTTCAAGGTTGCCTTCTGCTCCAAGGCCACAACGCCTGTGGTTGGCGACTTCCGCTATCTGCATCTGAATTTTGACTGCCCGCCGCTGTATGATACGGACAAGGATGTCACCACCCGAAACCGCCTGTTCACGCTCAATCACTGGTTTGACGTGCAAATCCGGCTCCGCAGTGCCTTCCGCCTGGCAAAGAAGGCTGTCGTTTCTGGCGGCTGATCCATTCAGGTATCTTGCATATGACATCCGCGCCGGTGTTCAATACGCCGGCGCGGTTAACAAGTAAGGAGGGATCACCGTGGCGGTAACAATAAGCGGTATGCGGTCATACGGCTATGCCACGGCGGAGACCTGGCAGGAAGAGGTGGCCACGCTTTGCCTGAATGCCGCCAAGAAGTATTTTGCCAATGGCGGCGTGCCGGAACCGGCTGAGCAGGATGCCTTATATGAGCTTGGGGTGTACATGCTGGCCATGGACTGGTACGACAACCGGGAAGTGCAGGTCATAGGCACCGTTAAGGAGACGCTGGCACACGGTTTGAACAGCATCATCCTGCAGCTGAGATAGGGGGTTCATGATATGCGAGGAACGGGAGAAATGAACCACTGGATTGTGCTGCAGGTGCGTGAAGTCAAAATCGCCGGCGGGAGCTCCACGGATGAATGGCACAACCTGTATGGGCAGCCGGAGGACGGCGGCTGCTGGGCATCCCGCAAGGACATGGGCAACAGGGAATTCCACCAGGCGGCAGCCAACCAAAGCGAGCTTTCCGTGACCTTTACCATACGGACGCCAACGAGCAAAACGCTGGGCAGCGGCCTTCGAGTGTTGGAAGGTTGTCAGGCATACGATGCCATTGGCGTTCCCATCAAGGACAAGCCCCGCCGTGGCTTCACGGAGATCCGGGCGGTGATGCGCGAAATGGAGGGGTATGGCGGTGGCTGACGCATGGGATGTGAATGCCTGGATGGATAATGCCCTGGCCAGCCTGCAGCTACCCTTAAGCGAAGAGCCTATGCGGCAGCAGGTGAACGACAGCGACTATATCACCTGGCAGCAAACATCCGTAACTAATTTCTACGCTAGTGGGCGGGTCATACGGCAAAGCGCCAGGGTAACGGTGATGCTGTGGGCCAAGGACGGCAGCGCATGGCAGCAGAGGCGGCAAAACATCATTGACGCGCTGAAGGCCTCCGGAGCCTCTTCCGCGAAGCCCGGTCCGGAAGCATGGATGACTGATACGAACCGCCGGCAAGTGCTGGTTTATCTGCTGCTGAAAAGGCAGGTGTAGCGCATGGCCAGGCATAAAGGGAAGGTGTTTGATGGGGCCAAGGAGCTGCTGAAGGATCTGCAGCATTACGCCCGGGCTATCACAAATGAGCAGCTGAAGGAGATCCTGGCGGAAGGTTCGGAAGCCATGGTTTACACCATGACAGTAAATCTGGATGGCCATGACCGGTCCGGCCAGCTGCGAAAATCCATAGGATACAAGTTTTTACGGGAAGGGCTTATCGGTGACGATATCCTGGGGGTTGACTTTGGATGGCGCAAGCTTGCCCGCCCAACGAAAGGCCCCAAGAAGGTATACACCAGCACCTATGGACCGATTCTGGAAAACAGCCACAAGCGGCAGCTGAGGCACATGCATGTTGCCTATGATGCCGCCGGCGAATACATTGCGGAACTTATGGCCAAGCGCGCACTGGCCATATTGGACAGCGCGGGAGATCCATTTTGATCTACAAAAGGAGGTAGCCCCATGGCAAGTACCATTATCATCAAAGCTCCGGAATACTTGCTCACCATCCGGGACATGCTTATGGCCTTTTTCGCAAGCCAAGAGCCTGGCCAGGCCCCTGTTTGGGAGAAAGATGGCGAGAATAACAAGATCTATCGGCTGCCCATTGTGAAGAAGCTGGGCGTCGCTCCGGATGTCGGCAGCAGCAAGATCTTTGCCAGCGGCCTGACCTACGACATCACCCAGAACACCAGGGGCGCTCAGTTGACCACCGACGTGGTGGCGCTCCCCAGGGATATCGAAGACAAGGCTCTGGGCACGCATAAGCCCAGCAGTTCCATGGCCTACAGCAAAAACAACGACAAAGGTGCGGAGTTTGCTACCGGTTACTTCATGGAGAACAGCGACGGCGGCCTGGTGTACTTCTTCCACCCGCGCTGCAAGATGATCGAGGGCCAATCGGAATACGCCACTTCTGACGACAGCGACGCGGATCCCCAGGTCAGTAAGGCCATTGAGGTGATGCCCACCCATGAAGGCGTATGGCGCGTCCGCTACGCCACCAGCGACGTGGCCACCGGCAAGGTGCCTTTGACGGTGGAACAGTTCTTCGGCGCGCTACCCTACACCATCGCCCAGATCGAGGCGCTGGCCGCCACGGAAGCGGATGTACCGCAGGGGGGCTAAGCAATGGATCACGTACTGAACATGCTGGAGCCCAGCACGGTTACCATTAACGGCACCACCTTCCCGCTGCTTTTCAACATGCGGGCAGCGGCTTCGATGGAAAGGGAACTGGATACGCCCTACCCTGCCATCATCAAGGAGATTGCCGGCGTTGAGGATGAAGATGGCAATCCGGGGAAACCCATGTCGTGGAACCGCCAGGCGGTGGTCATCGCCTGCATGATCCGCGCCGGGGGCGTGGAGATCACGGCAGATCAGCTGATGGACTGCGTCCACATGACTGAGGCCCAGGAGCTGGCCAACGCCGCTATGGATGAGATGCTGCACAAACAGCCCAAGGGCAAGGAGAAGGCCGAAAAAAACGGGTAAACGGCGCTGAAGCGGATGACGGCTCGTATGATTGGCAGTTTTCCATCTACGCAGCCAGAAAGCTATTAGGGTGGAGCCTGTCCGAGTTTTGGCAATCATCCCCCGCCTTTTTCCATGGGCAGCTCAAAGAACACCTGAAGTATCAACGCCGATCCACCAAAGGGAAAAAAGGGCAGCAAAAGAAAGCGCCACTTGAGGTGCGATTTTATGATCAGCTGCCAAAGGGAGCATACCAGGTGTGATGCGATGGAGGGATAAAATTGCTGTATCTTATTGCCAAGACACCCGATGGGATTGAGCTACGGTTACCTGCCCAGGTGTCAAAAATCCATCCTGATGGAACGTTTGATGTGCGCTCCCTGGATGGTTTAATGAGTATCGTCGCTGCTTCTCCGGATAGTATTCGGCTGGAAAATGAGGATGGCAGCGCCGCAACCCCAACAGTATACGATCCATTGGATGGGCTTCAGCAGCGCCTGCAGGAGGCCGAGGCCACAATTGCTGAGCTGCAAAGGCAGCTTTCCCTTACGCATCCAAACCCGTAACCGTGACCATTGATATCCTGAATCATTATTGGAGGTGATCACATGCCACCTATATCAACGCAAGCTTTTCTTACCATGTGCATGGCCATCCAGGCGGCCGATCCGCGGTACAAGAAAGGCCATGATGGGGATGACGGCTTTTGCGACTGTATCGGCCTGATCATAGGTGCGATCCGGCGCGCCGGGGGGAGCTGGCCGGGCACCCATGGCAGCAACTTTGCCGCCAGGAATGAGATGCGGGAGCTGGTGGCCATCGTCAGCGCTGATCAGCTGCGGCTTGGATGGGTCGTGTATAAGAGATGGAAGCCGGGTGATGCAAAGTATTCTCTGCCGGACGGCTATAAATCACATACCGACCAGGGTGATTACTACCATGTTGGCGTGGTAATCAGCGTGGCTCCCTTGCAGATCATGCATTGCACAAGCTGGACAGGCGGCAGCGGTATCAAGATTGACACAGCCTTGGGTGCGTGGAAGTGGGGTGGCAGGCTGAAAAAGGTGAACTACGAAAGCCAGGAAGGGGGTGAAAGGATCATGGATGTGTTATGGGTTGGCAAGGTAACGGGCGGCAGGCTGTCTTTGCGCAAGACGGCCAACAAAGACAACGACACCGGAAGGGAGTGGATACCGGACGGTGCCCAGGTGAAGGTACTGGACATGCCCGCGCCGGAAGGATGGGTGTTTGCGGAATACAACGGCATGCAGGGGTATTGCATGGCCAAGTACCTGCAGAATGTGGAATCCATTCCGGATGGGCCTGCCGGATCGGTGACGGTCACCGTCAACCAGGCGAAGCTTGACAAGGTGCAACAGACGGTGACGGCGGCCCAGGCGGCCATAGCCGCGGCGAAGGATGCCATTGCGGACTTTATGGCCACCGGCATCAGCGCCGGGTGATTTGGCTCGCCATGGCGGAAAGGGGTGATGGATGGCAGGGACAAGCCCAGGAGCACGCAAGCGGGAACTACGAAAGAGCGAGGTACACAAGTATGTGGGAGAAGGTGCTGAAGGTGCTGGCGACCATCGGCGGGGGCATTGCAGGATTCTTTGGGGAGTGGAACATGCTGCTGACGTGCCTGGTGATCGTCATGACTGCGGACTATGCAACTGGCTTCCTGGTAGCCTGGAGGGGCTACAGCCCGAAAACGGAAGACGGAAAGCTGAGCAGCAAGGCCGGGTTTGATGGGCTGCTGCGCAAGGGAATGATTTTCTTAATCGTGCTGGTGGCCACGGTGGTGGATAAGGTGGTGGGCAACCAGACGGCCATTGCCCAGACGGCCACGGTATGCTTTTATATCTCCAACGAAAGCCTGAGCATTGTGGAAAATGTGAAGCTGATGGGAGTTGCCCTGCCTTCCTTCCTGGAGAAGCTTTTGGAAGCCCTGAAGAAGAAAAGCGACGAACCGCCGGATGGTGGGATGATGGCGTAATGCATTATAATCTCTGTTCCTGGTAATCGGGAATAGAGATTTTTTATGGTTCTATTGACATTTGTTGGATAGGTGTGATATATTATAAACAATCGGCAAACATATCTAATTACCACACCGGATATGTTATGTCGCAAAGTTTAAAACTAAACGAAAGGGTGTATGAGTGTCATGTAGGTAAAATAAGATTATGATAGAAAAAGAGGCAATGTATCTCAGCAGGTGTGGTAGGCTTGTGTTAAGCTTGCGGAGATATTGATTGTCTTTGACATAAATGATCAATCTCCGTCAAGAGTAGACAAGCTCATGGCGGTTTTTTTATATAGATTTTGGAAGGTTGGGAAGAAAGGAAGTATATATATGGATATAGTTTTTGTGGTATGCTTTGCGGTATTGCTGTTTATTGCATATACGCAAAGAGATCGCATCAGAAGTGTAGATTTTGGAAGCATTATCAGGATAGCTTTCTACAAGAAAGCCCCAGAAAACAAAAGAACAACAAAAGAAAGAAAGCCGATGTCATTACCATCGACTTTCCCTCGGTCTGCTGAAAGGCAGAGCCACAGCGACAGAGCTCATAGAAAAACACCCTGCCAACCCAGATAGTACTCCAGAGTCGCTAAAATGTCAAACTTCATAAAAGGTCACTGGGGATAATCGTCTCCAGTGACCTCTTGTTAATATATTACATTCGGAGTATCATATATCTAATTGAATATTGTGTAGATTAGCTGGAGGTTTCCCATGGATACATTTCAATATGCGTCATTGATTCGAGTAGTCTCCACAGTTCTTTTGTTTTTGTTACTTGCAATATTCTTGGGTTTTATGATACGTGGCTATTTTCACATGAGGAAATTGAAAAAGGATGACATTACTGAGCGCATTGTAAAAATTAGTGATACCCTCGCTCTTTCATCTACTAAACTTTCCGAGTTGCAAAGTGAACTAAATATGCAAATCGATATATACAGGCAAATCAAAGAAGAAGCAAACGAATCCGCTAAACTATTGGGAATATCATTAGATCATGCAGAAGTCGTTAAGCTAATTCTTAAGAAGGAACTTAAGAACGATGGAAGAAGGAACTTTTGGATGGGAATAATAACCAACTTAATATTCTTTGTTCTTGGTATCGTTGTAAGTTCATGGGTATGAATTCAAGGATAGCTAATGATAGGGGGTCGGGTGTATGACTTTGAGAAATCCACCATGGGAAAGAGATGAACTGATTCTTGCATTGGATCTATATTTTCGCATTCAGTTTCCATCGTCTGTTAGCCATCAATCTCCCGAAATAGAACAATTAAGTGATCTTTTGAACAAGCTTCCTATTCACAAAAATCCTGCAGAAGCAACAAAGTATAGAAACCCTAGTGGGGTCTATATGAAGTTGTGTAATTTCTTAAGACTAGATCCTAATTATCCAGGTCAGGGTCTTGATCAGGGCAGTAAAAAGGATGTTGAGGTCTGGAATGAATTTTCTGGAAACCTGCCTTATCTTCACAAAGTGGCCGATAGCATAAAAACAGAATATAGTAAGCTAAATGAGTTTTCTGGGGTTTTGGCTGAAGAAGAAGAGTTCTCATGCATGGAAGGACGTATTCTATATCAGCTTCACAGAACCAGGGAAAGAAATCAGGAGATTGTAAAAAAAGCAAAAGAGCATGCCATAAAAAGTGGGCATGGCCTTGTTTGCTGCATCTGTAATTTCGATTTCTATCATTTTTATGGAGACATTGGCAAGGATTATATAGAATGCCATCATATTAAGCCGATAGCAGAGTATGGAGAAGGTGGAAGAACAAAAGTAACTGATTTCGCCCTAGTGTGTGCCAATTGTCACAAGATGCTTCATCGTAGAAGCCCCTGGATAAAGGTTGAAGAACTCAAAAGCAGTATACGTGTATAGACACATTATCCGTCTCATGGATAACTATGCATATTGGGGTATTCTGCATTTATGCTTTTATTGGGTACAGTCGAAAAGAAGCATTATCCATTTTCATTCTGTAAACTGGTAAGGACAAGCTTGATGCTAAATCACACATTGTTTTCATGTTATTTTCTGTTACACGAGCACCAACATATATGGCACGAACGCATGAAGGAACTTCCAGATAGAATCTATTTGGCTGTTTACTTTTATTGGGATCAGCATTGATGAATCTCCATTCTCGTTCATATGCCCAACATACTGATTTGCTTAAGGCGGCCGATGCAGCCCAATTTTTTTCACTTTTTTTATATTGGGGCTGATATGTGACTTTGAGATCACTATAGATCACTGGATATGTCATTTTTTTAAATAGGTCATCATTTGCAAAATCATATTCAATGCAAAATCCATTATGCTGGGATGCGTAATGACTCCACATTAATATAGAATCATTTACTGCACTAAAACATGCTACGAGGATATTATCTTGTAATACATTCAAAAATCTATCAAAACTCAGATATTGATCAATTTCATTTCTTAGGTGACAGCCATGCTGATCAATAACCGATCTAAATGCCTGTACAGGATCATCTGAAGTCTCTATTAGAGCTATTTCGGCTTGGTTGGGACTAAGACGATTTTTGACGTAATCAAGTAATGATTCTCTAATAAAATGATCACGAATCATCATACTATCGCATGAAAAGGAGCAATCGAATGGATCATTGAACGATGATGGGCATCCCAAATAAACTTCACCTTTGACCCAATCCTTCCAAAAGTCATTTTCATCAAAGTACCTATATTTATATAACTTGGACGGAAAACCTTTCTCCTTTATTTGTTTTGCCTTTTCAATAACAGATAAACTATCCATAAATGCTTTTCTCCTATTCGCTCAGCATAACCACACTATTAATCAAGAAATAAGTTTTCATCTTACATCTACTCGCACCAATGTTTCTAAATGATATTTATTCTCTTGCCTAGACCGTTTCCTATATCCTAGTTCATCACAGATGCACTCAATTTTTTGGCAAAATATATCTGCACCTAATCGAGACATATATAAGTCCCCATTACTATCTCTTGAGCTTGTATGCCATTGTTGTTCATCATCAAGCGGATGTTCTGGCCTAAAATCGTATACGTTAAATATTTTATTACCTATCTGTGTTATCCAAGCTGCACCAACTTCTGCCAATGCACCCCATGAAAGTTTCGTCTTATGACTAGTTACAAAAACTACGTACATCTTTTGAGTTGAATAACTGTCTACAAAAAAGTCCCGCAAATAATCATATATCCCGCATCCTTCAGGAATTCGTGATATTTCATCATCACAATTAGTATATATTATGTCTTCTGGCGGGACATTGTTATATAAAAACATAAAATAAACAACGTCTGCCAAATCCTTATCACCATAAGTCTGGCTAATCAATATTTTCTTTTTTTGACTATCAATTACACTCTTAATTCCCATATCTGGACTATTTATGTTTATTTCTTGCGATAAAATCGCTTCTACTTCTTCCTTTTTTTCCATTATACCAAATATCTCCGTTATCTTGCTGGCTGCCTTTTTGGTCGTATTTTCCCTAAATAGATCAACCGAACGACGGAAAAACGCTTCATTTTGTCTCTGTTGTTCTAGTTTTTTTTCTTCTTTCATCTTCTTTCCAAGTGACACAAATACTTCTCTCATTTTAAGTACATCTGGCAAAAGAGACTTTCTTACAAAATCCAAAACAGCTTGATATCTTGGATCATCGGTCTTATACCCCTGTCTATTGCTTAATGCCATATCAGGTAATTCAGTCAACTCAAATATATCAACGTGTAGTTGCCCAACAACATATACTTCAGGTAACTTGTTCTGACCAACAATAGGTAGAATATTAAACTCACCCATTTTCTTATTCGCATACAACGAAATAAAATTATCTGGGAAATCTGTTAATTCCAGCTTTCGGCCACGGGTTGATTTATATGTACCAATCCATCCTGCTATCTCAACATTATAAGAATGACTATTACCTTGTTTATCTTCCATAGTTATTGCCAATGAGGGCATTGGTACAATCTTCTTTAGTTCGTTTATTTTCCCCGGAAATGGAGTAGTAAAATGTTCATGCAAGTAGGAAAATTCGCTACCCATTGTAATAAGAGTTGATAACTCAGATATCATTTCCTTATCGAAATTTTCTATTATTTCTTCTTCAGAACCCCTAATAAGATGAATGCGAAACGAACTATCAACCAACGGAAATATTTTCAGCAAATTCCTTTTTATCGCTCTTAGTGTATTGTGAAGTTGATATTGTGGTTTAAGCATTACAATAGCAGTACCATTCCCTTGGACTTTTTCAAAGGTTATTTGCTCATCAGGTAATGGTTGCAACTCACTATTTGAGTTAATGTGTCTAGACAAAACAAAGCCAGATTTCTCATCATCATAGATCGTTTTTACAAGAACATTCTCTGATACAGATAAAGCAGCCAACTTCCCTACGCCTTTTCTCCCCATTTTCTTTCGATTGGTTTGTGTTAGTGACTCATCATTTGTACTTCTTGATATTGCAGCGACATTCAAATATTTCTGTATATCGCCACCAGAATATGACATTCCTTTACCATCATCCTCTACGGTGATATCGTCTTTATTCGCGATTACGTAAACATTGCTTGCGTCAGCATCATATGCATTCGCAATGAGCTCAGCTAGAATGTAGTAGATGTTAGTATACAGACTAGGTCCAAGTAACTCTAAAATACGAGGGTCAATGTTTAGTTTATACTCTCTGTTACTCATATAAATCCCCATCCCTTTCTATTTACTTAAACTATTTAGTATACTAAATCCTACTATTTCACCTAATCTTGGAGGAACGGCATTTCCTATCTGCTTAGCTATAGACTTGAGAAAAATTGGATTATCGATAGATACGAATTCATACTCCATTGGAAACGATTGTAATAAAGCACCTTCTCGTAAGGTTAAAGCACGATCCTGGCTTGGATGCCCATATCTGCCAGTACCATAATTAATAAATTGGGTTGTGATTGTGGGGGCCAAATCGTCCCAACTCATTCTGCCATATACAGAACCATATGATTTGCCAGTATCCTTTTTATGGCAACTTAATATCAATTCTTCAGGCCAGTCACGCCAAGAACCATTTGGCCTAGACGCCTTCATACGTCTTAGGTTTATGTCACTAAGCTTAGAAGATATATGAAGTCTATCTGTAAGGCAAATTTCACCCGCTTCTACTTCAGGTAATCCTCCAATTACGTCCCTTACACATATCTGTCTAGCGATATGGGTAGGAGGTATGAGTTCAATTTTACTTACCTTTGAAGATAATAGGATTAACCTCTTTCTAGTTTGTGCAATGCCATAATCTACCACATTTACTACAGAATATGTGGTTTTATAATTTAAGCAATTAAGAAGCGAAACAAAATCGAGAAACACTTGCTCATGTATTAGTTCAGGCACATTCTCCATTGATACATAGTCGGGTTTACTTGTTTTTATCAGTCTAGCAAACTGATATAAAAGAGACCAATCTTTATGGCTTTTCCTATCCTTTTTATTCTTGCGATGACTAGAAAATGGTTGACATGGAGCACATCCAATAAGTACTTTAATCTCGCAATCCTTAAGCAAGTCTTTAATATATTTACCTGTAATGTCATTGATGCTTTTGTGTATGAACGATGTTTCATTATTACGCTCATATGGATACTTGCAACTATAATCTATATCTATGCCGGCAACTACCTTTATTCCTGAACGTTGAATTCCACATGTTAATCCACCAACGCCACAAAATAAATCTACTGCGCCAATTCTCAATGATAACACTCCAATGTAAACATATTACACTTACTGTGCTAATAATAAATATCACTCATGTGAATTATAGCATGATTTGGGATATAATGTACATTACCTTATGTACTTTTAAGTAAAGAACAAAATTAGTACTTAAGCATGGTGTAATACTGTGACAAAAAGTCGGGAAAATAATTGACTTTTGAACTCCAATAGTTTACAATACTATTGGAGTTCAAAAGTGAGGTGATGAAATGGCTCCAAAGAAGATGGGACGGCCAACAGACAGCCCAAAAACCGCACAGTTAACTGTTCGTTTCGAACCTTATCAAGTTCAGATTATAGATGCCTATTGCCAAAGGCACAAAGTAACAAGGGTTGAAGCGATAAGATTGGCTGTCATGTCACTAAAAGAAAAAGAATAAGACAATCTGCCCCGATCAAAGCGCTGATTGCCTTATCCTTCCCTTCGAGGTTACCCCCTGGGTAAATCTATTCTACCACAGGCGGGCACCTCTTTCAACACCGAGACCACGAAGGAGGAACCCTATGAAGAATATTGCCAGAAAGCTGGCTTTGCAGCTCATCGATCCGGATGCCGTAGCAACAGAGGATTACGTGGACACCGACCCCGAAGCGGTGGTGGAAGAAAAGGAAGAAGGCATGCAGGTGGTGATTTCCACCTACACAAAGCAGGACCGCACCAAATACAACGCCCTGAACAACGCCATCTACAGCCTGGTCAACGCCCACGCCGAACGGGCCTATGAGAACGGCATCCGCGCTGGAGCACAGCTCATGATGAGCCTGCTGGCCAGCCCCAAAGGAAACTTCAAAGATGCCATTGCCCAGTTAATGAAGGATGGGATATAATTACACTATGGAGGTGCTGGAACCATGAAAGTACTTACGGTCGTAAAGGATGGAGCAACCTACCGCTTTACCGATATTATGAAATCTGGTGACCATTACCTCGCCCATCAGATTCGGGACGACAACACCATCGGGAAGATGGAGCACAGAATCACCCAGCAGGAGTATGACAGCGGTACACTTACCGATATGAGCGATGCAAAGTAAGGCATCCATACGAAAAGGCGCTTGCGAATGCAAGCGCCTTGTTATTGAGGCAATAGACGGGATTTCTGTCTTTTCGATTCTTTTATTGCCAAACCTCAATCACTGCCTGATGATATTTTTTCGTAATTTTCATTATATATTTGTACAAGTCTTATTGCGACTTTTTCTCTTTCCACACGCAACAGTTCATCGACCGCATATTTTGTATCGCTATAATAACCAATATAGTCAATCTTATCCCACATATCACGTAACAACATACCATAATAATCATTCACAAAAGTTAATCCTGGTGTCATTTCAGAGAACTTATAAGAAAGCAGATTATTCTCACCTTTTACCCAGTTTGTGAATGCTAACATTTCAATTGTTCCATTCATTTTGTCTTTTAGGCCAGCATATTCAAGTATTTGTGACATTTGATCTTCTAATTCTTTTGCCATCTCAATATCTTTTTCATCAATTAAAAATGTACTACCTAATATGCATTTGCTAAAATCGGGATTTTTTTTTGCAACAGTTTTTCCGTTATATTCAGCTATTTTAAAGGTGAGATCATTTTTTGGTCTTATTTCTTCCAAGCTGCCAAAGGAGTATTTCGTCATTATATCAGCCACTAAACGTTCTGTTCTATCAAGTGCACATAGGTTATGAGTAAACACAAAAATTTGCACTTGAAAATCCGTATATTTGATTTTCCTGGATTTGAGTGCTTGTTTTACCTCTTCAACTTTTTTCTCAAAATCTTGTATTGTGTATACCCTTTCATCGAGCAGCGGTAAGTCATTAAGTCCGCCGCTTTCTAAGGCGAGAGCTTGATTAAGCACAAAACATATTAATGTTAAAGCCAGGATCATAGCTCGCATGTTTTTCTTCAATCTATTCCATTCCTTTCTGACAACAAAAGAAAACGAGGAGATGTAAATCGTATTGCGGTATTGCTGATATCTGCTATTGCACATTCACAACGCAAGTAACCGACAACCCATTATGGGCAATTGCGGTTATGTAGACGGTGCCGGGCATGATGGCCTTCACTCTGCCGGACGGTGAAACAGTGGCGATGGCCGGATTGCTGGAGACCCATGTCACTGTTTTGAACCGCGCATTCTTAGGCAGGAGGTAGGCTTTCAAGGTGTAGTAACGTTTGGGCTTCAGCGTGAGCTCGGCCTTGTTCAGGGCAATGGAAGTGACCGCCAGGGAGCGGACCACCAGCGTGCAGGAGGCGGCAACGCCGTTATGTGCCGTGGCCGTGATCTGCACCGTGCCGGGCTTATAGGTCGTGATCTTCCCCCTGGAGGAAACGGTGGCAATGGACGGATCGCTGGAGGACCAGGTCAAGGTTTTGAACCTTGCATTCCTGGGCAATACGGATGCTTTGAGGGTGGCGGTCTTCCCTTCATCCACTTCCAGATAGGTCTTGCTGATAATGACCTGGGCAACGGCCAGGGAGCGGACCACTAGCGTACAGGAAGCTGCAACGCCATTGTGCGCCGTGGCCGTGATCTGCACCGTGCCGGGCTTATAGGTCGTTATCTTCCCCTTGGAGGAAACGGTGGCAACGGACGGATCGCTGGAGGACCAGGTCAAGGCTTTGAACCTTGCATTCCTGGGCAACACGGACGCGCTGAGGGAAGCGGTCTTCCCCTCATCCACTTCCAGATAGGTTTTGCTGATGAGCACCTGCGATACAGCCAGGGAGTTTACTGTAACGGTGCATTGGGCCATTACCCCACTGGAGGCCATGGCGGTGATGATGGCTGTGCCGGGCGTAAGGCCGGAGACCTTTCCCCTACCATCCACCGTGGCCACAGCGGTATTGGAGGAGGCCCAGGCGATTGCTTTATTCTGCGGGGAGCTTGGCGTAAGCCTTACGGTTAGGGAAGCCGTTTTCCCCTCATCGATGGATATACTGGGCTTGGTGATGATGATATTGGAAACACCCTTGCCTGACTTGACAACGGTCACCGTGCACTCCCTAAACAGGCCATTGACAGTGGTTGCCCGCACAACGGCGCTGCCTACAGCGTTGCCGTACAGGCCGCCGCTATTGGATACATTGACAACAGCGGTATTGGAACTCGTCCACTGAATCTGTGGGTTTGCATCCACCGGATAAGTATCCGCCTTCAGCGTGTTCAGGCTCTGCCCCACGCCAATGGTGATATTGGTTTGATTGATTGTGATTGACTGCGGCAGGGGCTTGGGCGTCGGTGTGGGCACAGGCGTCGGGGTAGGTTCGGGCGTGGGGGTTGCCGGGGTGGGTGTCGGGTTGGGGTGCGTTTCGTAATAAAGTGTTCTCATTGTCTGCTCATCGGCCACACCGGTGACTGATAAGCCGTTTACTGTCTGAAAGAGCTTGACGGCATTTTCTGTCCTGACATCAAACACACCATCGGCCGATCCCGTAATATAACCCAGCTCCACCAGGCGGTTTTGAAGCTTTGTGACGGCACCGCCCTGGTCATTGAGCCTGAATTCGCCAAAGGTGATATTCAGGTCACAGGTAATATAAAAACTTCCGGTTCCGCCGCCTGGCTGTGGATAGGTCAAATGAGCAAATACCGTGGTTGTGGTTGGCCATTTGGATGAGACAAGCCCGGTATCATCCATTTCAAGATAATAAGGGGATGCATAGCTGCTCCAATGGTCAAGGCTTACATCAGGCGACTTTATCAGGTTCAGCTGAATCTGCTCACCAGCATAGCAGGTATAATCCTCCTGCTCGAAATATGCCGCTGCAAAAGTACCGCTGCCAGTGATTTTATCCCAGTCATCATGGCTGATGCCGCCCTGATCACGCAGAACGCCATGATTGACCAGCTTCGCATCACCCACAAATGAAATAGGCTTGTCATCAAAAATCGTATAGGTAAAGCCGGAGGGCAGGGTTTTGTTTTGCGAAATAGCCGTACCTGTGAAGGGAGAAAAATCACCGCCGTGGCCGGCCATGATCAATGTATCCCCAATAGATTGCGTTTTTGAACGGAACTTTGGAATCTCGACATCATACATGCTATGGCCTTGTGACATTAATGTGCCGCCGTTGAGGGTTAATGAATCGTAAACCCAAAAACCACCGTCGTATTCAGTGATGCCTGCCAATGTGCCGTTGTTCAGAATCAGGTTAATACAGTAAATGCCGTTATAATCCCTGGATTCTGCAATGACCGTGCCGCCATTCATAGTCAAGTTATCGACTTCTATCCCATAGTCATCTATTCTCCTTGTTTTTAGCTTGCCGCTGCCCTGTATGGTCAGATCATCCCCGTAGATTTGGCCTGCTATATTGTTGCTGCCCTGCAGATCAAGCTTCAGCCCCCTAAGAAAGGATATCTCGCCACCGTTATAGCCATCCAGGATCAGCTTGGCATCGTCTACATCCCAGGCCCAGCCACTGCCGCTGATATCTGCAAATAGAGAGCTTAGCTTGATCTTTTCTCCATCCACAATAAGGCCAAAGGGAGGATCAAACTCCTTATCCAAATGGTTATTCCTGACAATGACAGCCCTGGCCGTGCTGCTGCAAACAATGCCATTAATGGTGACTTGAGCACCGCTTAAAGCCCTTGTATAACCTGCAGCAGCCACATAGGTGCTGCCACCGTTAATGCTTAAGATACCGTTGGTGGCAATGCCAGTTCCGGCATTATACCCATTTGCGAAAGCCCTTATGGCACTATTCGAAACATAAACATTTGTATCAGCATATATACCATGAGAATAGCCGTCACATATAAGTGCACTACCAAAAACATACAACGCGTTTACATAAAAGCCAGCATTCTCGCTACTGTTCACTGTGAGCTGGCCACCAGTGATGTCAACAAAACCAGCACGTATGGCGGCAGCCCTGGAAGATACCTGAAGATTGCAGTTGTCCAGCGAAAGGGAGCCAGTAATATACATGCCATAACCGCTGATACCGTTTACCTTAATGGACAAGCTGCCCGCACCCGAAATAAACACGCTCCGGTCGAAGCTAATTGCTGTACCTACTGATGTGATTTTATTTGAGCCAAGAAGCTTAAGCTCAACGTACAAACTGGAAGAAGAGAACTCTACCGCGGAAGTTAAATTTGAATATGTGATATCTAACGAGTCGAACGTAAGCGAATTCGCTGTGTTTTGAACTATAATGCGGATATTGTTACCGACACCTGATATTGTTTTCCCACCTTGGGTAATTGTTAAGACCATGCCAGTTCTATCAAACGACCAGCCACTGCCTGAGCCGGCGGCGATATCAAGCCCATCCACGTACATACCGACGGGGGTGGTATCATTCACTGTCAGAGGCAGGCTGATGGAAGGTTCACCTTCAAAGGAAAAGGTAAGGTTATGTACCATGGGAGGCAGGGATGAAAGGAACCCCTTTGGTATTGTTATCTGATTGCCAGCAACGGTATATTGCGTGCCTTCGGCCAGGCCGATGATGCCTGTAAACTGGCCGCCCAGGATTGTTACCACGAGATCGGTGTACTGCGGGGAAAGCGGGTATTTATCGAATGTAAATGACGCCAGGTCAATGGATGCCGGCACGGGTTCTTCCATGATGGAAAAGCCCTCTGGGGTCGGAGTTGGGGTAGGTGTCGGGGTAGGTGTGGGCTCCGATGCCGTTGGCGTCGGGGTGGGATCCTCTGCTGTGGGCGTGGGAGTAGGATCCTCTGCCGTGGGCGTTGGCGTGGGTTCTTCTGCCGTGGGCGTAGGGGTAGGATCCTCTGCTGTGGGCGTGGGAGTAGGATCCTCTGCCGTGGGTGTAGGAGTAGGATCCTCTGCCGTGGGTGTAGGAGTAGGATCCTCTGCTGTGGGCGTAGGGGTAGATTCTTCTATTTCCGGTGATTGTGTTGGTGGTTCTTCCGTAGCAAACGCAAAATGAAATGAGGATATGGTAATCAATAAGCAGAGTACCAGGGCCAGTATCTTTTTTGATGCAGGCATATCACACACTCCATTTTTCGCCATTATTGGAAATATGATAGTATAATATTTGGGCGTTGTCAAATGATGAGAAAAAGGGAGAAGCTGATGCTCCTCCCTGAAATAGTTGGATATATGGTACCGGGATAAATCAAATTCGCCTTAGTCTTTTTCTTCGACGAACCATTTATTGTTTGATAGGAATAACGCCCTTTCATGGCCTTGAATCCGGCACAGGTACCGCATGCCTGCACCACCGTGCTTCAGGCTGGCCGCCGGGCGGACATCAGTGATTTTGTCAATGATATAGGGGGTTCCATCCGTCCAATAGATCATGGTAGGGACGATGACACCATCGGGCTTGAAGGTGGCATCCACACGGAGATAGGTAGGAGCCTTCATACATTCATCCTCCTTATCAGATCGCCAGCAATTGCTTTGCCCATTTAGGTACATAAATGGGTTCGGCACCTTCCAAAGAGATGAGAATATCCAGTATGGCATCGTAGACTTCTTTTGGTTGGGTGCTTACGGGCAATGACTGCCTGGGCCTATCCTGTATAGCGGTCAGCAGGGCGGCCGCATTTTCGCAGTTCCACCCTCCTGTTATTGGCACGATGCCCTTTTCCATGGCCTGGACACAAGAAAGCCTGATCTGATCTGCACGGTTCATACGCTTGCATCTCCTTTTTATCCACACTTGGGACCGTTGAAATAGCTGACCGGGTGTATAATGTGATCCGCTTCTGGATCGATGGCCGCGAACTGCCGATCGGTGAGAACGACGCCGCGCTGGATGATCTGATTCCCCCACCGGCTACGGATATGGTCGATGGCCTTGGCCAGGTCGTGCTCCTTTTCCCGCCGGATCACATTGCCGAACAGGTCGGTTTGCACAGGAGCATCATCCGGCAAGAGGCTGGAGCAATGCACGCCCATGGAGCGCAGCGGCAGCATGCCAGTATACCGCTGCTTGAACAGGGCAATGGCCGTCTTGGCGATCTGGCCGGCCAGGGCGGTGGCATGGTCAATGGTGTGCTGGCAGCTGGCCCAGGCAAGCTTGGTATCCCGAACGGATACGCTGATGCAGCGGGAGCGCAGGCCGCTTTCCCGAAGGCGCATGGCAACGGATTCGGAAAGCATATAGATGGCGGCAGCTGCTTCATCCACCGTCTGGACATCATGCGGGAGCGTGGCGCTGTTGCCCACGGATTTGATGGCCACACGTTCATCCACCGCCATCACCGGCGAGCTGTCGAGCCCAAGGGCAAAGGCCTGGAGCGTGACACCGTTCTTGCCCAGCATGCGGTGCAGGTTATCCATATCATAGTTGGCCAGGTCGCCGATGGTTTCAATGCAGCGGCCAGCCAGCTTTTTTACTGTCTTGGGGCCGACATACAGAAGATCGGACACCGGCAACGGCCAGACAAGCTGCTGGTAATTCTCCTTGGTGATTACGGTGGTGGCATCGGGCTTCTTCATATCAGAGCCCAGCTTCGCATAGATCTTGTTATCGCTGACGCCCACGCTGATAGTGATGCCCAGCTCCTGGGAGATCCGCCGGCGAAGATTATCCGCCAGGTGCTGGCCATCCCTTAAGGTGACGCCGGGGTTTGAGATGTCGAGCCAGCATTCATCCAGGCCGAAGGATTCCACCAGCGGGGTGAACTCCTCATAAATGGCCCGCATGTGCCGGGAAAAGCGGATGTATTGATGATAATCAGGGGGCTGCACCACTAGGCGGGGGCAGTATTGCCTGGCCTGCCAGATGGCCATGCCGACCTTGACGCCCATCTTCTTGGCTTCCCTGGTGCTGGCCAGCACGATGCCATGGCGGTTGGCCGGATCACCACAAACTGATAAAGGGAGGCCGCGGTAGATGGGATTATCCACACAGCAGACCGATGCATAAAAGCTGTTGGCGTCGCAGTGCAAGATGACGCGCTCCATTAAATCGCCTCATCCCTAATATATGGGAATGTGTGTTCGCTTATTCATGATAGCACTTTGAGAGCAGGATGTGCAATGAGAACATTTGGATGCACACAAAAATAAAAGCGCCAGTGACGGCGCTTTTTTGTGGATTGTTGGTTGCTAGACTGCCTCTGCTGTTATGCCATCCATGGCGGCGGCCAGGATGCCAGTGATATCCGCACTGTCTGACACCCAGGCATCGCGGGCTTCAGGCGGAAGGATCACCGGCATACGGTCGTGGATATAGCGGATGCCTGGCGCTGCATCGCGGGTTAAGATGACGAAGACGGGCAATTGCTTCTCCTGCTCGTATCTGTAGATGCCGGCCATATAGATGATCTGGCTGATTGGGTCGCGCAGGGCATGCTTGATCTTCTTTGTGCCCTGCGTTTCCCATTCAAAGTAGTTGGTAGCTGGGATGAGGCAGCGGCGCTCCAGTACCGGTTTACGAAAGATAGGCTTCTCCAGCACGGTCTCCGCACGGGCGTTTTTCAACGGCTGGCTTTTGCCCTGCATGGTGAAGCCCCATTGCATTGGGTATGGCGTGGCAATGTGCTGCTTATTGGGCGCGATCACCGGGACTATGTAGGTGGGAAAGATCACGCCTAACGGCATTTTCACCTGCTCATATTCTGGCTTGCTCTGCAGCTTGCGGTTGACTTCGGCAATGATCTGCTTTAGTTCTTCAACGGGGATGTCATTCTCGACGTAAAAGCAGCCACACATGGTTATCACTCCCTTTGCAACGAATTTATCATCAAGCTATCATTATGTCAATGACGTGAAACAGTCTATGCCTGATTAAATAGTAATTATTTACCATTTTGCGCGCATTGCCGCCCAGCGGGTAAGCAGTTCGGTACGTAACAAGCTTTTCTTTTGCGTTCAGCGGTGGCGCGGAGGACCTTCATACAGGCACCCCCCCCTGCCTTTAGGATAAAAAATCACCCCGCCAGGGACCGGCGTTCCTCATCCCTCTTTATCCCTCTTGAAGATAGCAGGCAGGATGGAGGGGGGTAAGAGGCTATAACACTTTTCTTTTCGCGTTCAAAAGTGTTATTGAAAGTGTTATAGAAAAAACGGTTCCGATATAATGGAAGGAACTGATGCACTATAACACTTATAACACAAATAACACTAAATAATAAATAGATATTATATAGAATATGAAAACCATGCTATTTTTTGCTTGCAAGGGAGTAGTAGAGGGAGTAATAGGCAAAGATTTTCATAGATTGATGGGTATAGACAAGCAAATTGATCTTCTACAACATACAAATAAAAAGACGAAAACCCTTGATTTACAAGGGTTTTCGTTATCTGGCGGAGAAGCCGGGATTTGAACCCGGGCGGCGCTTATCGCACCCTACTCCCTTAGCAGGGGAGCCCCTTCGGCCTCTTGGGTACTTCTCCATAAAGCCTGCCTGTTATTTGATTCCGGGAAAGTGAATGGCGGAGAGAGAGGGATTCGAACCCCCGGTGCCTTTCAGCATCACTGGTTTTCAAGACCAGCGCCATCAACCGCTCGGCCATCTCTCCATCTATAAAGAACCAGCGAAGGTTATTATATCAGGGTTTCGAGGTAAAGTCAACGGGAAAATGGCTCTTTGAGGCTTCGGAGAGGCAAAAAAGCCTATTTAGCGGCAAAGCTTCAAGTGGCCCCGTATCTACACGGATTCCCGCTGATTGATGCGCTTTCGGATGTTACGTTTTGGGAAGACAAGACTGTTGACTGCCCAATCGCCGCTACGGATGCTATCAATCCCTTCCTTGACAAAAACGTCCCAGGCTTATGGGCATATTATTGCTGCGGGCAGCACAAGGATGTCAGCAACTGCTTTATCGCCATGCCCGGAGAGAGAACAGGAATCCTTGGTATACAGCTGTACAAATATCAAATAGCAGGCTTTCTGCAGTGGGGTATAATTTTTATTTTGGGTGCAATTCTCGCTACTTCATTAACCCCTATCGGACCAGCGACGGGGACGGGTGCTGGCCGGCAGGAGATCCTTTCCTCGTCTATCCTTCCAGTGACGGCCGTGCATTGGACAGCTTGAGAGGGTATTTAACCCAAAAGGCTTTTGATGATGTTCGGGCACTAAAATTGCTGGAGTCATTGACGGGCAGGGGAAACGTGATCTCATTTCTTGACCGAGCATTAGGACAGAACCTGTCTTTCGCTACTTATCCCAGGGGAGAAAAGGCATTCCTAGAATTTAGAGAGATACTGGAATGCGAAATTATAAAGAATATTCCTTAATTTGTACTCAGGCTTCTACAGAAGATACGGAAACTGCTTTAAAATACTTCGGAGCCATATTTCTTCCATGATCTCTGATACGCTATACTTTGGCGGTATGTGTATATGGTCTGGGCAGGTCTACTTCGATGATCTCTCCTTTTTTCGTGCACACAGCACCCGTAGTACTACCTGTCTCCAGTACTATGGCGCATACACGTTGTGATATTTGCAATTCCACTTCGTGTGTGCTAGTCTGCTGTTATCTATCCAAGGCCCTCCTTTATTTGATGTGGCGGTTGACAGGCCCTCCTCATCTTACTAGTGGGGACTTTGGATGGCATAACAATTAGTTTTTCAGCTCCCGCTCCAAGCGGGGGTTTTGTTGTACCAAAACTCGACAAAGTGGCAATGCCACTTTTTCGAGACAATGATACCATCCTTGTTATACGGGTGGCATTTTTACCTTTGTGTGCTCCTTTTCTTAGTAAACGGTAATATTATATTTCTCAAATTCTTTGCGCGCCTGATCACCCAAGGCTGAATCAGACACAATAACATTTACATCTTCCAAATTAGCAAATGTAAAAGTGCTTGTAATGCTTACCTTTTGCGCATCCATCAGAAGAATTACCTTTTCAGACTTCCTGATGACCGCTCGCTTCAATTCGCATTCTTCCTCAGACCCACAGGTAAAGCCGCGCCCATGAATATATCCGGTGACTCCTAAAAAGGCAGTTTGAAAATTAATATTCTCAAGATAAGTCAGGCTTCTTGACCCATTGACACTAAGACTATAAGGATTCAATCTGCCACCAACCATATAAACCTGTGCGTCTGTTAATCTCGCTAACTCCTGTGCACAATTGATTCCACTTGTAAAAATCAGATACCTTCCATCAGGAAATATCTTTGCGAATTCTGTAGCAGTTGAACCCGAGTCGATATATATTGAGGTATTCTCGCTGACCAATTCTACCGCTTTTTGTGCGATAAGCTTCTTCGCCTCCGCATTCCTAGTGCTGCGCTTGGAGAACAGATCATCTGTACCGATTACCACATCCACTGATTTTGCTCCACCGTGAATCCGAATAATTTGCTTAATCCGATCCAAGTATTCTAAATCACGTCGCAGTGTCATTTCTGAGACATCAGGAAAGGCTTCCTTTAGCAAAGTAAATCCAACAGCACCTTTCTGATTGATCATTTCTATCATTGCTTGTTGTCGCTGCTTCATGTTCATCAGCTTTGTCCATCCTGTCCTCTATTTGATTAATATAAACAAGTATATCATAAGCTCCGAATGTGATGCAAACACTTCGCAGTACACCAGATCAAGCGCATTAGTTCCCAATAATCACCAGCTCAAAGAAGATGAACTACTTCAACGATCGTAGATCTGCTTGGTGATTGGGTATTCTGGAGGCAGGAAAGAGCGATATTTCTAAGCACAGATAGATTCAGAGATGAGTTGCCATTGCCTAAAATGGAAGCATCTTTGCGGAGTATTTGAACCTGTTTGCAGTTTTCCACTGTGCCAGTTTATATTTTAAGTATCTGATAGCACATGTATATAGGTGCCTTATGTGTTTGTAATAATATCATCTATTAGCGTATTGACTTTTGTTACAAACATGATATCATGTATTCAGTGGTTGAAACGAACATTTTCACAGGAAGTTTCATTCGCGGAGTCTTCTTATGAACGGAAGGGGCTTGCAGGAGTGGTTATAACTGTGACCTTAAATCCGGCACTAGACAAGACAGTTATTCTGCCTTTCTTTGCTGTTGGGAAGGTTAACCGGATTGCTAAGATGCGAATAGACCCTGGCGGGAAAGGCATCAACGTGTCAAAAGCCATCCAAAGCCTGGGTGGCCAAAGTTTGGCTATGGGGATTTTAGGAGGCGAACCGGGCTGGTATATCAAAAAGGCCCTGGATGAGATGGGGATAGAAAACGACTTTTTACTTGTTTCAGAGCCAACACGCACGAACTTGAAAATCATCGATCCTGAACTGCACACCAACACTGACATCAACGAACCTGGTTTGCCTGCGGATAAAAAAAATATTAATTGCATTTTTGATAGATTAAAAGAAAAGGTGCTGCCTGGGGACATTGTTGTTCTGGCCGGGAAAGCACCTCCGGGTGTGGAAGACAGCATTTTTGCTCAATGGATTGAGCAACTGCATATTCTGGGTGCGAAGGTATACATGGATGCTGACGGTCCCCTACTCTTTCATGGCGTGACAGCCAGACCAGAGATGATTAAGCCCAATGATGAAGAGTTTTCCCGAATGATGGGGCGCTCTTTTCGGTCTATTGATGAGATCGCCGCGGCGGCACAAGAGCTTCTCTGCAGGGGAATTGAAAAAGTTGTTGTATCCCTGGGGGAAAAGGGCGCTTTGTTTATACGGCAGGGCAGCGCAGTGTATGCAAAAGGTCTCAAGGTGCCTGTGAAAAGCACGGTGGGAGCTGGAGATACCACCATGGCAGCTTTAGTCCTGGGGGACGCACGTGGAGATCCTTGGGAAAAGACCATTCCCTTTGCATTAGCTGCAGGAGCAGCAAGTGTTATGTGCGAAGGCACAGAGGCTGTATCATTGGAAGCAGTAGAAGCGCTTATTGAGCAAGTACAGTTGGAAGGATTGTAACACAATGAAAACGAGAGCACTCAGATTATATGGAGCATCTGATCTGCGGTTGGAAACATTTGACCTTCCGGAAATTCGGGAAGATGAAATATTGGTGGAAGTGATAACAGACAGTATCTGCATGTCCACATATAAATGCGCTACCCTGGGCGTTAAGCACAAAAGAGTTCCCAAGGATGTGGCACAACATCCGGTTATTATGGGGCATGAATTCGCCGGAAATATCGTTAAGGTTGGTAAAAAAAACCAGCACAGGTTTTCACCCGGCATGAAGTTTACATTGCAGCCGGCCTTAAACTACAAGGGCAGTATGGCTTCCCCAGGATATTCCTATCAATTTTTTGGGGGGGATGCTACTTATTGCATCATTCCCCAAGAGGTGATGGAGCTAAATTGCTTGTTGGAGTACAAAGGAGATGCGTATTTCGAAGCTTCATTGGCTGAACCGATGAGTTGTTCTATTGGCGCCTTTCATGCTTGTTTTCATACAAGGATGGGCGTGTATCATCATGAAATGGGTATACGGGAAGGCGGAAAAATTGCGATCCTGGCAGGAGCGGGGCCTATGGGATTGGGTGCTATTGATTATGCCCTTCATTGCGATCGCAGGCCTCGCCAGCTGGTTGTAACTGACATCAATGAAGAACGCCTGGCAAGGGCACGGACTCTCTTTCCTAAAGAAGCCGCAAAACAATTAGGTATTGACTTGGAATTCATTAACTCGGCGGATATGAATGACCCCATAGCAAGCTTGCGTTTATTATCTGATGGCGGTTTTGATGACGTATTCGCCTTTGCTCCAGTACGGTCAGTGGCAGAAATGGCATCTAAAATTTTAGGCAGAGATGGCTGCCTCAATTTCTTTGCAGGACCGGAAGACCCGGGATTTTGCGCAGAGCTCAATTACTATGATGTGCACTATAATTCGACACATGTGATTGGCACCACTGGCGGCAATACACAGGATATGATCGAATCCCTGGAACTGACAGCTGCAGGCCGCATTACGCCTGCGGTCATGGTAACTCATATTGGCGGGCTGGATGCGGCAGGGGAAGCCACCTTGCATCTGCCATCACTCCCGGGTGGAAAAAAAATGATCTACACGCATATTGACATGCCTCTAACAGCGATTGCGGACTTCAGGATCATGGCGGCGGTAGATGAGCGGTTTGCGGACCTTGCCAGCATCGTGGAAAAAAACGGTGGTCTATGGTGCCTGGAATCGGAACGGTATTTGATGCAGCATTGGAAAATGTCGGATGAATCGTAATGCAAACATATATGAGATCTGTGTGTTGGCAAATGACAATTTTCGATTAAAAGATAAGACAATGGTTGCATCAAACGCAATTCGAACATATAGTGATCTATTTTATAAAAAGGAAATGATTTATTGAGAGGGAAGGTGCTGGGTTGATCAATCATCTGCATACAGGAACTTTGTGCGAAATTCATTCCAACATTCGTCATGAAATACTTTGGAATGGTTTGTGACAATCGTCGTCACATCAGACAGTGGGGCTACCTTGCAAAAGGCTGTCCGTCCAAACTTGCTGGCATCAGCAAGAAGAACGACTGATTTAGCCTGACGCATCATGATTGATTTAAGGTGGGCAACTTCCTCCCCTTGATCGGTCAAGCCGTTTTTGCTGTCAACGGATTGTACTGAAAAAAGAAAAACATCAGCGAATTTCTTTGTTACGCAACTTTCAG
This sequence comes from Bacillota bacterium, assembly GCA_023436585.1. Classification (GTDB taxonomy): domain Bacteria; phylum Bacillota; class Clostridia; order Christensenellales; family Aristaeellaceae; genus JAEWAH01. The sequence continues at coordinate 286,478 of JAEZIN010000028.1, read as the reverse complement.
AAAATGGCCCGACTAGCGATGCTGTATTGCGGTGATATGTTCCACCGGTACAAATGAGGGTGCATTTTAGTTGATCTGCAATAATGGTGGATGTTTGCAGACAGTTGGTGATGATGGTGAGATTTGCTTTATGTGCGAGAAAAGGAACTAGTTCCATAACAGTAGTGCTGGCATCCAAAAATAATACGTCATTATCCCGAACGATGTCGGCAGCCTTTTTTGCAATACGCTTTTTGTCTGTACTATTTTCAGCTGCCCTGATTGCCAAAGGTGTTTCTATGCTGGAACCTGTGTTGCAGATAGCTCCGCCCCGAATCCTGCGGATCAGGCCCTGCTGCTCCAAATCCTCCAGATCACGCCTGATGGTTGCTTCACTAAAAAAAAGTTGATCACGCAAATACGTTACTGATAGAAAGGATTTGATCTGAAAAAGCTCCATAATTTTTTGCTGACGTTCGATACTTAACATGGTTTTGGTCCTCCTTGTATGTTCATCATGGCTAAAAGCCTTCAATATGGTAGAATACTGTATTTCGGGATGGACGCTCCGGAAGCGATAATATATACTGCGGAGCGAGGAGATCGTTATTTTGAGCAATTTGATTGATTATACCTTAACAAATGAAAGAAAGTGAGTGAAGGTGATTGAAAACCGATGGATTCTTGCTCTGTATAAAATCTTCACACCTTCCTAGTCATAAACGAAATTATAATTTATAATATCCATAATAGTCAACCATATTTGATAATAATCCTACTAATTGTGTGGTGAGTGAGTTTTTCAGTGCTTGAGTGATTGAGTGTCTTGTGCACAAATGCGGTAACAGATGATCGCAATTTGACGATTGTTGATCGAAAGTATATGACAAATGATGGGAATCACTCAAGGTCAGTTAATAATCTAGTTGCATATGGGTAAGCCATGTCAACTTGGATATATTCAATGGGAAGGAGTGAGACTACCCAGGACCTTACCCTTGAAGACAACCATGAATAATAAGGAGGAAATCGGCAATGAAAAAACTGGTAGCATTGACACTTGCTCTTGTATTCTCTCTTGGTATGTTTCAGATCGCCCTCGCTGATGAACCCACTGTAATTCAGTTCTGGCACTCTTACGGTTCCGGCGCAAACCTGGAAGCAACCGAAAAGGTGGTTGCAGGGTTTAACGAACTGTATAAAGGAAAATACCAAGTTGAAGCTACCTTCCAAGGCAACTATGCTGAACTTCTGAGCAAGTTCATGGTAGCCTATCCTGCCGGGGAAAATCCCACAGTCTCCATCTGTGATGCCCCTGACTCCCAGCAGCTCATCACTTACAGCATGTTGGAAAACATCACTGCTCTGGACGCCAAGGATGATGAGTTTGACGTCAACAATTTCCTGGAAGGCTTCATGAACTACGGTACTGCCGCTGACGGCACCGTGTACGCTTTGCCTTTCGCCCGTTCCACGCCGCTCATGTATGTGAACTTGGATCTTGTGAAGCAAGCCTATGGCGAGGCTATCATTCCCAAGACTTGGGACGAGTTCCTGGCCGTGGCGAAAGCCGTGCGCGATAACACCGATAAGCAGGCATTCACATGCGAAATTTCCAACTGGTTCTATGGCAACTTTGTAACCGCACAGGGCTATCAGTTCCTGAGTGACGACGGCTTGTCTTCCATGCTGGCTGTTGATGACGCCGCTCTGAAGGGCCTGGAATGGTGGGGAATGCTCAAAGACGAGGGCTTGTATGCCATTCCCCCGCTCACCTCTGCCGGTTCCTGGATGCTTGAAGAGTTCTACCAGGGCAATATCGCTATCCTGTTCCAATCTACCGGAAATGCCCGCAACGTAGCCAAGAACACCGAAGGCAAGTTTGAAGTGGCTGCTGGATTCCTGCCTGCGAAGGCCCGCAATGCTGTCAGCACCGGCGGCGGCAACATCGTGATGTTCAACAACCGCAGCGAAGCTGAAAAGGAAGCTGGCTGGGCATTCCTGAAGTATGCTACCAATCTGGAGAACAATGCTGAATTCAATTCTGGCACTGGCTACATGCTGACCCACAAGGATTCTGCTTCGCTTGAGAGCGTGCAGAAGCTGTGGGAAGAAGCCCCGATGTTCAAAGTGGCTTATGACCAGCTGCAGTATGTCTACGATTGCTACGTTTCCCCTTATTGGGCAGAACTGAACCTGGAAATCGTCAAGACTTTGCAGAGCTTCCTCCAGGATGGCTCCATGACGGCGCAAGAAGCTTATGAGGAGATCCTTTTCTCCTGTGAGACGATATTGCCCAATGGCAACGCCAAGTAATAAGCAATTCCAAGATTAATGCAACTGTCCAGCCTGTTATCTGGCAGGCTGGACAGCGTTGCTTGTATACCGTATCTTCGCGGTGCGGCAGAAATCAATTATGTTGGGTGCTGGCAGGCAGCACTATGTTTGCGTTTAGTCGGTGGAAATGATTATTGGATCCTGGATTTGGAAAAGAGTCGAAAACATGATTTTGCAAGGCCAATGATGCGAAGATTTCTTTCAAATTGTTCCGGCTTTCCGTTCTTTTGCATGATACCTCTGCCGGAATTTCCCAAAAAATCGATGATTCTTTTATATACAGGAGGTCAACCATGTCAAAAATCGAATTCCGGAATGTCACAAAGAAATTCGGCGACCGGGCAGTAATCGAAAATCTGAACCTCACCATCAAAGATGGTTCTTTTACCGTGTTGATAGGTCCCTCTGGTTGCGGAAAGACGACGCTGCTGCGAATGATTGCAGGCATCGGGCCGCAGACCTCTGGACAGGTACTGCTGGATGGTATGGATATTTCCAGCACTACTCCAGGAAAGCGGGGTGTTGCAATGGTTTTTCAGAACTATGCGATCTACCCTACGATGACAGTCAAAGACAACATTGAATTTGGCTTAAAAAACAACAAGGTGCCGGAGAAGGAAAGAAAAAAACTAATTGATGAGATTAGCGAGATTGTTGGCATCGCTGACCTTTTGGACCGCAAGCCTGGAACGCTGTCTGGCGGCCAGCGGCAGCGGATTGCCTTGGCCAGAGCCATGGTAAAAAAGCCAAAGGTTTTCCTGATGGATGAACCCCTGTCCAACCTGGATGCGAAGCTTCGCGTAGCCATGCGTATTGAACTTATTGAACTGCATAAGCAATTGAAAACCACCTTTGTGTATGTTACACATGACCAGGTGGAAGCCATGTCAATGGCAGACAATATTATTCTGATGAACAAAGGGCTTATCCAGCAGGAGGATAACCCACACGATATCTATCACAATCCTCACAACATGTTTACAGCCCAATTCATAGGCTCTCCTCAGATGAACATCCTTCCACTGGGAACAGAAGGTGCCAGCTTTGGCTTTCGTCCGGAGAAAGTGGTTTTGACAAAGCAAGACCAGGGAGGGTTCTTCTGGAAAAAAGGTCGTATCGTCACCAGAGAAATGCTGGGTTCAGAAACGCTATATCAGATTCGTTTCGACGGTGGCTCTATCATGGTCAAGAGTCTGGAAGATATCTACGATGCTGACGAGGATATTTGTTTTTATGTTAAAAAGGAAGATATTCTTCTGTTTGACAAAAACAAGCAAAGAATTTTCCAGTCAGATGTAGAGTATTCAATCCAGCTAAACCGGCTGGGGAGGTAAGGCAGATGAATGAAATATCCCAACGGTCTCGGATGGAAAAGATCAGGCCCTATCTTTTCATCATGCCTGCGCTTTTGTTTCTGGGTGTGTTTGTAATTTACCCTATCATTGACCTGATCATCCGCAGCTTTCAAAACTGGAATCTAGTCAATCCCCCCACGTGGGCAGGGCTTAAAAACTATCAAATCATCTTTCGTAAACGTGATTTTCTGGATGCTTTGGTTAACACGGTTATCTATACGATATTCAGTGTTACAATACAGCTTGCCTTGTCGATTGTTATTGCGACTTGGCTGAAAAAATCCAAATGGATGAATAATTTTGCCAGAACAGCCATGTTCATGCCCCATATCATTTCTTTGTTGTCTGTTGCCATGGTCTGGATGTGGATCATGGATGAAAAATCGGGGTTGCTGAACATGCTCCTTAGTTGGTTTAACATACCAGGGCTCAGGTGGCTGCAAAGCTCTGATACTGCGATGATGTCCATCATCATCGTGTCTATATGGAAGAGTTTGGGATATCACACTATGATCGTCTATGCTGCCCTGCAAGGTGTACCTACGGAAATGTATGAGGCAGCGGATTTGGATAATGCGGGGCGTATCCGCACATTCTTCAAGATTACTTTGCCGATGATTTCTCCGCAGACATTCATGCTCCTAATCACCATGACCATCGGTTCCTTCAAGGTATTTGAGACCATCCGCATCATGACAGGCGGCGGTCCTGGCTCTGCGACAGAGGTATTGGTCTACTATATCTATGAGCAGGCCTTCTATTACCAGAAGGTGGGCTTGGCTTCAGCTGCTGGCGTTGTGCTCCTTTTGATAGTAAGTGTGCTCACGGCGGTCTACTTCCTGGCACTTTCCAAGAAGGTGCACTATCAATAAGCACTGTATGTGCTGGAAATGGAGTGAAATGTCATGCTACAAAGAGTGCGTATCTCTACGGTGCTCGGTTGGCTTGCAAAGGCCGTAATGATTGTCGTTTTTATTTTTCCCTTCCTTTGGATGATTATCACTGCGTTTAAGACTTATGATGAGACTATCATTTTCCCTCCCACGCTTTTCCCCAAAAGTCTCCAGTGGATCAATTTCGAAACAGTCTGGAAATCAGGTCCCTATTTGAACTATCTGAAGAACAGCATGGTTGTTACCCTTTCCATTCAGGTTTTGCAGTTATTCATCATGGTGCCTGCAGCATTCGCATTTGCAAGGTATAAATTCAAGGGGAATGGCCTGTTATTTGGTGTTGTCATGATAGCGTTCATGATTCCCTCCCAGATTACTTTCATCTCTGTCTACTTTATGTTTGCTAAGCTGGGATGGTTGCGAACACTACTGCCTCAGATTGTTCCGTTTGGAGCAAACGCCTTTGGCATTTTTCTATTGCGGCAGTCCTTTAAGCAGGTGCCTGATGAGATACTGGAATCTGCCCGTCTGGATAACGCAACAGAGATGCAGTTGCTGGGCAGGGTGATGCTGCCTATGGCGAAGCCAACGCTCATTTCCATTATGATGCTTAGCTTCATAAGCCATTGGAATGACTACTTCTGGCCCTTCGTTATGACCAACTCGATAGAAGTTCGGCCTTTGACCATTGGTATTGCAGCATTGCGGAGCATCGAGGGTGCATTTGACTGGCAAATTATCATGGCTGGCAATGTGATTCTTGTTATGCCGATAGTCCTTGTATATATTTTCTTTAATAAGAAGATCGTCAATGCATTTGTATACAATGGTATTAAATAGGGAAATTCGAAACGGGAAATGAGGAAAAGACATGCCATTGGTTTCTACAAAAAAGATGTTGATGGATGCGCAAAAGGGCGGGTACGCTGTTGGCGCATTTAATGCAGAGAACATGGAGATGGCCCAGGCCATTATTGGAGCTGCCCAGGCCATGGGTGCACCAGTGATTGTTCAGACTACCCCCTCCACTGTAAAGTATGGGGGGTTAAGGCAATTTTTCGGCCTGGTTCAGGCCATCAGCAGGGATGCGCATGTGCCTGTTGCTATCCATCTGGATCATGGTGACACGTATGATCTGGCTGTCCAGGCTGTGCTGGCGAACTATACGTCCGTTATGATTGACGGATCAGGCAAGCCATATGAAGAGAATGTGGCGCTTACCCGCAAGGTTGTGGAAGTTGCCTCGCTTGCAGGTGTGTCTGTGGAGGCAGAACTCGGCAAGGTAGGGGGCAAGGAGGATGGCCTTACTGTAGAGGAAGAAGCGTATACTGATCCTGAAACCGCTGCGGATTTTGCGCAAAGGACAGCTGTTGATTCTCTAGCGGTAGCTATTGGAACCGCACATGGGTTGTATGCAAAGAAACCCCGGCTTGATGTAATGCGCTTAAAAGAAATACACCGCAGGGTGGATATACCGCTGGTTCTCCACGGCGCTTCGGGCTTATCTGAGGAGGATGTCCGGCGGTGCATTGGGGAAGGAATTTGTAAAGTGAATTTTGCAACAGAACTGCGTATTGCCTATAGCCAGGCGGTTTCACAGACGTTTGAACAAAAGCCGGATGTGTTCGACCCCAAGGTATATGGGAAGGCCGCGAGGCTTCAGGTGCAGAAACTTGTGGAAAACTGGATGACTGTGCTTGGCTGTGCGGGGAAGGTTTAGCCCTGCCGTACAGTCAGGAGGATAATAACCCATGAAAGATTACTTGCTGGGTATTGATATTGGCTCATCAGGAATGAAGCTTGCCTTGGCCCGAACCGATGGAGAAATCGTAGCGAGTGCTACGGGAAGTTATTCAACATATTATCCCCGCCAGGGATGGGCGGAACAAAACCCAAATGACTGGTGGCTGGCAATTTGCCAGCAAATACGCCCACTGCTAAAAAATGCGGGAATCAAGGCTGGAGATATCGGAGCCATTGGTGTGGATGGATACAGCTGGGCTGCGGTAGCAATGGGAAAAAGGGGTCAGGTGCTCTGTAACACGCCTCTTTGGTATGACACCCGGGCAACGGAAGAGTGTGAATGTATAAGGAAGCAGCTTGGGGAGGAGCAGGTTTTTGATTTGTGCGGAAATCCTGTCCACCCTAATTATTCCCTGCCCAAAGTGCTGTGGTATAAAAAGCATTTACCCAAAGTGATGCAGGGGATGCGCACGATTTTACAAACCAACAGCTTTATTGTTTACCGTCTAACCGGTGAGTTGACGCAAGACGTATCTCAAGCATACGGCTATCACTGTTTTGATATCCGGCAAGGAACCTGGAACCTGGACATGATGGAAAAGCTGGGTGTTGATCCGCAGTGGCTGCCCGATATATCACCCAGCAGCCAGGTTGTGGGGACTGTTTCGGCTGCAGCAGCCGGTGAGACGGGATTATATCCTGGGACACCCGTAGTTGCTGGTGGGTTGGATGCTGCCTGTGGCACATTGGGTGCTGGTGTTCTTCACCAAGGGCAGACACAAGAGCAGGGAGGACAGGCGGGAGGCGTAAGCATCTGTACAGATGAATACGTGCCTGCTAAAAACATGATCCTTGGCCGCCATGTGGTGCCCGGCCGGTGGCTTGTGCAAGGGGGCACGGTGGGCGGAGGCGGGATCATGCGCTGGCTTGCCGGAATACTCAAGCCTCCAGGGGAAGATGCGGACAGCTCCGAATACTTTGCGCAGATGGATCAATGGGCAGGGCAAGTGCCGGCAGGCGCTGATGGGCTTATATTCTTGCCATATATGGCAGGAGAACGCTCCCCTATCTGGGATGAAAATGCCAAAGGCGTCTTTTTCGGACTGGATTACTCTAAAAATCGAGGGCATTTTATACGCGCTTCCTTGGAGGGGGCTGCCTTTGCTCTAAAACACAACATTGAAGCAGCGGGAGCAGCCTCCAGTGCGATTGAGGAAATGCGGTCTGTTGGCGGTGCGGCCAAGAGCCGTATCTGGATGCAAATAAAGGCCGATGTCATCGGTACACCCATCCGCTCGGCCGGGGGCGATCTGGGCACCGCCGTAGGAGCTTTAATCCTGGCGGGGGTTGGGGCCGGATTTCTTCCCAGCTTTGATAATGCTTGTGAACGGTTTGTGCGTTTAGGACCTGTCTATTACCCGAATGCAACGAAAAAAGCACGCTATGCTGCTGATTACGATCGGTATTTGCTGCTTTATACACAACTTAAGGAACTGATGAGAGGATGTTGAAATTTGGCGCTTCAACAGACCATGAAGGCTGCTGTTTTGCACGGTCAGGGAGATATTCGATATGAAGATTACCCCATGCCTCAAGTGAAGGCGAATCATGTGTTGGTGCGGGTTCGGGCGGCGGGCATCTGTGGATCAGATATTCCGCGGGTGCTTGGGAAGGCCGCTCATTTTTATCCCGTTGTACTTGGGCACGAATTCTCCGGCGAGGTGGTAGAAGTAGGGGAAGGCGTCACACGGCTCCAAGCCGGCGATAGGGTGGCGGCAGCGCCGCTGGTTCCCTGCGGTGTCTGCGATGATTGCCAGGAAGGTTCATATGCCTTATGCAAACACTATACTTTTATCGGCTCCCGACAACAGGGCGGATTTGCGGAATATGTTGTGATTCCAGCAGCAAACGCCATTAAATTTACATCTGTATACTCTTTTTCTCAAGGCGCGTTGTTTGAGCCTGCCGGCGTCGCATTGCATGGCTTGCTGCAAAACCAGTATTCCGGCGGTGGCACGGTAGCCATTCTTGGCGCAGGTACGATTGGTGTGTTTACCGGCCAGTGGGCGCAGATTTTCGGTGCAAAAAAAATATTGTTCCTGGATGTGGATGAAGAAAGGTTAAGAATCGCCAAGGATATCACGGGGGGTGAAGGGATTAACCTGAGCTTGGAAAATGGGCGTGAAGCGGCTATGAAAGCCACAAACGGCAAAGGATTTTCCTACGTTTTTGGCACCTCTGGCGCAACTGATACACTCAACATGGCCTATTCCATCGCGGCCAATAAGGCCAGAATCTGTTTTATTGGCACACCAACCACTCCCGTTACCTTTACGGCTGAAGAGTGGGAGTTAATGAATCGGCGTGAGTTTACCGTAACCGGTTCATGGATGAGTTACTCCGCGCCTTTCCCCGGCCGGGAATGGACCCTTACGGCAGAAATGATGGGCCAGGGCAGACTGAAATTCGATGAGCGCCTTATATATCAAAAGTTTCCCCTCTCCCAATGTGCCCAGGCTTTTGCATCCTTCCAGATGCCCGGACAAGTCAAGGGGAAAATCCTTTTGGTCAATGAGTAGTTTCCCGAAAGAATACACCAGCATGAGGTTATTATGATAGCGGCAATTACGCTGAATTCATCCATCGACAGGCGTTATGTGGTGGAGAACGCACAATGGGGCGTTGTGCACCGCGTCAAGAGTTGCACCAGTACGGCGGGCGGCAAAGGTCTCAATGTCGCAAGGGTCATCCATGCCTTAGGGGAGCAAGTAATAGCGGGGGGATTCGCCGGAGGATTCTCTGGCGCTTATCTATGTGAGATGCTGGCCCGCGAAGGAGTTCAGGAGGCCTTTGTAAAGGTGCAAGGTGAAACTCGTTCCTGCATTAATGTATATGATCTTTCCACTGGCAAGCAGACGGAATTTCTGGAGCCTGGAACGAACATTTTGCCGGAAGAGTATGATGCTTTTTTGACAGCATACCGGAAGTTGGCAAGGGAGTGCCAGGTTATCAGTCTGTCGGGAAGTCTTCCTAGGGGATTGGATGCCGCAACCTATGGCGAGCTGATTAGGATTGCAAAGGAAAACGGTGCCAAGGTACTTTTGGATACCAGTGGCGCAGCCCTTACATCAGCTCTTCCGTATGGCCCTTCGCTCATCAAACCCAACGAGGACGAGATCGGACAGCTCACCGGTGGAGATTTATCGTCTTTGTCGGAGTTGGCGCAAGCAGCGCAGGCATTGAGCAGACGGGGTGTAGAGCGGGTGGTCATCTCTTTGGGTGGAAGGGGTGCAATCTTGGCTTGCGAGCAAGGGGTATACCATGGAAAGCCTCCCCAAATACAGCCCTTAAATACCGTAGGTTGCGGTGATGCCATGACAGCCTCCTATGCAGTGAGCTTTGCCCGGTGTGATGATGTTGAAGAGGCACTGCGCCAGGCCGTTGCCGTTTCTGCAGCCAGTGCCCTTGCGCCGGATACAGGCGGGTTGGACAAAATGGAATATCTAAAGATTTTGCCAATGGTGCAGGTTGTAAGGCTATTATAAACAATCTGAAAATGCACTTACTTAATGAGTAGAAAGAGGGATGAAAATGAGTCAGTATCTGATTGTTATCTCAGAGGATGCCCTGGTATATGAGGATCTTGAAACATTAAAGACATTGCCTAATTTTTCAAAGGTATGGGAAAAGACAGCCCGGGTAAACCGGACACGCTCTGTATATCCCAGCCTGACGTATCCGTGCCATACCAGCATGCGGACCGGAGTGTATCCCGACCGTCACGGGATTGTCAATAATGAAAAAAATACGCTTTGCGAAAAAACCTCTACCTGGGTGCTGTTTAACGATGCGGTAAGGGTGCCTGATGTATTTGATGCGGCAAAGAAGAACGGCCTGACCACTGCTGCCGTATTCTGGCCGGTGACAGGTAACCATGCCTCCATTGACTATCTGGTGAATGAATACTGGCCTCAAAGCTCTGCAGAGAGTACACGGGAATGCTTTGCGAACTCCGGAAGCACTCCTGAAGTGATGGAAAAGGTTGTAGATAAGAATTTGCATATGCTGATCAACAGGGTACATCCCTACTGTGATGCATTTATTCATGCCTGCGCCTGTTCTATCATCAGGGAGTTTAAACCAAACTTGCTCATGATTCATCCGGCGAATGTGGATGACTATCGTCACAAGTCTGGGATCTTCTCTCCGTTAGTGACCCACGGGCTCCACGAGATTGATCTGTGGCTGGGAGAAATCATTAAAGCTACACAAGATGCAGGCATTTATGAAGATACGGATTTTGTAATTACAAGTGACCATGGGCAGTTGAATATTAGTCGTACCATATCACCCAACGTAATTTTTGCCGATCATGGGTTGATTCAAGTCGATGAGAATGGTAGAATTTCGGATTTTACGGCCTTTTGCAAATCCACCGCACTTTCTGCCCAGGTGTATTTGAAAAATCCCGAAGACATGGATGCCTACAGCAAGACATTCCAATTGCTGACCCATATGTGCGATGAAGGGATATATGGAATCAGCCGCGTTTATACGGCGGAGGAGGTCGAGCAGGAAGAGCATTTGGCTGGGTATTTCTCCTTTGTGATTGAAAGCGACGGTTATTCATCCTTTACGAATAACTGGGTCCGCCCGATAGTTCGCAATAAGGATATCACCGATTACCGCTTTGGCCATGCCACCCACGGACACCATCCAGACAAAGGACCACAGCCTACCTTTATGGCCTTTGGGCCCCGGTTCCGCGCAGGAACAGTAGTGGAAAGAAGGCCCTTGGTAGACCAGGCAGCAACATTTGCACGGATACTAGGCTTGGAAATGGGTTATATAGACGGCAAGGCTATTGAGGAAATCCTGAACGTATAAAGGCCAAGCCAAGTGCAATATCAAAGGAGCGCGGAGAATATGCTGCATAAAGAAATACAGATTCATGTGCCAGGACAGCAGGAGCCGGCCGTGTTGATTTCCTACATCCCTTCTAATAGCCCGGAAATTGAACAGGATAGACGACGCCCGGCAGTGATTATTTGCCCAGGGGGTGGATACCACTTTTTATCTGACCGGGAAGCAGAACCCATTGCCATCCGGCTGAACGCCTTGGGGCTGAACGCCTTTGTTTTACGCTATAGCGTAGCGCCTGTCCGCTATCCCCTACCCCAAAGGCAGCTGGCCATGGCAGTGCATTTTGTGCGCAGCCATACATCAGATTTTGCAACAGACCCCAACAGAATCTTTGTGGCAGGCTTCTCCGCCGGCGGGCACTTGGCAGCCAGCTTGGGCGTATTGTGGAAAGACGCAGCCTGCTTTTCTGAACTGGGGCTTCCCCCTGAGGCGATCAGACCTGATGGGATGATTTTGAGCTATCCTGTCATCACCTCCGGCGAATTTGCTCACCGCAACTCCTTCCTTTGCCTGCTGGGAGAAAAGCACGATGCATTAAAAGATGAAGTTTCTCTGGAAAAGCGGGTAACGGAGGATACTGTTCCTGCATTTCTATGGCACACGTATGAGGACGCGCTTGTACCAGTGGAAAACAGCCTGCTGCTTGCTGCGGCACTGCGGGCTCACCATGTTCCTATGGAGCTGCACATCTATCCCTTAGGGAGGCATGGCCTTTCTCTCTCCAATGACCAGGTATATGGCCCTGAAGCCGAGTCTGCCATCCGGCCCGAGTGCAAGGACTGGATTGACATGGCGGCTCGATGGGTATTTTCCTTGTAAGACATGCTTTGCGAAAAATGGGATGCATGATAAAGCTCGTTTAAAAAGGAGCTATTTATGGTGGATTTTTCAAAACTGTCAGTGGAGGAGTTAATACAAGGAGATTGTTTTGAATGTGAATGCGGCCGTCATCATCAGGTAAAGCTTCGGCATGCAAGAATTGGCGCCGGCGCGGTAACCTGCCTGCCAGAAGTGCTAACCGAACTCTGTGCCAGCAGGCCATTTGTGGTTTGTGATCAGAACACGGCTTTGGTTGCCTGGCCCAGGGTGAAAGCACTGCTGGAATTGGAGAATATCCCCTACACGCTTTTTGTCTTTCCGCAGCCGCATGTGGAACCGGATGAAAGCGCTGTAGGTGCGCTGGCCATGTCTTTTGATCCAAAATGCGATGTGATCATTGGTATTGGTTCTGGTGTAATAAACGATTGCTGCAAGGTTCTGGCGAAGGTAAGCGGAAAAGCATCACTCATTATTGCAACGGCTCCTTCCATGGACGGATATGCCTCGGATTCCGCCTCGATGATGAAAAATCGGGTGAAGGTTTCCCTCGATACACCCTGCCCGGTGGCAGTAATTACCGATACGGATATTGTAGCCAAAGCACCCATGCGTATGCTGCACGCGGGTCTTGGGGATATGCTGGCTAAGTATACGGCGCTGTGCGAATGGCGAATTGCCCATTTGGTGATAGGCGAGTACTATTGTCCGCATGTGGCCGCGCTGGTCCGACATTCTTTAAAAAAATGTGTGGATCATGCGGAAAAGCTTGTGCAAAGAGATCCGGCGGCGGTGGAAGCAGTTATGGAGGGGCTTGTTCTCTCGGGCATTGCAATGGGTTTCGCCAATTGTTCCAGACCTGCTTCCGGGCTGGATCATTATTTTTCACACATGTGGGAAATGATGTCCCTGGATCGAAATGAACCGTCAGACCTGCATGGCATTCAGGTAGGGGTTGGTACATACCTTACTCTTTTGATTTTTGACAGCTTGGCGGAAGCTGAACCGGATTGGGTGCTGGCACAAAACCATATGAAAACCTTTGACGAATATGCCTGGGAGCAGCAAATGCGAGAAATTTTCAGCAAGGCTGCCGATACCGTGATCCAGGGCGAAAAAGAGAAGTATCACAAAAATGATATGGAAAACTTGGTTCGCAGGCTCCATGCTATACAGCAACACTGGCCCGAGATCCTGGAGGCAGCCAGGCAGGAGCTTCCCGCTTCCGAGGATCTGCTGGCCTTGATGCGTCGCCTTCGCATGCCCGCATTGCCACAGGATTTAGGCTTGAGCCCGCAGGATGTAAGCAAGGCTTTGATCGGGTCTCGGGATATCCGTGACAAGTACCTGATCAGTTCCCTTTTGTGGGATTTGGGCAAGTTGGATGATTGTGCGAAGATGCTTGCTTTCTCCGGTGAAAGAAGCGTCTAAAGGCATTAAATCTATTGGATTTGATTGTAAACTTGCATAGCAAAGGTTTACCAAGTGTGTCATCAAATAATAGCAGGAGATGTAGAAACAATGAAGCAAGCATTGATGGTTCGTCCTGGAGAAATCATTTTTCAGGATATACCCGTGCCTGTGGTAGGCGATAACCAGATACAGTCATCGCATGCTGTGCAAAGGCTGTGCAATTGGGAATACCCGTCATCGTAGATGCAGGTCCGGCGCAGCAATTTCCCATTGAGCGGCTTGCCGGTGTCACTATCTTCAGCCCCAACGAAACGGAGGCCGCCGCTCTTTGCGGCATCGTACCCGATACCTTGGAGCATGCAAAGGATGCCGCCAAAGCATTGCAAAAGCGCGTGAATGCACCATACATTGTGCTGAAGCTTGGTTCGCGTGGCGCATTTTGCCTGGGGCCAGAAGGGTTTCTCTCTCTTGTGCCGCCTAAAGTGGCTGTCGTTGATCCCACGGCAGCAGGGGATGCTTATACCGCAGCAATGACCATTCGGTATTTTCAAACGCATGATATCCGCGATGCCATTGTATATGGCAACCTGGCAGGGGCGTATGCCGTAACAAGGCTTGGTGCAATGCCTTCACTACCAACCAAAGGCCAATTGGAGCTTTTTCAAAAGAGCTTGCGGCATATGTAAGGCGCCCAGTAGCTCTAGGAAGCATGCCGTTTCCTAGCTTTGCTTGGGTTTTGTTCTCTCTTGGGTTAGCAATAAGAGACTCAAACAACAACAGAGGAAGTGTGCATAATGAAAGTCAAATGGTTTTACCTGCTTATATGCTTGATCACGCTGGTAGGTTTCGCTCCCTCCGCACTGCCGGAAAGCACTCAAAGCAATGAGGGGACGTTGTCTTTCCGTTTTTTTGATGTGCCTGAAATAGCAACAAAGATTGGCGACTGCACTTTTATTCAATTCCCCAACGGAGAAACAATGCTAATCGATGCCTTTATTGCGGACGCCGCACCTTACGTAATCGAAGACCTTAAGGCATTGGGTGTAACGCGGATTGATTACCTAGTGGTCAGCCATTACCATGGAGATCATATCGGCGGTATGCCGGCGTTTATGGATCAATTTGAAATTGGCGGCGTTTATAGCAGCGGCTTGCATGTTTATACAACCTCGGGGATTAATCTGCTAAGCAAGATGAAGGAGTTGGGACTTGAGGAACATATCCTTCAGCAAGGCGATGTCCTCCAAGTTGGGGATGTGGAAATTCAGATGCTGAATCCCAAAGTAACAGATGAGATTTTGGCCACCTTTGAAAGCGGGGAAGTACCTTCCGATCCGGTAGTTAATGTGCAGTCATTGGTGATGAAGTTCAAATATAAGGAATTTACCGCATTATTCACCGGGGATGTATATGATAAGGCGGAGCGGTGGCTAATGGACAAGTATGGAGATGAGCTTCATGTGACACTGTTTAAAGCGCCCCATCATGGCTCTTACACGTCCTCAGGTTCCCGATTCCTAAAGACCATCAATCCCAAGTATGTCGTGGCCATCGGCAATGTAGGTGTTATAGGTGGAAAGAACAAATACATGCGGATAGGAGCCGAGTCTGTCTACTATACGTATATGGATGGTACGGTGGTTGCTACGACTGATGGGCAGACGGTTGCATTTGCAGCCAATAAGGAAGCCAAACCGCAGCCATAAATCAAGCCCGTTACATCGGAGACTTTCGAAATTTTTGATTGCAGCAGCGACAGCACGGTAAGGAATACTATGCACTGTATAAAACGGATGATGATCATTATCACAGGAGGGGTATATTTTGAAAAGTGCAGTGTTTTACGGTAAGCATGATTTGCGGGTGGAGGAGTTGCCCAAGCCGGTTATATCAGACGACCAGGTTCTCATCCGGGTAAAAGCTTGCGGCGTATGCGGTACGGATGTTCATATCTATGAGGGGGACAAGGGAGCAGCTGCCTGCACGCCTCCCACAATACTGGGGCATGAGTTTTCGGGTGTTGTTGAGGAAATCGGCAACAAGGTGATTGGGGTCAAAGTGGGGGATCGCGTCAGCGTTGACCCGAATCAAACCTGCAGCCAGTGCTATTACTGCAAAAACGGCCTGGCTCATTATTGCCAGAACATGATCGGCTATGGTACTACCGCAAATGGTGCCTTTGCAGAATATTGCGCCGTTAACTTTCAGCAGGTCTATTTGCTGGGGGACAATACCACCTTTGAACAAGGGGCTATGGGTGAGCCTGTTGCCTGCTGCCTGCACGGGATTGACATGTGCGAAATCACTCCAGGAAGCGTAGTCGCCGTCATTGGCGGCGGGATGATTGGGCTAATTATGCTTCAGCTGGCCAGACTCTCGGGAGCGCATCAAACAATTCTTCTAGAGCCGGTGGCGGCAAAACGAGCTATGGGAGTAAAACTAGGGGCTGACCTGGTTATTGACCCACTAACCGAGGACGTGCATGAGATACTTAAAACCAATGGCATCCATAGAATCAACACGGTTATTGAATGCGCAGGCTTGCCAGCTACCATTAAAACTGCAATAGATATTGCTGGGAATAAATCCGTAGTAATGATGTTTGGATTGACAAAACCGGATGAAGAGGTAAATATCAAGCCGTTTCAGATTTTCCAAAAGGAAATTACTCTGAAAGCAAGCTTTATCAATCCATATACGCATCAGCGTGCACTTGACTTAATCAATTCTGGGCGAATAGATGTTTCTTCTATGGTATATAGTGTTAGTCCGCTATATGACCTCGAAAGTGTTCTGTCAAATCCGGAATGGAGGGCAAAGGGCAAATATATCATTCGAGTTTAGTCATTCAGAATTGGACTAGCCGTTCATTGACGATGTTGATGGTTTGTCCAAAAGCGGATAGAGATCGGACTGTTGCCTTCTACTCCACACCATGATAAACAGAAACGGGATGATGCATACAGCTAGATTAATGCCATCCATGATGTGTGTCGATCCATTTCAACTTGGTGAAATCTTTTCTGTTTTTCATCAACAGCGAATTTTTCTGCAAATGGATGTGATTGACGGGCACTTTGCTCCAAATATCACGTTAGGGCCTAACTATATGGAATTGCTTCGGAAGCATACTAGCATTCCCTTTGATTATCACCTTATGGTGGTGGAACCGTTGAATATGCTCCCTTGGTTTGACGTTCGCCGCTGTAACATGGTGTCCATTCATGTGGAAGGCAAAGCTCATTTGCAGCGGACACTTGCATGGATTCGCGCAAAAGGGGCTTCGCTGATGGCTATGCTGAACCCCGGCACTCCAATAGCAGCATTATGATAATGACTGTGAACCCAGGTTCTGCTGGCCCATAGATTGCCCAGACGATTCGCCTATGTAAATGGCTAGATGATGAGAGATTCCCGGATATACAATTGAGGTAGACGGGAACGTGAGATTTGAAAATTTGCAGAAGATGCGCTTGGCGGGGCGGATGCTTTTGTCTGCGAGATTTCTAGTGTTTTGATACGTGCATATCCTCATATCAAAATAATTAGTGAAAAACATGGATAAGAATCCTATGGTTATACTAACAACCTGCTTCAGAAACTCTATCTGCTGAACGGATATTCGATCAAGTCTTTCGAATCAGCTTTGTATAGAGCCAATTGCATCAAATTGATAAATTGATTTCTTATGACGAAAGGGTTAGGCATATGGCTTGGTGGGAAGCTAGCCTTCGTTTGCTGTTGGCTGTTGTGGTAGGCTGCGTTATCGGAATTGAAAGGGAAAGAAAGAACAGGCCAGCGGGTATGCGAACGCATGTACTTGTTTGCGTCGGGGCTGCACTTATCTCCGTGATGGAATCCTATATAATTGCAGATGCTCTACGCTTGAACCTATTACATTTGAACAGTGGTGTTTCTGTTACTGTGGGCCGCATGAGTGCCCAGGTGATAAGCGGTATCGGCTTTCTTGGCGCGGGCACTATTTTTATCGCTCAGAAAAAAATTGCTGGGCTTACGACCGCGGCCTCCTTGTGGAATGTGGCATGCCTGGGTTTGGCCGCTGGAATGGGATATTACGGTATCGCCATAGCTGGCTGCATCATTGTATTCAGCACATTGACTATCCTGCAAAGGGTAGTGCGGGTAAACGCTATTAAGAATGTAGAAGTAAAATTCATCCACCGGGTAGAGACGATCGCCTACATAAACGAGTATTTTGAAAACTTGGGTGTGCAGGTGCTGGATATTGATTTTCATGTGGAGAACATGGGCAAGTACAATCTTTACACAAATCTGTATACGCTGGACATGCAAGGAAAAACCACATATAAAGATATCGTGAACCATCTTTCTGAATCTGCTAATGTTCAAGGAATACGAACAAGGAATGTCTAAGCACCTACCTGAAGTATATGAAGCAGCCGGATTATGGCATGATTTTTTTTCCATCCAAATTAGCTTTGGCTATATTCTCTGCCATCAGTTTTGCGAAAAGCCGGATGGCAATCTTTTCTGACATTTATGCCATCAAAAAACATCCAAAACAAGAAAAGCCGATGTCAAGCATCGGTGAAGCCTTTGATTTATCAAGTTTTTTCGCTCGTGTTGGACTTTCAAGACCAGCATCCATCAACCGCTCGGCCATCTCTCCATGCTTATAGAACCAGGGAAGGTTTTTATATCAGGCTTCTGAGGCAAAGTCAACGGGAAAATGGTTCTTTGGGGCATCTGAGGTTCTAAGGGCGTCAAGAATAGGTTACACAGAAGGAGTAGAGAAACCGGCTGGTCTGTCAAGGGAAGGCTTTTTCAACGGTAAAAGGGAGTCTCTTTGACATCCAGGTGTTCCATACAGATCGTGGCAGCGAGTTTGAAAATGCCTTGACCGACGAACTGCTCGATAGCTTTCAGATCAGCCGTTCTTTGAGCATGAAGGGCTGCCCTTGCGATAATGCAGTGGCTGAATCGACCTTCAAGTGATCAAAGAGGGTTTGTATCCTGCCGGCGCTTTGATACGATCGCTCACCTTCAGTTGGAACTGACCGACTATGTGCATTGGTTCAATACTATCCGCCTTCACAGCACGCTGAACTAGATGTCGCCGATGGAATTCAAGAAAGCCTATACCTCATAATTTATGTCCGATTTGGAGTTGACAATCCAGTCTTGAATCTGCAACTTTTCTTCTGTGCAAACCGTCTGTGAAGTTCCGGTCCTTCTTGCTGCTTTACCAGTGGGGGAACAAACAATGCTGTACGGAATAAGCAGCATTGAGACTAATTTTTAAGGTTATGCAAAAAACGCTCCTTGAATTCTAAATCACATGTGCGTCCGAAATCGTGCATGGCTTCTACTGCAGCACCATAAAGGGGAGGCAGGTCAGATTCGATCATATTGACTTGGGTAGGGGTATGCATTTTGAGCGCATCCACATACTCAGGAAAATGGCGAAATATCCCGCCATTCAAGACCAGATGCTGAATCGAACTTTGCTGCCAAGCCGTTTGTACCATTTCAGCCAAATCACTAACACAGTCGTCAAATATCCTTCCGGCCACCATGTCACCCATTTTTCTCGCTTGAAAAACGGTTCGGGCAAAGGATGCGAAGAAGGGACGGCCCCCTGCATAGAGTTCGGGAAGATGCTTTGTGATGTCATCTCCATACTGTTCGTTGACCAATTGGGTAATCAGCGTTTTTTCTCCGCGGCCATCTGCCTGACGAACTACTGCGCGCAAGGCACGCCTGCCAAGTACAAAACCACTTCCGCAGCCATCCAAAATATAGCCCCATCCGCCGATACCGTATTGGCTCCCTTGACTGCGAATGTAAATACCTGATCCTGTGCCGCAGACTAAACTGGCACCATCCGTATGTCCCAGCATGGCGGAAATAAGCATATATCCATCAGCTTCTGCACGAATATGCCTAATAGGGGTCTTTTTTTGTAAGTATGCTTCAATTCTGCCTTGAAAGTATTGAAGAGCAGGCATACCAACATAGGCATTGTCCACCGGCTGCCGAGCAATAGCGCTTAGCTGATCAAGAATGGAGACACAGGCAGAACATGCTTGCTCAAACCCATCGACGAATGGATTGATACCGGATGCCAGAATATGCTTGATGACTGTACCATCAGGGGTGAAAAGCACAGCTTCGGTTTTTGATCCGCCCGCATCCATGGCGATTAAATACTGTTCTGTCATAAGGTTTCCCCTCTACTGTACAGTTGTGCACCATTTGGTCTGCATACACCTATTTGCTGCCTTATCTCCGAAGGCAAAGCGATATCACAAAGAATCTCATCCACATCACTCACCATTGCCAGATGGTATTGAAAGGTCTTTCCCAGCTTTGTGCTATCGCACAGGAAATAGCACCGATCCGCTCGACGCATGGCAGCATGCAGATAGCTGACACCAGGTTCGAATATGCCTGTCAGTTCTCCTTGCAGCGATAGTCCGCTGCATGAGAAAAACAGAATATCCGCATGCAGCAAACTAACCATGCGCTCTGCATAATGCCCCAGATTGGAACAATCCTGCGGGTTCAGTGCTCCTCCAACGCAATAAACGGTATGATTCATCTCAAGAGCTGCTTCACATATTCCGATGGAGTGGCTAATAATAGTCAGTTTTTGAAAGTTTTTGAGATGGGGCAACATCATTTGGCAGGTACTGGAGCCATCCAATATAATAATTGAGCCGTCAGGAATCATCTTCACAGCTTTTGCGGCGATCTGGGCCTTTGCTAGTTTGTTCTCCTGCTGACGCGCTGAGAGGGGCATGTGAATATTACAGTATTTCGAGAGCACGACGCCTCCATAAACACGATTGACAAACCCCTGCTTTTCCAGTGAGACTAAATCTCGCCTCATCGTAGCTTCGCTGGTATGAATCAGTTCAGCTAATCGTTTGACGGTCATTGATTGACGCTTTTCCAGCAATTGAAGAATCTCCTGATGACGATCAAATGAAAGCATACGATCACCTCTGAAAAACTTTGAACAATCTTACACGTTATTCTTGACTGATAAGCAAGATTTTCGCCAACAATTGACATCGCCAGCTTCACAGATTATACTTTGACCATGACATAAAGTCAACAAAATTCAAACTACGTCATTCCTGCTGAATTTTATCAAGGGGCTTAACCGCCGTCCGCGGCGGTACAAATATGTCCATAAAAAAATAGGGAGGAACCGACAATGAAACCTGTTTGGAAAAGGATTCTGTGTACAACCCTGATGCTATGCCTTCTCCTGAGCACTGCACCCGGTCTGGCCCAAAGCGCTTCTTCACTAAGCGGTACTATCCGATTCAGCACTGCTTATAAGGATTCTGCCGGCATGGATGCCATGATTGCTGCCTTTAATGAAATCTATCCCAACATTAAAGTAGAACTGAAGACGGTTGGGAACACCGAAGCGGGAAACATTCAGGTCGACACCATGCTGATGGCTGATGAGATTGATGTGCTGTCCAGCTTTACCACTGCGCGCACACTTGACCGTGTAAATTCCTTTGTTGACCTTCGCGAGCTCCTGGCGAAGGATGGCCTGGATATGGAAAAGGAATGGGGCGCTGAGATTGAGTTTGATGGCGGCCTTTACGGCATTCCTTTCGATGGATTGAATTACTTCATCGCCATCAACATGGACGCCTGGAGCGAAGCCGGGCTGGGTGAATTACCCACTTCCTGGACTTGGGATGAATATCTGGAAGCCTGCCGCAAAATGACCAAAGAAGGCGTGTATGGCGGCAGCGACTATCATTTGGTGGATGCATTTGAGTTTGCTGTTCGCCAGCAGTTAGGCACGGATATGTATTTCGGCGAGGATGGCCTGACCAACTTTTTGTCTGATCCAACATGGAAAACAGTGATTGAACGAAAAATCATAGCTGAGAACGAAGAAAAAGTTTGGAAATCTCTTGTTGAATACAACGGAGATGGATCCAAATCGCAGAACCTCTTTTTCCAAGGGGAGATTGCATCCTTCGTAACATGCAACATATGGCGCTTTGCGGTAGACTACGAAAACTATCCACATGATTTCCAGATCGGATTCGCTCCTTATCCGACTCAGAACGCAGGTGACACCGCATATCTGGCAGGGCCCAGTTATTATGCTTTTGCCTGCATCACCAAAAGCTGCAAGAATGTAGACGCTGCTTGGGCTTTCGTAAAGTTCATGACAATGGAAGGGAACAAATATCTCCTGCCGGCCGGTCACCTGCCGACATGGAGGGGAACAGATCTGGGTAGTGCTATTGACCTGATATTCAACAGCAACGAAGAAGCCGCGAAGGTTGTTGATGTAGAGAGCTTTAAACGTGTTGTACTGAATATAAATGGCGCTTCCTACCTGGATACAGTCACTTATCCCGAGTTCAACAGCATTGAAAAGGAAGTCATCATGTACATTATGAGCGGCGAAATGTCCGTTGATGATGGCTTACAGGAAATGAAAGAACGTTGCGATGAGGTGATTAAAGCCACTCGCTGAACTGCGGGAAAGGGAAAACGGGCGGCGTGGGCATCTAATCCTGCGCCGCCCTTTAGGTAAAGGAGTATTTATATGGGAAAGCCACTATCCATCTCCGCAAGGAAAGAAGCTACACAGGCATACCTATTCCTTGCACCCGCACTGATCGTTTTTTTGGTGCTGATATTATTCCCTGTGCTTTTTTCTGCGTTTTTATCGTTCACCAGCTGGAAGTTCACGGACGGCTTCGAGGGTATCAAATGGGTAGGGGTTGACAACTTCGCCAAGCTCATCAGTGACAGAAACTTTAATTACGCACTCAAAAATACCTTCATTTATGCATTTACCGGAGTCCCATTAACACTGCTTATTTCACTGATGCTGGCATTCTATTTGAATGGTAAGGTGTATGGGCAGAAAGTAATGCGTGCCTTTATCTTCATCCCGCACATCTCCAACATGGTGGCATTAGCGCTGCTATTCCGTTGTCTCTTTCGTTCAGACGGCATCATCAATTCATTCCTGACCAACACGTTTGGCCTGACTGAGGAGCTCCAATGGCTGAGCAGCAATAGCTTGAATAAAATACCGGTCATCCTGCTTTCCACCTGGTCCAGCATTGGTTATTCCATGATTGTGTATATTGCCGCAATGCAGAGCATCTCTGAAAGTCTGTATGAAGCTGCGTCAATCGACGGAGCGACACAGCGCCAATGTTTCTGGCGCATAACAGTACCCCTGATCTCGCCTACAACCTTTTTTCTTATGATCATTCGAATGATCGCTGTATTCAAAATTTTTACCTCCGTAAACGTGCTGACTGGTGATAACGTTGCACGCGGCAATATCTCTTTGATAGTCAAAATACACGCTGATGCGTTTGGTAATTATAAATTTGGATATGCCAGCGCTGAAGCATGGGTGTTGTTCGCAATCATCTTTGCCGCTACGCTTCTTCAATTCTGGGGCAAGAAAAAATGGGTTAACGAGTAAGGATGTGATAGAAAAGATGAAGCGAAAATTATTGATCAGGAAGTGCATGGCGACAGTCTTCATAGGTATGATATCACTGGTTTTTGTGCTTCCTCTTATATGGATGATATCATCATCCTTTAAACCAAATTACTCAATTTTTGATTATCCCATAAAGTGGCTTGTTCCAAATCCGCAAATCCAGAATTATGCCAAGGTCTGGACAAATGAAAACATGCCCTTTGGTCTGCTCTACCTAAACTCCATCAAAATTGCGGCTTTAACGATAATCGGAAAATTGATTATCTCCTCCAGCGCTGCCTATGCATTCGCGAAAATGAAATTCCCCTATAAGAATGTTGTCTTTATGCTGTTTTTAGGGTCCATGATGATTCCAAGTCAAGTAACAATTCTCCCGCGATTTGTACTGTTTAAGGGAATTGGCCTATACAATCAGCATGCTGCGTTAATTCTGCCGGCTGTGTTTGATGTCTCCGCCATATTTCTGCTTCGCCAATTCTATTTGGGCATTCCAACCGAACTGAGCGAATCTGCTGTGATTGATGGGGCCAGCCATTTACGTATTTGGACTCAGGTAATTATGCCTCTGACGAAGGCGCCCATGGCGACCTTGACCGTTTTGGCGCTGGTTTCTTCATGGAATGACTATTTCAACCCACTTATTTTTATCGTGAACTCTAAAAAGTACACCGTTTCGCTCGGCGTAAAAAGTTATGCGGCTGATATTTATGTCAACCTGGGTCTCGCTGCTGCTGTGAGTGCAATCGTGCCGATTCTGGTACTGTTCTTATTTTGCCAAAAATATTTTGTACGCAGCATTGCTGCAAGCGGAATTAAGGGATAAAGCTATGAAAGAGGAAAGCATTGTGAGATCGACAGAAACAGCTACAGTAAACTGGAATAGAGACATCGCTATCTGGAAGCGGGCAGATGTGTTGGTTGTAGGTGGCGGCCCTTCCGGCATCGCGGCAGCCGTGTGCGCCGCACGCCAAGGGGTGAAGGTCATATTATGTGAGCAGAATGGCTATCTGGGTGGTATGGCGACAGCAGGCCTGGTTGGCCCTTTTATGACATGCTACGATCCACCCATGAGGCAGCAGATTATCAAAGGATTTTTTGAAGAATTCGTACAACGAATGGTCGCCGAAGGCGGCGCAATTCACCCGTCACAGGTGGAAACCGGAACCAGCTACACAGCGTGGCGCTATGAAGGCCATGCTCATGTAACACCCTTTGACAGTGAAACATTCAAAATCGTTGCCGAGAGTTTCTGTCATCAGGCGGGGGTAACGCTTCTATATAATGTTATGTTTCAGCAGGCGGTTATGGAAAAGGATAGGATTCATACGGCTATTTTTGCGGCCAAGGGTGGTCCTATTGGGATTCAGGCAGATGTAATCATTGATTGCAGCGGGGATGCCGACGTTGCATATAGTGCCGGCGCTCCTTTTGAAGTAGGGAAAAACAATAATGGCCACCCGCAGCCTGCCAGCCTTTTCTTTGTCGTTGACGGTGTTGATAAAGAGAAGTTTGAGGCATACCGGTCGCAGCATGCAGATATCAGCTCCATGTGGTTCATGGATAAGATAAAGGAAGCCCGTGAAAATGGGGATTTCCCTATTCCGCGAGAGAAGGTCGCCATGTATGAAAGTATCGATAATACATGGAGAGTAAATATGTCACGTCTGGATCATTATGATTTTTGCAATCCACATGACATAACCCGTGCAGAAATTGAAGGCCGTCAGCAAATGAAGATCATCATTCATTTTTTAAGAAAATATATTCCCGGATGTGCACATATCCGATTGCTTGGTTCTGCCTCTGTACTGGGTGTAAGGGAATCGCGGCGGATTGTGGGCAACTTTGTTCTCAAAGGGAAAGATATGAAGCAAAGTGCCCGCCATGCGGATGATGTCTTTCTTTCAGGAAATCTTTTTGATACACACGTTGGAAGCAGAGTGATATACGAACGCACAAAGGGTGATCATCCATATGGCATTCCGTATCGCATTTTACTGCCCAAACAAGTGAATAACTTGCTGGTTGCCGGCCGCTGCGCCTCAGGGGATCAGGAATGCATGGCAGCGATCCGTGTGATGCCCCCTTGCTTTGCGATGGGACAGGCAGCTGGAACAGCCGCTGCGTTCTGCATTCGCGACAAAGTGGATCCGGCCGATGTGGACATTCATCAACTCCGTGTCCAACTGCAAAGAGATGGCGTTATGCTGGATGTTTAGGGGAGGGAAAACAAATGATACTTTCGACTATGTCCAACATCCATCAGACATATCGTCACACGCAAAAGGAATACGCCTATTCCGTAGAAGATGCGATTAAACTGATCCGCGATGGTGGTTTTGAAGCCGTAGATATCAGCTTAATATCGGTTACAGCGCATGACAACATCATGGGTACAGATAGGTGGCCGGACTTTGTTGCCGCATGCCAGGACGCATTGGACCGCGACAGGATAAAACCTTATCAGGCCCATGCATACTTCTCTCAGGATAGGACAGTTACCTATGGGACGCCTGCTTTTATTCGGGATATGAACTTAACAAAACGAACATTGCAGGCTGCTGGTATGTTGGACATCCCATGGGTCGTCGTCCACCCCCTGCATGGCCATTGCATGCAGAATTATAGGCAGGACGAGGTTTTCTCTCTCAACAAATCCTACTTTTTGGAACTTGCTGAGACTGCAAGCAAAGCAGGCGTCGGTATTGCAATTGAAAACATGATTCAACCGCCTTATAATCAACCTCAGACACTGCTAAACCTGCTCGACGTTCTTGATGCAGATGAAATGTTTGGCATATGCCTGGATACAGGCCATGCCAATGTCAGTGGCTTAAGTTTGCCGGAAGTAATCAGGATGTTCGGAAGCAAGCTGAAAGCAACGCACATTCATGATAATCGAGGGCGCTATGATGAACATCTGCTTCCGTATCTTGGCAACATTGAATGGGAGCATGTTATGACAGCTTTTCATGACATTGGCTATGCAGGCGCATTTAACTATGAAGTCCCGGAAATGACACGCAACCTTCCTTCGATTCTTCATGGAGATATCATACAGTATGCATTTAAGTTGGGAAATCACCTGCTTAATTTGACTAAATAAGGGAGGATAATGATTATGGGAATCATCACAATAGTGGGTTCCGGCATGATGGGTTCTGCGCTGGCATTTCCGGCAGGAGAAAACGGGCACGAGGTGCGTTTGGTTGGCACCCCTCTGGATCGCGAGATCATTGAGCATGCGCGCAAAACCAACCGTCATTTAAAATTGGACAGGGATTTTCCTGCTGGCATTCAATTTTTTCAAATCGAGGAATTGGATAGGGCTTTGGAAGGAGCCACGCTTGTTATTGGCGGCGTAAGCAGTTTTGGTGTTGAATGGTTTGGCGAGTATGTGCTGCCCCGCATCGCGGAAGGTACCAAGGTGCTTACTGTCACGAAAGGTTTGATGGACACTGAGGATGGACAACTCCTCCCCTATCCCTATTCGTGGCAGAAAAAGCTGGACGAAATAGGCAGGCATTTGATTCTCAATGCTGTAGGCGGCCCTTGCACCAGCTATGAGCTGGTAGCCCATGATCAGACAGAAGTGGTATTCTGTGGTCATGATTTACAAGCCCTTCTTGAAATTAAGCAAATGCTGCAGACCGACTATTATCACATCAGCCTTTCCACGGATGTCATGGGCATTGAAAGTGCGGTGGCATTAAAGAACGGCTATGCCTTGGGAATCGCCTTGACGATAGGCCTGAACCAAAAACTCTTCGGTAAGGACAGTGAGTTGCATTTCAATTCGCAAGCAGCTGTATTTGGGCAGGCGGCCAAGGAAATGTATGCATTGCTAACAGCGCAAGGCGTAACGAACATGAATAACCTTTGGGTCGGCATAGGCGATCTATATGTGACGGTATATGGCGGCCGTACGCGTCAAGTAGGTATTCTGCTGGGCAGGGGCCTGAATATTGATGAGGCAAAAGCCGAGTTGAACGGGGTAACGCTTGAGAGTTTGGTAGTAGCTGTTCGCGTGGCAAGAGCCGTGCGGATCCGCGCATCTCAAAAGAAGCTGGATATTAACAGTTTTCCGCTGCTTATGCATGTCGATGACATCTTGTCCAATAACGCGCAGGCCGACATTCCATGGGAGAGCTTTACCTTTGTGCAGCCATAAGGCAAAGGAAAACGCATACGTACAAACAGCATTCGACAGATGCAGATCTGTCATGAATAGTGAATACATGAACTTGAAGAGCGTATAGAGGATTGCGAAATGATCACAAAAATGATACATGGGGATGAGCTGCACCGCTTCCTGCATGGTGTGCTAACCTGGCGTGAGACTGGGGAGGGCATCATCCCTTTGCGATTTAGCGAGAAACAAATGCAGTTATATGCACAGCATACGCGGTATAGCGTCCGCTCTGTGTCATCGGCCGGTATACAGTGTAAATGTACTACCGATGCTGCAGCCCTCACACTGGATGCCAATGTTTTTCCCGGCTCTTCAATCGATCTATACGGTTTTGACCTATATGTGGATGGCAGGCTATATGCACACACTGAGGGAAAAATCTCTGAAAAGAGCGCAGTCACCTGGTCTGTACAATTGCCTGCGGGGAAAAAGAAGCTTGAGCTATATCTCCCCTGCCTTGCGGGTACTTGCCTGAAATCTTTAACGTTCCATGATACAGACTGCACAGAACCTGCTGTCTGTTATGCAGAGCGGATGCTATGCATGGGAGATTCAATCACACAGGGATATACTGCGCACTATCCATCACTTACCTATCCTGCGGCGCTGGCACGAAAAACAAAGTCAGAGTTGGTTAATCAGGGCATTGGCGGCGAAACCTTTCATCCGGATCTATTGGATAGTCCGCTGCCTTACCTGCCAACATGCATTATGATTGCTTATGGCACAAATGATTGGAAAAGGAAAACACTGGATGCGCTGATGAATGACGTCCACTCGTTTCTTTCCAAAACCGCCACTCTGTGGCCGGCTGTGCCTGTCAAGGTTATGACACCTATTTGGCGAGCTGACTGTGAGGAAGCCGCGCTCAATGGTCTGACCTTTGATGAAATGCGTCAACTTATTGCAACCGCCGCTGCCAGCTATCCCAACATGACAACTATTTCAGGTGAGGATCTGTTTGTAGCTGACGAGTCTCTTATGGCTGATGGCCGTGTTCACCCGAATGATACCGGGTTTGAGCTTATTGCCAAGAATCTGGAACGTTTATCCTTTGTATCGGAGTCATAAGGTTTGACTATACCTTCATGTCATACGACCTTGCTTACAATTTGGATTCTATCTGTCTGACTCACCGCCTCCCACAGATAGCGGAGATGAAAGCCAAATACTTGGCATCCTTTCATGATGCAATCAAGGTAGTTCTGGCTGAGCGGAACAACATGGTCGTAGTTCATGACGCAGGTCATCGCATCCACTTTGGCTTTGCCGGAAGTGAAGGATTCTGAAAAGACGAAGGAGAATATTACGAATTTCCAAGAGGCGAGAAGGATTCAGTGTAATGCTTTTGATGATCCATGGAATCAGTCCGAAACGAAAGTCGCGCAATCACTAAGCAAGCAGGGCACACCTATTCTCAGTTCAAAATAGCGCCGCTGCTGCGCAATTCCTCCCGCACCGCCGTCGCCTTCACCTCTCTGGGTGGGATTCTGTTCTGGGAGGCCTTTGCCGCCAAGATTCCCGCAGCCTCTCCCACGGCCATGCAGGTGGGCATGATCCGCTGTGAACCCAGCGATTCGGAATCCATGGAAATGCAGCGGCCGCTGAACAGCAGCCCGTCAATGTCGCGGCTAATCAGGCAGCCCATGCCGATTCCGTAAGGATTTTTAACTTCCTTTAAGATCGTGCCCTTGCCCTGGCCGTTGTGAATGTCCACCTTGTAGCCACCCAGGGCAATGGTATCAGGGGGGATGGTTCCGCTGAGCACCTGCCCAACGCGAAGGGTGTCCATGCCAGCGAAGCGGCGGGATTCCCGGATGCCGATGGCGGGACTGATGTGATCCAGATGACAGTTTTCAAAGCCTGGCACATACCTTTTGAACATGTCCACAATTCCGGGTATTTGCAGATGGCCATCGATCTCGCCCTGTGTCAGGCTGTCAATGTCGCTGCCGTCGCAGCCCGGTACCCGTACGGTGTTGACAAACACCTTGCCGGGGATGGTGGAGTTGATATAAATAATATTTTCCCTGAGAACCGGAATGTCATGGTCGCGGCGCAGCCGCTCCAGATAAGCCTGCATGCCCACAAACACATGATTTGGCGTGCTACGCCACAGGGTAGTATCGTAACCTGCGCTGACGGTCACGCTGTCCAGTTGCTTCATGTTTTCCGGATGCTCCTCCAGGAAAACAAAGAATTTTTCCTCTTCCACGCCGGTCAGCGAGAACATTACCGTGGGCGGTTGCAGCACACCCGTTCCGGCAGCACCTTTTTCATAGGCCGCGCCGCACAGGTAGCCCAGGTCTCCGTCCCCCGTTGCGTCCACAAATACATCCGCTTTAAGCGCTGTGCGCATGCCCTTGCCCGTCATAATGGCGCGGACAAGCTTTCTATCCTCCACTTGAGCCTCGGTCAGCTCGCTGTGCAGCAAGAGCCTGACGCCTGCCTCTTTACACTTTTGAAACAAGAGCAGCTTTAACATTTCAGGATGAAGAATGGTGATGGAATTGTGCATGGGACAGCGGCTGTGGCCGAAGCAATGGCCGGAGCGGACAAGGTCGTCCACAAATTCATGGGCGATGCCGCCGATGATTTGCCGGCCATTCTGGTCCAGGTAGCCAAGCAGCGGCAGGCCCATCACCAGATTGCCGCCGATATGCCCGTTCCGTTCGGCCAACACCACCTTCGCGCCTTGCCTTGCCGCGGAAAGCGCGGCCGTAACGCCGCCGGGACCAGCTCCAATGACGGCCACATCGCAAGATACAACCCTTTCATCCATGAAGGATTCCCTCCTCAGCCTTTATGGCAGGCATACGTTTTTTCGAAAGTGGACTGGGCAAAGCGCAGCGCGTCCTCGGGCATCATGATGCCGTGATACGCCGTATGGACAGCCATGCCCAGAATGCCAAGAAATTTCGGCTCATCAAAGGGATAGCCGCCGTCTTCGGGGGAATAACGCGTATGGGACAATGCAAAGCTGTCCTTGGCCATCAAGAGCCAAGGATACAGGTCCATGACCTCATAGTTTTCATAGGTCTTTCTGCAGGGGGACATGGTGCCCATCAGCGTCATGGCTGTAGCCACCTCCTCAGTGCACAGCCAGCGGATAAAGCGCAAGGCTTCTTCTTTCCTTTTGGAATAACGGCATACTCCTATGGCACTTCCTCCGGTCATGGGGTTGCCTCCCGGCACAAGTGCATAACCAATCTTGTCCAGCACCCGAGAATCTGTACCCACAATGGCGGAGGCGAAGTTGGAGAACATAACCGTCATGGCCACGTTTCCCTTGGCAAACTCACTGGCGGCAAGCTGCCATGTGTTGCAGGGATTTGAACCGATGAATTCCTTTGTTTCCAACAGCTCTTTCATGGCCAAAATTCCCTGCGGACTTGTCAGTTGGATGCTGCCTTCGTCATACAGATGACGGCTGTGGCTGAAATATCGGGTGAGGTACTCTTTTCCGGCCACATTGCTGTTACCCAGGGTGATGGTTGTACCGTAGGGAACGGGAGAAAGCGGGTTAATCTTACGGGTAAAGAAGCGGGCAATACGGTTGAACTCCATGTAAGTGGAAGGCGGAAACAACTCTTGCTGGTAATGCTCGGCATACTGGCGGCGCCATGCTGTGTTTTCAAACAGATCCTTGCGGTAAAATAACAGTTGGGAGCTGGGCGTGCTGGGCAAGGCGTAGAGAATGCCTTTATAATGGGAGTATTCCAGGGATAGGCCAGGCAAAAATGTATCAAAAACCGAACTGATGGACGGATCGATCTGTTCCAGCGGCTCAAAAGCCTTCTCGGCATACCAGGAAAGCCTGCGGTTGTCGATGCGGATGACATCAAAGGAGTCTGTGTTCTCCACATTGGATAACATTTCATTTAATCCGTCGTATGAGTATATGGCAACGTTGATCTCTATCCCTGTGGCTTTCGTATATAAGTGGGAGATATCTTTCAAAATCCTGGCGCTTGGGCTTTCCAGGGTCACGACAGTGAGCTTGTCAGCCTGCTTTCCGCCTGTTGTTGGCAGCCATCTGCGTAACCCGTCGCCGAGAAGCAAACGGATTTCAGGTGACATTACTCTGCCATGCAGGCTTTCAATCAGCATCTGGGCGGTCGTCTTGCCCATGAGGCGGTAATTCAGTTCATACTTGTCAAATTCACCACCCGGCAAGGTGAATACAGGAGAAAGCCCATAGATCCGCATGTTCTCGTTGGGGCAAAAGTGTTTGCGGATATTGTTCGCCGTAATAGCGAAAGCATAGTTGGTGACAATGATCGCCTCCGGCATGGGAGACACTTCCATGATTTGAAAAACATCATTTGGGCAGCGAACCTCGTCCGTGTGGTATACGTTCAGTGCAACATCGGTGCTGCTCAGCATGTTTTGAAAGGATTCACAAAACTGTTTTTGAGACGAAAATGCAGGATTCTCCGTCAGCAATGCAACATTCTTGTAGCCTTGCCTGAGTATCAATTCAGCTATCTCCGACCCGATCTTCGCCATATCAAACCCAATCATCGCACATGGAAATCCAGGGCTGCGTTCAACATACAGCACCTTTTCCAGTCCTGCGCTTTGATAAGCATCATCACCGGTGGTAAGACTGGTGAATACCGCCGCGCCGGCTGTAACATTTGAATGAATCTGGCCAATGATCTGCTGTTCCGCCTGGGGCGAATCCCCTGTCAGGTATAGATTCACCTGATACCCCTGCTCTTGCGCGTAATTGCTGAAGCTGATGTAAAAATCCACATACTGACGGTTGTACAGGTCAGGAACCACCACGGCTAATGTTTTGGATGACCCTTTGCGTAAGACCTGGGCCCGCTGATTCAATGCATAACCCAGGCGCTTGGCCGTTTCCTGCACCAGGTGGATCTTCCGGCTGCTCACATTTCCTTTCCCATTGATTACGTTGGACACCGTGCCCTGGGAAACGCCAGCGGCCTTTGCAATATCCTTGATGGTTGTCATTTCGTCACCTCATTCATTCATTTTTAGTATAATGAAAAAATGGAATAAGTCAATGAGAGGTTTCATAATTGCCGCCCTTCATGCTCTATTTCAAGCAATAAGTGCATAAAATTGAAACGTATAATTTTATTTCTGCGCTATAACGAGAAGATGCAGGACGGTTCAGATTGGTTTATGCCAATATTCTCACGAGAAAAATATACAATATTCGAAATACGCCAATTGACACGTTTTAATTTTCGTGTTATGATTTGACAAAAGTGTCATCGGCAGCGTCGCCATGATCCTAAGCGGGAAACGTTATTCAGGAAGTGAGATCGTCATGAAAATCGAACACCCGGATACCATTGGTTTGCCCAAACGGTGCTTAGGCCTTACATCCCGGGAACGGCTGAGCCGGGCGATGAAACCTTACCTTTTCGTGCTGCCTATCATTGTACTTGCCACGGCGTTTTCCTATTATCCCTTTATCAACACCTTCATCATGAGCCTTAGCAAAGTGAACAGCCGGGCTCAGATCACCGCGTTCAACGGTTTTGCCAACTTCATCAGCCTTTTTTCCAGATCTGCCTTCCAGAACGCGCTGGGGGTCACCTTCCGGTTTACGGCCATGTACCTTCCCGTGGCGGTCATACTTCCCTTGTGTCTGGCCTTGGTGGCGCGGCAGAAAAAGCCTGGCTCCAACGCTTACCAAACACTGTTTGCCATGCCCATGGCCATGTCCATGGCAGCCTGCTCCATGGTGTTCAAGGAAATATTCAAGCGTAAAAGCGGTGTGCTGAATTATATCCTCACCCAGCTTGGCGTATATGCCAATATGACCAACATCAACTGGCTCAATGACAAAACGTGGACATTGCCTTCTCTGACGCTGATACAGGTATGGATCCATCTGGGCTTCAACTTTATGCTGCTGCTGGCAGCGCTGCGCAATGTGCCGCAGGAGTTGCTTGAATCGGCGGACCTTGAGGGGGCCGGATACTGGCATAAGGTATTCCACATTATGATTCCTACCATATCGCCTACCATTTTTTTTGTGATCTGCACGCAGATGATTGCCGGGCTCATGATGTCCGGACCGGTGATGCTGCTCACCCGGGGCGATCCGCAAAACTCCACGGTGACACTGATTTACTACATATACAACTCAGGGTTCAACAACTCCAATTATGCACTGGGTTCCACCGCCAGCATATGCGCCTTTCTCATCACATTCCTCTTTTTGCTGAGCAACTTTCTGTATGAAAAGAAGGGGGTTGTATACGAATGAGAACTTCTGCCCAAAGAACCTTCTGGCATGTGCTTTTGGCCTTTGCCCTGGGGCTTTTGATCATCTTTCCTATCTTCCACGGCTTCATGAGCGCCTTTAAAACGGACGGCGCAATAGACGCGTATCCACCCCGGCTTTTGCCCGAATCCTTCCTATACCTGGAGAATTTTAATCAGGCCATTTTCCATTCCATGGTACCCAGGTATATGCTCAACTCCCTGTTTATTTCCGTCACCGTAACGCTGGTGCGTTTGATCATCTCCTCCACAGCCGCCTACGCCTTTGCCTTTATGAATTTCAAAGGGAAGAATGTTCTTTTCTTTTACATCATCGGCACCATGATGATCCCGCCGGAGGCGCTGCTCATTTCCAACTATCTTACCATCAGCCGCCTAGGCCTGATCGATACGTACCTGGGGGTGATGGCCGTCTACTTCGTTTCCGCCACCCAGGTGTTTATGCTCCGCCAGAACTTTAAAACGGTATCCAAATCCCTGCGGGAGGCAGCTTTTCTGGATGGCTGCACAGACCTAAAGTTCTATGTGAATGTCTGCATCCCCATCTCCGTGCCTGTGTTCACCTCCCTGGGAATCTCCTCCTTCATCCACGTATGGAACGCCTACCTGTGGCCTTTGCTTGTTACCAACGACGATGCCATGCGTACCGTCCAGGTAGGTATTTCCCTTTTGTCCAGCCCGGATGCCCCGGTAAAGGGGCCGGTATTTGCGGCGGTAGCCCTTTCCCTTCTGCCCGCCGTGGTCATTTTTGCCATATCCCAACGCAGTATCGTACAGGGTATCTCCTCAGGCGCCGTCAAGGGGTAACGCGTATGCATGGGCAAGGAAAATGCCCATCACATAAAAAGGAGGTTCTCCCATGAAAAAGGTTCTTTCCCTGATCCTGACCCTCTGTCTGCTGGCCACCATAGCGGCTGTTCCGGCCCTGGCCGAAGCACCCAAGGAGGTGCTCTTCTGGCACTCCATGAGCAGCAACGCAGCCGCGGTGATGGATGAAATCGTGGCGGACTACAATGCTACCCGGGGTGCACAGAACGGTTATAAGGTTACCTCCCTGTTCGCTGGGGCGTATCAGGAATCCTCCGTAAAGCTGACAGCCATCACCTCCACCGGCAGCAACGCGGAACTGCCCGACCTGTACCAAATCAGCGCCCGTGGCTGTTTTGAAATGAAGGATAACGAATACCTGATCCCCATTGCCGACATGTTGGACAAGGACCCCACCGGCCTGGATCTTGCCAATATTTCCGCTGCTTCCCTGCAATATGCCTCCTATGAAGGCAAGCTGCTGGGCTTCCCCTTTGCCAACTCCTCCGTGATCATGTACTACAACAAGGACCATTTTAAAGAGGCTGGTTTGGACCCTGATGCCTTCCCCAAGACCTTGGCGGGGCTGGCCGATACCGTCAGCAAGCTTACCAAAAAGCAAGGCGACAAAATCGACCGGTTCGGCTTTGGCGTCAGGATGCGCTTTTTCCTCCTGGGCTCCCTGATCCCCATGCAGGGGGAAGGCCTGTACGCCTTTGACAACATGAATGGCCACAACGGCACGCCCACCCAGATTACGATGACCAAGGACGGCTCCCTTGCCCGTTTCATGGACGAATGGGAAAAGGTTCTTGCAACCGGGGGTGTGGATCCCGACAACATGAGCCCCAACGAGGATTTCGTGGGCGGAATGTACTCTATCATTGCCGCTTCCTCGGCCGGGCTGGCCAATATGATCAAACAAAGCCAGGAAGCCGGATTTGAATTCGGCGTGGCCGAATTGTGCCGTGTGGACGAAAACAGCACCACCGCCACTGGCCTTGGCGGCTCTGGCCTATACATGTTTGACAACGGCAAGGGCACCAGCGAAGGTGCTTGGGATTTCATTAAGTACTTCTCCACCCCTGAGGTTTCTGCCAAGTGGATGATGGGCACCGGCTATTATCCGGTGAACAAGCTGGCTTATGACCTGCCCGAGGTGAAGGCACTGATGGAATCCAATCCCCAGTGGCAGATCCTCAAAACGGTTGCCGACAACTCCCAAAACTATCCGGATTACCTGGAGCCTTGGGTGCCGGGCCTGAACGAGATGGATACCATGGTGGGCAACGAGCTGGTGGCTTTCGCCCAAGGCCAATCCAAGGAAGATACGATTGCCCGAATCGATGAACAGGCCACGGAGCTTTTGCAGGACTGGGCGGAACAGAACTAATCCCTTATTTGGTTTCCAAGGTTGATGTTTTGTGCGGGGAGGTCTCTCTTCCGGGAGGCCTCCCCGCGGATTCATAAAGTAAGCAGGTGAAAATATGCGTTTGGGGACAATGACCTCCCTGTTCCGGGATCGGCGGGAAACAGACATCCACATCAGCTATCTGGAATCGATGAAAAGGTGCCGGGATGCCGGCTTTCGGGTGCTGGACTTCAATTTGTGCGCGCTGCCCCGCAAAAAAACGGAGCTTCATGCGGACGACTGGCGATATCAGGTGGATATGATCCGCAACGAGGCCGAAAAGCTGGGCATCGTGTTTTCTCAGTCCCATCCCCCTTATCGCACGGGCCGGGAGGGCTTGTTCAACACACCGGAGGAGCAGGAGTTTTTCCAGGCGATGGCTCTGCGGGCTATTGAAATCAGCGCCATGCTGGGCGTAAAGTGGGCGGTGCTCCACCCTGTTACGGCCA
This sequence comes from Bacillota bacterium, assembly GCA_023436585.1. Taxonomy (GTDB): domain Bacteria; phylum Bacillota; class Clostridia; order Christensenellales; family Aristaeellaceae; genus JAEWAH01. The sequence goes on along the minus strand of JAEZIN010000028.1, from coordinate 250,397 downwards.
CAGGCGCAAGCGAGTATGTGCAGGATGAAAGTATAGCCTACAACCATCAGGTGTTCGGGCCTGAGGCGGAACTGGCGTTCAAACTGAACGTAGGCATTGCTTTTGAAAACATGTGCGATGCTCAGGCGCGGCGGCGCTTTGGTACCACTACCGAAGAACTGGAAGGGCTGATGGACTCTTTCCGGCATCCACTGATGGGTATCTGCTGGGACGTAGGCCATGCAAACCGGCAGTACGACGACCAGGTGCCGGCCATCCGCCGGTTGGGCAAGCGGATCAAAGCATTGCATATCGACGATAACCTGGGGCAGACAGACCTGCATATGATGCCCTTCCTGGGCAATATCCCCTGGGAGCAGGTCATGCATGCTTTTTATGATACAGGCTGTGAAGCCGATCTGATCTATGAGATCAAGATGAATGACAAAATGCCCGATGCCCTGAAGGATATGACCGCACGGTATGTCTATCAGGTTGGCGAATACCTGCTGTCATTGGCCAAATAACACATTGTCGGAGGATTTATGAAAAGGGTTTTGGAACGGTACCGTGAGCACCAATATGATGTGGTGATCGTGGGGGGAGGCATGGCCGGCGTGTGTGCGGCCATTTCCGCAGCCAGACACGGTGCAAAGTCTGCCCTGGTCCACGCCCGGCCCATGCTGGGAGGCAACGCCTCCAGCGAGATCAGGGTCCACATCTCAGGCGCTGACCAGAGCCTGAAACAGCCCGATTACGCTGAATCGGGGCTTATATATGAGCTTATGCTGGAGAATAAAGCAAGGAATGAAAACTTCAGCTATTCCACTTGGGATATGGTACTCTTTGAAGCCGCCTTTAAGGAAAAGAATCTGACCGTTTATTTCAATACCTGCATGTACGACTGCGAAACGGATGGAGACAGGATAACCGCCATCCTCTGCGTGCAGGAAACGACGGAAATGCGCTTAAAATTCACCGCGCCGCTGTTCATAGACTGCACGGGCAACGGCACTCTGGGCTATTATGCCGGCGCGGAATTTCGGCAGGGCAGCGAGGGGTTTGACGAGTTCCGCGAGCCTCATGCGCCAGAAACGGCCAATAACCAGCGAATGGGCAACACCATCCTGATGAAAGCCGTGAATATGGGCCATCCCGTGGCCTTCACACCACCCTCCTTTGCCAAGCACTTAACCGAAGCCCAATTGGCCAAGCGAATCCACTGTGTTCAGATGCGGGACAAGATCGATGTAAGCGAATCTCCCGACCCCGAGGAATACCGCCGCACCTCCATGACCAGCAGTGCCTGTATCGATTACGGCTATTGGTGGTTGGAATTGATGGGCGAAGGAGACGACATCATCCCGGATTATGAAAAAATCAGGGACGATTTGATGGCGTACGCCTATGGCATATGGGATCATATCAAAAACAATCATGAAAATGTGCACCATCACGGCGCTGAAAACTTTGCGCTGGAGTGGGTTGGCGCACTGCCTGGGATGCGGGAAAGCCGCCGCCTGGCAGGCGATTACATGCTGACCGAAAACGACATCCTGGACCACCGCATCTTTGAGGATGCGGTAGCCTATGGCGGCTGGTGCGTGGACCTGCACACCGCCAACGGTCTTCTAGATTTTAACAAGCTGCCTTCGGATTGCAGTTTTTACAGTGGCGTATACACCATTCCCTATCGCTGCTATTATTCCAAAAACATTAAAAACCTGTTTATGGCAGGGCGTGACATCAGCGCCAGCAAACTGGCCATGGCCAGCACCAGGATCATCGGCTGCTGTGCTATCGGCGGTCAGGCAGTGGGCACGGCGGCTGCCCTGTGCGCAAGATACGGACTTTCTCCCAAGGAGCTTCAGCCTCACATCAAGGAACTTCAGCAGATCATCTTAAAGGACGACGGTTACCTGCCCGGATTTGTTAATGAGGACCCGATGGATCTGGCAAAAAAGGCCCATTTTACAGCCACCTCCCACAAGGAGGGGTGCGAGCCTTCCAAGGTGATCAACGGCATTTCCAGAAGGCTGGGGGATGAATCCAACGCCTGGGTTTCCGATGGCATCGGCAAAGCGGGAGAAACGCTGTGTATGACCTTCCCGAAGACCCAAAAACTGCATGAGCTTCGCCTTACCTTCCATTCCGATTTCTGTTACCCCATCCGCGTCACCATGAGCCCCAACAGGCAAAAGCAGCAGCGCCCCGGCGTTCCCAAGGAGCTTGTCAGGGATTACGATGTGGTTCTTTTAAAAGAGGATGAGATCATCCGCACGGTCAAAATCCGCGGCAATCATCAGCGTTTGAACGTGCTGGAAGTTGGAGAAACCGCCTGCGACCGGGTAGAGGTCCGTTGCTTTGCCACCCATGGAGCAGAGGAAGTGACTATTTTTGAGTTGCGGGCTTATTAAAAACGGGCTTCCGCTGGTGCTGTCCTGCGGTGCCTGGGGCAGCCCCGCCGGACACATGCAGGGTGTTGTTTGCGATGATGAGAGAAACTTTCTGTATGCTTCCTTTACCGATCGCCTGGTCAAAATCGACATGAAGACCGGCCAGGTTGCCGCCAGTGTGACAGGCTTGCTCTCCGGCGGCATCTTGGGCGGCGGCGCGCACTTGGGGGATCTGGCCTTTTATGGCGGCAAGGTCTATGGCTCTTTGGAATACAAGGCGGCAGAAAAGTTCTATGTGGCAGTCTTTGATACGTCCAAAATGGCGGAGATGGACATGGACTACAAAACCTCCGGCATCATGACGGCGCTGTACATGGGTGAGGTGGTGAAGGACTACCGCGATGACCTTGACGCGGGCGAGCATGAAAACACCGCCTCGTCTATGGGCCACCGCCATGGCTGCAGCGGCATAGACGGCATTACCTTCGGCACCTTGCCAGGGGATGCTTCCCAAAAGACATACATGATGCTGGCTTATGGCATTTATGGAAACACCCGGCGCCATGACAACGACTACCAGGTCATTCTGGCATTCGATCCCAATACATTCTCCCCCAAGCCTTTTGACCAAAACAACCCCCATGAGGAAGGACCGGCATACGCGGCCAAACTGTTCGTCTATACCGGCAACACAACCTATGGCGTGCAAAACCTGGAATATGACAAGGATACGGGCGATTATTGGCTGATCGTTTACCAGGGAAAGAAGGACCGCTTCCCCAACTATCCCGTTTATCTGATCGACGGCGGGACAGCGCCGGCAGAAAAACCATTGACACTTACAGGCCGGGGTTACGGCCTTGTGAAGGGATTATGCCTGACGCTGAAGGAGAAAGGAACCTGCGACGAAAGAAGCGGCATATGGGGCGTGGACAAAATGCCGGGGAAAGCGGATACAGGCTTTGTTTCCCTGGGTCATGGATTCTTCTATGTTGCCCAATCCGGAATAACCGGCGGCAAGCAATACGGAATGGTTTCTCTTCACAAGGTTGACCATAATACCTGCCTGTTTACAAAGGTTGAATAGACCGGCATCCTTTATGATTCCCCCACCCCCCTATCGTGACTGCACCATAAAGGACCCGCCCCATACAGGGCGGGCCCTTACCCGTCTGGTAAACAAATGCTTGAGGCTGTTATGCAACTAACAACAGTGAGCACAGGCAGATGGCTTCAGGTACGAAAGATCTGGGATCTGCATGTCAGACCGGCAGCCGCATTTCATGCAGCAGCCCCAGATCCCACAAGAGCGAGCTGGTCAGATATTTATCGCGCACATCCCTGGAGCCGATGAAGGCCGCATACACATCCTCCCGCCCGATGCCTATATCCGCAGGCACCATCGGCATTTGAAGGCCGCGCATCAAGGAAGCCACCTCATCGGCAGGGGGCAGCTCCCGGGCAATGATATCCTGAATCTCCCCCCAGTGGTCAAGGATGTTGTTCAACCTCGTTTTATGACGGTCCGGATCGTTCTTGCGGTAGGTATTATGCTCGCTAGAAATGATGACTTCGGAAGCTTTCCCGAAGATTGCGCGCATTTGCGCTTCCCACACGCTGTTGTCAAAGGAAGCCACAAACGCTTCCGCCTTGCGCCGATCGGGCTGAATTCTGCGGATGTCATCGTAAAGCCGAAGCGTCAGGTGTGTTCCAATGCCTACCTGAATCCCGTGAAAATCGCTGTGCTGCCCCCGGTCCAAGGCCATCATCTCCCAAATGTGGGAGAAGTAATGCTCCAATCCGGAAGCCGGACGGGAAATGCGCGCAAAGCTCATGGCGATGCCCGAGAGCATCAGCCCTTCCGTAATTGCCAAAATGGCGGCCGGATCACGCCGTATAAGCCCCTGGGCGGATTCCACGCACTTTTTCAGGGACTGCCGCACCAAGCCAGCCACATTCTCGCAATAGTATTCTCCGGTGACCAAATGGGAAATACCCCATTCACAGATGGAGACATATTTGGCCAGTATGTCCCCAAGCCCGGCCCACAGCATGCGCATCGGCGCATCCTTGAGTATGTCGGTATCGGCGATAATGGCTGCCGGGCAGGCGTTATACAGGGTCACCTTCACCCGATTTTGGATCATGGAGGAGGAGTTGGACGCATACCCATCCATGGAGGGAGCGGTAGCCACCACCATGCTCCGAAGCCCGGCGGCATGAGCCAGCACCTTGCAGCTGTCATTGATCACGCCGGAACCAATGGCCAGCACTACATCGCAGCTTGGATCAAACGCCATGCACAGCGCGCCTACCGTATGCTCATCCGGTTCCAGCAAATCCCCCTCCAGCCGGTTGAGCACATAGGGAATTCCTGCCGCTTGCAAAACCGGCTCCACGCGACCCCATGCCGCCTGATGCGTGTTTTTGTCGCAAACGATAAAGGGCTTGCGCACACGAAGCCGTTCAAGCGCTTCCGGAAGATAGCGAACCGCGCCAGCTTCGATTTTCAGGTATTGTAGATCCGTCTGGTGATGCTGGCCGCATGTACAATTATGGCCGCCCTGGGCAAGCAATTGCTCAAAAGACATCGCTGAAAAGTTCATTTCTCTATTCCTTTGCTGGCATAAATAATGTTTGCCGGTGTTCATTTTCATTGTATAGGGTTCAAAACTAATTTGTCAATCGACTTCATTTTGATTGCCAATTAATCATGAAACCGGTAGGAAACGCGCAAAGTTTATCATCATTATGATGATATGTTGAGAAGGCACAGCATCATGAAGCAGAGGGAAAGCAGCATGTTTTGTATGGAGCGGTATGAAAAAATTTTGGAAATACTTCAGGACGACCGGGCAACGTCGGTAAAGAAGCTATCAAAATTATTATATGTCAGTGAGGCGACTATCCGCAGGGATTTAGAGTCCCTGGAAAAAAACGGCCTGATCAGGCGGATTTACGGCGGCGCGATGCGAATGAAATCCAACAAGGATGTGCCGTTGTATATGCGCGAAAATGAGCAGATGGAAGCAAAATACAGCATTGGCAAAAAAGCCACGGCATTGGTAAAGGATAATGATGTGATCTTTATCGATGCTTCTTCCACCGCATACAGCCTCATTCCGTACCTTACGGGCTTTACCAATCTTCTGGTCATCACCAGCGGCTTGAAAGCCGCCCTGGCTTTGGGGGAACAGCATATCAAAACCCTTGTCACCGGTGGTGTAATGATCGACAATTCCTATTCCTTTATCGGCAGGCATGCGGAACACCTGATCGAAAGCATGAACGCCGATCTGTTTTTCTTCTCCTGCCGTGGGATTAGCGCAGATGGACGGCTTACCGATTCCTCCATGGAAGAATCACAGATGCGCCAGCTTATGTTCAAGCATGCCAAGCGAAAGGTTTTTCTTGCCACATCTAACAAAATTGGTTTGGAATTCTTTTACACACTGTGTCCTATTGACGATGTGGATGATATGTTCTGCGAGGCAGAGATTCCCGAGGATTGGAAAAAAAGGATGCGCAAATCGTAGCGCAGAATCCAGTTGGTCCCCATGTATTTGAAATTGCCTGCTACTGCAAAGGGATTGAAAATGATTCCATAAAAGGTATACACAGGTTAACACAAATCCCTCCGAGCTTGAAGATTATACAGGAGATACTTGGCGAAAACGCATTGCAAATACTGTATTGAAGATCGTACATGGATTCTGTTGCAAAATGGGCATCTATTTGACAGCTATCCGGGGAAAGGAAAAGCGCGAACGGTGTCGAAACAATACTCCTTACAACGCGGAGAGCTTTGAGACCATATGCTAAGGCCAAAATACCGGTGCCGGGAAGGGATGTCTGTGTCCTATCAAAAAAGGAGTTTTTTCCATAAGCTTTTGCCGATCCTGATTTGCCTTGCCCTGATTCCCGCCATTTTGACCGGGGTGGCTTATGATGCCATGAGCCGCAATATGCTCATGCAGCAAGCCCGGGAGGAGTTGGGTGACATCAGCCGGCAGATGATGATCCTTTTTAAAGACATGCTGGCCGAATATGAAGATATTCTGGATAACATTTCACTGAGCCCGGCTGTATGGCAGTATCTCGGGAATGGAAAGCAATTCAAATATGAAACCGCGCAGCTTTTGCAGCAGCATATGTTTTCCAGGAAAAATCAAGTAGCCATCCACTTAATTCCTTACCATCCGCTTTATGAGACCGTATCCACAGGCTCGGTGCCCAATATTTACCGGTATCAGGTATACAAAAGCTGGGGCATCTTCGCAAAGCTGAAAGCCGAAGCAGACAACCCCATTCTGCACATCAACAAGTACAGGAGCCATACGGGTGAATCCGTCAGCCTATCCCTGGCCCGGAATGTTTTAAGGGGCGGGGAGGCGGTGGGCTGCGTCATCGTGGATGTATACCGGAGTACGCTGCACAGCATCATCAGCGCCTCGGCTGATAAATCAGACAGGCAGCTTATCATCTTTCATCAGGACGGGCTGGTGGCGCTGGACAGCAAAAACGCCGGGCTGGAGGGCTTGGCCAGCACGGATGAGCAGCTTTCTTTGCTGTCCCATTTTGCGCCGGCTACGGAAAAGCTGCAGTATTGGGAAAGCGAGGGGGCGCTCTACGGCCTTTCGCGGCTTTCACAGACCGGCCTGACCCTTTTGACGCGCACAGACCTTGGCACACCCTTATCCAGCCAGGAACGCATGCGGCTGGTAATTGCCGCCGCGATAGTCTCCCTGGGCTTGATCTGTGCCTATACGGCATACAGAATCACGCGCAGCATTCAAGTGCCTGTTCAAAGGCTGATTACCGGTTTCGAAGCGGTGGAAAAGGGTGAGCTAAACACCCAGGTGGCCCTTGGGAAGACCCTGGAATTGCAAGTCATCGAGAATAGCTTCAACCGCCTGACCCATCAACTGAGAAACCTGCTGGAGGAAAAAATCGAGGAAGCGCAGCTATTACGCCAGGCGCAGCTTCACGCGCTGCAGGCCCAGGTCAATCCCCACTTTTTGTACAATACGCTGGCTGCCATCCGTTCTCTTGCCAGAATTCACGGGCAAAAGGAAATCCAGGTTATCGCGGAAAATCTGGGCGCTCTGCTGCGTTCCAGCATCACGTCCGGTGATGAACTGGTGCCCTTGGAAGAAGATTTGGCCATGATCCGCCAATACCTTGCCATTCAGAACATACGCTTTGGAGACAAGTTCCATTTTCAAATGAATGTTCCTAAGGAGCTGCTGCCGATCAAGCTCCCCAGGCTTCTTTTACAGACCATTGTGGAAAATGCTGTGATCCATGGCCTGGAAGGAAAGTTGGGCCACGGCACCGTCACCCTATCCGCCCAAAGGGAGGAGACAGGCTTGGTCCTTTTATGCGTAACAGATGATGGTGCCGGTATGCCCGATGATATCATGGACCTTGTAAACCGCGGTGAGCTGGATCAGCTGAAAAGCCATATCGGCTTGTCCAACGCCATGCGCAGGATCCGCCTGCAATATGGCCCGGAATGCGGCCTGTGGGTGGAGAGCCGTCCGGGGCAGTATACCAGTGTGTTTATTCGTGTGCATGATCGCTGAAAAATGTGTGGAATTACGTACAATTTAGCCGATACATTCCTGTGCTTTGCATAAAGGCTTTTATATAATGGGAGCAAGAACGGGAACGGTTTACAACCGAAAACAAAAAGGAGGAACTTCCATGCGCAATGCCAAAAAGCTTGCCGCCCTGATGCTCCTGGTTCTCATGCTTCCAATCACCTCCGCTCTGGCGGAAACTCCCCTGGAGATGACCTTTTATTACCCGGTCCAGGTGGGCGGCGCCGTTGCCCAGCTGGTGGAGCAGATCGCCAACGACTTCAACGCGGAAAACCCCGACATCCATATCACCCCCGTATATACCGGCAACTATGATGATACGGTGGTCAAGCTGCAGACGGCCATCAACGCCAATACCCCGCCCGACTTTTTCCTGAGTCTTGCCACCCAGCGCTTTTCCATGACGGCCATGGACGCCGTTATCCCCCTGGACGACCTAATCGCCAAGGATGGCGGCACCGAATACATCAACGATTTCCTGCCCGGCTTCATGGAGGATTCTTTTGTTGATGGCAAGATCGTCTCCATCCCCTTCCAGCGCAGCACGATGGTCATGTACTATAACAAGGAGGCCTTCAAGGAGGCCGGACTGGACCCCGACCGTCCGCCGCAGAATTGGACCGAGCTTACGGAGTACGCGCAGAAGCTGGTCAAAAAGGACAGCGCCGGCAACGTGGAACGCTGGGGCGTAGGCATTGCCCTCAATTCCGGCTCCGCACAGTGGGCTTTCACAGGCTTTTGCCTGCAGAACAGCCTCAACGGCGAGAACCTGATGACCGACGATGGCAAAAAGGTGCTCTTTGATACGCCGGAAAACGTGGAAGCACTGCAGCTTTGGGTCGACCTGCAGCAAAAATTCGAGGTCATGCCCAAGGGTATCGTGCAATGGACCGACCTTCCCGGGCAATTCATTGAGGGGAAGATCGCCATGATCTACCACACCACCGGAAACCTGACCAACATCGCCAACAACGCAGCCTTTGACTTCGGCACCTGCTTCCTGCCTGCCGGGCGGCAGTGGGGAGCGCCCACCGGCGGCGGCAACTTCTACATTTCCAAGGGTATTTCGGAAGAAAGGCAGCAGGCTGCCTGGAAGTTCATCCGCTTTGCCACCACCCCCGAGCGCGCCGCCCAGTGGAACGTGGACACAGGCTATGTGGCCACCCGCAAATCCGCTTTCGAAACGGAAATCATCAAGAGCTACTACGAGCGCCTTCCCCAGGCCAAGGTAGCCATGGAACAGCTGGAGTACGCCAAGCCGGAGCTGACCACCTTTGAAGCCTCCAAGATCTGGCGCATCCTCAACGACAATATCCAGGCCGCCATCATGCTGGAGGTAACTCCCGCGCAGGCTTTAACCAACGCGCAGGCAGAGGCCACCGAATCCCTGGAGCGGTATCAATAGGAACAGGCTTTAATAAAGGTAGAGGGTGCCGCCTTCGTGAACGCACAAGGGGGCACCCTCTCTCCTTAAAGACACCATTCATTCCTCGATGTATAAAAAGGAGTCGATTGCATGCGGGCCGCCATTTCAAACACATCCCGCTCACGCATTTTGCGCACCAATATGACAGCCTGGATGCTGCTTGCGCCAACCTTGGTCTTTTTGCTTTCATTCACCGTCTTCCCTGTTTTGCGCAGCATGTACCTGAGCCTTCACCAGCTGGAACTGGGTATGCGCCAGCCGGAGTTCATAGGTTTACGCAATTATTCAAAGCTTTTCAAAAGCGCCCTGTTCTTTAAGGTGATGCGCAATACGGGCATATACGCATTGCTGACCGTGCTTCCCTCCATGTTCATCGGCCTGATGCTGGCATCGCTGCTCAACAAAAGCTTTCGGGGCATCGGCCTTGTGCGCACCTTTTTCTTTTATCCGGTGGTCATGCCCATGATCGCCTGCGCCAGCATCTGGATGTTCATATACATGCCCCAAACCGGCATGCTTAGCCAACTCTTGTTAAAACTGGGCATTGGAGAACAGTACCTGCTGTCTCAAAAGGAAACGGTGCTGCCGGCCCTGGCCCTGGTGCACGTATGGAAGGAGGCAGGCTATATGATGATCTTCTTCCTTTCCGGGCTTCAAAACATCTCACCGGAGCTGTACGAAGCTGCTCGCATTGATGGTGCCAATAGCGTTACCACCTTCCGCAGGATCACCCTCCCCCTGTTGATGCCTACCATGCTGTTTGTATCCACAATCGCCATGACCAACTCCATTAAAATGATCGACCAGGTCGTGATCATGACTGAAGGCGCGCCCAGCAACGGCAGCTCCATGCTGCTGTACTATATCTATCAAAACGGCTTCATCTTTTTTGACCAAGGCTTGGCTTCCACGCTGACAGTAATCATGCTGGGCATCATGCTTTTGATTACCATGACGCAGTTCCTGGGCACGGACAGCAGAATCCATTATGCCAATTAAGGGGGTACGGAAATGAAAAGGCAGCTCTCTCCCTTTTCCATAGCCCTCGCGTTTGTGGCAGGGCTTTTATGGCTTATTCCCTTCTTATGGCTGCTTGTGACAGCCTTTACGGAGCCTTCCTATGAAATGAGCCTATTCCCCAAAACGCCCTTTTCCTTTGCCAACCTCCAGTACGTATGGAAGAACGTGCCCTTCGGCCAATACTACCTTACCACGCTGCAGATCGTGGTCATCACGTTTGCCATCCAGTTTGCTACCGTGACGCTTGCAGGCTATGCGCTGGCCGTGCTTGATTTCAAGGGCTCCAGAATTGTGTTCGCCATCATCTTCATGCAGATCATCATCCCCAACGATGTGCTGATCATGCCCAACTTCCGTACGCTGGTGGATCTGAATCTGACAAACACCCGCCTGGGCATCATGCTCCCTTTCCTGGGCTCGGCCTTTGGTACATTTCTTCTCCGGCAGTACTTTCGCTCCATTCCCATATCCCTGAAGGAGGCAGCCACCATTGACGGGTGCGGAACGATGCAGATTATCTGGCGGGTGTACGCGCCTTGCGCCAAAACGGCATACATCTCCTTTGGACTGGTTTCTGTCAGCTATCACTGGAACAATTTCCTTTGGCCGCTGATTGTGACAAACTCAGCAGAAAACCGCCCGCTGACGGTTGGCCTGGCCATCTTCGCCAAGAGCAAGGAGGCGGTGATGCAGTGGGCCAATGTCTGCGCCGCCACCTTCATCATCGTATTACCGCTGGTGCTGGCCTTCTTCATCTTCCAGCGCAAGTTCATCAACAGCTTCGTATCATCCGGCATCAAGTAAGGAGGGGAGCGCCTCATGAATTTGTCCTTTTTGGGAATCGGCTCGGCGTACAATACGGCCTGGGGCAATACCAACGCCTATTTTCATCATGGGGATGACCTGTGCCTGCTGGACTGCGGTGAAGCCACCTTTTCCGCCCTGCGAAGGCGAAGGCTGCCGGACGATTGCCATGGAAAGATTGTCGTCCTGCTGACCCACTGCCATGCTGACCATGCGGGAAGCCTTGCTTCCCTTTGCTCCTACGCCTATTACAGGCTCGGCAAAATGGTGCACGTGGTGCATCCGGACAGCCAGGTGACGGAGCTTTTGCGTTTGATGGGCATCCCGGCCGGCCAGTACCATTATCATGAAGAGTTGGGAACGCTTCTGCCGGGCCTTGACGCCAAGGCGCTGCCGGTTGTGCACACGCCGGACATCCCCGCCTATGGGTATCTGCTGCAAAAGGGGAATGCGGCGCTATACTACAGCGGTGATGCGGGCAGCATCCCCGAGCTTGTTCTTGCAATGCTAAAAGACGGAGCCTTGGAGCGCATGTACCAGGATACCTGCTGGCAGCAAAGAGATTTGCCGCCAAACGGCCATCATATGACCTTGTATCAATTGGAGGAGCTCATTCCTCCGCATCTTCGTTCGAAGGTGTACTTAATGCACTTCAATCGGGATTACCGTACGGAAGCAATGCAGATGGGCTTTCCCTGCACGGAGCCGGACGGGTTATTTGCCACGGAGGAGTAGCGTATGTACAAGGTGGTCATTGCAGAGGATGAGCATCTCATCCGGCAGGAGCTTATGATGATGATCGACTGGCAGGCGCTGAACCTGACGGTCGTGGGCGAAGCTGCGGATGGGCAGCAGGCCCTTGACCTTGTTATGGAGCATAAGCCACATCTTCTCATCACCGATATTCGTATGCCGGCTCTGGATGGCATCTCCCTGATAAAGCAGTTGAAGGGGCAGATGGACATGGAGTTTTTGATCATCTCCGCCCTGACAGAATTCGATTGCGCGCTGCAGGCCATCAAGCTGGGGGTGGCCGATTATATACTCAAGCCCATTGACGAAAAGGTGATGACCCAAACGCTGCTAAAAATCACAGCCCGGCTGGACCCCGTGGATCAGACGTCCGCTGTTGTGGGCACGAAGCTGCTGCCGCCGCGGCAGGCAGGCAATCTGTACATGCAAAAGTCTTTGCAATACATGGAAGAACATTATGCCATGGATATCACAGTAGGCATGCTGGCTGAGCAATTGCATATCAGCGACGGTTATTTGAGCAAGCTATTCGTTAAATACACGGGCATGCGCTTTTCCGAATATCTGAATTATTACAGGGTTTCCAAGGCCGTGGAACTGCTATCCCAGACCGGCTTAAAAATCTATCAGATCGCAGAAATGACCGGGTACAAGGATTACCGACATTTCTCCTTCGTATTTAAAAGTATCATAGGTATATCGCCCAACCAATACAAAGATAATTGTTTGGTCTATTCAAAGAACCATCTATGATTTTCAAAGCCTGGGTGTGCGGGTGCTGGCCATAGATTTTCACGTGGAGAACATGGGCAAATACAATTTGTATATCAACCTGATCTGTGCGCAGGCCATAGCCTAGTATGATATTGCCTGCCAGCGGGTCCATGCAAAAAAGCATGCGGAATGTTCATGGTTTCATTCCGCATGCTTTTTATTAAGCCAAAAAGGAGAGGGGAGCATGCCGTCCAGCACGGGAGGCACATGCTCTGCCTTTTCATGTTCCGTCAGATTTCCGTCTCCATGCCGTCGAAGGCTGCCAGCCAACCCCGTTTTCTGGCCTCCTGCTCCAGTTGCCGGTGCAGTGCGCCGCCGCCGTGGGAAAAATGGTTCACCAGTACCTTGGCATCCTTTTTCAGGCCGCCGTTTTCCATCAACGCACTCACCATGGCCTCGCATTGGGCAAGGGTCATGTGGTGATCGCCCGCGCCGTTGTACACGCCCGTGCAGTCCAGGCTCACGGCATCCAGCCCCCTGCCCTGCAAAAAGCCTGTCACCTCCGGGAAGAATGGGCCGGTGTCATGGGCGTACAGCAGGCTCCTTCCGCCCCGGGTGATCAGGAAGATCATAGCGCCCATGCCCGGGGCGTGGTTGGCCGGTAGGGCGGTCACCTGGGTTTGCTCATCCAGGGCGATGGTCTGGTAGGGTGAGATGCCCACGGGCTTGATGCCATAGGCGCTCACGTCGCCCCCCAGCGCTCCCCGCAGGAAGCCGATGGTTTCCCGGCTCCCAATCACCTGCATGGGCTGATCCAGCTTCAGGGCGAAGGGCCGGGTGCGCATGTTGAGCAGCTCCCCGGTAAAATGGTCGCCATGGGCATGGGTAATCAGCAGATAATTCACGCGCCTTGGCTCAAAGCCATGCACATAAATATGATAAAAAAGATCCGGGCCGATATCCAATTGGATATCCTTATCGATAGCGCTCATATGCCGCGCCCTGATTTCCTTGCCGCCAAGCCGCCTGGCCTCCTGGCACACCCCACAGGAGCAGTACAGGCCTGGGATGGCCTCCGCTGCCGCGGTGCCGTAACATGTAAGCTTCATTTTTCTTATGCTTCCTTTCCCAAACGGATCAAAAACCGGGCGATGATATCCTCTTCATACCACATTTTGAAATTGGTACCCCACAGGTTGTTGTATAGGCAAGAAAACACCTGCCCGTTCCATGCATCCCCGTCAAAATCCAGCAGTTTGGGGCCGCCCAGGCATACAAGGGGCGTATCCAGGGGGATTACCTCCAGCGCCTGCCCGTCACAATAAAAGCGGATGGCCTGCACACCATGGGTGCGCCGGTTGCCTCCTGCAACGCAGGCTGCGGGATCGACCCATTCCCCGATTTTTTGAAGGGAGACAGCCCCGCTTTCCTTTACGCGGATGGGAAGAAACAGCGCCTCTGGTTTTCGGTTGGCAGGCTTTTGCCGCAATGCCACAGTCACCATCAGGCTGCCTTGCTCCAGGGAAAAACGCAGGGAAAAGGCTTGCGGGCACCCCGCCAGATCATGAGGCTCCCTTTGGTATTCCCCTTCCAGCTGCCAGGCTTCATCCGATCCCGTGACGTTCCTCACCTGGGGCGTATGAATCCGGTCCTCCTTGGGCGCGTCGCTATGCTCCACGCCGGGCTTGCAGTTGTCCGGAACGGCCCAATCCCGGTTGCTTTCCACATCCGTCAAATAGCGATTCACCAGCCGGCCATACGCGTCCAATCCCACCTCCTGATAAATGGGCAGGTGGATGGACAAAAGCGGCCGGTCCCCCAGGGACACATGTACCTCGCCTTCCTCCAGGCGAAGGGCGAAGGGGCCGGCAGAGGCCTCAAGGCCCCGTTCTTCCCCGGCGGGCAGCACGGGGAATCCCCCAAGGGCCGCCTCGGCCTGAACGCGCAGGGATTCCGGAAGCTGCGCCACCGCCCGCTTCACATAGCTGCGCTGCTCCTGATGGGAGGCTTCAAACAGGGAATAGCTCCGGTCCTCCCAGGCGATGCCCTGGGGCTTCAAGCGCTCAATCTCCCGCCTGGCAAAATGGAAGCAATTGTTGTAGCCCACGCCCAGCCCGTACTCATCCCGAAGCTTGTCCTGCCGGCGGGCGAGCTCAAAGTCCGCCCGGCTCCAGTTGGAAAAATCGGTAAGGAATTTTTTAGCATCCAGACCCCAGGTGTGTTCCGCCACCAGCAAAAGCTGCTCCAAAAAGGCTTCCCGCGGAGTTTGTCCTCCGGGGAGCGCGGTAAGGCCCTCCCAGGCCACGGCCTCATCCCAGCTTCGGCAGAGCCTTTCCAGCGCCCGCAGCTCTCCCGTCTTTTTCGGGTCGCAGCCAACGCCGTGGATCCAGGTATCACCAATCTCCCCCCGGATGACGGGCAGCCTGTCTCCCAGGGGCATCAGCCCCCCCGCGAAGGCGTCCAGGGTGGAGGCGAATATCTGGGCATCCGGAAACTGCTTTTGCAGGCCTTCAAAGGCCTGCTGAAGGAACGCGGCGGCGGGCGGTCCGGCGTTATCGTCCGTATGCAGGAAAACTAAAGCCTCGTCATGGCCGTCGATGGTTGTCAGCCCGCCGTAGGTGCGGGTGTAGTTGACCATCAGGCGCTGGCCTGCGGCGTTTTCCCACAGGAAAAGGCTTGGGACCTTGGGCATCATAGACACGGCGTTGATGCCCAGGTGCAAAAATGTGACCCCGTGGCTTAAAAGAGGCGCTATGATGCCCGCCGTATGTCCCGGCACATCGGACATCTTGGCCGCGATGGTTTTTCTGCCAAAGCGCCTGTCCAGCCGCCGGGCGATGTTCAGGCCCGCATCAAAGAGCTCCGGGCTGCACAGCTCGGAGTGGGTGGTGAAGGGCATGGCATGGTAGGCCACGTATCCCTGGCGGATGGCCTGATCCAGTTGACCGGCCGCTTCCTGATCCAACGCCCGAAGGGCCAGGTCGATCAGGTACGAGCCCACCGTCCACACAAAGCGCGGCGGCTCCCCCTGCCTGTTCACCTCCCGGGCTACCCGGATGGCGGCAGGGATATACTTATACAGATAATGCTGCACCACATGGTCTGAAAAATCGGTAAAGCCGATGTCCAGGTGCGTTTTGAATACCACGTGCACTTTGCGGATCAAGGCAAGCCCCCCGTTTTTTTTCGAATATAGATGGGATTGCCGATGCTGGCCAGGGTCTGGCCAAGGCTGGGCAGGCTGCGCCATACCTCCAGGCGCACGAACAGGCTTTCCTTTAGCTGCACCTGGGTTTCATAGCGGTGGCAGGCGCCCGGGGTCAAAAGCTGGATCACTCCGGTTTCATCGATCAGGCGGAGCTCATCCATATCGGACAGGCGGTCGATCCTGATCTGAAGGCTTCTGTCCTCCCCTGTATACACGTCGCCCATGCGGGCCTCTCCCAGTTCCATGTACAGCGCCGGGGCGTTCATGTCCATGCCGATGAAAGCATGCCCGGCCTTCATGGCCTCCAGGATGGCGCTGCCGGAGCGGCCCCTGCTGTACAGAAAGGTGCAGGGTGTAGCCAAAGTACGGAACAATTCCGAATGATGGCAATCGCTGCCGCCGATGGCCGGCCATACGCGCCCCTTTGCAAGCTCCGTCTGCCAAAGGTCGATGCAGCCCTTGTTCCAGGTGGTAAAGGGGCCGTTCCAAATCTCTATCAGGTCGGCGGGCACATCCTTGGAAACGCCCAGCTTCCAGCCGCAGCTTGCGTCGACGGGGTGGTTGATGGAGGCGATGGCGCCGTTTGCCCGGCCCTCCCGCATGATGGCCAGCACTTCCTCCCTGCCGTTGGCCACGTATGTATTGATGGGGCGCGCCACGCCATACAGGTTGTAGTGGCCGTCATAATAGGTGGCCTCCACCCCGGGCAGCACCGTCAGGCCGGGGACGGATCGCAGGAAAGCGTTGGAGGTCATACTGTTGTGGTCGGTGACGAACAGGTAATCCAGCCTGTCCTGCCTGGCCCTGTCCATCAGCTCTTCCACCGTATACCAGCCGTCGGAATGCACGGTGTGGCAGTGGGTCTCCCCCCGCAAAAGCACCGTTTCCCGGGGTGTCTGCGTCACGGTGATGGCCACCTCGCAGCCGTCCTCCTCCACGGCGTAGGCGCCCAGCACGAGGTACCAGGTGCCGGGCACGACGGGCACGCCCCGGTAGCCGGGTGTGGCGTAGTTTTCGTGGATCACGATCTCCCGCCGCTCGGAGCCGGAGGCCCCTACCAGGGTATGCTCCGGGTCCTCCAGCGCCAGATCGATGATGTTGACCTCCCGCCGCAAGGTTTTCCCGCCGTCTCCCGGCGACACGCGGTGGCGGATATAGCCGTAGGCGATGGCCAGTGTTTCCACGTTGTCCCCCACCTTTATCGGGACGCGCAAGTATTGCTTCTCCTCCCGCTTTTCAATCAGCCGGGTAAAGGAGGTGACGATGGGTGCCATGGCTTACAGCTCCTTTACAATATGGTAGAATTCGGTTCATCCCTTGGCCGCGCCCAATGTCAGCCCGCCGATCAGAAAGCGCTGGGCCAGGCTGTAGGTGATGATCAGGGGGATCACCGTGATGACGATAGCGGCCATCCTGGCGTTTTCGTAAATCTGCGCCGTGCCCGAGGTGCTGTCGGTGGGCTGGGTCAGCTGCCGAAGGATGATGGGCAGCGTGAACATCTTGGGGTCATTGATGATGATCAGCGGCACCATAAAGGAATTCCACTTGCCGATAAAATCCAGGAACGTGATGGCCGCCAGACCCGGCAGGGCCAGGGGGATATAGATGGTCAGGAAGATGCGGATTTCCGATGCGTTGTCCATGCGCCCCGATTCCGCCAGGGATTCAGGCACGGAGAGGAAATAATTACGCATCAGCATCACCGAAAAGCCGGATACCAGGCCGTTGACGATCAGCCCCGCGTAGCGGTTCAGCAGGCCCAGCGACTTATACAGGGAGAAGATGGATACCAGCGTCATCTCCCCCGGGATCATCATCGTTATCAGAATGAAGGTGGCAATGGTCTTGCGGAAGGGCAGCTCCCTTTGGATGAGCACATACCCGCCCATGGCGGAAAAAAGCACCGTAAGCAGCGTGCCGGCTACCGCCGTCAGGGCGGAGTTTTGAAAAGCGCGGCCAAGGCTCTGCTCCCGCCAGATGAAGCTATAGCCTTCGGTGGAAAACTCCTTGGGCCACAGGATTACGTTGGATACCTGGGAAGCCGCGTTGCTGGACAAGGAAATGGACAGCACGTTGAGCATGGGCACGATCATCATAAGAAAAACAAGGATCAAAAGCACCCAGTTCAGGCACCGCTGCCATAGGGCCATCTGGTTGCGGAAGGACCTTGAAGGCTTCGCTTCCCGTTCAAAGATCGCGTGTTTCATCGGCTCCCCTCCTTAATAGCTGGCATCCTGGTCATACTTGGCCAGGCGGCGCACGAGGATGGTCAGTACCAGGGTGATGACGATCACCACTGCCGCGGCGGAGGTGGCTGTGCCGATCTTCATTTTGGTGATGCCCTCGTCATAAATGTAGAGGAGCAGCGTACGGATGCTATCCTTGGTGGCGGGCCTGTTCATGATCAGTACCTGGTCAAAGTTACGCAGCACGCCTGTGGCCCCCAGCACCAGCAGCGTTTTGACGGTAGGCCAGGCCTGGGGGATGATGATGTGGCGGATCTGCCGCATGCGCGTGGCTCCGTCGATGCGGGCAGCCTCGTAGATGGTGGGATCGATGCTGACCACGCTGGCGAGGATCAGCACAATGAAATACCCGGCCTGCTTCCACGCGTTGGTGAACAGGATCACCGGGCGGCCCCAGGCGGGGGTAGTGAAAAAGGGCATCCGGTCAAGCCCCAGGGACATGAGCACGCCATTGACCATGCCGTTCTGGGCAAGAATTTGAAGCCACATACCGCCCACCACCGTCCAGGAGAACAGATAGGGCAGGAATGTCACCGTCTGCACGGTGGATTTGGCGAAGCTGTTGGCGATTTCGTTGACGGATACCGCAAGCACCAGGGAAACGGCCAGGTTGATGAAAAGTGAGACGGTTCCCACCTCAATGGAATTGCGAAGTGAGCGCAGGAAGACGACGTCCTTCAGTACCGCTTGGTAGTTTTCCAGGCCGATAAAGGTGGGTGCACCGATCAGGCGTACCTTCTGAAAGCTCTGGATCGTGCCCAGCACCAGCGGGTAGAAGGTGAAAATGGAAAAGTAGACGACCATGGGAACCACCATCAGGTAAATGGCCTTGTACTGCCATAGCTTTTTCAGCAAATAGCGCCTGTGCCTTTTGCGCAGCGACGGATCCCCTTTTTTCAGGGCAGTTCCCATCACGTTCCCTCCTTACTGCAGTCTGACAACAGGAAAGTGCTGATCCGCTCCGCGAGGAACGGACCAGCACTCTTCCTGCGGAGCGGTATCAGATGATGCCGCGCTCCTTAAGCTCCTGATCCATGGCGGCAATGCCTTCGGCGGCCGTCTTGGTGCCTACGATGATCTCGGTGGCGTACTTGGCCACGATCTCTTTGTAGGCAGCGGTATTGCTGTTGGTCAATTCCAGGGAAGCATAGGGCATAAAGGTCATGGCCCGTTCAAAGCCGGGGTTCCAGCCCACGGGGTTTACGTACTTGCGGCTGGTGGGCACAGGGGCGCCATGGTCCATGCCGTGGGTTACGCCAACTTCCGTCAGCTTTACCTTGCCCTCAACCATTTCCCAGTCATGGCCTTCGATGCCGATGGAGAGAAGTTGTCCGCCTTCCTGGGTGGCCATGAACTCCAGCACCTTCAGGGCGCCTTCGGGATTGGCCGCGTTTACGGGTACCGCCCAGATGGAGGGATCGCCCCTTAGGAGCATGTAGTTGCCATCGGGGTTCTTGGTGCCGCCCATGGCATAGGCATTGATCTTCTCAGGATAGTTTTCGGGAGCGCGGGTGTTGTACAGGCCGACCCAGGCCGCCCAGTCTACTACTACGCCCAGATTGCCGGCCAGCATCTTGTTGCGCATGTCGCCGGTGCCAATGGTCAGGGAGTCGGGATCCATCAGGCCTTCGTCGTACAGCTTCTTCAGCCACTCCCAAACAGGGATGGCTTCTTCCGTGGCAATGGGCACGTACAGGGAGCCATCGTCGCGGCGGGCAAAGCCCAGGCGCAGGCCCGCGGAGGCAAACCAGGGCTGCAGGTCAAACAGGCCAGGAATGTGGGTGCAGTAGGCGTAGAAGCCCTCGCCGCCGGCTTCCTTCAGCTTCTTGAACAGATCATAGTACCCGTCCAGGGTGGGTTCCACTTTTTCCAGATCGACGCCGGCCTTGTCGGCTACGGCCTTGTTCACGGCCACGACGCGATGCACTTCCGTCTTGTTGAAGCCACCCCAGATGCGCCCGTCGACGGTGAGCTGGTCCCACTCCTCGGTGGGGATCACTTCAGGATCGCCAAGAATCGGGGATGCCTTGACCATGTCGGTCAGGTCGGTCAGGATGCCGTCGGCCTGCATGTCGTAAAGCTGCTGCAGGCTAATGTAGATCAGGTCATACTGCTCGCCGGCCTGGAGCTTGTTCATCAGGACATCGCCGTAGTTGGCGGCGGGCTTTTCCATGATGACCTCCGCGCCGATGGCGTCGCTCAGGGCCTTGGCAAAGAGGGCCATCTCCTCTTCGTTTTTGCCGCCGGTCACGTTGGTGAGGATCTTGATGGTGCCCGCTGTTTCCGCCATGGCCGTAAGGCTCACAGACAGCAGCATCACCAGCGCAAGCACCAGCGCCAGAAGCCTGCTTGGACGAATTCGTTTCATGTTCGCTTCCTCCATTTTCATTTTCGCACGTCTCCCGTGCCTTTATGTATTCTTTATACCATAAATAGATCAATATGACAATACATTTGAAAAGAAATATTTCTTCCATGGAATTGTAAGGAATCGATAATTTTGATCTTTCAAAATTCTAATAATTGCAAAGTATTTAAAACCGCGATTGACATAGATTGATATGTTTGGTATACTTATGTCGAAAGCGAGAAAGCGGGAAGGCGGGAGATCCACGATGAAAGACGATGCTTTCTTATATGAAAAGATATACCGGGAGCTGGCCGGCGAGATTCTCAGCGGCGTGAAAAAGGAAGGGGACAAGGTGTCCACCGAGGAGGAATTGACCAAGGCCCACGGCGTCAGCCGCATTACCGCCAAGCGGGCGCTGAATATGCTGGCGGACGCCGGCCTGGTGGAAAGAAGGCGCGGCCTTGGCACCTTTGTGGCAAAGCCCGGCAGCGCAAAGCCTTCCGCCCAGGGGCCTGCGCCGGCCGGCGGGCAGCGGTCCCGGCGGATTGGCTTGATCATGGAGGATTTGGGCGAATCCTACTCCCTGGGGCTGTTTTATGCGCTGGACCGCCAGGCAAAGGCCCAGGGCCTGCAGCTTTGCCTGGAGGTATCCTACGGGGATCAGGCCAATGAGCGTGAAGCGCTGGGCAGGCTGCTCTCCCTGGATATCGGCGGGCTTCTAATCATGCCGGCCCATGGTCAATACTATAACACGGACCTGCTGCGCCTGGTGCTGGCCCACTTCCCCGTGGTGCTCATCGACAGGCCTCTGCACGGCATCCCTGCCCCCAGCATCTATACGGACAACGAAGCCGCCTGCGCCATACTGACCCGCAACCTGATCGAAAACGGCTATGCAGGCATTGCCTATGTGACCACCGACACCAACGAGGCCATCTCCCTGGAGGAGCGCTACACCGGATACAAAAAGGCCATGCTGGAGGCGGGCCTCAGTGTGCTGCCGCCCGTCATCATACCCAGGCTGGCACGCTTTGGCCTGACCAAGGACAGTATCGCCGCCCAGGACCCGGATCAGGAAGATTTCCTGCTTCACTGGCTTGAGCTCAGCCCCGGGATTACCGGCGTGATCGGCTCCGAATACGGCGTGGCGGCGCTTGCACGCCAGGCCGCCGTCAAGCTCCATAAGCGTATCCCCCAGGATCTGGCCATCTGCTGCTTTGATGCCAAATACGGCTATCTTGGAGAGTTCGATTTTACCCACATCAAGCAGGACGAGGCCGCCATTGCCAAAAGTGCGCTGGAGGTGCTTTCAGATATGATGGAAGGAAAGAACATGCGCCGGGAGGTCAGGCTGATCCCGGCCACGTTGATGGCAGGCGCTTCCACGGCCCGGAAATGACGCCGTTGCACAAATGAAATGAATTTGGTCATTTGCCCGCCGCTTTGTATTCTTCCATCAACTGCGCAATAGGCTGCCGCGCTCACCGCTGACGGCGCGGCTTGCCACGGTAAGATTTTCTGTTTCGCTTCCACTTTGCCATGCACCTATCCCGATCATCCCCGAACAAAGCGAACGCCGTTGCGGCCATTGCGCAGACATTGGTAATCTTGTCGATAACCTCTCCAAGTTCAAATTCCTTCGGTGGCATGAAGCGCGAACTGCCCCACATACGCCCCACGGGGTTGGTGAAGGACTTTTTAAATGAAATCTTTGTCGCATATATTCGTTTTGCCGTTGGCAAAGTCTTACACAATACTGCCATCGTAAAAATCGGCGGCGGCATACCCCTGCTTTATTACATGCAGGTGGAAGCTGAGAATATCGTCAAACACATTCATTTTTATTTCCCGCGGCAATGCCATGAACCTTTCGTGGGTTGCGGGGTATAGCCAAGCATTTTTATCATCAGCTCACTTCGTCCATTTCACAGGATAGTTCTTACAGTTTCTAGCATCATTTAATTGGAGGACTCATCAAAATGAAAAAGGTCTGGGGTTTTTATACATCGAATCGCGATCTGAATTCCCATTGCTTCTGACATCATCATTCTGATGGGTTACCATCTGCCCTCAAATTTTCCGCCATCAGAATATGTATTCAGCAAAACCGTTGCCATCCGACTTTTCGCGGATCTGATGGCAGGCTTTTTTGACATTTTGCCATCAAACAAGACATCCAAAACAGCAAAACACCGATGTCAAACATCGGTGAACGCTTTGATTTGTCAAGCTTTTTTATCTCGCGTTGGACCTTCAAGACCAGCTCCATCAACCGCTCCGGCCATCTCTCCATGCTTTATGAACCAGCGAAGGTTGTTCTACCAGGGATTTGAGGAAAAGTCAACGGGAAAATGGTTCTTTGGGGCTTCTGAGGTGTGATTTGCACATGTTAAAAGCTCTCTTCATGATTCCCCTTCTGTTGCGCTGGTCCAAGGGCATAAGTATGGTAAATAGTGTAAAAAAAAGCAATGCCATGCCGGTTGTGCTTTAAATGTTAGATCCTCATCGAAGAATTCTGGCCGTCAATCGCCGCACAGCAGCCGATTTCACAGCGTTTTTAGCATTCCTCATAACTGATACGCACTACGATGCCATTGTCATAGTTGCCAAATCCGCGGCCGAACACCGTCAGCCCGCGGGATTCGGGCACCCCCGGCGGTACGGCAAGGCGGAAGCGGATACGGCTCTGACCGTTGATGGAAAGATCATTAATCGTGACATCAGAGACCTTTCGCTGATCAAAAAAGCATCCCGAGCGGTTAATCGTCATAGCAAACAACGTGCCATACTGGTTGATGGAATGTATCCACCAGCCCGGGCTGTATACGCCCTTCACACCGCCGAAATCCCCCGGGCTTTGCCAAACTCCCAGCTCGATGCCATTGATGGATACATGAATATCGCTTTTCCAATCGTTGCAATAGCTTGGTGCTTCCGAACCCAATTCCGCGTGCAGCATCAGTTCTGTGGGGCGGGTATTCTCCGGTAGGAAATTCGGAATCTCATATTCCAGATAGCCTGCTGTCAGCCAGACAACGCGCGCCAGGTAGTGTTCGGGATCGGAAAAATATTGCGGTGTATCATACACACCTACAATCTTTGACTCTGTTGCCAGCCCGCAAGGCGCCGATGCCTGGTAATCGATATATTGGCCGGGAGATATCTCCGTATGATATGCGTTTTGGGTTCCCTTCCGTTTAACAATATCAATCAGAAACTTTTCCGGTTTCACAATGCACACTTTTTGCGTACCGTGTTTGGCTACCCGGGTAACAACATCAATTAAGCCGCATTCCTCAAGCATATGGATATGTGCTGTCATTGCGCCATTGGTGATGGACAGCGCTTTGGCAAGGTCATTCAGGTTCATTCCGTTTCCATCCGACAGCAGTTCAATGATCCTGACACGGATTTGCGAACTTAGCGCTTTGCAAAGCGGTATCGCATCTTGAAGCTTGCCAAATAACATCATAGCGCTGCACCTTCCTATCTCTTTGAAACAGAGCGTAAAGTACTGGGTTGCTCTATTCCCGTAATCGTATCACTTTTGCGGCGTTTATTCAATGATTATATAAAACGATGCATCCAATCCCCCATTCTTTTAATACTTCATATAGCGCTTCATACATATTTAATAGGTCATAGTGCTTGCGAATGTCCCGGATGTAATATAGAATATACAAAGAGAAGCCGTCGAGAATGTGTCATTGGTTCTCCATCTGAATTTGAGTTTCGCCGGGGATGAAAATGATTCGAATAGTCTATTATAGTTTTTTCTATAATAAACAACAGAGAGGAGCATCGAAAGCGTTATGAGCATCAAGACCGCCGTTATCAAACTGGGCAAAACAGGGGCCGCTATTGATAAAAATATCTACGGCCATTTTGCGGAGCACCTGGGACGCTGTATTTACAATGGAATCTTTGTGGGCAAATCATCTCCAATCCCCAACGATGATGGTATCCGCAAAGATATCGTAGACGCCCTGAAAAAGATCAAAATCCCGGTATTGCGGTGGCCGGGCGGCTGCTTTGCCGACGAGTATCACTGGAAGGATGGCATAGGTGCGCCATCCAGCCGCAAGCGCATGATCAACACACACTGGGGCGGTGTCGTGGAGGACAACAGCTTTGGCACCCATGAGTTTTTCCGCCTGTGCGAACTGTTGGAAACTGCGCCTTATATCTGCGGGAATGTCGGCAGCGGCAGCGTGCAGGAAATGAGCGAATGGATCGAGTACATGAACTTTGACGGAGAATCCCCCATGGCGAATCTTCGCCGTCAAAATGGCCGGGAAAAGCCCTTTGGCTTGCGTTACTTTGGCGTCGGAAATGAAAACTGGGGCTGCGGCGGCCGGATGCGCGCTGAGCACTACGCCGATTTGTACCGCAATTACGCCACCTACGCTCGCAATTATGGCGAGCATAAGCTGTACCTTGTTGCTGCCGGCCCCAGGGGCGCCAATTATCATTGGATGGATGTCATGATGCGCGAAGCCGGCTGCCTCATGCATGGAATCGGATTGCATCACTACACGCGTGTTGGCGATAAGGTGATAACTGTCAAGCATGAAGACGGTAACGAGGTGTACCTGCGCGACGAATCCCGTTCCCGCAGGTCCGCGACGCGGTTTGATGAAACAGACTGGTTTGGCATCATGAAGGCTGCCTGGTTTACAGACGAGCTGGTCACAAAGCATAGCGAAATCATGGATAAGCACGATCCCCAAAAGCGTGTGGCCTTGATTGTGGATGAGTGGGGTACCTGGTTCGACTGCGAACCGGATACCAATCCCGGCTTTTTGTATCAGCAGAACACGCTACGGGATGCTGTATCCGGCGCCATTTCCCTGAACATTTTCAATAATCATGCGGAGAGGGTGCGCATGGCCAATATTGCACAGACAGTGAATGTGCTGCAGGCCATGGTGCTTACCGAGGGCGAACAGATGATACTAACCCCCAGCTATCATGTGTTTGATTTGTTTGCCCCGCATCAGGATGCCGCCCTGATTCAAATCGAAGTCGAAACAGCGGATTATGTTTTTAGCGGCGAAACTGTTCCGGGATTGAGCGTATCGGCGTCTATGACCCGTGACGGTGCGCTTATGATGACCATTGCCAACCCTGACCCAAATGCTGATGTACAAGCCCGGGTGGACTTGGGTGCTCATATGCCAACAAAGGTTTCCGGCCGAATCCTCACCTCGGCACGTATGAACGATTACAATGATTTTAAAGACGGCGACAAGGTTCGTCCGCGTGCATACACCGGGGCAAGCTTTGAAGCCGGCGCACTACGGCTGCACCTGCCCAAAATGAGCGTGGTAGCGGTGGAGCTGCGATAAACCGCGCCGGCAGGGTACATAAAGCCAGCAAGGGAACCGGAGGCGCATATGCCATCAGGCATCGTGCGCTCCGGCTTTTCCCGTTTCTTCCCGGCTGCCGGGAGGATGCAATGCGCTGTGTTGAAATCGGTTGCCAGTTGGCCGGTTCCGGTGTACCATGGCATTGGCTTTGTTTGCCGGCACGGCTTAACCCATAACCAAAGTAGAGGGAAATGGTACTGCTCATCATGGTGAAAATGCTGATTGTTGCCGATGATTTATCCGGTGCGCTGGATACAGCCGTGGCTTTTGCAGCGGATCATATTCAAACGATTGTATCTGTAGATACAAACATACGGGAATGTGCTCGCGCCAACCCAGATGCGGCAGTGCTGGCTGTGGATGCCAAAACACGGCATCTGGATCCGGAGAAAGCATACCGGATCGTGTTTGATATTGTGAAAGAAGCCAAAGCGCTTGACATACCCTGCATCTATAAAAAAACCGACTCTGCCTTGCGTGGGAATATCGGCAGCGAGCTCAACGCTGCCTTATGTGCAAGCGGTGAATCCCAAATTCATTTCGCACCCGCGTTTCCAAAGCACAAGCGGTTCACGATAGGCGGCATTCACTACATTGACGGTATACCGGTAGCGCATAGCGTATTTGGCCGCGATCCCTTTGAACCGGTCAAACAATCCTCGGTGCTGGATATCATCGCTGCTCAAACCGGCACGCCAGCCGCATTATCGGATCCTGACACCGTAGATACAGCCACAAACGGCATCATTGTGCACAATATTGGCTCAACCCAGGATATGGAGCGGCTTGCCGCAGGTCTTTACGCTGCCGGGAAAGCAAGCCTGCTGGCCGGCTGCGGCGGTTTGGCGCAAGCGGTGCTTGCGCATTTGCCGTTGCACAGGCAGGCAGTAAAAAGCGAAGCTTTGATTTCGGATAGACTATTGCTTGTTTGCGGCAGTGTGAATCCAATCACGGCGGCGCAGATAGAACTGGCCGAGAGAGCAGGCTTTGCCCGGCTGAATCTGCCAATGGAAATAAAACTCGGAACAGCCAATGAGCAACTGCTGAATGCTTTTTTTGCGGAATGGAAGGACACGTACCACGCTAACAACTATGCAATCATTGACACCATGGATCTTTTTGAACCGGAAGAAACATTGCGTCATGCCAGGATACATGGCATGAACCTTTCGCAAATGCGCGAGCGGATTGCGTTGACCCTGGGACAGATCACAAAAAGAATCCTGGATGACGGCTTTTGCGGAACGTTGATGGTTACCGGCGGCGATACGGTTCTGGGGCTTTTGCACCAACTTGAGGTGCATACCCTGTTCCCAATTTGCGAAGTTGCGCCAGGTACAATACTATCGCAGCTTACGTACAAGGGTAAAAGATATCAGCTTTTGACCAAGTCCGGCGGGTTTGGCGATCAGAACCTGTTCATGAAGCTTATGCGCAAACAAATCGATGATTCGAGGATTTGTATGAAAACCAGACCGATCATTGGCATCACCATGGGCGACCCCGCGGGCAACGGGCCGGAAATCACATTAAAGGCCCTTAGCCGCCCAGAGATATATGCGTATTGCAGGCCTTTGGTCATTGGCGATACAAAGATATTTGAAGCAGTAAAGCAGATTGCCGGCTGCGGCCAACTATCGATCCATGCCGTGAACTGCGTCAGCGAGGCGAAATTTGCGCATGGCACCGTGGATGTACTGCACCTGGATTTGATCGATATGCATTCCTTCGAATATGGAAAGGTGTCTGCCATGTGCGGGAACGCCGCCTTTCAGTGCGTGAAAAAAGTGATCGAGCTTGCCATTGCAGGCGAGATAGACGCCACCTGCACCAACGCGCTGAACAAGGAAGCCATGAACCTGGCATTGCAAAAGGAGCATTTGCATTTTGACGGCCATACCGAGATTTTCGCCGCCTACACCCACACGTCCAAATATGCCATGATGCTTGCGCATCATGACCTTCGGGTGATGCACGTATCCACGCACTGCAGCCTTCGGGAAGCATGCGATCGCGTGAAAAAGGAGCGGGTGCTGGATGTGATCCGGATCGCGGACCGCGCTTTAAAGGAGTATGGCATCCTGGCGCCGCGCGTGGCCGTGGCAGGCCTCAACCCCCACGCGGGGGAAAACGGACTGTTTGGCCGCGAGGAATTAGAAGAGATACTACCTGCTATTGAGCAAGCCAGGCTGGAAGGCATTCTGGCGGAAGGCCCGTTTGCCGCAGACAGCCTGTTCTCCAAAGCTTTGGGCGGTTGGTACGATGTGGTGATTGCCATGTATCATGACCAGGGGCATATCCCCCTGAAGACGGTTGGCTTTGTCTATGACCGTGAAAGGATGGCCTGGAAGGCCGTGGAGGGTGTCAACATAACCCTTGGGCTTCCGATCATCCGCACCAGTGTCGATCATGGAACGGGTTTCGATCAGGCCGGCAAAGGCACATCCAGCGAACTGAGCCTTGTGAACGCGCTGGATTATGCCACCCGAATGGCACAAAACAAACTGAGAGACTTGCCATAAGGGCGGTATTCCTGCGGCGGCTATCTTCAACCACAGAAATTCTTGTGACAAAAAAACAAAGCGTTATGAATGAACTCCCTTTCATAACGCTTTGCTTCTATATTAATATTGATATTAATGATCCTTCAATACAAGACCGGCCAACTTTTCGTAATGCTTGGCGATGGCGCTGTGATCGCTGGAACCTTCTCCCCCGGCGGAAAGCTCCTTGAGCACCTTTTGAATCTCCGCCGTCATGGGCAAATCTGCGCCAACCGCTTCACCTGTCTCCAGCGCGTTGTTCAAATCCTTGATGTGCAGGTCAATGCGGAAACCCGGCTTGAAGTTGCCGTCCAGCATCATGGGTGCTTTGGCGTTCATGACCGTGGAACCGGCCAGGCCGCCTTTGATGGCCTCAAAGACCTTGCGGGGATCGGTCCCGGCCTTCTTTGCAAACAGCAGGCCTTCCGACAGGGCTGCAATGTTCAGGGCAACAATGATCTGATTTGTCAGTTTGCACGTATTTCCGCTGCCAATCGGCCCGACCAGCGTATAGGAAGCGCCCATGACTTCAAAAAGCGGCTTGGCTTCCTCGAAATCCTTCTCCTCGCCCCCCACCATGATCGCAAGCGTTCCATCAATGGCTTTGGGTTCCCCGCCGGAGACCGGCGCATCGAGCATGCGGATGCCCTTCTTTGCAAGCGCTGCCTGTATTTCCTTGCTTGCCTCCGGCGCGATGGAGGACATGTCCACAACCAGGGTGCCGGGCTTGGCGTATTCAATCACGCCCCCCTTGTCCAGAACGACCTGCTTGACCTGCGGGCTGTTGGGGAGCATGGTGATAATGATGTCACAGCTTTGCGCCGCTTCCCCAATGGATGCACACATTTGCGCGCCTAATGCGCCTAATTCTTCCACAGAGGCCCGTGTGATATCATATACCTTCAGCTTGTAGCCGGCTTTGAGCAGATTCTTCGCCATGGGCTTTCCCATAATACCAAGGCCAATAAATCCTACCTGCATATTCTTCTCCTTACTCCAGGGCCAAAACTGCCTTGACCTTTTCGATGATGTCTATGGGCATCAAATGGTACTTTTCCAGAAGCTCTTCGTATTTCATGGCGGATGTGCCAAAGGTATCGTTGATTCCAAGCAGCATCACCGGTATCCTCACTGTGGAGAGGGCTTCCAATATCGCCGAACCCAGGCCTCCGTAGATATTATGCTCTTCGGCTGTGATAACGCCCTTCATGCCCTTGCAGTAGTTTTTGACCGCTTGCGCATCCAGCGGCTTGATGGTGCTGACATTGACGACCCGCAAAGAGATGCCTGCACTTTCAAGCGCCTGCGCTGCCATAAGCGCATGGGAAACCATAATGCCTGAAGCGAAAACAACCACATCCCCGCCTTCGCGCATCAGGTTCATCTTGCCAATTGTGTACTCTTGGCTTAAGTCTGTCAAAATCGGCAGGTCGTTTCTGTTGATACGGATATAGCAAGGGCCGTTCCATTCCGCCATTGCTTTCACCATCTGTTCTGTCTCCACCGCGTCCACCGGGGATAACACCGTCATGTTCGGTAAAACCCGCATGATCGCAATATCATCCACCGACTGGTGCGTTTTTCCATCGCCAAAGTCGGAGAGGCCGGCGGAAGAACCGCAGATTTTGACGTTCAGCCTGGGAATGCAGATCGACGAACGAATCTGATCATACGGCCTGCCGGAGGCAAATACGGCGAAGGAATTGATAAATGCCGTTTTCCCCGTCAATGCAAGACCGGCCGCCACGGAAGCCATGTTTTGTTCGGCAATGCCCATCTGGAAATACCGGCCAGGATATGCCGCCGCGAACAAGGTGGTCATGGTTGACTTTCCAAGATCGGCTTCCAGCACAACAACATGCGATTTGGTTTTTCCCAGTTCCACAAGGGCTTCTCCATATGCCTGTCTCGAACTAGTGGTCATTATATAAGCTCCTTTCGCATCTGCTCGACCGCTGCCAGAGCGAGCGCATACTGTTCTTCCGTCATGGAAGCATTGTGAAACTGCGCCTTCCCCTCCGCAAATGCAAAACCTTTTCCCTTGATGGTATGGGCTAGAATCAGCACCGGCTGCCCTTTGATTCCTTTTGCAGCATCGAGTGCTTCCAGAATCTGCACCATGTCATGGCCGTCAATTTCAAAAACCTTCCAGCCGAAAGCCTCCCATTTTTCTTTGAGGTGATCGATGGGAAAAACATTCGCTGTTTCGGCTGTAGCCTGCACCTTGTTATAGTCCAATATGGCACAAAGATTATCCGCCTTAAAAGCGCTGGCAGCCATAGCCGCTTCCCAAATCTGGCCTTCCGCCAGCTCACCATCCCCAACGATGCAATACACACGGGAAGCACTATTGGAAAGCGTGAGGCCCAGCGCCATGCCAAGTGAAATGGACAGGCCTTGGCCCAAGGAGCCCGTTACGGCTTCAATGCCCGGGGTTTGATCCATATCCGGATGCCCCTGCAGCGTTCCGCCCAGCGTTTTCACCCTAGGCAATTCCGCCCGGTCAAAGTAACCCAGTTCCACAAGGCAGGCATACTGGGCAAGCACAGCATGGCCTTTGCTGAATATGCAGCGGTCACGCCTAAAATCCTTCGGGTCAGTAAACACGTTCATATGTCCAAAATACAAAGCAGCCACAATGTCTGCAATGGACATGCTGCCGCCCAGATGCCCGATCTTTCCCGGTTGGATCATATGAAGAATATTTGCCCGGACATCAACCGCTTTTTTCTTTAATGCCAACAATCTATCCTGCTCGTACATCCTATCTCCTCCATCAGTAGCAAGTTACTCCGCCGTCTATGGGCAGAGCAATGCCGTTTATGAACTTCGCTTCTTCAGACGCAAGGTAAAGGACGGCATTTGCCACATCCTCCGCCGTAGCCAGACGCCCCAGGGGCACTTCCTCCAGCCGCTGCTTCTTCTTTTCCGGATCTCGGAACATTTCCTTAACAAGGGGCGTATCCACCGTGCTTGGGTGGATGGAGTTGCAGCGGATGCCATCCTTGGCGTAGCGGGCGGCAATGGCTTTGGTAAGCAGCGTGACCGCGCCTTTTGTGGCAGTGTATGCTTCCGGCGTATACTTATGGCCAATCAGCCCGCACACGGAGGAAGTGTTGATGATGGCGCCGCCGCCCTGCCTGCGCATGATGGGTATGGCGTATTTGCAGCCCAAAAAGGAGCTGCCGGTGTTTACGTTCATCATGGTATTCCACTCGTCGATAGTCATTTCTTCAATGGGTTTTCTGATGTTAATGCCGGCATTATTGACAAGTACATCCACTCGGCCCGTTTCTGCCAGCACCTCCTCCATGGCGGCCTTCCAATCGTTTTCCTTGACAAGGTCCACCTTCTTGAAGCTGGCCTTTCCGCCGGAAGAAAGAATTTCTTGTACTGTCTCTTCTCCTTTTTGCGTATCCAGGTCAAAAATGCAAATGACTGCCCCGTTTGCGGCAAGGAGCTTTGACATGCTGGAGCCGAGCCCCCCCGCCCCGCCGGTGATCACAATGGTTTTGCCTTTTACATTCATAATGTATACTCCTGTTTTTATTGCGGACTTCTTACAATGACATGTTTCGCCGAATCAACCGCTCATGGCAAAGAGAAACAGCGTGAGATGCATCAAGAGATACAACCCTCCCAATTCGATATTGATATGCATTCCGGTTGTCTGACGTATGACAATAATTATAATACACGTTGCGGAGGAAGTCAATATTTGCCCCGTCATTTGCAACATTGACGGTTCGGGATGAAATAGTTATAATATGTTTAAAGATTGACAAAGCGGTAGGGAGTATTTGCATGTTTCAAGCCATTAAGCAAAACAACGGGTTGTTGTCCTCTCAAGTCGCAGAGAAAATTGTGGAGTACATCACCAACAGTGAACTTACTGAAAACAACCGTTTGCC
Organism: Bacillota bacterium; assembly: GCA_023436585.1. Lineage (GTDB taxonomy): Bacteria > Bacillota > Clostridia > Christensenellales > Aristaeellaceae > JAEWAH01. The sequence goes on along the minus strand of JAEZIN010000028.1, from coordinate 218,075 downwards.
AAATGAGGAAACACTTGCAAAGATGCTGAATGTCAGCCGGAGCACAGTTCGCGAAGCGATCAAGCTTCTTGTTTCCCTGAATGTATTATATGTTGTGCGCGGGCATGGGACATACGTATCAGAGAAACCTGGCGTAGTAAGCGATCCTTTTGGATTCAGCTTTGTACGTGATAAGCGAAAGCTTGTTTTTGACCTGATGGAAATGCGAATGATTATAGAACCGAAAATTGCAGATTTTGCGGCGAGGCGGGCAACAGCGTCCGATATCATGCAGCTTGAGTTGCTGGCCAAGGAAGTGGAATCGCAGATCATGGCCGGTAAGAATCACGCGCAAAAAGATACTGAACTGCATGTTATGATAGCGCATTGCAGCAAGAACGACGTTGTTTCCTCCATTATTCCAATACTGAACCAGTCTGTACACCTGTTTGTGAAAATCACGAAAGAAAGCCTGCTTCAGGCTACAATCGATGGGCATTGGGAAATCGTGGAGGCCATCAAGAATCATCAGCCGGCAATGGCATCCGCAGCAATGGTTCATCATTTGCAAATGAACAAGGATGAACTGGAGAGAGCAGCTTTCAATGGCGTTTTTGACAACATATGACAGATCAGCCCACTTATATGGCATGTCAGGCGCAAAAAAGCTCAGCCCAAAGGAGCGCGCCGGAGAAAAATAATGTTCTTTCGCCAGGTCTCAAGGACAACCCCATGCTTCAATCGAAGCATGGGGTTGTTGTTCTTCGATTCGCGCCGCGGAATGCGGTGCAGTCCGCGGCGCAGTCCCCTGGCATCAAATCGCGAAATTACTTCGCCATGTACCGGTCATAGGCAGCCTGGTTGATTTCCAGCCAGCGGGTCAGGCCAACGCCGTTGATCTCGTTGAGATATGCGTCCCATTCCTCGTCGACTTTGCCATTGATGATCCATTCGCTGGTCCGGCGCTCGATGTAGGTGCGCAGGTCAGACTGCAGGATACCCATCTCTTCGGCTTCCTCCGCCGAATAGAACACGGGCATCATCGGATCGGGATCGGCGAAGGGGTGGCAATACTGCTCCACGAAAGCCACCTTCTCATCGGTGGAGGGGAGCTTGAGCCGGGTCTTGTACATATTGACCGTAGCGGCCAGTATGCCCGCGCGGCAATTGGCAAAGCGGTCCTCCGCGACTGTCATACCCTCCGGAGGCTTGCGTACATACAGCGTGCCGTCCGTGTTTTCAAGGACGCGGACGCCGATGGGGCCTTCGATGCTCTCGATCGTGTTGGTTTGGTCAAACCAGTAATCCAGCCAACGCATGGCAACCTCGGGGTACTTGCAGGCGCTGGTGATTGTGCCCCAGCCGCGAACGGTTCCGGGCAGCGGAGTACGATAGAACACGGGATCCTTGCCCTCATAGGCGGAGATCAGCGGGTAATAATCGTAGGCAGCATTGTTATTGGGATTGGAGACGCTGTCATTGATGTCCCACATCTGGCTGACACCGACAATACCGGGTTCCTGGTTGAGTTTGGAGAACAACTGGGCATCTTCCAGCGTAAAGCCTTCGACATCGATCAGGCCTTCGGCGTAGAGCTTGCCCAAGTAGCGCACCGCGTCACGGTATTGTTCGGTAATGCCCATGTTGTAGACCTTGCCGTCCTTGACATCAGCGAATGTCTGGTTGAACCCTTGGCCGCCGATTCCAAGGCCAAAGAAGGAGAAAACATAACCCAGGCCAAAGTTCTCAAATATCCTTTTGCTAAACGACAGCGGAATCTCGTCAGCAACGCCGTTTCCGTTCGGATCCCCGGTTTTGAAAGCCCGGAGGACGTTTTCAAACTCGTCAAGCGTCTTGGGCACTTCAAGATTGAGCTTCTTCAGCCATTCCATGTTCATCATGCCAACGCCGTTGGTTGTCATCCAGGGTCCGGAATTGACGCGGAAGAGGCTGTAGGTTTTGCCGTCCGGCGCCGTATTGAAAGCGCGCAGCTCGGGCATTTCGGTGTCCATCAGCTTGTTGATGTTGTGGCCGTATTTGGCGATCAAATCGGTCAAATCAAGAAACGAGCCTTGCGGTCCATAGCGGGTCAGGTCGGCTTCATTGATTTTCGACTCGATGATGTCAGGCAGGTCGCCTGTGGCCAGCATCAGGTTCTTCTTCTCATTCCAGCCTTCGGCAGGAACCATGATCCATTCGATGTGAACATTCATGATTTCCTCTGCACGCTTATGAATCTCCTGCATGTTCAGGTCAGACGGCATTTCAGCACGTGACTGAATCATGACACGAAGCGTCACCTTTTCATCCGGGCAGATGGGATAGCCTTCCGGGTTGAAGTTCGGGATGGAAGCCTCCGCCAGAGCCGTCCCTGTGCTAAGCAGGGCGAGCATACAGGCAAGTACAAGAGCCAGGAGCCGATTCTTCCTCATGGTACATACCTCCTATTATATTTGCGGGTAACACCCCGCAATAAGAGACGAACGGGTCATAGATGCAGTCATGCACCTGCTGTGGTTATCCCTTGATGGAGCCAACCATTACCCCTGTGACGAAATAGCGCTGCACAAACGGGTACAGGAGCAGTACCGGCAAGCTGGCTACCACGATCAGGCCGTATTTGAGCATCTCCGCTACCTTTTGCTTTTCAATCAGCGTAGCCAGATCATCGATCATGGCAGGATCGGGCTGGTTGGAAACCAGGATGTCCCGCAAAACAACCTGCAGCGGGTAAAGCTTATCCGACTCCAGGTAAATAAAAGCATTGAAAAAAGCATTCCAGTGGGAAATCGCATAAAACAGAACCATGACCGACACGATGGCTTTGGAGAGCGGCATGACGATTTGGAAGAAAAAACGTAGATTGCCGGCGCCATCAATGAAGGCGGCGCTGCGCAGATCCTCAGGAATCGTTGATTCAAAGAACGATCGCGCGATCATCAAGTTCCACACTTGCAGCGCGTTTGGCAGCACCATCGCCCAGATGGAGTTGATAAGCCCGAGGGAGTCGACGACCATGTAAGTTGGAATCATACCACCGTTAAAGAACATTGTAAAAACGAACAGCAGCAAAAAGAATTTTCGGCCCACAAGGGATTTGCGTGATAGCGCAAAGCCCGCGCTTACGGTGATGATGACATTAATCGCAGTACCCAGTGTGGTGTACATGATTGTGTTTTGGTAACCGCTCCAGATCTTTCTGTAATGAAAAATGCGCTCGTATCCGTCAAACGTGACCCCGCGCGGGAAGAAGAGCACTTTGCCGGCTGAAACCAGGTTCGGGTCGCTGATGGAAGCAATGATGATAAAATAGAGTGGATACAGACATATCAGCAAAATAATGAACATCAACACAAAGACGATGGTGTCAAAAATCTTGTCGTTCAGCCCGCTTTGGATTTGGGTGCGCTTTGCGATCATCTGGCTTTCCTCCTTACCAAAGACTTGTGTCACTATATCGCCTGGCAATGAAATTGACAAAGACGACCAGGACGCAGCTAATCACCGAGTTGAAAAGCCCGATCGCGGTGGAGAGGCTGAATTGAGCGTTCAGAAGACCGACCTTGTAAACGTAAGTTGAAATGATCTCAGAAGATGCAATGTTCAAGGTATTCTGCATCAGATATGCCTTTTCAAACCCAACCGACATAACTCTGCCCAAATTCAGGATCAGCATGATCACAGCAGTGGGCATGATGCCGGGAATATCGATATAGATTGTTCGCTGCAGCTTGCTCGCACCGTCCACCATCGCGGCCTCGTGAAGCTCCTGCTCTATACTGCTCAGAGCGGCGATATAGATAATCGCGGAACGGCCGGTATCCTGCCAGACGCCTGACCAGACATACACCGGGCGGAACAAGTCAGCCTTGCCCAGAAAGTAGACAGCTTCACCGCCGAGACTTTTGATCAGTATATTGACTATACCGGTCGACGGGGACAAAAACACGTTCAGCATGCCAACAAGCACAACCATCGATATAAAATGTGGGGCGTAGGAGACCGTCTGTACAACTTTTCTGAAACGGCGCTGACGCATTTGATTCAGAAGCAGCGCAAAGAAAATTGGTATGGGGAACTGGGCCACAAGATTGTATACGCTAAGGGATAGGGTATTGAAAAAAATCTGTTTGAAATTATAGGCGTTAAAAAATTTTTCGAAGTACTTCAAACCAACCCACGGACTGCCGAGAATGCCTTTGACCGGTGAATAATCCTTAAACGCAATCAGAACGCCGCCCATGGGTGCATACAGGAAAATCAGTGCGTAAAGCACGGCCGGAAGCAGAAGAAGATACAGGCCTCCGTCCTGCTTGATATGCGCCCAAATCTTCCTAGATTTGTACGGCAAAACAAACATCCTCTCAATCGTTAAGTAGAAGTACAGGGGATATAAAACGCACAATCAGCTTAGAGTTAATTTGAATGATAACACATCGTCGGACGTCTGTCAACAGATTCAAATTTAGCAAATATGAAACAAAAAATGCTCGACAGAACATGAAATGTAAGCTATACTGTCAACAATGTGGTAATGCGTCGTTAAACTGTTCACAACCCGAATTTCTCTATGGGAGGATGCACAATGGCTGCAACGAATGTTTCCGAATTTGAAAACGGGAAGAAAGTATTTCGTATAACCAAGGAAAAGGTAAGCGGCACACCGGTCAGCAAAATGCTCTGCGGCAACTTCATTGAGGTTGGCTTCGGGTATCAGGTTGAGGCAATGTGGTCAGAGATGTTTTACAACCGCAGCTTTGAAAAGGCGTGCCCGATCACACCGGCAACGTACGACTGGTTCGGCGGCTGGGATATTGTTGGCAATGACTGGTCGAAGCAGGAATGGTATCATTCTGGTTATATGCACCCACGCTGGTTCGCCTGCCCCGCGATGGACAGGCCGGAAAGCATCACGCCGGATTGCTCGTTTATCACAGAAAAGGCACCCTTCTATTCCCTAACGGTGGAAAGAATCGAAGGCGGCATGCATGGAAAGAGCAGCCTTTCGATACACAACTTTGAAGCCGAAAGGATGTGCGGTGTTGCCCAAAGCGGCAAATACCTGCGCGCCAAACAGCCGTACAAATTCAGCGGCTATCTGAAAAACGTGGGCGGGCAGCCGGTTCGCGCAGAAATCCGATTTTACCAAACGTGCAGTGATACTTTCTCTCAGCCGCCCCTTGCCGTGCTGCCGCTGGGAGATATATCATCCGAAGGCGCTTTTTACGAAACAACACTTGAAAATCAGGAATTTGAGGGCTGGGCGACTTTCTCACTGTTCATTACGCCAGGCCGCGTGATTGCTGATGCCTTTTCGCTGATGCCGGCAGATACGGTCAATGGCTGGCGTCCGGATGTGATCGAGGGGCTCAAGCGGGTAAAACCCTCCGTGCTGCGTTTCCCGGGCGGATGCTTCGCCTCGCTGCATGACTGGCGCGACGCGATTGGGCCGCGAAACAGCCGCAAGCCGGAAGACTCCTATTTCTGGGGCGATGTCAACTACAATGATGTCGGCACCGACGAATTTCTACAATTGACCGAAGAGCTAGGCTGCGAAGCCATGCTGGTAGTCAACTTCTTTCATCCAGGCAAGCGATTCTATTTAAACTCCCATCTGGTGATGGGCAACGTTAAGCTCGACGCCCATGGGGACGATTTGCCCAATATTACAGACATCGACGCGGGAGTCGAATGCGCGCGCCAGTGGGTGGAATACTGCAATGGCGACGTGACGACGCCCATGGGCAGCTTGCGCGCCAAAAACGGCCATCCGAAGCCCTATAATGTAAAGTACTGGGAGATGGACAACGAAACCTTCCGTTGGTTTACCAAGGAGGAGTACGCCCACACAGTTATCAAATACTCCAAGGCGATGAAGTCAGTCGATCCGTCCGTGCAGATAGGCCTGTGTTCCTACCACGATTTTCGCCTGGTGGTTGAGCCAATGCTGGATATCTGCGGCGAAGCCATCGATTTCCTGGCCGACCGCGTCTGCGCGCCGGACAACATTGCCTATAAGGTGGGAATCGTCCGCCGCTACAATGAAACCCACGAGCACCAGATCTATTACACCGATACCGAGGCGCTGCAGAACCGCGTAAACACGCTGGCGCCGTTCACTGCTGAGTTCTATCAGAAAAATGGCATTACGATCCGAGAGGCACGCAGAACCTGGATTTACGGCCTGACCCTGATTGGCAATCTGCTGAACTATCACCGCTATGGGGACATCGTGCGCTTTATGTGCTTCAACAACCTGTGCAACACCTCCGGACAGTCCTGCATCGAGGTCGCGAAGGAAAAGGTGATGCTTCCCATCTGCGGTCTGCTTTATGAGCAGATGGCACGTTCCGAAGCCGCCTGGGTGCTAAACATCGAGGGATACGAGCCTGACAGCCTCAAGAGTATCGAAATACAGGCCGCGTGGAACGAGGACGAAAACCGCCTGATCGTCTATCTTGTCAATAAATGCGATCAGGATACGCGGGTATCGCTGGATTTCGCCGCCCTTGGACGCGACTTCCATTCCGCCTGCGCCCGCCGCATGAGCGCCCCGGGAGGCCGCACGCAGGAGACAATGCGCGAAAGCGGAAACATCAATGTGGAATACGAATACACCACGCCTAATATGCAGGGGCCGAATACTTATTCGATTCCGGCATTCTCCTTCACGGAAATGATCCTCTCCTGACCGTGTACAAGCCTGGCCATAGGAGAAGCGATGCAGAAAATGTGCCACGATCGCATACCCGCGGACGTGGCACATTTTATTCCTTTTGGCTGAGCAATGAAATCATCATCATGGAAAACAACCCTTTATACACCAAAGCGAAACACATTCCATGAGAGTTTTCGGATGACGGCTGTTACTTTTCCGTTCTTGAATGCAGAATCTGGATTGACCGTTGGAACAACAGCTTCGGGATTTTCATATGTATTCATCAAATCCATATCCTCGCTGTACAACTGCAGGTGTTCAATCAATCTGTATCCTTCAAATGCAGTTATCTCAAGCTCCAGCAGCCGGTCAGTTTCCCAATCCCGGTTGATTACGAATACGGTCAGCTCGTTTTTTTCAGCATGGAAGGCCGCCGCCGAATCAATAAAGGAGATGCCTTCGTGTGTCCTATATTGGAATTGATGACTAATGGCGTAACCCGGGATATCATACGTGTCACACTCAATGGCTGTCTGTAGGGAAACCCCCTGGCCAAATTCCATAAGCTGTTTGAATGGATAATAAGCAATCGGTTTCCATACATGGTCGCGATTTGTGGCAGCGAGGGTTTGCAAGCCCCATGTCATGCATCCGATTTTGACACGGTCGGCATGACGAATGAGTGTCAGCAAAGTAGAGGCGGAAGTAAGGGCGTCGAGCATTCCCCCATGGCGTGTGAAGTGTTTGCTTGTAATCATTTGATCAGGATCGTGACGTACATATTCGCGTGCGGTATCATACTCGTGTTCCCATACGGTTCCGCGGCCGGGAAGAATCTCCCCCAGGGGTTGTTCCCTTGTTCCAAACTCATCAAAAGACAGCATCATCTTTTTGGGCAGCCTGAGTTTTGTCTGGACAAAATCACACAGCCCAATCTCCGTGTTGATGTAGTCCTCAAAGAAACACGATCCACCAAGTAAAGCACCATAATCTCCCGGGGCCGCAATATGATAGTGATGCAGCGAGATATAGTCTACCGATTCATAACATTCTTGAAGCACATCCAAATCCCACTGGGGATAATGTGCAAGGAATGGTGAAGAGGATACGCACGCAACCGTTTCAATGGTTGGATCGATCCACTTCATTCCCTTGGAAACCTCATGGGCCAAAATACCGTACCCGCGGGGGTCTTTTTGCCATGAGCCTATTTGCCATGGCCCGTCCATTTCATTCCCAAGATACCAGGTTTTCACACGATATGGCGCTTCCTGGCCGTATGCTTTGCGCAGTTCCGCCCAGTAACTGCCGGATTTGTGATTTGTATATTCGACAAGATGAAGCGCATCGTTCAGCCCATTGGTGCCAAGATTGACCGTATACATGGGCTCTGCCCCGACCATTTTCGTCCACTTCAGGTATTCATCATGACCGATTTCATTTGTATAGTACTGGAACCAGGCGGTGTCTAGCTGCGTTTTTCTCTTCTCAATGGGACCAATGGAATCCTTCCAATGCCATCCGGAGACAAAATTACCTCCTGGAAGGCGTATGGCGGGGAGGCCCGTGGATTTTAACGCATCAATAAAATCCTGCCGGAAGCCCTGACCATTGGCAGTCGGATGCTTGGGATTGTACATACTGCCATTCACCATGGTCCCAATGGGCTCCAAAAACGCACCGTATAGCCTGGGAGAAATATCCCCAATCCGAAAGTGCCGGTTCACATAGATCTTGGCCGTTTTCTTCATTTCTTACCACTCCGCTGTGATTATTCCACACTAAGCGAAAGAATCGTAGATCCTGTTTCGTGCGGCGCGCTCCTCCGGGCTGAGCTTTTCCGCTCCAGCGATATCATATGCGCCGAATGTATCGTACAGCCTGGACAAGGGGTCGATTTCGACGTATGTCACCCAAGGCAGCCAATGATAATGGCTTGCGAATGTCTGATCGCCAAATCTGCCCCCCTCATGGGAAAGCCCTGGAAGAGCATAGCCAAAGCCTCCATCCACGTCATTGGCCTGGCGTGTATTGTTGTGAATGAACTCAGCGTAATCCCTGTAATGCTCATCATTGGTGATGACATACAGCCTGTAATACACGTATGCGCAGGCTGCCATATACATATCTCCGCCACCGCCGCCAAGCGTGACCGGGCTCTGACCGCTGATCGCGTTTTTGGTAAAGGGATGGTTCGGCCATAGAACACGCACAGGGAAAGACCATGCATAGGTCCAGGTTTCGGTGTAGTCGGCGGCGCCGATCAAGGCGTCGAGCCATTTTTGCCCGCCGGTCAAGTCGTATAGTGATAGAAAGCCGAACATCGCGTATATACCTGACTCATTGTCCATGATGTCGGAGTTGTCACAGGTGGAGCCACGATATTCCATAAGCTTATATGTATTTTCATAGGACCATTCTCCGGCCTTGAGCGCGGCCTGTTTGCAAGAATCATCCCCTGTGACCAGGTAATATTGGATAAGGAACCGAACAACGCTGATCGTATTGGCTTTGGAATCCATGCGCATGGAACCGTCGTTGGTGTTATACGCACGGTACCAGCTGCCATCGTCATTCTGGATGCGGACAAACCAGTCGGCGGCTTTACGGCAGAATTCCAGCCATGCTGGCTTCTCTTCGCCCTTTTTCTTCATGTATATATAGGCGTCAAGAATGTTCTCAAGACCATCGGCAATCATCCTCGTCCAAAACGGCATGGGTTCAAAGCCGGTGATGGCTGGGTTGTAGCAAACCTGCGGCGCACCCATATCCGTCATGGCTGTCCTTACCCAAAAGTCGATGATATGCAAGCCTTTTTGATAAGACTCCAGCCGGCTTTCCTTGTCCCCATAGCGTATGAGCTGATAGCCTATGCCCGGCTGCTGCCCTACAAACCCAAATTGAAAGGATATACTGGAGACATCCATTTGAGGAAGCTGACAGGAAAACGGCAGCCCCCATGAATCGCCATACTGCCTTGTAAGTTTTGTGAGGGTTTCCATACAGTTACGGTATTGCAATTCCTGATCCACAGCATAAACGGGATCCTTCAGGCGTGCGTACACAGCGCGCCACGCATCTCTCATCATGGGATAAAATCCATCGTATTTTCCAAAATTTACCTCAATGGCGTAACTATGTGTGAAGCCTTCTTCCATGGGATGATACATGCGAGTCATTGTTTTGGTGTGCATCATGTAGTCTACGTTATAGCCCCTGTCAACTCTGGGCATCTGGCCATCCACGCCAGGGTATACGTAATCAATCGATAGACCGTCGCGCACCGTATCGATTTCCTTGCGCAGCGGATAGCCATAATACAAATAATTGATGGTTTTATTTTCAGGCTTGCTGATGCCGATAGCGCCAATGGTAAATTTTCTGTCCACGATATGCTCGGATTGTACAAAATTGTGATCCCGCATGGTAACATCAGCTGCCCAGCGCGAAAGCATAGCCATTTCGCCGGTTGCTCTGTGCTGCGCGGCGAATAAAGGAAGCGTATAGTTCACTTCCCTGCGCCAGAAGTATTCGCAGTTCAGGTCATAGCCCATTACATGCGGTTTGGCGTATTCATTGAGCCGATACCAGTTGGCCGGGGCGAAATAATCATACTCGCGCACATCATCGGATGCCGCCAGAACAAACGAAATTTTGGTTGCGAAGCCGTAATCGTCAATATTTTTCATTACAGTGACAGTTCTTGAGACTTTGAAGCCTGTTCCTTTTGGTTCATAAATGTCTTTGAAGGCAAGTTCAGCGCCGGTCGGGGATTTGAGCAAACCGGCGGCAATCACCCGATTTTGTTCCTGAACGACTTCCTGATAAGGCGCATCATAAAACTCTGTGATGGACAGAGCTGTTTTGATGAAGGCATACATCGGGCGTTTGTTGAAGTACAAAATGATACCATCACGAAGCACTTCCACACCGCCGCATGAAAACCTCATAAGGTAATTGCCTGACTGGATATTCATTTCAGTTCTCCTTTATCTGATGTATTGGCCTGGCTTTATCTAAGCTTTATCTCTATGGAAGCGATCGCGCAGGGCGGAAGAGTTACGCTAAGTCCGCCTTCCCCAAGGGTGATACCCTCAAGAATGGCTGTATCCACCTGATTCGGATCAGTAAATGTGTTGTGAGCTGTCGGCTTGCCTATGAGCAGCCTGCCGGATGCGGAAACCGGTTTTGCTGCCGGGAATTCCAGTTCTACCCCCGCCTCCTTCTTCACAGAAAGGTTAATCAGCGAAACAGTCAGCGTATTCTCTTTGATGGACGAAGACAAATCCACCTGCGGAAGATTTTTTTGGATTGCTTCCGGCTGAATCACCCATTCTACGGGAACGAAATTCGCATCCTGATGCCCCTTTAAGAGATCAAACACATGGTAGGTGGGCGTTTTAATCATCTCGCTGCCTTCGGTTAGGAGAATGGCTTGCAGGACGTTGATGGTTTGCGCAAGATTGGCAAGGCGGATTCTGTCAGCATATTTATGGAACATATGCAGCATCAGCGCCGCGCATAAAGCCGAACGCATCGTGTTTTGCTGATACAGATACCCAGGTGCTGTCCCAGGCTCGTTATCCACCCATATGCCCCATTCATCAACCGCCATGGCCACTTTTTTATCCGGGTCGTAATGATCCATGATCTCGATATTCTTTTTGAATAATGCTTCTTTTGCATAGGTGTTGGCAGCGGTTTGATACCAGCTGTCGTCTGAAAAGCTTACACCGTTGGATTCTTCTCCCGGCTTTACATAGCAGTGCACCGACAAGCCGCCCATCAGCTGTGCGGGAACAGATTTCATCAGAGTCTCTGTCCACTCGCAGTGTTCAGCGTTCGCACCGCCGGCAATTCTCAGAATAGCCGGTGCCTGCCACCAGTTTATTTTTCCCATATCCTTGTAATTTCGGACATATGTGGCATACCTGCGGAATTCCTGGGCGTATTGGGACGCGGTCATAAAGCCACCGCAGCCCCAATTTTCGTTTCCTACGCCAAACATACTGATTTCCCAGGCATTATCCCTTCCGTTTTTCCGCCTCAATCGAGCCATGGGAGATTGGCCGTTATCCGTCAGATACTCTACCCAATCCCTCATCTCGCGGACGGTACCGCTCCCTACATTCCCGCAAATGTAGGGCTCACAGCCTATTTGTTCACACAGATCCATAAATTCGTGGGTGCCGAAATGATTATTCTCCAATCCGCCGCCCCAGTGTACATTGACAAGAGGCGTGCGCTCTTCCTTAGGGCCTATACCGTCCATCCAATGGTAGTCATCGGCAAAGCAGCCTCCGGGCCAGCGTATGTTGGGGACCTTGATGGCCTTCATTGCCTCCACGATGTCTGTACGGATTCCCCGAGTGTTGGGGATTGGCGAATCCTCTCCCACCCAGTATCCGCCGTGATAGATGCACCTACCCAAATGCTCTGAAAAATGCCCGTACACATGCCGGCTAATGATTGGCCCCTTTTTGTCCGTGTCTATCACAGCTCTTGTAACGTTCATATACATCTTCCCCAAACTCATTACGCCTTTATAGCGCCTATCATGATGCCCTTTACAAAGTACTTTTGCAGGAATGGGAAAAAGCACATAATCGGAAGCATGGTGACCATGATGGTGGCAGTTTGAATACCCTCCGTAAACCTGGGGATGCGCGGCCCTGCTATAGACAGGGAGTTAACGATCACCGAGTCCATGACAATGGTGCGCAGCACCAGCTGCAGCGGGATTAAATCATTCCTGCGCAGAAAAACCATAGAGTTGAACCACTCGTTCCACCTGTCCACCGCATAAAACAGCAGGACTGTTGCAAGGATGGGTTTTGATAGAGGCAGGACGATCTTGAACAGAATCCTCCATTCGTCGGCACCGTCAATTTTTGCGGATTCAATCAGGGATTCCGGCAGCGTGGTCATGTATGTGCGCATGATAATAAAGTAAAAGGTGTTGACCCCATACGCAAGTATGACAGACCAGATGTTTTTTGTAAGGCTAAGTTGAAGCATTAACAAATACAGGGGAACAATACCGCCATTGAACAGCATGGTCAGCAGGACCGCGTAAAAGATGAACTTCCCTCCTGGAAAGTTGGTCCGCGATAAGCCGTAAGCCAGACTTGTGGTCAGGAACAGGTTGATGGGAACACCGAGCAGCAGGATCAGAAAGGTGGTTTTATAGCCAATCAGAATTCGGGGGTCCTGAAACAGCCTGTAATAATTGTCAATCGTAGGATTGGTGGGAATCAGCAGCAGCGGGCTCTCTGCAGCTTCCTTCTGCGTAGCGAGCGATGTGGCTATGACGTTCAATACCGGAAAAACAATCGCAACAGCCATCATCAGCAGCAATACCAAAATGATGCCATCCAGTAGTTCAAACTTATCCCGCAAACCTCTGCGGGTCTTTTTTACTGCTAACATAATAATCAGCTCCTTATTTTGGACTAGGCCAGCAATCCTGATCCCCCAATGCGCTTCATGAAGCGGTCAGCAGCAAACAGCAGCAGCAAATTAATGGTCGATCTGAAGATGGCTACCGCGGAAGAATAGGAAAAGTCGACGGAGCCGCGGAATGTAATCCGGTAGATATACATATCGAGGGTTTCCGCCACTTTTAGGGTAGCCGGATTGCTCAGGTTAAATATTTGATCAAAGCCGCCTGACATCAGATAGCCAACTGCCAAAATAAACAGAACAAAGATGGTGGGCTTTATCCCCGGCAGCGTGATGTACCACATGCGCTGAAGCCTTGACGACCCGTCAATCTCGGCGGCTTCATACTGTTCGGTATCGATACCGGCAATGGAAGCCATGTAAATGATCGCGCTCCATCCTGCGCTTTTCCATATATCTGTCAGATACACGACTGGCAGAAAATAAGATGGCGTCCCCAGGAAGCTGATGGGCTTGGTGCCAAATACTGCACCCATGGTGGAATTGACCAGCCCTCTTTGCCCCAGAACACTGATCATAATACTGGCGACGATTACCCATGAAAGGAAGTGGGGAAATGTAAAAATGGACTGCATGATTTTTTTTGAGCGTCCCAGACGGACTTCATTAATGGCAAGCGCCAGTAAAATGGGGAAAGGAAAAACAAACAGAAGCCTGCCTGCATTGATTTTCAGCGTTGTGAATATGGATTGCATGAATGCCGGATCGGCGAACACGTTCTCGAAATTGCCAAGCCCAATCCAGGGGCTTGCGAACAGGCCCAATTTTGCGATATATGTTTTGAAGGCCAAAGACAAGCCAAATATCGGAATATAGGCAAAAATGACATACCATACTAAGCCAGGCAGGACAAGCATGTATTTACCCTTGTGCTTTAGGATATTCCTCCCGGTAGTCGCAAGGAGCCCTTTGGAATAGGGCTTTTTTAAACGAGGTGATGTTACAGCCATTTTTTCCATTCCTTTTTCCGATAGTTGTTTATTGCCCGGGACAGTGAACCGTCCCGGGCAAATTCATTGTTCAAACATCGAGTGGTTCATCTGTCAACGGATTTACTTGTTCAACTCATCCAGCACCGGCTGAATGAGCCCCATCTGTGACGCAAGCCAGGTATTGTAGAGTTCAACCAGGTTTTCCTCGCTTGTGGCGGTTGTGACCAGATTGGCGAATTCCTTGTAGTAAAGAATGCCTTTGGCCCTGCGCATATTTTCCGTGTTATGCATCCAGAGATTCCAGTCCACCTTGGCAAAGGTCTCGGGGGTGCTGAATTCATAACGGTTCGCGTAAAGGGCTTTGGACTCGTCGCGGTACCGTTTTTCGATGTTCGGATTGTCGAAGGCAAGGTCGTCCCAAAGGATGCAGGAGCCGAGTACGTGGCCAAGGCTCGGGTATTTCGCTTCGCCGACATTACCGGCCAGCAGTGTTCCCGGGGCTACCAGAGAGACGATGTTGCCGTTTGCGTCGAAGTCCCAGTCAACGCCCTTCAGGCCCATCTGTGTGCCGGGATACCCTTCTTTGCTGGCTGTGAAATCCATGAGGTCCATCCAGCGCTCAAATACCGCGTCTTCTACATCCGGGCTGAAGCATACCGCGCCCCAGAAGTTGATCAGGTCCCTCTGGTGATAGTTCCCGTCCGCTCCCAGAAGGGTTGCCATCAGGAAAGCATCGCTGCCGATCCCTGTGCGCATTTCAAAAATAGTACGGTAGTTTTGAACGTCCGCAGTTTGGCCGCCCAGGTAAGAAACGCCGGCTGTTCCGAGGGTCTGGAATTTTTCCATATCTTTTTCATAGGCGAGCAGGTAGAATTCCGGGTCCAGGACGCCGGTGCTGTATGCGTCATACCACAATTTGAGCCCTTCCAGGGTTCCATCAGCCGCCGCGCCCCACGCGTATTTGCCGTCGGCGCCTTTATAGAACGAGTCCCAGTAAGTGCTATTGGCTCTTAGGAAGAAATTTGCAGAATTCTCGGCTGTCATGGAGATCGGAGCAAGGCTGGCCCCAATTTTGCCTGGGTCCTGTTCCTTGATGAGTTTGGCAATTTCCAATACCTCGGGGATGGTGTAGTGATTTTTGACTTCTTTGCCCACGGCGGCAACCCAGTCGGACCTCATCCACAAGGACCAGTGGTTGGCCAGGGGGTCGCCGGGCAGGTTATAGAAGAATCTTGCACGCGGGATGAAATATGTTCCGCCGTAAAGTTCCTCCAGCATTGGTCCAAGCGTGGTGGTCGCATATACCTTTGCGACATTGGGCCACCTTGTCTTCCAATCGTCAGGGAGACGCTTGAGGAGGCCTTGCTCCACGAATTTGGCGGCGTCAGCAGCCGTATTGTCGGTATAGTTGAAAATAGCTACATCGGTCATGTCCTGTGCCATGATCCATGTGCTGAGCATGTTGTTCCATTCGCCCCAGGGCACGTTGGTACCCTGAAACTCGAAATTGAACTTGTTGAGTATGAACTTGCTGTAATCATCGCCTGTGTTGTAGTCATAGCCGGCAACAACCTGCGGACAGGTATAAGTGATGACGACTTTGTCATACTTTTTGTCTTCGGCACCGGCGGAAACCCCATACATGGCTAGGGTTATCAAGAGGATAGCGACCAATACCCTGCATGCAAGACGCTTTGCAGCTCCCATTGAACTGACCTCCTATGATTATATTTATGTTTAAGCCGTCTGGCTTAACACCAAACAATAACACACATAATATATAATAAAATGGGGGTCGGACGTCGGACAACTATTAATAAAATAGACTATATGTATAAAACGAAACGATTCATTACGTAGTTATATAATAACACATCAGCCCTACATGTCAAGTGGTACTGCAAATAATTATCTACAGGTGTGATTAACAAGCTTCATGCCTCTTATCCTTACCAGACATCAAGCAAAAAGTTGTTAAACATCAAATGGCCGTGATTTGGGATCGAATTCGCTTATGATCTATTTGGCCGGCTGTCAACGATCACCGACACACCGTCGGGGATGATGACGTATTTACCACCTGGCATCATCGTCTCCGCAATGGCCAGAGCATCCTCCAGGGAGTGTGCATAGGTCATATGCATTTTTTCGATATACTCTTGCATGAAAGGGTCAGCGACAAGAATAACCCTGGCGCGGCTAAGCACCCGCATCAGGATTTGCGTCTGCCACTGATCTGGTTCCGTTTCTTCTGCCGCTATGGCACAGATACGGTGGAAAATCTCCTCAGGGGGCAAGAGCTGGCTGCTTTGACAGAAAAAGTGATCTCCACCGTGACCGTCATGGCAGGCTGCCGAGACGATGATCACGCCATGATCGCGTACGCAAGCTTCCGCTGCTGTCATGCATTTAACTGCCTGATAAATATTCTGATCCAAGGGATAGCCGCCGTTGGACGTGATGATGATGTCTCCCATCACTGGAGACACCTTGGCAAGGTGAAATACATAGGCGCAGCCTGCTTCATGGGCCTGGTGAAAATCACCCGCCCAAGCAGCGGTGATCCGCTTGTTTTCATCCAGGGATACGTTGAGGATAAACCCAAGGTTTGCCGCCTTGGCGGCATAAACCATGTCCTCATGGATTGGATTCCCTGAAAGGATTCCCGTGCGCGCATTGGGGTTTGCGATAAACGCTGCACAATGGTTGTGCAAGACGGTATCCCGCGAAGCGATTCCAGGCAGCACGCTTTTTCGTCCGCCTGAAAAGCCCGCAAAGAAGTGAGGTTCAATAAAGCCTTCTCCAATCACCAAATCCGCCCAATCTACCAGGCGGTTCAGCCTCAGCCTGCCCCCGGAGGGCAGCAGGCCTCTGTCCGTCATGTCCTCCTCCGCTGTGCTGTCGTGCATGAGGATGCGTTCTTCCGCGGCGATCTGCGCGCCATACTTTTCCTCAAGCTCCACCGGTGTGCTTGGCCGGTGACAGCCGGTGGCAACCAGGATCGTAATTTCCGCATGCGGATTGCCCTTGCGTATTTCTCGCAGCAGCAGCGGCATCAGGATTTTGCTTGGCACAGGCCTGGTATGGTCGCTGGAAAGGATCAGTACGCGGCTGGCCTTTTGCGCGAGCACATGCAGCGAATCGCTTGCAATGGGATGGGAAAGGGCATCCTCTACCCATTGCACCTGTGATGCCGCGTTCGTTTGCGTCTTTTCAGGATGAAGAACCGCCAGCACACGTTCGTCCGGTATTTCCGCCTGTATATAAGAGCGGTGGTAGGGTAGCGTGATGCGCATAAAATGATCCCATGCCCTTTCTGGTACTTGAACACACGTTTTTTAAGGGTTGACTGTATTTTGAGGCGATCCAAGCTGAAATGCCCGCAGATTATCCACAGCGATATCCATTAGGCGCTGCCGCGATTCGCGGGGTGCCCAGGCGATATGGGGTGTGATCAGACAATTATCAAGACCAAGGAGGGGATTGCCGCTTTGTATAGGCTCTGTTGAAACCACATCGACGGCGGCAGCCCGCACCTTTTTGCTAAGCAGCGCTTCCCGCAAATCCTGCTCATGGATTAACGGACCCCTGGAAGTATTGATGAGGATGACGCCATCCTTCATTTTTGCGATGGTATTGCGGTTAATGATATGTTGGGTAGCGTTAGAAAGGGGGCAGTGCAGCGATATCACATCACTTTTGCCAAGAAGCTCATCCAACGGTACGATATCCGGCCCTTTTATGTATGCGTCGTACGCCAGCACTTGCATGCCAAAGGCTCTGGCGATATCGGCAGTAGCTTTACCGATGCGGCCATACCCAATGATGCCCATCGTTTTTCCGGCAAGCTCCATCAAAGGGTAATCCCAGAAACAAAAATCCAAACTGGATGTCCAGCGCCCTATTTGAACTTGCCTGTTATGATGATCCACGTGATGGCATATCTCCAGCAGCAGCGCGAATACGAATTGCGCTACCGCCGTTGTACCGTAGGTGGGTACATTGCACACAGTGATACCGAATTCCTTTGCTGCCGTAACATCCACAACGTTGTACCCCGTTGCCAGAACGCCAATGAACGTAAGGCTTGGAAAGCTTTTCATCAACTCCCTGGTCAGCGCCGTCTTGTTGGTAAAGACTGCCTCCGCACCTTCAATCCGTTGAAGAACCTCATCTGGCGGGGTCCGGTCATATACAGTCAAATCACCCAGGCTTTCGAGCCCAGCCCAGCTCAAATCGCCGGGATTCAAGGCGTAACCGTCTAAAACGACTATTTTCATGGTAAAAACCTCCTTTTTATCCCCCATACTTGAATTATGCAACGTATGGTGTTACAATCTCAGAGACATCAATTTCAGAAGAGGATTTCACTGAATGGAAAAATTGACGAAAACAAACCAGTCTGTAGAAAAGACGCTTCAAATCATTGAAACGATGGCGTCGGCGCGTGAACCGCTTCGGCTGGCCGAAATCGCGCAGCAAGTACAGATGCCGGCCAGCACAACGCTGCGTATGATCAATACCCTTGTGCAGCAGGGATACGCTTATCAGGAGCCGAATACGCTGCGATACGGCCTGACACTTCGGTTTACGCAGATCGGCAGCCAGGTGAGCGCACAGCTGAGCATTCGTGATATCGCCCATCCCATTCTTGTCAAGCTGTCAAAGGATTTTAAGGAATCCGCCTGCCTGGCCATAGAGGAGGATATGGAGGTCATTTATATCGATGTGGTGGACGGCCCCGACGGGATGCTGAAAATCACACAGCGTATTGGCAAACGTGCCCCCATGCATTCCACAGGCGTGGGCAAACTGATGCTGACACAGTATTCGCCGGAAAAGCTGGCCCGGCTTTTAGAGAGGAAGGGGCTTGCGCGCCTGACCCCCAATACCGTTTCCACGATGGAAGACCTTCAAAAAGAAATGGAATTGATTAGGCAGCGGGGTTACGCACTGGATGATGAAGAATGTGAACTTGGTGCGCGCTGCCTGGCCGCGCCTGTCCGCAATTTTGAGGGCAAGATCGTCGCGGCCATCAGCCTTTCCGGGCCAATCAGCAGGATGAATCTCAAGCGCATTACGGAGGTAGCGCCATCCCTCATGGAGGCTGCAAATGAGATTGCCAGGGTGCTGGCGTACCCGAAACAATAGAAGATATTTGGGCCAAGGGGATGCCTGTCAGCAGGCATCCCCTTTTATTAATCAGACTTTTTGCCAGGCCTCCAGCAAAAAGCGCTTTGCGCCGGCAATCACCATTGAGCTGTCCTCATCACCCCAGGGTTTCACTTCAAAGGAGAGGACAGGCCGCTTGCCTTCCTTCAGGTAACCGATATCAAACAGCTTGCGCAAAAACGCGGCCAGAAGATTTGTGTCTACCAGGCTGTCGGGGAATCCGAACCGGGGATGCTGATCGCCATAAGCCGGCGCACCTTTTTTCAACACGGCATTGGCAATATGCACATGCCGGATGTAAGGCGCGATTGGTTCCAAATTCTCTTCAAGCGTTTCATGGAGCTGCGTGATATGGCTCAAATCTACCATCAGGCCGAAGAAGGGGTATTCGGCTGAGATCTCTTTGACAAACCGCAGAGCGCGATCAACGGGCCCGATAAGGGAGCATTTCTCCACATCGTGATCGAATACTTCCAAATTGATGGGCATATCCCCTTTTTGCTGGGCGTATGCACAGAGTTCCCGCGTGCTCTTTATAAGCGCCTGGTAATGAGCCTCCACCTGATCGGGATCAAACTTCCCGGCCAGGTAGGCAAAGCCCTTCGCCCCCATCTCATAAGCTTCGTCGATGCAGTGCTTCATTCTGTCAACAGCCTGAAGGCGCAAAGCATCATCGAGGCTGTTCAGGTTTTCTTTGTTGCGCAAAATCTGGGGCTGCGCGCCATATGTCATGAAGATACCGCTCTCCCTGATCATTTTCGCCACCCTTTGGCGGGCACCGCTGTCCAGGATGGAGGTAAGCTCGATGCATTCAAAGCCGCTGTCCTCAAGAACGCTTTTCACTGTGCCTTCGATATCCCCTTCCCCGGACATGGCTGAAGGATAGGCCATAAAATGCACAAGGCCCAGCTTCATGTAATGATTCAATGGTTCACGCATATGGATTCCCCCTACTCCTGCGCCGGCGCCCAGCTCTTCACTGCTGCAATGCTGCCGCCCATATCACATAATTGTTCTTTTACACAGATGGCGTCGATGACATACGAGCTGCCCGATGCCTTGGCCCGCTTAAGCGCGGCGGCCAGCTCTTCCGGGGTGAAAACACGTTCTGCCTGACAACCAAGGCCCTTGGCCAGCGTGACGTAATCAATGGTTCCATCCTGGTTGTATTCCATGGATACGGAATACTCAAATCCATAGGCACCTTTTTGGTTTTGGCGTATCAGCCCCAGGCATGCGTTATTGACGATTACGGCAATCACCGGCTTATGATATGCTACGGATACAGCCAGCTCCTCGCCCAGGAAAGTAAAGCCAAAGTCGCCGACCACCGAAACGCAATGCCGGTTTGGATATGCCGCTTTTGCCCCGAATGCGCCGGGGATTTCAAAACCCAGCGTACCAGCGCCGCCTGAGGGAAGATAGCGGCGAGGCTTGCCTATTTGCTGAAGCTGGCCGGACCAGATTTGTACGATGCCGCACCCGGCTGTGAACATGGTCTCTTCATCAAAAGCCTGGTTCAGCTCATGAAATACTCGGTGGGGCATGATGGGGCTCCCTTTGTAATCTGTCCGCCTTTCAAGGCTGTTTCTCATTTCCGGCAGCTTAAGCGCACGCTGGCGGTTCACTGGCTGCATGTTCAGCTCCCTTGCGCGCTTGAGCAGTTCCTGTGCGGCAAGACCGGCATCCGATACAATGCCCAGGTCCGGCATGAATACCTTGCCGATTTGAGATGCTTCGATATCAATGTGAATGAACTTCCGCTCACCGCGGTACACTTTCACATCACCCGTATGCCTGTCTGTGAAGCGGCAGCCTATCCCCAATACAACATCCGATTCCAACAGAATCTTGTTGCCAATGGGCTGACCCACCTGAATACCCGCATGGCCTGCAT
This sequence comes from Bacillota bacterium, assembly GCA_023436585.1. Taxonomy (GTDB): domain Bacteria; phylum Bacillota; class Clostridia; order Christensenellales; family Aristaeellaceae; genus JAEWAH01. The sequence goes on along the minus strand of JAEZIN010000028.1, from coordinate 196,975 downwards.
TCAGCGGGTGATCCACCGGGATGCCGCCCTTGGCCATATAGGTGGTGATCACCGGAATCTGTAGGTATTCCGCCAGGCTGATTACATCTGCCTCTGATTCACTGAGAGTGACGCCTCCGCCCATGATAATCACAGGCGCAGTGGCTTCGTTAAGCATTTTCAGGGCCTTGTCAATTTTGTCGGCATCAGGAGCCGGCTTGCATATGGCCGCCGGTTGGTAGGCGCTGATATCAAAATCAATCTCCTGCTGCTGTACATCCAGCGGCAGATCGATCAATACCGGCCCGGGTCGTCCGCTGCGCATGATGCAAAACGCTTCCCGCATCACCTGGGGGAGTTCATTGCCATTTCGCAGGCAGTACGTTTTCTTTGCCACGGTCCTGCCGATTTCGGCGATGTTTACACATTGAAACGCGTCCTGCTCCAACTGCCAGCTATTTGCCTGGCCGGTGATGGCGAGGAATGGTATCGAGTCAATGAATGCTGTATATAAGCCTGTCACAACATTTGTCGCCGCCGGACCCGATGTGCATATTGCCAGCGCTATCCGGTGGCTCGCGCGGTAATAGGCGTCGGCCGCATGGGCGCAAGCCTCTTCATGGCGCATGCAATAATGGGTAATAGGAGCGTGCTCCAGGTATTTGTACACCGGGTTGATACCGGCACCAGGGATACCGAACGCATCGGTGATCCCCTCTTTTACCAGAATCTGTACCAGGGCTTCAGCAACTTTCATAGGAGACCCTCCAAATTTCATAAAGTGAAATACACTTGCATATATAGATTCTATTACAGAAAACCGAGGTTGTCAACAGACTACCATATGGCAAATATATATCAAACCAAATCAGTTTTCATGTAAATATCATGGCTAAAAAAATTCTCGGTGAGAGCCTTGATTTTCAAATGGAAGTCATATATAATGATCCCAGATGACTTAGAGAAACAAAATTTCAATATGTGAAACTTCTGTACAATTGTGCGAATATGGAATGACAAGGGGGTAGCGCAGAACGAAAAGAACAGGAAAGCACATGCCGCAAAGGGATCAAACTAAAAAAGGAGAGAAAAAAATGAAGAACGGTAAGAAACTTCTCATGGTCGTCCTTGCACTGGCGATGGTTTTCAGCTTTGTTTCAAACGGCATAGCATCAACAACCGTGCATTTTTACGCATGGACCAACCCCGACAACATGAAGCCTTTGTTGGAGGCGTTCAATACGGAGTTTGCCGGCAAATATGAGATGGTGTACGAAAAGCTTGCCGATGCCACTACGCTGACGATCAACACAGCGCTGTCATCCGGCAATCCGATGGAAGTCATGACCCAAGCCAGCGCTATGGACCTTCGTGTTCGCGCTGATGACCAGGTCTACATGGGCCTGAAGCAGTTCTTTGAAAAGGAAGGCTGGACCTACGCGGACAAGATGGGCGAATCCATCGAGCAGACCATGAACATCAATGGCGATTATTACGCCATTCCTTACTGCAACAACATCAACATGGTCTTTTTCAACAAGAAGATGTTTGACGAAGCCGGCGTCCCCTATCCTCAGGAAGGATGGACATGGGAGGATTTCCGCCAGACTGCCATCAAGCTGACGCATGGTGAAGGTGCTGACAGGGTATACGGCGCCATGATGGACATCTGCGCCGGGGATGGAGACAACTATTGGGATACCATCGCCAGGCAGAAGCTGGGTGCCTTCGCCTACTATACGAAGGATTTCTCCAAGACCACATTTGACACGCCGGAAATGAAGGAAAGCCTTGATTTCTTCTACAAGCTGGCCATGGAAGACAAATGCGTCGTACCCCTGTCCGATTACACCGCGCTGCAGTATCACAAGGATCCCACTGGTATGGCCGGCTTGTACAACGGCAAATATGCCATGTGGATTGCGCCCGTATACGGCTGCCTGTACCTGAAGGCCAGTTATGGCGAAATACCGGCAGGGACCGACATCGGCATTTGTGATATGCCTACGGTAGACGGCGGCAAGACAATCACCACATGCTACACCTCCACTGCCAGCATTCCCAGCAGTGCTCCTGATCCCGATGCGGCTTGGGAAGCACTCAAATTCATCACCATCTCCCACGCGGAGCTGTTTGCCGGCCCCAAGGCCATGCATCCCGGTTATCAGTTGAAGACCGAGGAAGAAAAGACGAGCTTCAACGACCTGATCTTCAAGGGCAAGCCGGGCTTGGACTATGACATGGCCATGTCCGTAATGGCCAGGGACCGCGACCTGGTGAGCAAAGACAATACGGTCAAGGCCGGCCAGGTAGCCATCAACGACGCAATCCGCAACTATATGACGCTGGTATTCAGCGGCGAAATGTCCCCTGCGGACGCCCTTGCCGCCATCCAGGCGGAAGGCGACGCCGCCATCCAGGCGGACTCAGGAAACTAATCATCGACTAATCCTATTTAATAAAGGCCATGAGATCCAAACCGAAAGAGCGGAAACCTCTTTCGGTTTGGATTAGTAAAGCCTTTTTCATCCTGTAAGGGTAAGGAGAGGATCCGGCTTGAATGTGTTGGAAAAGCTGCCCGCCGCTCCCAAAGAACTGCGGCTGTCCACCAGGGAAAATTTGGCGGGGTGGGCGTTTATCGGCCTTAATTTCATAGGGTATGTGCTGTTCAAATTGATACCTCTCCTGATCGCGGCAGGGCTCAGCTTTTCAAAGTGGAACTTTGCCTCCAGTATCAAAAACCTGAAATTCGTGGGCTTTGACAACTATGCCAAGCTGGCCAGCGATCCCGTGTTCATGAAATCGTTTGTCAACACCGTGATCTATGGTATCGTACTGGTGCCTATCGTCATCTTCCTCGCGCTGATCCTTGGCGTGATCCTCAACAGCCATGTGTTCGGCAAGGGTATATTAAGGCTGGCGTTTTACCTGCCAAACATATCATCCATGGTGGCGGTTTCAGTGGTATGGATGATATTGTTTCTGCCCTCCTATGGACCGATCAATCAATTTCTAACTTCACTGGGGATAGCCAACCCGCCCAAGTGGCTGAACTCCTCCTGGACATCACTTTTTTCCATTATAATTGTCGGCGTATGGCAGCGAATCGGCTATAATATCATTATCATTCTTGCAGGATTGCAGGGCATACCGGACAGCCTGTATGAAGCGGCCGATATAGACGGCGCGAACGGCGTACAAAAGTTTCGGTTTATTACGATCCCGTCACTGTCCAACACCATGTTCTTTTTGACCATGATCTCATTCATCAGTTCCTTTCAGGTGTTCACTCCCGTGCAGGTAATGACCCAGGGCGGGCCGGGAAACTCGTCCTCCGTACTGGTCTATTACATCTACCGCACCGCTTTCATGAACAACAACATCGGCTATGCAAGCGCAATGTCCTGGGTCCTGTTCTTCCTGGTGTTCGTTTTCTCGGCGTTGCGGCTGATGGTGGCCCGGGCCAAAAAGTGAGGGGGATAGAACACTTATGCGCAATAAAAGCAAAAAGCGCCTGATCAAGATTCTGCTGACCATATTGATGGCAGCGTTGTCCATTACCATGATTCTGCCTTTTTTATGGATGATGTCCTCTTCCTTCAAGCCGGATAATCAGATTTTTTGTTTCCCCATCAAATGGATTCCCGAGCAGATCACCTGGGCGAACTATGACAGGGTGTGGAACTCCGATGTTCCTTTCAGTGTGTTTTTCTTAAACTCCGCAAAGGTCACGCTGTTCAGCGTATTCGGTGAGGTTGTGACCAGCGCACTGGCAGCGTATGCTTTTTCCAAGATCAAGTTCAAGGGCAGGGAGATCATCTTTTTGATCTATCTTTCCACGCTCGCCTTCCCGGCACAGATGATGCTGATACCCAGGTTCGTATTATACAAGCTTATGGGGCTGTACAATACCCATGCAGCGCTGATACTGCCAGGCATGTTTACTGCCTTCGGTACTTTTATGCTGCGCCAGTTCTTTCTGTCAATACCCGATGAGCTGAGTGCGGCAGCCAAGATCGACGGTGCCGGGCACTTTACCGTATTTAGAAAGATTGTACTCCCGCTTTCCACATCTGCTATCAGTGCACTGATCATTTTCCAGTTTGTATCCTCCTGGAATGAGTATGAGGCACCTTTGGTGTATATCAGGAGCAAGGAGCTGGCTACCATTCCCCTGGGGCTCAACTTTTTCAGAGACGAGAATTCGTCCAGCTATGGCGCGATCCTGGCGGCCTCCGTCTGCTCACTGCTCCCCATATTCGCGGTTTTCTTGACATTTCAAAAACAGTTTGTGGCGGGCATAGCGGCCGCCGGCTTAAAGGATTGATACGAAGGCGAATGAATGGACAGAAGGCGGGTGCATTTGTCATGGATATATTTAATGTGAAGCTGTGCAATCCAAGCCCTTCCAAGGTGATCCAAAATGGGATGGAAGAACTGACAAGCGCGTTATCCGATCACGGGATTTGCTTTCATTTTGTTCCGGCAATCCCGCAAAACACAACCGCCGGGGAATGGACAGTCGTGATCGGCACAGCGGCGGATTATCAAGTGAAGGTGCTGCTGGAAGGCGGCCAAAGGCAATTGCCCGCAGCACCGGAAAGCCTGGGCGTATTCAGGCTGAAGGCCAGGGCAACGGAGCTGCTTTTGCTAGCCGGTGCCGATGACACAGGCCTGATGTACCTGCTGATGGAAATGGCCCGGAAAGTAAGGCTGTACGGTGCGGATGCGCTGATACATGCCGCGGAATACACCGAAAGCCCTGAGAACCAGGTGCGCTGCATGGACCGTTATCTGCTGGGGCAGCTGGACAACGAGTGGTTTTTGTCTGCGGAATTTATTGAGTACTACTTCCAGCGCCTGGCCCGCGCCAGGTTCAACAGGTTTTGCCTGATCCTGGGTTTTGACACGGCATATATGTCGCCACCGTATCCCTTCTTCCTTTCCGTGAAGGGGTATGAGGCGGTTTTATTGACGGACCGTGTGAAAACATCCAGGGAGGATAACCTTGCCGCCCTTCGCAGAATAGCGGATGCATGCCATGCGTACGGCATGAAGTTTGTGCTGGCCACCTGGCAGCAGCGTCCCTGGACGACGGCGCAGGAATCCCTGGTGCAGAATCTGCCGGAGTCGGAAACGGAACTAAGCGAATACTGCCATGATGGGATAGTGGCGCTTCTTGAGGCTGTACCGGGCATCGACATCGTGCAATTCCGGGTCAACCATGAATCTGGTGTCGGCACCCAGGTATCGGCCGAGGCGTTTTGGAACCACTGCGCAGACGCAGTGGCAGAGGCCGGAAGGCGGACGGGAAAGCGGTTCATGCTGGATCTTCGGGCGAAGGGCCTGACGGAATCCATGGTGGATCATGCCCAGGCGCTGGGGCTGGATGTGGAGGTACCCACCAAGTACTGGTGTGAGCACGCGGCTTTGCCCTATCACCTGTCCATCATGCGTTCGGAGGAATTGGCACAGCTAAACAACTACAACCATTCCAGGCGGTATTCGTACGCGGATATGCTTGAAAAGCCCAAAAAGTACGATGTCATCTTCCGGCTGTGGAACTACGGCTCCACCAACCTGTTCTTGTGGGGCGACGCGGAGTATGCCCGCCGTTTTTCCAAGAGCTGCTCCCTTTCCGGGGCTACGGGGTATCAAGTAAATTCACCGCTTTCTCTCAAGTACGGGCATGAACTTTCCCATCGGACAGCTTGGAAGGTATTCAAGGATGATTCGCTGAACAAGGCTAAGTGGGAGGATGAGCGATTCTGGCTATGGTACACCCTGTATGGCAGGTTGGGGTACAACTCCGCTACGGATGCCGAGGTATGGGAATCGGAATTTGAGAGCCGCTTTGGTAATAAGCAGGGAGCTTTGCTTGGAAAAGCGCTGGCAGTATCCAGCAGAATCGTTCCCCTGATTACCACTGTTCATATGCCTGTTCACCCTTCGCTTAGGTACTGGACCGAGCTGAATACGGGCTGGGCGCTGTTTGCGGAAAACAATCTGAACAAAATTGCCGCCTACGACTTTTATAAAGCTATTACCTACGGCTCCACAGAACCCAGCGACCATGGCCTGTTTTATGGCATTGATGAGTACGCCCATGATGTGTTTGCCAATGGCAAGGCGCAGGGCAAGTATACACCGCTGCAATACGCCGCCTGGCTGAATGAGCTGGCAGATGAAACGATGGGGATGGTAAGGCGGCTGAGAGAAGAAAGCTTCCAGCAGGCAGAGATGAGAGCCGCTTGCCTGGACATGGAAATGGTATCGTATCTTGGCATGTATCACGCGCACAAGATTCTCTCTGCTTATGCCTTGGCTTGCTATCATGAAACAGGGTATACTTCTTATCTTACGGAATGCCACCGCCGCTTGATCCAGGCTATCGGCAGTTGGAATGCGCTGTCGGACCTGGGCAGGCGGGAGTACTACCATGACCTGGATTTCAGCTCCGCCGGCTCCACCACCCGCAGGGGTACGTGGGGTGACCTGACGGTTGAGCTCAAGAAGGATCTTAAGAGCGTCAAGCACCTGCTCCTCATCAACAACCTGCCGGACAGCGATGATGCCGGCTTGGCCGATGATAACAATGACCTGAGGGCCTGTGAGATCGAGGCGGATTTTCCTGCAAAGGTTCAGGCCGGAAAGCCCATACGCATCAGGGCCTCTGCGGTTGGATTGCAGCAATGTACGGATGTACCCGTACTCCATTACCGCACGGTGAATCAGTTGGCAGGCGAGTTTAGAACGGTACAGATGCAATGGGCTGGGGACGCTTTTTACGCGGAGATTCCGGCGGCGGAGGTGTCCACCTCATGGGACCTGATGGCCTATGTCACATTGCAGCAGCCGGGCCAGGCCTGCTGCCTGTATCCAGGCTTGTATAACCCCCGATATCCCTATCCTTATGCTGTGATACAAACGTTTTGAGGAGGTTGTCGCCCTATGAACCAATTAGCCTTTTATGAAGAGAAACTGCAGACACCGGTAAAGTACACATGCGATGTGGTGGTTTGCGGCGGCGGAACGGCGGGCTTTATTGCCGCGCTGGCGTCTGCCAGGACAGGAGCCAACACCATGCTCGTGGATAGGAACGGGTACATCGGCGGCACCATGATTAGCGGAGCCGGTCCCCTGCATAGCTTTTTCAACCTGTACAAAGCATTTCCCGGGGCAAAAAAGCAGCACCTTGTCAAAGGCTTGCCTCAGGAAGTGATCGACAGGCTGGTGGAGCAGAAGGCATCCTATGGCCACCTGGAGCAGGAAAAGGGCGGCAACTATGATTCCGTGATCACGCTGGTGGACTGGGAGGCCTTCAAGGATATAGCGCTGAAAATGCTGGAAGAAGCCGGCGTAAAGATACTGCTGCACACCATGGTCGCCGGTGTGATGAAGCAGGGGAACACGGTGGAAGGCGTCATCATTGAGAGCAAATCAGGGCGCGAAGCCATCAAGGCAAAAGTGGTGATCGATACAACAGGCGACGGGGATGTGGCGGCGCTGGCTGAAGCGGAGTTCATCAAAAAGCACGGTACCACTTCTGTGGGCTTTCCCTTCGGAATGATGAATGTGGACATGAAGCGGCTGGTGAAGTACCTTGAGGAACAAGGCCTTGTCACGCAGTTGATCCGCGGGGAAAAAGATGGGGACGACGATGTCATCCGTTTGGGGTTTGACCTGAAGAAAGACCCGCGGTTCACGGAATTCATGGAAAAAAGCGGGATGTGGGGCCCGTTGGGTTTTTCATATCATGCCAACAACTACAACTATATCAATACGGCGAACAAAAGGAACGTGGACGCCACCAACACCGAGGAATGCACCAAGGCCGAGATTGAGCTTCGGCACCAAATTATGGAACTGTCACGGATGCTGAAGCGCTATATCCCGGGCTTTGAAAACGCTTATGTCTACTGGACATCCTACGGCTTGGGCGTTCGCTATACGCGTGTGATCAAGTGCGAGCATGACCTTTCGCTGGATGAAATAGTGAACGGGGCGCGTTTTGAGGACGAGGTTTTCTTGTACGGGTTCCATGACTGCGCTCCACGGATCATGATCAAGGACGCCGGTTGTTACGGCATTCCCTACCGCGCGCTGCTGCCCGTGACGATCGACGGCCTGCTGGTGGCGGGACGCCTGATTACCGGCGAGTGGGAAGCGCACATGTCCACCCGCAACACCGTTTCCTGCATGGCGCAGGGGGAGGCAGTGGGTACCGCAGCGGCGCTGTGCGCCGCAAGGGATTGTACGCCCAGAGACCTTGATGTGCAGCTTTTGCGGGCAACCCTTCGGGACCACGGCGTGTATCTTGGCGATTAATACCGCATCGGGAGGAAGCCAATGGACTTTTATGTAAGGCCTGAATCCAGGGTCAATGCCCGGCATTATGATGTGGTGGTCTGCGGGGCGGGTACCGCAGGCGTGTTTGCTGCCATTGCCGCCGCCCGCCATGGAGCCAAAACTGCCGTGGTGGAGCACAAGGGTTATGTAGGCGGCATCGCTGCCGAGGGCGGCTGCGGGCTGCACAGCTTTTTCAACTTGTGGAAAGCTTTCCCCGAAGCAAAGAAAAAAAAGGTGATCCGGGGTCTGCCGGAGGAGTTTATCGATCGGCTGACAAGGGCTGGCGGCGCATCCGGCCATAATGAGACATTGCTCAACTATGGCTATGATTCAGACACCCTCTGCGTGGATGTGGAAGTATACAAGCTGATTGCCCTTGAGATGTTGCGCGAGGCCAATGTGGATGTGCTTCTAAACACCATGGTGGTGGATGCTGTAACAAAGGACGGCCGGATTACTGCCGTCATCACTGAATCCCATGAGGGATGCGAAGCACTGTTTGCCAAAGCGGTGATTGACGCTACGGGCTTTGGTGACCTGTGCGCCAGGGCCGGGGCTCAGTTTACACAGCCCAATGATTACATGGTGGCCAACAGCATGGGCATTGCCGGCATCGACATCGATGAGTATTATGCCTATCTTGTCAAAAACGGGGCACTGAAAGAATACGCGCTTGGGAAAAGGGACGGCGTCGAGAACAAACTGATCCGCGTGGATGGGAACTGGGAAAAGCTGGACCCTGCCTTTTACCGGAAGGTGAAGGAACTGGGGATGCATACCGTCACCACAACGATTCACGACCGGTATTTCATGTTCATCAAGCTCAATTTCCATATGCCCGCCTGCCCAACAAACCGGGACGCACTTTCGCAAGCGGAATACGAACTTCGCCGGCGGCAATCAGAGGCGCTTAAGCTGCTCAAACAGGTTATCCCCAACAGTCAAAACGCATTTATCACCCGTACAGCCCCAACCATCACCATCCGCAGGGCACGCTGCATACGCTGCGATTATGATCTGACCAACCAGGAGATCATTGACGGCACGCATTTTCGGGATGATATATTCGCCTATGGCTTTCATGATGAGGCGCCCAGGTATCAAATCAAGAATGGAAGCACTTACGGCATACCCTTGCGGGCGATCCATGTGTCTGGCTGCTCCAACCTGTATGCCATCGGCATGATGATTACTTCAGACCATGATGCACACATGTCCACCCGAAATACCGTTTCCTGCATGGCACAGGGTCAGGCAGCGGGTACCGCGGCGGCAATGATGGCTGCGGCTGGGTATCAGGATATGCGGGAACTGAAGTACACCGCACTGCGCAGTGTGCTTGAAAGTGACAATGTATGGTTTGAGGATGAACCGCTGATTGTATCTGAAAAGTAATTTTTACGCATCCTGACAGCCTGAAAGAATATGCTATATTGCTTAAATCGATGCTGCTTGGAGGTGCGCTTCAAACAGCATCGATGCTTCTGATTTTCTTTCCTTTGCACAAGCATAGGAGCAATTTTGATCCAGTGGATTTCGATGAATCGCTAAACCAAATCAACAAGACCAAGGTTTTCATAGCGCACAAACAGAAGGGTAAGGTATATGAAATTTATTTTTGCACCGGACTCCTTCAAAGGGTCGCTTTCAGCAGTTGAAATGACAAAGATTATGGATGATGTATGCAAGCGCCATTTCCCGCAGGTCCAAACAGTATTGGCTCCTGTGGCTGACGGCGGCGAAGGAACCGTTGAAGCCCTGGTATTCGCTAACGGTGGCCATGTGAAAACAGTTCATGTGACAGGGCCGGACGGCAATTTGGTTGAAGCTGCATATGGCATGATTGACGATGGACAGACGGCGGTATTGGAAATGGCACAGGCGTCCGGTTTGCCACTGATGCGCGGGAAGCTGGACCCACTGGGGGCTTCTACCAGAGGAACAGGCGAAATGATAATGCATGCGCTTGACAGGGGGGTCAAGCACATCGTCATCGGCATTGGCGGCAGTGCAACAAATGACGGGGGCATGGGAATGCTGGCGGCATTGGGGGCCCGCTTTTTTGATAAAAATGAAAACTTGCTGTACGGGCGCGGCCAAGATTTATACAAAGTCCAAAGAGCAGATTTTTCTAATCTTCATCCCCGACTTCATACAACCGATATGACTGTGATTTGTGATGTGACAAATCCATTGTACGGCCCCAATGGGGCCACCGCGATATACGGCCCGCAAAAAGGCGTAACAGATGCTTTGTTCGGTGAGTTGGAAGGGGGCATGGTTCATTATGCCGGTATACTGGAAAGAACGCTTGGGTATAGTATATCCCAATTTCCAGGAGCGGGCGCTGCCGGTGGGCTTGGAGCGGCGCTTGGCGGTGTTTTGAAAGCACACATGCGAAAAGGGATTGACGCGGTACTGGAAGCAATGCATTTTGACGAACTATTGAACGGCTGCGATCTTGTCATCACTGGTGAAGGAAAGCTGGATGCGCAATCTGTACTGTTTGGGAAAGCCCCTGCGGGAATTGCAAAACGCTGTGCTGTGAAGGGGATACCCGTGATCGCTGTTGTTGGCGGGATGGGCGATGGAGCGCAGGCTTTTTATCAGGAAGGGTTAACAAGCATTATCACCGCGATCAACGGTATCATGCCGCTGGATCATGCCATTGCCAATGCGAAAGCGCTTTTTGAAGATTCTCTTGAACGATTGTTTAGGCTTATCAAAATCGGTATGTCCATGCATGAGATCGGCTCGTAAAAGCTTACTTGCCGTGCTTCCTATGGGCGCCATCTGCATTTGGAGCGCCGGGGTGCTAAATCGGGCAGCCTGTTCCAGAGATAGGTTATTGGTCATTTTACTTACAACTGAAAAAAAGGCTATAAGGAAAACCGCCGGATAGGATGCGCGACCCTATCCGGCGGTTACAATGTTTTTGTCCGAATGAACGTTTTAGACTGTTTGGGAAAGATACCTTGCTACTCTTTGATGGACCCGATCATGATTCCGTGCACAAAATACTTCTGCAGGAAAGGGTACACGCAGAGGATCGGTACCGTGGCTACCATCACCGCCGCCATCTTCAGGCTTTCGGAGGGAATGGCCTGCTTGGCGGCCGCCCGAAGGTCAATGGCGCCCCGGCTGTTCATGGCTGCGCTGGAGTTAAGGATTTCCCGCAAAAGGTATTGGAGCGTAAACAGTTTTTCATTCCGGGTGATAAACAGCATACAGGCATACCATTCATTCCAGTATCCCACAGCCAGATAAACGATCATAGTTGCGATGATGGGCATGGACATAGGCAGTATGATCCGGAAGAACACTGTAAAGTCGTTTGCTCCGTCGATCTTTGCCGATTCCTCCAGGGATTCCGGAATGGACATGAAGGAATTGCGCATGATGATCAGATTCCATGTGGCAATGGTTCCGGGAATGAACAGGGCAAAGAAGCTGTCGATCAAGCCCAGGTTGTTGACCACCATGTACCATGGAATCAAACCGCCGTTGACCAGCATGGTAAAGAACACAAAAAACGTCATGCCCTTGCGGTAAGGCAGATATTTTCTAGACAGGGCATACGCACCCAACGAAGTGAAAAATAACGTATTCAGCGTGCCCACGATGGTCAATAGAGACGTAGCCTGAAGGGATGTCGTGAATTTTTCGCTGGAACCAAACAGGTACTGGTAGTTATAAAAAGTCAGCTGCGAAGGAAGGAACTGAAATCCCTTGGCGGCTATCTCCACCTCCGGCGTAAAGGAGGCGATGGCAATCAGCAGAAACGGCGCTATAAACAGGGCCGACAGGGCGAGCATCAATATGGTATTAAAAATGCGGAAGGGGAGGGTCGCTGCCGTGGGTTCAATCCAACTTTTGCGTTTAAAACGGATCACCATACGCCGTACTCACCTGCCTTGTTCGCGACCTTGTTGGTGATGACCACCAGCAGGAAACTGATACCGGACTGAAAGATACCCATGGCCGTTGCCAGGGAAAATTCGCTGCGCTGCAGGCCTCTGCGGTAGATGGCATAATCCAGCACGTCCACCGTTTTGTACAGCGGCGTGTTGGAGCCTACCAGGGAATAAATCTGCTGGAAATTGCCGTTCATCATACCGCCCATGCTTAATATAAACATCACGATAATGGTAGGCAGCAGGCTGGGCAGGGTGATGTATAATATCTGCTTCAAACGGCTGGCGCCATCAATGACGGCAGCCTCGTACATTTCGGTATTGATGTTAGCGATGGCAGCCAGGTACAAAATGGAGCTGAAGCCCACCGACTTCCATATATCGGTGGCAACCAGCAGCCCGCGCCACATATCAGGGCGGACATACCATCTGGGCGGCGTTATGCCGATGCTTGTCATAAACGTGTTTACAAGGCCATAGTTGCCATTGATGAGCGCATACAAAATCGCGCTGATGATCACCCAGGATACAAAGTGGGGAAGATAGGATATGGTTTGCACCGTGCGCTTGAACCGCCTTCCGCGGATTTCATTGAGCAGCAGGGCAAACAGGATGGGCATCGGAAAGCCGATCAGTATTTTATAGATGTTAATGACTACGGTGTTGGTTACCAGCCTGCCAAAGTCGGGCAGGGAAAAGAGTGTTTTAAAATTCTGCCAGCCCACAAACGCGCTTCCTTCAAACCCCTTCCAAGGAATGTAATTGAAAAAAGCCATCCGAAGGCCCCATAGCGGCAGATAATTGAAGATCAGCAAAGTGGCTGCCGTAGGTAAAAACATCAGGTACAGCAGCTTGTACGCTTTTATGTTGTAAAGAAAGCCGTGCTTTTTCATGGGCCGACCCCTTTCTTGGCCTGCATGATGGAAGGGGGAGGGGAGAGAATATCTTCTTCCCCTCCCTCGCTTTGTACAGGCGTCTTACTTCTGAGAGGCCAGCCATTCATTATACTGGCGGGTATACTCCTCCACCAACTGTGTGCCGCCGGTAGCATACCAGTTTTCCACGATGCTGTCAAAGTCGTCCAGGCTGCTTACGCCTACAACGATGTTGAACATATTTTCAAACAGATCGATGGGGGTATACATGCCGGTGTTGCTGGAATCCACAGTAAAGCCTTCCAGGCCGGTTTTGATGAGTTCAGCCGTGGCGTATTCTTCGTTCAGGGCATTGTGAATGTTTTCCGTGGCCGGATCGGTGTTCTCCATGGGCTTCAGGATGTCCAGGAATTCCCAGGAGAGAGGACGGTAAATGTCGTTGTAGGGGGCGTTCTCGCTGGTGATGTTTTCGGGATAGCCCCAGTTTGCACCTTTGTCAATCCAGTGCTTGCCTTCGATGCCCATATCGCACAGGCGGTAGAAGTCAGGCTCGGCGATCATCTTGTTGAAGAACTGCACGATTTCCTTGGCCACCTTGGTGTCCTGGCGGATCCACAGCACGCGGCCCACGCCATAGGACACGGGGAAGGATTTCACGCCCTGATCGTTCATGGGAACGGGCATGAAGGTCGCTTCGGCGTTGGGGAAGTTGGCAAGCAAAGCATCGCGGGCCCAGATCAGCGGGCGGTGGGGATCGCAGAACCAAATGCCTACGCGGCCGGAGGTCCACAGAAGGGTCTGGCTGTCATCGTTGCCGGACAGGAACTCCGGATCAAACCAGCCGCTGTCCACCCACTTTTTATACAGGGTGACCATGTTCTTGTACTCGGGTAGTGTCATGGAGGGCACAACCTTGCCTTCGGGGCTCAATACCCATTCGGTCATCTGGGAGGCCTTGCCGCTGACTGCACCCTGCAGGAAGGGATCGGAGAACCACGGCAGACCTGTAGCGGGGATCATGTCCGGATAGGCGTTCTTGAACACTTCCATCACATTTTCCAGTTCCGCAATGGTGGTGGGCATGGAAAGGCCCTGTTCCTTCAAAAGGTCGGTGCGGATGACGCAGCCCTGCCAGCGCCACTGGTAGTAATCGGGGATGAACAGGATTTCACCCTTGGTGTTGGTGCAGGGGACCCAGGCTTCCGCGGGGATATTTGCAAGAAGGTCCTTGCCGTATTCGTTCAAAAGATCGTTCAGCGGCATCACCAAATCGCTGCCGGTGGCGTACTTCATGGCATCACCGATGTTCATGGTGGCGGCATCCAGCTGGTCGCCGCTGGCCAAGAGCACGTTCAGCTTCTCCAGGGAGCCGTCGGTGGGGACCACGATCCAGTCCAGGCTCAGACCGATGGAATCGGCAATTTCCTGCTCAATGGCCTGGCGGACTTCCTTCAGGTCCTCAGCGGTAGAGGTGTTGGACCAGGGGGTGAAAAGCACAAAGGGCTGTGCCGCCAGGGCGCTCATGGGTAACAGGCTCACGCACAGGCATGCTACCAGCACAAGAGTAAGCCATTTCTTGAACATAATACTTTCCTCCTAAAATTTTTTGATGCATCACGGGATAGCCGCGGAACAGGCCTCTCTCCCCTCCTCTTCTCTGCCGCACGGCATAAGCTTGCTTATGAAAAGGATAAACGTTTATCCCTTCAGCACATCTTCAGACATCTCCGCATGGGAGAAAGATTCATGCGCTCTCTTTTTTCAAGTATACTCCCTTACAGATCATATTTCAAGTGCAGATCCGCAAAATTCCATCTATAAACTCGAATATATTTTGCCATTCTCGAATTTATGGCGCAGATTCGTAATGTTTTTGCTGTGGAGATCCACAGAACAGCCGCAAGAATAAACGTTTACTCTTAAGCGAATCTTCTAAAAATTGTTTGAAACCGTACTTTGCAACCACAAAGCATATCACGGCATCATTCTTTTTACGTTTTCAAGGGTATACATGTCATCCATCCCGCCCAAAAAGGTGACGGACAAGGCGCCAGAAGCATTGCCCAGCCGCGCGCATTCATTCAGCGGCATGCCGGAAAGGTACCCCTTCAAAAAGCCCGCGTTGAATAAATCGCCGGCACCGCACGTATCCACGGCTTGCACTGCCCTGCCGGGGATCATTTGAACCTGTCCGTTATGGCACAATGCGCAGCCCTTGTCCCCCAGCTTTACCACCAGCAGCCTGCAATAGGCGGCCAGGCTGCTTATGGCAGTTTCCAGCTCCGTTTCGCCTGTGAGCTGCAGCACCTCCCAAGCGTTGGGCAAAAAGACATCGCAGGCCGATAGCACCTCCTTATAATCTTCAATACTTTGGGATGGGTCCCAGCCTGTATCCAGGGAGAGGGTGCAGCCGTATTTTCTTTTCAGCGAATCCAGGCCCAGGCTTTTTGCGTACCCCAAATAACTGTGAACATGGGTGCTTTTCAAAAGCCCTTGCTCAAGCACATCTTTGGGAACACATTCCATTCCCGTTTTGTCATACGTGGCAAAGGCCCGCTCATGCCCCAGGGATAAAACCGCAGTAACGCTGGTCATGATGGCAGGGTCGCGCACTACATATTCCATGGCAAGGCCCGTACCTTCCATAGATGCATAGGCCGCATCGCCCAGCTTATCCTCCCCCAGCCTGGTGTAAAAGGCTGTACGAACCCCAAGCCTGGAAAGCGCCATGGCCGTATTGGCCGCGCCGCCGGCCTGCATTTTAAAGGTCTGGCAAAATTCCTCGCGCCCAGGGGCGGGCAGCCTCTCAAGACCGCCAAACAAAAGGTCGCAGTTGGTGGCGCCAAAGCAGAACGCATCGTATTCGCGCTTGTCAAAATGCTTCATCATTGCCAGTCCTTTAGGTAATCGGCGTGCACCTGCATGTATTTTTCCACAAGGGCCTTTGCCAGCGGCCAGGAGCCTACCAGCGGATGGTTCATCAACGCATGGGCGGCGGTTAACACCGAGCGTTGCGCAACTGCCTGTACCGTTAGCTTCTCATAGCGTTTGACCTGCTTCATCAGAAGCAGATTCTCCTCATCCGGATCAATGATCTTTACGGGATGCGCCCCATCGCGGTCCACCAGGCAGCTGACCTCTACCACATCGTCCGGCTCCATGCCACGAATGCTGCCATTGTTGGGTACATTCAGAGCAACATCTACCGCCCGGCCGGTATGCACAGCCTTGATATAATTGAACACGATACCGGCGTAGCCTTCCAGCAGCTGAACCTGCCCGCCGGCAGGCGCAAGCTCCGGTATGCCCAGGGCCTTCAAGTCGATTTCTTCCTGCTGTGGCTTTGTTCCGCCCATCTCCATGGCCATATAGCTGCCTTCCCGCCTTTGCATGGCTTCCCGGTAGCAGCGGTTGATGGCTTCATAGTCGCCGGGATCAAAGGCCCGCAGGTCCCACATCATTTTTTCATTGATTTCCAAAATGCTTTCGCCCCGGGTCTTCTCGGCCTTGAGCATATTTTTCAGCGCTTGATCGCGATGATAATAATAGTACAGGTAGCCGTTGGGGATCGTTCCCCGACGCCTGATAAGATCCCTGTCAAAGTAAGTGAAATCATGAAAGTTTGCAACAAAGCTTTCCCGCTCCATCAGCTTGGGCAGGATGTTGACGCCATGCACCAGCACTTGATCTGCCCAGGAAAGGTGGTTCAAGCCATAGGAGCGCACAAAGAAGTCGCCCGCGTTCAGCCGCAGCGCTTTGCCAAGCTCAATTTTCATCCCTGTGGCGTTGTCGCATATGCCGATGATATTGCGGTAGCCCGCATCCACCATGGCCTGGGTCACAAGCCCAGCGGGGTTGGTAAAGTTGAACACCAGCGCTTCCGGCGCGGCATAATGTTTGACCAGCTCCATGTAGGAAAGCATGACGGGAATCGTGCGCAGGGCATAGGCAAAGCCTCCCGGCCCCGTGGTTTCCTGTCCGATAACGCCCTGGGCCAAGGCCACACGCTCATCCAGCACCCGCGCCCTGTCCTGCCCCACCCGAAGGGTGGTGACTATGTATTGCGCATCCTTCACCGCCTCAATCGGGTCGGTGGTCAAGCTCATTTTTACCTGTGTCCCCTGCTTTTGCGCCTGATAGATGGACAGGCCGCCAAAGATCTGCAGCTTCTGTGCGTCGTTATCCATGATGGACAGTTCGCTGATGCCAAGGTCCCCGGCATGGCGGACCAGGGCTTCCACAAAATACGGCGTGCGCAGGCTTCCGCCGCCGATCAAAGCCATTTTCATGCTTGTTCCTCTCCCATCCCAAGCGCTTTGTGCAGCTTCTGCGTCAGGTGAAGCAGCTGCTGCCTTTGCGCCGCGGGCACATGCTCTTCGTGCTTATTTATCAGGGCGGCCACGCCTTCCCGGCAGATTCTCCGGGGCACTGCGCCATACATCCGCTCCGTATTGGCGGCAAAAACCTTATCCAGCACATCCCTATTCAGCCCAAGCCCCCGGCCTTGTATATCCCATACCTTGACCTCGCCTGGCTGGGTGAGGGTGTTTGTAATTAGCCCCACCAGCGTATCGTACAAGCCGCTTTCGAAATCCTTTTCATCATCGGAAAGATCGGTTCCAAAGAGAATGCGGTCCTGATACCTGATAAAAAATTTGCGCCACAAGTCCGGCTCCCGCAAAAAATGCCCGTACATTTCCGTCCCCGGCGTCAAATCAAAACGCAGGCCGGGATACGTATCCAGCATCTTAATGGCATGGGACATGTCATCCGCTGTAAAGTAAAAGTGAGCCAGACATGCCTGCAAGCGGGGATGGCGGCCAAGCACCTTCTCCGTCTGGTCGTACAGGTCCTTGAGCGCAGGGAAGGAGGGATCGGTATAACACCACCCGTTTTCCACCGCAAAGCGGGGGGCTGTGCGTTCATCCCAGAAAGTCGCGGGATCGCCTACGTGCCAGAGGATAGGAAACTGGGTTTCCTCCAACAGCGCAAAAGCCGGTTCCATCTCCTCACTGTCCATTTGCAGCTTCAGGTCACGGGCAATGGTAGGCTTGCTTTCAATGAATTTGATCCCGTCAAAGCCGGCCGCCATGAGCTGCCGGATCTGATTCACGTGTGCTTGCCCGTTTCGCTCTTGGGGCAGGTACGTAAGCCCGCCGAAAGCATATACGCGGCCGGGATGCAGGGCTTTTGCCAACAGGACTTCCAGGTTGTTCAGCGGCCCCGCAAAACAGGGACAGCCAAGCACCGTATATTTTTCAAACCCGAAATGGTCCGCCATGGGCTGCAACCTTTCCGGCGAGCCGGATAATGTGTGCATATGGCAATCCACCATCTTCTGCTGCATGGCTGCCCTCCGATTCTGCTATTCCAATTCAAAGATATCAAAGGCATAGGCGGGCACCGCCACCTTGCCATCCCGGATATCAAGCTTTCCAAGCAAGGAACGTGCCCCTGAAAGCTCCTTCAGGGAGACTGTTTCTTGCTGCCCGCTGAGGCTGATCAGTACCAGGCGCCGGGCGCCGTCCACATTCCTGATAAAAGCCATCACGCCGCAATCTGTGTACAGGTGGGTAATGTCTGTACCCTCGCCGATATACGCCCGGCGGGCCGTGTACAGATCCCGGAAGAAGTCCCGCAGCACAGGCCCTTCCTTGCCGGCAAGGCTCGGGTCCTCATCCCCCTGATACACCATGGGGATGCCATCCAGGAAGGCCATCAAGGCAAAGAGAGCCTTGGCTCTTTCCGTGCCGTATACTTCATAGGCGCGCTTGCACTGCCATACCCAGGAAACGGTGTCATGATTGCCAAGGAACCGCAGCTTTTTCAAATCTTTTGGCATGGCCCGGTGCTCGATGGATAAAAAGCGCGTCAGTTCCCTGACAAAGTACACGGCGTCCTCCCGCTTCTTGTCCAGTTCCACCAGCACCCTGTACAGGTTCATGCCATAAAACAAATCGGTGACGGGGTAATAGGCAGGCACAGGGTTGAAGTTCTCCGGCATGTTCAGCGCCTTCTTGCCCATTTCCAGAAAACCTTGCTTAATGGCACCGGAGATGGCCACGCCGCCGGCCAGGTTGGAGGCCGAGGGCCTGTGGTTGGCGTAGGGCGTCCAGTTGGACAAACCGCCCATGGCGCAGTCGATGCGGGCGCCGTCGATGTCAAAGCGGCGCACATGGCTGTTCACCATGTCGGAGGTGTAGCGCAGATAATCGGGGTTGGTCATATCAAAGCTGACGCAATGCCACTCATCCTGCAGGCTAAGGTCCCTGCGGCGGGAGCACCAATGATCCTTTTCCTTGGCCAGCGGGTCCTCCGGCGCGGGGCCGTGGGGAACGTAATCAAACAGCACGGTAAGGCCAAGTTCATGGGCGCGGTCTGAAAAGGCGCGCATGGCCTCCTCCCCGCCGTAACGGGCATCGATGATACTTTGGTCCGTAGGATGGTATACCCCCCGGTCAAGATGCTCAAATACAGGCAGAATCCACACATGATCAACGCCCAGTGCCTTGATGTCCTCAAGCTCCTTGGCATATTCCCACAAATCCTTTGGCCGCTTGAAGTTGTTATCCATGGTGCCGTGGGGATGGCAGGAATACAAAACGCCTTCCCGAATGCCATCGGTGGCGGCGTGATACCCCAGGCTTTCAAAAAAGTCCCGGATGGCAAGATAGGGGTCACCCTTGAGAACGGGCTGCACATACAAGTATCCGCAATCAAAGGTTTGACCGGGCATAAGCCAGCATTCCACCGCGGCCACATAGGCGCATTCGATGTTGTTTCCCTCCCGGTACGCGCCTTGGGACCATTTTTCCACCGTATCCAGAAACAGCAAATTCATGTCGCCGGAATCATCCCGCAGATGGGTCATGCTGCCCACCAGGCCGCAGGATACAGGCTGGTAGGGTTTCATATCCGCGGCAAAAAACGCGTTGCTTGGCACATTGGTGGGGAACTCAAACATGGTACCGGCCATTTTCCTGGAGGACAAAAAGGCTGTCCCGTTCACTGTCACCTTTGTATCCGATATATTTTCTACCCGTGCGCCCACCCTGAGCACGCCGCCGCACAAGTCATAGCGCTGGCGAATCAGCAGACTTCCGCACTTATAAACACCTTCCAGCAGGCCGTCATTCACGCGAAGGCCTTCAAAGCTTGCGGCATCCTTGCCTCCGGTGGGCAATATTGCCGGAAGCTCCCAGGTGTTTTTTCCATCCAGGCCATCAAAAGCAAGCATGCCCCGTGCATAAGCGCCCTCCACACCGACATCGATGCGGATGCCCTCCATCGGGTATTCTTTCCCGTCTGCCGTAGCCATAAAAAGATGGCCTGTTTCCTTGGAAAATGCATAGGTGGATCCGCTGCCGCAAAGTAATACCTGTTGCAAGTCCTGCTTCATGTACATAGCGCATACCTCCGGTTCATTTCCTGGCTTACTGTAAGCAACGGAAAGAATAAACGTTTATCCTTCCGTTCGCACGTGTCTCAATCATGTCAAGCCCTATGGTAGGCTATTTTCGGCTATTTGTCAACCGATTATTGTACTTTTTGCCCTATTCAATGGATGGATGATTTTGTTTGGCAATTGACAGCCGTACATTTTTCCCCTATACTACACTTGTAAGGATAAACGTTTTTTCTGGTCTGCTGCTGTGCCCGTTATGCACCGGTGAGTGTGCGGCAAAGCAGATAATTGTTTTGGCAACCGTGGTTCAAAAAGATTGTTCCATTCAAACCATCCATTCGAATTCTTAAAAGGAGCATCGCGTTATTTATGAAGGAGAACATACTCGTCAATGGCGCAAAGCTGAGCCGCCAGGATTTTCTCAAAACAATCCCCGAATTCGGAATCATGCCCTTCTGGTTTGTCAACGGCGCCATGACCTACGACGAAATGGAATACCAGTTGAAAGAATACAAGGACAAGGGTATTCCCGGCATTTACATACACGCCCGTTTCGGCACGCTCACCGGCACCGGCTATTTGACAGAGGACTGGTTTGACAGGCTTCGCTTTGCCATTGAAAAGGCACGGGAAATCGGCCTGCAAATATGGGTGTATGATGAATACAACTGGCCCAGCGGCACCGCCAACAAGCAGGTGATGGCATCTGACAAAAACCTGACGCAGCGTTATCTGGAGCTGGTGGAAAGCCGCATCCCGGGCCAGTTTTTCACCTTTATGGAAGGCACAGACAGCCGCTACAACGACCTGGAGCAGTCCGAACCCATCTACGCCTGCGCCATTTTGGAAGAAAACC
This sequence comes from Bacillota bacterium, assembly GCA_023436585.1. Taxonomy (GTDB): domain Bacteria; phylum Bacillota; class Clostridia; order Christensenellales; family Aristaeellaceae; genus JAEWAH01. The sequence goes on along the minus strand of JAEZIN010000028.1, from coordinate 175,597 downwards.
TTCAAAACAAACGCTTTGAATATATCGACCTGATGCCCAACCTGGCCTTTGACAAGGTCATTACCTGGGAAGCCCCCAAGGGCCCCTGGCGGCTGATGTATTTTATCGAGCGCCAGGCCAGCTGGTATGCCGACGTGCTCAATGAGGAGGCTACCGATAAGTTTCTGGAACTGACCCATAAGCGCTATAAACAGGAGCTGGCCGCCCTTGGCCCCATCGCGGACAGCATCCATGGTTTTTACACCGACGAACCGGCCATGCACTATTTTGAAGTCGCCAAGGACAATTACATCATTCCCTGGTCCTCCAGGATGTGCGCTATCTTCAAGGAGTATAACGGCTATGATCTCCTGCGCCACCTGCCCAAGCTGTTTTTTGACTTTGGCGGAGACACACAGCAGTTCCGCTATGATTTCTTTTCCGCGTTGACAAAGCAGTATGAAAAAGCCTACTACAAAAAAATCGAGGACTGGTGTCAGGAGAACAATTTGACGTTTACGGGCCATTTGCTGTTTGAGGAATGGCTGCGGCTGCATGCCCGCACTGGCGGAAACCTCTTCACCCATTTGAAGCACCTGCACATGACCGGCGTCGATCATCTGTACCCCCGCATCGGCAACAAGCAGATGCCCGACGAGCATGTGGCACTGAAAATCGCCTCCTCTGCCGCCCACCAGTTTGGTTCCACCAGGCTTTTATGCGAAAGCATGGGCGGCGCCTACTGGGACTGCACTATGGAGCGGATGAAGTGGATCGCCGACTGGGAGTATGTGCTGGGCGTGAACCTTTTCAACCCCCACGGGTTCCACTATTCCATTGAAGGCGAGCGCAAGCGGGACTGGCCGCCCTCCATGTTCTACCATCATACCTGGTGGCCCCAGTATAAGCAGTTCAACGACTATGTATCCCGCATGGGTTACATTTTAAGCGGCGGCCACCACGTAGCCAAGGCTGCCATCCTGTATCCCATCAATTCCATATGGGCCCACTACACACCGCAAAAGGCCAATGCGGAAAGCGCGTTCATCCAAAAGGAATTCAATTACATAACGGACCGGCTTTTGCGCCTGCATGTGGACTTTGACTACCTGGATGAAGATGTGATGGACGATTGCGAGATTGCCAACGGCCGCATTACCATCCGCGGGGAAAGCTACGAATGCCTGGTGCTGCCCGGCGTGACCCACATCAAGGAAAAGACGCTCACCCGCCTGGAAGCGTTTGTACAAAGCGGCGGCAAGGTAATCGCAGACGGTCTTTTGCCGTATGACGCCATAGAGGGCAGCCGGGAAAACTTCTGCCAGAGGGTTCAAGACCTGTTCGGCCAGGACCCCATCGCCGTTCATGAGGCATTTTTAAGGGACGGGCAAACCCCCGGTGCATTGACCAGGCTCCATAGAAAATCCGGCAAAGCCATTCTTTGCCCTGCCGGTTTTGAAATGGGCGATAACCTTGCCTATCTGGAAAGCGTGATCCGCGCCTGCGTAGAAAGCGAGATCTTTATCGGCCAGGAGGATGTATTCTATCTGCACCGGGTAAAGGATGGGGAGGATTTCTTCTTCCTGGTCAACCCCACCGAGCAGCCGCTTGAGACGAAGGTGCGCATCCGCGGCAAGCATGCCCCGGAACTGTGGGACCTGGAAACGGGAAAAACCGCGCCGATTACCCCCTACACCCTGGAGAGCGGCTTTACCTGCTTTACTGTAACCCTTCCCCGTGTAGGCTCAGCCATGATCCATCTGCTGCCGGCGGTGGAAAGCTATATCAGCGGCACGAATCTGACCGTCGACTGCTTTGATGGCAGCAGCGCAAGCGGTTACGACCGCCTCGAAACCGGAGAAGCGTACGTGCTTTTGAATGCTGCCGGCAAAGAGACGCGCCATGCGCTGCCGGCTGAAGCCCCCCTGCCTGCGTTTTCGCCTGAAGATGGCTTTGCGGTGCGAATGCACAGTCCCAATGCCCTGATCCTCAACCGATGGAAGGTGCATTTTGAGGATGAAGCCGTCTGTGCCCAAAAAGTAAAGGAGCTGGACACCGCCGCTCCCGGCTGGATGGATTTTGTGATGGGCGCGTGGGAACTGCAGCTTCCTGCCGAAAGGGCAGCCCGCACCTACCCCGTGACGCTGTGGTATGTCACCCGCTTTACCTGCCAGTCGAATGTGGAAGACCTTTGTATGATGATCGATGGCTTCAAAGGCGATTATGAGATTTATTTAAACGGTGAAAAGCTGACGGATACGCCGGTCAGAAGCTATCTGGATGCAGAAATCCTTTCCCTCCCCTTAACGGGCGCCGTGACCGGTGAAAATACGTTGGCGGTGCGCATGATGGTGCATGGCAAAAACGGAGGTATCCTCGACCTTTTGAAAATTACGGGGACATTCACCGTCCAGGATGACAAGATTTGCGCGCCTCAAAGCACACTTCACTACGGCGACTGGTGCAAGCAAGGGTATCCGTACCTGGCCGCCATGGTGGATTATGAAAAGGAAATCACGCTGCCGCAAGGATATATGGGCAAAACCCTGCTGCTGGATGCAGATGTGGGCGATGACCTGTATGAGGTGTTTATTGACGGCGTCTCCGCCGGCGCAAGGCTGTGGAGCCCCTATGTGCTGGATATAACGCCCTATGTCAAAACCGGCCGTTTCACCCTCACCATCCGCGTGGTGAATACCATTGCCAATCTGCTCACCAGGCAGGGAAAAGAATCTGGGCTCCGCTCCTTGACCATTACCCCATTTAACAGGTATAATTTTCTATTGGCATAGATAAATGGGGGCGGTTTCATGGCAGTTACCATCAAGGATGTGAGCAAGGCGGCAGGTGTTTCCATCGCCACTGTATCCAAGGTCCTAAACGGAGATTTCAGCAAGGTAAGCACCGAAACCCGGGACCGCATCCAACGTTTGGCCGATGAGATGAACTACCGTCCCAACATGCTGGCCAGGAGCCTTGTCTCCCAGAAGTTCAACATGCTGGGTCTCATCGTTCCCGACATATCCAACCCCTATTACGCGGAAATGGCCCGGGGCATGACCGACGAGGCGCTTCGTTTTGGTTACCATGCCATGATCAACAATACGGATGAGATGCACGTTAGGGAACTGAGCTGCATCAAAACCATGGCCGGCTACAATGTGGGCGGTCTGGTGCTGGTAGGAAATTACAATACGGTTCTCCAAAACATTGAACTGATCAAGAAATACCGCATTCATTATATGGCCGTGGAAAATTATCATGATGGCATGGAGAACTGCGTGTATGTGGATAACTTCACAGGCTCCTATAAAGCTGTCGAGCATTTGATCAAGCGCGGCCACAGGGAAATCGCCTACATTACGGGCCAGGGCACATTGCATGCGCCCAATGACGAAAGGCTCCGCGGCTATGAAAAGGCCATGGCGGACCATAAGCTGCCTGTCAACCCGTATTTGTTGGAATGCGGAAGCTTCAACCTGGAGACGGGGTACCGGAAAACATTGCAGCTTCTTGGCAGGGGCATTCCCTTTACCGCCATTGCCTGCGGCAACGATTTGATTGCCCTGGGGGCTTTCCAGGCCATCCGGGAGCACAAGCTTAGGGTGCCCTGGGATATTTCCTTGGTTGGTTTTGATGATGTGTATCTCTCCTCCATGCTGGAACCCAGGCTGACCACGGTCAGGCAGCCGGCGTACGAAATTGGCGTGTGCGCCGTGCGGATGCTTTTGGAGCGGATGGAGGGGAAGCCCATCACCGAAAAGAACAAGTGCTTTGTGCCCATCCTCATGGAGCGGGACACAGTCAGCTTTCGTACGTAAACCTTTTGCCAAACAAAAAATCCCCCGGCCGGGGGATTTTTTGCGTATCTTGGCAGAGTTTGCATTACTTGCCGAACGTTTTCTCGATCTCGGCAACAACCTGCGGTTCCACCCGCTCGGCCACGGTGGACGCCGGGACCCCGTCTGCCAGATAGTTGTTAATGGTGGCCATTACCTCAAAAATTCCGGCAAGGCCCTTGTCATACTTGGTGATCAGGGTATGCCCGTTGTAGATGAGGTCATACATGTCACTGCCGTCAGGCGCCTGGCCGTAACGGGCGCGCTCTTTTCCATCCCCTTGAGCCTTCTGGATATCGTTGATCATACGGATATAGGCAATGGCTCCTTCGGGGTTCTTGGCACCGGTGGGCACAACCCAGCATTGGCTATAAACATATACTTCATCCGTACTGCCGCTGGGACCGGCCGGATAGGGCACCATACCCACCTCGAAAGGCAGCTCGCGGGCATCCTGTATCTCCTTGCCGACAATCATCCCCAAGGCGTTGTTGTCAAAGTAACCGAACATTTCCGAATCTGCAAGCATCCACATGGGGTTGGTGTTATTCATCATCTCCCCAAGATACGTCATCGCTTCCAGCGTTTCAGGATTTTTCAGTCCGGAGGTTACCTTTTTGTTGGCCTGGTCAATATTCAGAAGCGTACCATGATTGGCGATGATCAGGTGGCTCATGGTATCGCCATAGCCGCTGAAGCCCCACTGGTCGATTTCGCCGTCCCCATCCGTATCCTGGGTCAATGCCCGGCCGGCTTCCAGGAACTTGTCAAAGGTCCATTCTCCCTTTAAGTACAGCTCATCCGGCGCTTCCAGCCCCTCGTATTCAAAGAGGGTGCGGTTGAAGGTGATGTGCTTTAAATAGGGTTTGATGGGCACGGCGTAATGATTTCCGCCCCACATGTAGTTTTCTTCGGAGATCGGAAAATAGGCGTAATCCTCCGGCGTCACATAAGCATCAATGTTCTGTATGATGCCCTGCTGCACCGCGCCATGAAACACGTTTTCATACATCAATACCAAGTCCGGCGCATCCCCCGCCTGCTGCATGTCGATGCACTTTTGCAGCTGCTGATCCCAAGTGACGCCGATAACTTCCACTGTTCCGCCATACTTTTCTTCAAAAGCCGCCTTGGCTTCCATGGAGGCTTCAAATACCGCGTCATTTTTCGCCTTCATGTTCAGGTATCCGTTGCTGCTCATCCAAAATACAATTTTGAGATTCGGGTCTTTCAGTGTTCCTTCCGCCAGGGCCTGCGGTACAAGGGACAAAAGCATGGTAAGAACGATGATGACCGACAGCGCCTTTTTCATGTTTGCACGCTCCTTTTCTATTTGACTACGATCTATTTTTAAGGGATGCCCCCTAAAAAAGCCTACATACCGGTAAGCCCCGTCCGCTCCACCGACTCCACAAAATACTTCTGCGTAAAGGCATAGAGCATCAAAAGCGGGGCAATGACCAAAAGACAGGCGGCCTGCATGCGGGTGGCGATCAGCGCGGCATCGGTATAGTTCCCGCCGATGGTGGACAGGTTTTGCAGATTCTGCTGAAACATGGAAAGTGACGTTGCCAAGGTGGCATGGTTTTTCATGAACATGGCCGGGGTATAGTAATCATTCCAGTTCCAGACAAGGGCGAACAATAGTACCGTCAGCATCACGGTGCCCGCGTTGGGCAGCATCACCCGCAAAAATGTACCAACCGGTGTGCAGCCGTCGATTTCCGCCGCTTCCTCCAGTTCATGGGGCATGCTCAAAAAGAACTGGCGGTAGATGAATATGTACAAGCCGCCCCGAAGCCCCATGCCAAGCATGGCCGGAAGCAAGAATACCCAGTAGCTGTCAATCATGTTCAGCGGCTTCACCGCACCACCGGTCACGTGGTCCAGCACCCTGAGCAGCCCAAACAGGTCAAAATACCTGTACGTGGTATACAGGGATGTGGATATTGCCTGCTGCGGCACGATCATGGTCAGCACCACCAGCAGGAACATCACCTTTTTGCCCCGGAAGGCAAACCGCGCAAAGCCGTACCCCGCCACCAGGCACATGGCCACCTGCATAAAGGCGGTAACCACCGCGGACAAAAGTGTGTTGGGCAGGGATATACGTATGTCCAGGATGGCCATGGCATCCTGTATGTTTTCCATGGTCAGGGATTTGGGCAGCCAGATCACCGAAGGGTCATACGTCTGCATAAACGGCTTGAACGCGTTGGAGACCATATACAATATGGGATACAGCACCACAAAGCTCATGGCCGTCAGCAAAAGAACCCTGCATAGGCGCATAAGGAATGCCCCGCCATGATGCGCGGCACGGGACGCCTGATGGCGTGCTTTCAAAAGAAGCTCTGTCGGCGCCATGTTACTCCTCCATTCTTCTGGCCAGCCTGCCCAGCACAAAAAAGGCCAGCAGCAGAATCAGCGTGATGACCGCCATATAGATCCAACTCATGCTGGCCGCCAGGCCGAACTGAAACTGGCTGCCAAAGCCCGTACGGTAGATGGCCGCCATGACGCGGTTGCCTGTATTCTCCGTGCCATACGCCAAAAAGGAATCGATAATGGAATACACCACGTTCAGCAGCATGATGGGCACCATCTGGGGAACGGTGATTTTCCAGAAGGAATCCCACTCCCCCGCCCCTTCCATCCGCGCCGCCTCATAGGTGCTTGGGGGAATCTTTTGCAGCCCGCTTAAAAAGAGCAGAATCTGCACGCCGGATTCCATAATCAAAGCAAACACCCTGTTGACGATCTCGTTGATGGCGTTGACAATGCCGACAGGCAGGCTGGCGGCAATCATCATCTCCCGCAGCCCCGCGCTTTGAAAGATGTAGGCGTTTTGCGCTGCCCCCAGGGTATTGCCATTGATAACGCCCTGGAGCATGACATACGTAACGCCGCTGGTGATGATTACCGGCAGGAAAAACACGCTGCGGAAAAATCCCTTGCCCCGGAATTTCTGGTTGAGCAGCACGGCAATAAACAGGCTAAGGATAACAATCAAGGGCACCTTATAGAACATTTCCAACACCGAGTTTGTAAGAAGGGGCACAAACCCGGCATCCTTGAAGAGCATGAAGGCATAATTGCCTGTTCCTGCAAAGGTGAGGGCAAAGCCCGTATCCGACATCTTGATATCATTCAGGCTGTACCAAAGGGATTGCAGAACAGGCATGGCGAAAAAGAACAGGAAGCCTAAAAGCCAAGGCGCAACAAACAGATACCCCCAACGGGCTTTCCGGCGTTTGAGCTTGCCCAAAGCAGCACCGCGGTTCATTTTGCCTTCACCTCCACCGCAAGGAATCCCATGGCCGGAACGGTTTGCAAATCCACCGTCTGTGCATCGTCACCATAATTCACGTATACGCAAAGCGTCTCATATTCTGTCAGCGCCAGTGTAGGTGAAATGCGCCGGTGGCCGGTGATCCTCTCCGCCGCCACACGGCTGAGCACCGGGAACAGGGTATCATAATCCTGCTTGACCGTATCCAACCACAGGTCAAAATCGGGAGAATACAGAAACATCATCCGTGAGGTAAGCAGTTCCTCCTTGTTCTGTTTCACAAAGGAATACATGGGACTGGCGCCATATTCCAGGCATTTCAATACGGCTTCCCCGGGGTTTGACATATGGTTGACCGCATCCATGGCATAGGGGATATAGCCGTGATACACCATCTGGAAAAAGGGTATGGTTTCGTTGCAGATGACATAATCGCTGCTGCCCCCCGGCACATCCAAAAGGTGGGATGCCAGCGCCGCCGCATAGCCGTTGCCATGGGAAAGCATGACGCTTGGGCTTTTCTCAATCACCTTTTCAAGGGTATCCCGCACGATGGCAGGCACATCTCCCCGTCCCGTGCCGCCGGTGCGGTTATCGCTGGTGCATATCTCGCCAAAGCCGGCAAAGGAGATGGCGGGAAGATGCAACGCTTCGTATTTTTCCATGAACCTGCCGGTAAAGAGGCTATATTTAGAAGGGGACAGCAGGTACCAGGGGGGGATCTCGCTGTTTACCGCCGCGTTGTCATAATTGAGCTGATACTGCATCTGCGGCGCATTCACAGGCGATAATACCGCGTCCCACAGGGCGGTAAAGCCGTTGCCGCCCCTGTACACCCGCGTCAGGTCAACGTTCGGGTACAGGCCGCCTCCCTGAGCGTTAAGCTTTTGTGCCAATGCGGCAAGCTGTTCCTTGGTGCCCAGGCCCCCCTGCAGCGTAACATCCTGGGGGATTTTTTCATATGCGCTGTCCTTTACCCAATTGGAATAACGCACCACTGTCTGCGGTATGTTCAGTCTGGCGGCCATGTCCTCGATATCGGATACGGTGGTCAGCGTCCAGGCCTTCGTATACGGAAAACCAAGAAACTGGGCCTGCTTTTTCACATAGCCATATACATCCAAATACAAGGGGTACTGCCCTGGCTGAACACGCTTTAAAAGCCCCTGTTCCGAAAGAAGATAGGCCCTGTATTTACCGGCCATCCCCGCGTAGGAGCTCTCCCCCACCCCGGATAGGCAATAATACCGCACGGTATAGGCACCCTTGGTCAGCCCATCCCGCTCACTGACGCCGGTGACCCTTGCGTCAAACTCTTTTTTATACATCATGATAGAGCCGCTGGAACGGACCTGAAACTCGCTGTACACATAATTGTAGCTGGTCAGGTTGGATACCCGTGCATGGATGACCGCCTTGGCATCATTTTCCGTAATCACCGCCAGGAAGCCGTGATCCCTGCCGCCGCTGCCGAACACCGGCAGCCTTGCCGCCGCCTCGTTTTTAGGCGCCGTCCGCGACAGCACGAACGCGGAACCCACCTGGCCTTCCATACTGTAATCCTTGCCGTACATTTGGGCCTTGTACTCCGCCATGGCGGTCACGCCGTTGTTGTACGCAATCAGGGCCCCGGAGCCATCCGGAACAAACAAATACCCCTGCGCCTTTCCATCCTGGGCATCAAAAGCGGGCCAGATATCCAGGGAGGATACGGTGTTCGCACCCCTGGTTTCCAGGCCGTCTACGGGAACGCTGACCTCCACGTAATCATCCTTCAGCCGGTAGAGGACGGTAACGGCGATTTCGGCCTTGACAAAATCATACCGGCATACAGCGCTCTTGTTTTCTATTTGTACCGTCAGGCCATCCTTATTCACGCTTTCCACCTGGGAAGGGGCTGACAGCGCCGTTCCCCGGTCGCTCATATAATTGAGCACCAGCTGGGATTGCAGCGTCATTTTGTGAACGCCCTTGGCCTTTGCGTCGGGCTTTTCGGGATTTGATCTCCAAACGTATCCATCAGCCTTGTTTTCCACAATGACCTGGCCGGACGCGGGATCGATATACAGCGCGAGCCGGTCATTTTCATCCACCAGCGTAAATCCATCCGGCGCGAGGCCAAGAGCACCATACAAGGGAAGGGATGACAAAAGCAGCATGGCAGCAAGCAGTAGCAAAAGCTTTGCGGTCTTCACGGGCATCCCTCCTTTCTACAGCCGGAACATGATTTCATGGTAGATGGTGGTGATGAATATCCACATCTGCTGAAACAGGCTGTAGGCCAGCACCATCAGCACCAGGACGATGATTACGGCAAGCGCGGTGAGCCCAAGATTCCATAGCGTTTTTTTCAGCGTCAACTGATTGACATGGTATACGCCCATCACCAGCAGTACGGCTGACCAGCCCATGGTGACAAAGCTTAAAAAATCCAAAAAGACCTTCATATCCAGCGTTACAAAGTTGCTGACGGCCGTGCGCGCGATCATGCCCAGGACGGCCGGGACAAGCGCATAGGAAAAAGCAATAAACAACTCCCGCTTTTTACCTTCGCAGTCGCCCATCAGGGAGGAGACAGCCAGATTGCTGACATACACCAGCAGGAAGCTGCCCACCGAGCCCAGAAACAACAGCTGCACGTTCAGCCTATCAATGCGGTTCGGGTTGAAGGCAAAGCCCGTTTGCAGATACTCAAACACCACCGCCAAAAAGAATACCAGCAGCACCATGGCACCGGAAGCTACGGAGCCAAGGCCGGCATATTTCACGCTTTCAAAGCCTTGGTAAGGATGTGCCATGCAGTATAAAGGCGCTCCGAACAGGCCGTTCCGGTGCTTTTCTTTCTTTATCCCGCGGCGCTTTTTGTAAAGACCCCACCCCTTCGCCAGCGCGAAAAGCATCACGGCTGCGAACAGTATCCAGCCCATGTTCTCCCGGACGAGAATAAGGGAATACTCTTTGAAGGCTTCACTGTATCCATCCTTGTAATTGCCCTGGCGGAAGTATTCCATGGCCTTTTGGTAATCTTCCAGCTGAAAGTACGCCTTTCCAAGGCCAAAGTAGGCCATGTTGTAGTTGTTGTCCATCTTCAGTACATCCATCCAGGGCCGGATGGATTCCTGATACCGCCCGTCATTGTACAGGATGCTGGCCTGATGGATGGCCCGGCCAAAGGCGGTAGGCTCAAAGATGGTAATGGTGCCGGCCTGGGCATCCAGTACCAGGATATCGTCCCCCACCCGTTCCATGGCCACCGGGTCCTGAAACAGCCCGCTTTGCGTGCCGTATCCGCCAAAGGTAAGAAGGGTTCCCGAGGTTTCTGTAAACTGGCTGATAACCCTGGTGGATTTATCCAAAGCCGTATAAATGCCTTCCTTTTCCGGAAGCACATCGGCAAAAGAGGTGCCGTTCACGGTCGTTTTTTGGATGATATCGATCCCCATGGGGTTCAGCTTGGCAATCGGCCTGTTTTCCCCCTGCTCGCCCGCCATCACCACGGTGTAGATCATATCCTCGTCATCGATAGCGATATTGCCGTATTCGATTGGGATAAAGGATTCCAGCCCCTCCCGCTGCGCCCTTGTCAGAAACATGCGCCAAACCTTTTGCAAAAGGACCTTGGCCGTAACAGTGACATGGCTGGAACCGAAAAAATTCATAAAAGTCCCGTCACGGTAAAAGCAGATTAAGCCCTGGTATACTCCCTGCGACAGCACATACACGCGCCCGGCACTGTCTGCCACCACCTTTTGCGGTTTGTATGGCGTGGTTTCCTCGTACAGGTCGCTTACAGGCCGCGTATACAGGCGGTTCAGCCTTCCGTCCCTGCCGGCACTGATCACGGCGCCCAGCCCGTCATCCGCGATGTAGATGTCTCCGCCCCGGTCCGCAAAAACGCCCTTGGGACTGATCAGCGCCGTGTTTTCAAAAGCACTGTATTCCCGGAGCAGGCGGTAACTGCTATTAAGCACCAGTACCCGGGAATTTCCCGTATCGGCAATGTACAATTCTCCATGGTTATCATCCCAGGCCAGATCCTGTGGTTGACTTAATGGTGTGACACCCATGGCTGCGGCATTCAGCACAGCCTTGACCCTATATCCGATGGGAGATGGCACCGATTGCCCATACCGGTTGTAGGTATAACCGCTGTACGGCGCTTCCTCCGCCCCTGCGGGCACCAGGGCAGCGGGGAGGAGCATCAGGCACAGGAAAAAGGCGGCGAGGCGTTTTGCCATGATCTGCTTCCCCCTTTACTTCATTCCGGAATGCGACATGGTCTCCAGCACGGAGGACTGGCTGAATAGGAAAAACACCACGGGGGGAATCATCAGCACCAGTGCCACAGCCGCCCCGGCCCCCGCCCTGGCAATGCCTGCGGAAGCGATTTGTCTTAGCATGACAGGGAGAACCTTCATGCTTTCATCGTAGATATACGTTACGCCTGAGGCGTTCCACAGCCCCTGGAATGTGAAAATGGACAGCGTCAGCAGGGCCGGTTTGATCATGGGCACCACAATGGATAAAAACAGGCGGAATTCGCCGGCCCCGTCGATATGGGCAGCCTCAATCACCGAATCGGGCACGGCCGTCACCACAAACTGCCGAACCAGGAATACCCCAAAGGAGCCGCTCATCATGGGCAGAAGGATCGCCCAATAGGTGTTGATCAGACCCAGCCGGGATATGATGATGTATTGTGGGATGCCCGTCACCTCCGGGCGGAAAAGGATGGCCCATACCACCACCACATAAAAGACCTTCAGCCACTTGTGCCTGTATTTAGCCAGGGCGTATGCCGCCATGCCGGCTATCGTCACATACCCCACTGTACCGGCCGCTGCCACCAGCAGGCTGTTGAACAGGTACCGTTCAAAAGGCACCCACATTTCATTGACCAGGCGGATCATAGTGGAAAAGTTCTCCAAGGTAGGGTTCTGAACAAAGAACTTTGGCGGATACAAAAACAGCTCACTGGTGGGCTTGAAAGCTGTGACAGCGGTATATAAAAGCGGCAGCACCATAAATACGCTCATCATCAAAAGAAAGAAGAGCACCAGCGCATTGCCCCGCAGGGAACGCGACACCCGCTTCTGTTTTGCACGGAGGCCTTTGGGGGTTGGATTTGGCATGGTTCTTGTCATGATGCCTCGCCCCCTTCCCCGCCGCCAAAGGTATGCAGCGCCTTTTTCACCAGGGACCAGAACACAAGCATCAAAAGGAAGAGAATCACCGCAATGGCGGAAGCGTAGCCCATTTCAAAGCGGATGGCCCCATAATCGAGAATGTGCAGCACAATGGTATGGGTGGAATAATCTGTGGAGGGAAAGCCTGTGAGCGACATGGCTTCATACCCCACGGCAAAGGACGTGGAAATCTGCATGACCGCACCGAACAAAAGCTGGGGCACCATCTGGGGCAGGGTGATGTACCAAAGCTCCTGAAACCGGTTCTTGACCCCGTCTACCGCCCCGGCTTCATACAGTGATTTATCCATGCTTTGCAGCCCGGCCACAAAGGACAAAAAACCAACGCTCATGCTCAGCCACAGGATGACAACAATGACCACCATCATGTTTTTGCCGGGATCGGATAGCCAGTAGATGCTTTCCCGTATGACTCCCATCCGCAGGAGCAGGGAGTTCAAAAAGCCGGCCGAGTCATCGCTGAAGATGTATGTCCAGATGAAATATACATTGCCTGCCAGGGAAGGCGTGTAAAACAGGAAGGTCAAAAAGGTCCGCAGGCCGCGTTTGAAATCCGATATGAACCAGGCGAACACAAAGCTGAGCATGTAGCTTAATGGCCCCGTAACCAGCGCAAAGATCATGGTATTGCGAAGCGCGGTCAGGAAGATGTCATCCTCCAGCAATAGGCGCACGTAGTTATCCATGCCCACGAAGGACGGCGTCTGCAGCATGTTGAAATTCGTAAAGCTCAGTACCACCGAGGCGATAATAGGCAGGATGGTAAACGTAAAAAACAACACCAGAAAAGGGCCTGTAAACAAAACGGCTGCAAAGCTGTAAGGCGTATGTTCCCGGGGTCTTTTATGCAGCGCCTTTATAGCCCGTCTTTGAAAAGCAATCATGGCGCCTTCCCCCCTTCCGCCGGGGCGTACCCAAATTCCGCCCATTTGCGCCTGATTTCCTTGTTGATTTCCTTGTTGTACTTGTTGAGCACTTCCCGCTGGTTCTGCTTGTTGTAGACCACCGCCCGGAAAGCAAAAGACAGGTTTCTGTTGGTAATGTAATTGCCCGGCAGCTGGGGGATGTCCTTGACATATTTCCACTGCTCCAGCAAAGCCTTTTGCTGGGGAAGCGTCCATTTCATCCGCTCAAAGGCAGCCGTATTGGCGGTAGGCCAGCGGGCCGATGCTCCCATCAAACTTTCCAGCGCATGGCCGAATTCTGTCTGAATGTCGCTGCTTACCCACCAGGAGATGAATTCAAAGGCCGCTGCCTTCTCCTTGGAGGCCGCGATGAGAATCGCCCCCGTGCCCATGGCTCCCTCGCTTCTGTCGATGGTCCCATCCTTTTGTTTGACGCCGGGGATGGGGGCAATATCCCATAAGCCGTCCAGTTCTGGCGCAGCCGCAGCCAGGGTATTGGCGGTGGTGTAGCTTTCAATGGCAATGGGCATGGTGCCTGTACGGAACCTGGAGAAGAAATCATACTTCACCGGCAGTGCGTATTTTGCGTACAGGTCTGTCCAGGCCTTAAAGGCTTCCAGCGCCAGGGGGTCCTGGAACTGGGTCTGCATCAGGTCGCTTGTATAGTAGTTCAGTCCCCGCTGGAACAGCTGCGCCTGAAAGCCCAGTGTATTGTTGTTTGTCACCGTAGGCGAAGGAATGCCCACCTGCATGCCCTGCTTCTGGATCACAGGCACAAGGGCCTTGAACTCTTCCCAAGTGTTGGGCACCGACAGGCCAAGCTGTGCAAATATATCCTTCCTGTAAAAAATCATCTCAAAATTCTGCGTTTCAGGCAGGGCATACACGCCGCCCTGATAGGTATAGGGCACCAGCGCAGAATCCATAAAGCGGCTTTTGACAGACGAAAACCCCTCAAACTGCGTTAGGTCCTCAAGGGCTCCCCGCATGGCCAGATTCACCGGCAGTTCCTTGTACACGGTAATGGCCACATCCGGGCCTTTGCCGCCCAGAATGGCCTGCATCAGCGTCTGGGAGCCGTCAATCAGGCTCAGGTTGACCTGGATGCCCGTTTCCCGTACAAACCGCTGGTCGATGAGCTCCTTGAGGATTTGGGTCTGGTCGCGGCCGGAGGCAATGCCTGTCGCGCCAAGGTCATTGGCGCAAACCCAAACGGTGATGGTCGGGGCGGTCTTGCTGTCCTGATACACATCCCCCACAGCCGAATAATTTTCGGAAAAGGAACCGAAAAACGCCTTCAGGCGGAAGGCCGCCTGGTCAAAAAAGCCAGCGCCCGACTTGGGCAAAGGCATGTCCACGGATGTCAGAGCGAAATAGTCCAGCTGCATAGGCTGTTCCCGAAGCCTTAATACCTGGGAGGCAAGGCTGGAGATGTTGTTCTTCAAGGACTCCAGCCGGAGGGGAATATCCTCCGGATACTTGACGAAGTTCTCCAGTTGCACGGCAATCTGAGTCAGCAAAGCGGCCTCGCTGCCCCCCGATGTGTTTTGCTCAATGACCTGCTGCTGGGTTTTCAACAGCACGGCGATCCTCGAAAAATCCTCCATCAGGCCGGGGATTTTTTTGTCCAGATGGAAATCCCGGTTCAGGTCGATGGTGATCCTGTCGCCATCGGCATTGTCGCCAGTGATGACGATGATCCTGCGGTAGATGGCACCCAAGTCCGCGATGGCTTCTTCCAGCTTTCTCAGCGGTTCGCTGTAAGGCCCGCTGGCCACCTCCAGCTTGAGGGTGTGGCTTCCTTTTGTCAGGTACAGCGGCAATAGGGTTCCCTTCCCGTCGGAAAGCGTGTACATCTGCCACTGCGGCGCATAGGGCACCGTCACATGGTTTGCTTCTTCAAAAGGGATTCTGCCGTCGATATACAGCCTACGGGTACTGCCCATGCCCCTAAGAAAATCAGTATTGACTCGCATGCTCAAATGGTACAGGCCATCTTCTGGCACTGAAAAAGCCCACTCCATCCATTCCCCCTGGCGCTTCCAGTTCTCCCCGCCGATGGTGTTCATGCGCACCTTTACGGGATCGCTGGGGCTGGTGGCTTGATCGGCCCGCTCGCTTAAGGGGTAGAGCACAGGGCTGTTACGGAGCCCGGCATCTTCGGCCTCCACGAAAACGGTTACGTTTTGCGCATGGTTGGGCAAATCCCCTACAGCCTGTTCATACGGCAGGGAGCCAGGGACTTTCGCGAACCTGAGGCTTTTGATGGCCAGCGCTTCGGCCGTCAATCCAAGGCTTAGGGTATGCTCCCCAAGCGTCAGGTAAAAACGGTAGGGCTCGCCATAATGGTTGTTATGGTCCTGGAAAAATACACTCTGCCAGAGGGCAGCCTCTTTCAGCCTGGGCCGGATGTCGTGATCCCGGCTGTCCCTTGTGATGGACCCCTCCGCCTCGTACAGCCGCCGAAGCAGGAGATTCCGGCATTGCTCGAATGGATAAGCATTGTCCAGCATCAGCCGCATCTGGATATCATTTTCCCGCGCGGGCAGCGCAAGATAGGTGATTTCAAGCCCATACCAACCAGGCGCATCCACTGTAAATACCCAATCCACAAAGCCGGAAGGATTGGGAAGGATCAAAGCGTTCTTTATGCCCTGGGTTTCCTTCGGTTCGGCATACGCTCCGCTTTCATGGGCATCGGCAAATTCGCCGCCGTTTATCAGAATCTCCCCTTGCGGAACTTCTGTCCCGCTTATCGCCTGCAGATATGCGTCATAGCTGCTGACAGCACCGGAACCAGACAGCGCTTCTGCGCAGGCCCATGCTCCCCAAAACACCATACAGATGGCTGTCACCAAGGGCAGGCCGCGAAAAAAACGCCTGTTCAACTGCATGCTTATCAGCTCCATTACTTTGGATAAACGATTTCTCTTTATTCACAGTATAGGAAGTGGCATCCCCATTGTCAATAACCAAAAACAAAATTCTGCATGACGAGTATCTGAATATTGCTCAATTTCTTATTGACATAGCTGGTATTTTGGGATAAACTTTGCATCATAAAGAATGTTTGGCAATCAAAAAGCATGCATACAGGATTGACTTGTTGTTCCGCGATGGTTAAGCGTTTATCCTTTTGTAAAGTTGCGCAATCCCAAACGAAAGGGAAGATTTGTGTTTGAAGGCATCAGCGTCCGGGAAAGGATATTATGCGGCAGTACTGCTACCTGTGCTGCTGGCAATGGTTCTTTTCATCCCTGGCGGAGCGGAGGCATCCGGCCGGCGCTTTGACATACGCGGTGTGACACTGTCCTTTTCCGACGGCGGGCAGCTGACCGGCATGCTCAGGGATGGAAAAAGTTTCGCTTTGGAAGGCCTGTACACCGATGTAGGCGTGGATGGTGCCTTTCTTTTTTCCACCGTCGGGTATCAACGATTTTGGGACATGGCTACATGGGACCTGGCCAAAATCGTTCCTCTGAACAGGGCACCTGAGCAAGGGCAGCTTTTGAGCATGGAGGCAAACGGCGACAGCGTGACTGTAACCCTGGCGACACAGGATATGCTGCTTGCCCAGAAGTATACCGTAACCCCCAGCAGCGTTGCATGCAGCGTGACCGTCACCTCAAACAAAAGTACGGTGTGCGAAATACAGGGTGTAAACTTTCTGCTTAGAAATATTCAGGTTCCAGAGAGCACAACCTTTGAGTTTCCCGGCAACGTGCCCTATGATGTGATCCGCCTTGATGACCTGCGTGCTTTTACAACCAAGCAGACAGCCTATTGTAACCCTATCGTTATGACGAGACAGGGGCAGATGGGCTTCAATGCCGTGTTTTTGAATGAGGAGGAAAAATGGTCCACTGCCGTTTACCGGGATAAAAACGGCGGCATGTACATAGCCAACCTTTCCATGACCGAGCTTAAGCTCCTGCCAGGCGAAAGCTTTGAGGTAGGCACCTTATATTTGCAGCTGACCGGCGCAGACCCATACGCCTTGGTGCAAGCGCTGTACAGCGAAAACGGCTACGAAGCCCCCTCCCGCGCGGATGGCATTGCTGCAGGCCCCATGTACAGCTGTCATCCCGCGGGCACCATGGACAGCGGCTTTCGCGATACAAAAACCATGCGCCGGTTCGCGGAGGATTTGCCGGCACTTGCCCGTATGGGGATAGAAAATCTATGGGTCCTTCCGATCTTTGAACATACAGGCCGCGGCGTATACAGTCCCACCGATCAGGCTGTCATCGACAGGCGCTACGGCACAGAGGAAGATGTAGCCTATTTTGTGGATGCAGCCCACGAGCTTGGCATGAAGGTGCTGTTCGATTATGTTCCCCACGGTCCGGAGCCAGAGGATCCACTGGCAAAGAATCATCCTGAGTGGTGCTCTGTCTCCCGCCGGGGCGGGCTTCAAATCGAATGGGAATGTGTCAGCTTTGACATGGCCAATACCGACTATCAGGCATACACAAAGCAGCTGATTATGGGCCATGTGGCAAGGTTTCAGGTGGATGGCGGCCGCATCGACTGCGCCATGGGCGGCCTTTCCAACTGGCAGCCGCAAGAAGGAAACCGGCCTTCATCCTCAGGCCTAAAAGGCGGTATGGGCATCGTCTCGGCCATCCGAAGCGGTTTTTTAGAAAGCGGCGTGGCCCCTACGCTGCTGCCGGAGAATTTTCATCCGCTGCCCTTTTATGCTTCGGTTACAGACATTTTTTACGATATGCCCTTATACCGTATGATGTTTGAAATGCGGCAAAAGCACACGGACGAGGTCACGTTTGCCTCGGAGCTCATCCGCTGGCTGCGTTCGGAGAATCTTGCTTCCGTCCGCGGGCAGCAAAAGCTTCGCTTCCTGGGCAATCACGATACCGTATCCTGGACGTGGGATCAGGCGCGGGCGACCTATGTCTATGGGGAAGAAAAGGCCAAGGCGCTATGGGTGCTTCTGAGCACCATCGACGGTATTCCCTTCTTGTATCAGGGCGATGAGGATTCCAGCTTGTACCACTTCAAAGGCGGTTATGATCTGACGGGCTTCTTCACGGAGCTGTTTGCGGCACGCAAGGCCAACTTGTCAGACGATATGCAAACAGATTACTATTTGAACAATACAGGCTTGGCGGTGTACACAAGGACAAACGCCGGCGGCCGGCGGCTGGTGCTGGTGAACCTTTGCGGGGATGAAAAGGAACTCTCGGTATCGGATTTGCCTGCGTTCTCCAATGAAATCCTATTCGGTTCGGCATCCATCTCACCCCGCAGCATCACCCTTCCTCCCTACGGCTATGTGATGCTGGCCTGCCCGTAAGTAAAGAACCCATGTGCAGTTGCACATGAATATAGAGCAAGGAGGGTTCCCTATGAAAAAGCTCCTTTCCCTGGCCCTTTCCCTGATGGTGTTGCTGACCGCCGGCACGGCGCTGGCAGAAGCGGTCCAGGCTGCCTATCCCCTGAACGTGGATACGCTGACCTTGACCCAGGGCCCTGTCTGGTCCTTCCATTACTTGGACGCCGCAAAAAATGAGCTGGTGGATTTGAACCCTACACCGGACTGGGGCGACAACTGGCAGTTTTCCAAGCAGCCCACGGTGGATAACGTATACCATTCCATCTGCGAGTGGGATGGCGTCGTCTATGCGATGCCCGGCACCTGGATCGGCGAGCACATCGACATCGTGATCGCCTTTACAGCACCCAGAGCCGGCACCGTTGTCATAGCACCCGCCTCGTTTGTCATCAAGGATGACGGCAACACTTATACGCCTTACCTTGTAAAAATTGTCAAGCCCTCCGCCGATGGGGATGTCAAACTGTTCCCGGCGGAAGAGGAGTGGGCGCAGACACCCGCTGCCACCGCTGGCATCGAGGTGGAAGTGGCCGAAGGCGACAAGATCCATTTTGCTGTTCGCTCCGGGGATGATGGCGGCGCCGCCGTCAGCATTCAACCCTCCATCGCCTATAAGTAATAAGCCATAAGCCGCGCACAAAAAAGCCATAAGCAGAATAAGCGGCAGGATTCCGCGGTTTACCAAGGAGCCCTGCCGTTTTATTTCGCCGGTTTTCACTGCGCCGCTTGAGCTTTTTAAATAGCATCCTGTTATACATTAAATAAACAGAAAACGCTGCGGCTGTGCTTTCCCGCCGGCCAGGCAGCCCGGGAGAGAAAGTTATGCCTCAGAAGTTATGGATCGATACGGACATGGGCGGAGATATTGACGATGCGCTGTCCATCAGCATGGCGCTGCATTCCAGGGAAGTCGATGTCATCGGGATATCCACGGTATACATCGGAAATGCCTGGCGTACCGGTTTGGTGCGCTCCATGATGGAGGCATACGGACGCCCCGAAATCCCGGTGTGCCTTGGCGCAGAAAAGCCTTTTATCGGTTTATGGAACAACTATATCCCGGAGCCGCCCCTTCCCAATGAGGCGGTGCCGGCATTGATCAAGGCAGCAAGGGAAAATCCCGGCCTGTGTGTGGCGGCCATCGGCCCGCTGACCAATGTGGCCCTGGCCCTTGTCCAGGCACCGGATATCGCGGCGGGAATTCACCTTTTTATCATGGGCGGCATGATGTCCATGGCCTATCCAGAATGGAACATTCAATGCGACCCGGAAGCGGCTCGTATCGTAATGGAAAGCGGTGCGGATATCACCCTGGTGGGGTTGGATGTGACGGAGAAGTGCCGGCTTACCAAAGAGGAATCGCTGGCACTGGTTCAGGGGGAAAGCCGGGAAATAACCTTTCTGCGTGGCGAAATGGACCGGTTCTTTGCAAATTTTTCATTTTTGCCCACCCTTCATGACCCGTTGACCATCGCTGCCCTGCTATGGGATGACCTGCTGGATTATGAAATGAAGGATATCGTGATTGAGACACGAGGCGAGTTCACAAGGGGCGTTACCGTGGAGCGGCGCTTTGCTGAAAAAAAGCCCATCCGCACAGCGGTTTCTGTAAAGGGAGCGGAAGCGGTAAGGCGCATGGTGAAACGTATACGGGGAGAAGCTTAAGTACAAGGCCCAAAACTCATATAAAAGCGGCGCGCCTCCATATAGAAGGCGCGCCGCTTTTATAGCCGGTATTATTTGCCGATGACCCCTTTTTTCAAAATCACGCATGCGTACAGGGCATCTTCACCGGTTTGAATGGTGGCATATGCCTTGCGGCTGCGGTCATAAAAGGCGAACCGCTCAATGAACTCAATTTTTGTTCCAGGCTCATGCTTTTGAACAACCTTCCGGAAATCGTTCCAGATCGGCGGGTCACCGGCGACGGTGCCAGGCACGACCTGCATGAGTGTGACGGGGCTTTCCACAAAAGTGTCCAGGGGGAAGAGCTGCAAAATGGCATCCAGCAGTTCAGGAACATTGTGGCCGTCGCAGCGGATACAGCGCGCGCCCATGGAAGCAGCGGGGAAATTGCCGTCGCCGATGACAATTTCATCCCCGTGGCCCATTTCGGCAATCGTTTTTAAAAGCTCCGGCGACAACATGGGTGAGATTCCTTTAAGCATATAAAAAAACTCCTCTCGTTTGCGGGATGTGTATTCCCTGTCTAGGATTCAGTATATCAGCAAAAAGGCGAAAGGGAAAGTACTTTCTCCTCATTTTATTAAACGTTTATCTTACTTTTCTGAAATGGCGTCACAGGCGCTCCGGCATATAAATTTTGATAAATGCACGTAATATACAAAATACATAAAAATGGATAAGGTGAATAGATGCATATGCTCATAATTGGAAAGTACTTTTGCGTATAATCCTTTGAAAATATCTTGACATCAGGATGAATTGTTTATATAATATGATTAATGGTTTATCAAACAGGGTAAACGTTTACCCTATGATGAGAGTGTGAAAGACGGACTATCAGAAGATCATTGCGCCGGTAAAAGGGAGGGCCTGTGCGCGATGTGTAGTGTATTTTTGCGAAAAAACAAGCGCCGGAAAGGAAACAAACAAAATCGGAGGGGAAAATGATGACACCAATGGCTAAGGCGATACGGCCGCCAGCCGTGAGGACATGCCGAAGGAGCTTCCTAAAACGCCTGATCAGCTGCTGGCAGTTATATGTGATATTGCTGCTGCCTCTTTTGTGGGTGCTGGTTTTCAATTATGGCCCCATGTACGGGTTGCAGTTGGCGTTCAAGCGGTACAGCCCCCGCGCAGGCATATGGGGGAGCCAATGGATTGGCTTATCCTATTTTCAGCAATTCTTCAATTCCAAGATCAGTTGGCAGATTATCCGCAATACCTTCATGCTCAGTATATTTTCCATCATCGCCAACTTCCCCATTCCCATTTTACTGGCCATCGCCTTTAACGAGATCAAGGCGCGCCGGTACAAGAAATTCGTGCAGATGGTGACCTACGCTCCTTACTTTATTTCCACGGTCGTGCTGGTCGGCATGATGATGATGCTTCTGGAAACCAGGGTTGGCATTGTCAACCGTCTGATGGGGCTTGTAGGCATTGACCCGGTGAATTTTATGGGTAAGCCCGAATTATTCCGCTCGGTGTATGTCTGGTCCGGCGTATGGCAGACCAGCGGCTACAGCTGCATTATTTATATCGCGGCGCTGGCCGGCATCAACTCGGAATTGCAGGAGGCCGCCACCATCGACGGCGCTAACAAGGTTCAAAGGATATGGCATGTGGACCTGCCCTGCATAAGGCCCACCATTACCATCATTCTGATCATGGGCTTTGGCTACACCATGAGCGTCGGCTTTGAAAAAGTCTTCCTGATGCAAAACAGCCTGAACACCGCCTCTTCGGAAATCATCTCCACCTATGTGTACAAAATCGGCATGCAGTCCAACAATTTCGGTTTGTCCACTGCCATTGGATTATTGAACTCCGTCATCAATCTGGCTCTGCTGGTCATTGCCAACCTGGTGGCCAAAAAGGTGGGTGACACAAGCCTGTGGTAACGAGCATGAAAAAAAGGCGGGCGGCAATCCGTCTGTCTCCCGGAGACCGAATATTCATGGCTTTCCTTTATCTGTTTCTGACGCTGGCAATGCTGGTGGTCCTGTATCCCATGATTTTTATTTTTGCGGCATCCTTCAGCGATGCCAGAATGGTATCCGCCGGCCGGGTGTGGCTTTGGCCGGTGAATCCTACGCTGGTGGCCTATGAGGCCGTGTTCAAAAATCCCCGCATTGTGATGAGCTTTTTGAACTCTCTGTTTTACATGGGTGCGGGCACGGCCATCAACCTGATCCTGACGGTGCTGGCGGCCTACGCGTTGTCCCGCAAAAATCTGGTGGGCCGGAATGTATTCACGGGCCTTTTCGTATTCACCATGCTCTTCTCCGGCGGCCTGATTCCCACCTACCTCCTGATGGGAGATTTGAAACTGCTCAATACCAGGTTGTCACTTCTTTTGTGCAGTGCCCTGTCTGTATGGAATGTAATCGTAACCCGTACCTACTACCAGTCCACCATCCCGGAAGAGCTTCACGAGGCGGCTACCCTGGATGGGTGCGATGAGTTCAGATTCCTTTTTAAAGTAGCGGTACCGCTGTCCGGTCCAATCCTGGCGGTCATGGGCTTATACTACGGCGTCGGCCACTGGAATTCATACTTCAATGCCATGCTGTACCTTCGCAATGAAAACTTCTATCCCCTGCAGATCATTCTGCGTAACATTCTGGTTTTGCAGAACGTGGACACCTCCATGATCAAGGACGCAGATGTGCTGCTTCGCATGCAAGGCCTGGCGGATCTATTGAAATATTCAGTCAGCGTTGTCTCTACGGTGCCGCTGCTGATTATGTACCCGTTCGTTCAGAAGTATTTTATCAAAGGAGTGATGGTCGGGGCGCTGAAAGGCTGATATGGGCTTTGGTCTGGAAATGCGCCTTGCATAACGCATAAGCGCCTTTCCTGCCAAGGGTACACGGGGAGAAACCAATTTAATGGCAAAACGAAAGGAGAACAATCCATGAAAAAGACTCTGGCTTTCCTTCTGTGCGTTGTGATGGTGCTCGTGAGTACTGTTTCCGCTCTGGCGGCGGATGTAACTCCCAACAATGAATATCCCATCGTCAAGGAAAAGATTACTCTGGACGTGTTCGCACCCGCCATTCCCACCATTATTGACCTCAATACCAACGAATTCACCGTTTGGCTCGAGGAAAAGACCGGTATCCATATCAACTGGATCACCGCTCCCCAGGAGTCCGCTCCCGAAGTTTTGAACATGATGCTGGCCAGCGGCGACCTGCCCGACATCATCCTGGGCGTTCAAGTTTCCACCGCTACCGAGGAACTGTACGGCAATGCCGAGCATATGTTCCTTCCCCTCAATGACCTTATTGCAAACTATGCTCCCACCTTCAAGGGCATTATGGAAGCCCGGCCCGAAGTGAAGGATGCCATTACTGCCCTGGATGGCAACATCTATTCCCTGCCCTCCATCCAAGATTGCTACCACTGCGGCTACAGCCAGAAGATGTGGATCAACCAGGATTGGCTGACCAAGCTGAACCTTACCATGCCCACCACCACCGAGGAATTCTACAACGTGCTGGTGGCCTTCCGTGATCTGGATCCCAACGGCAACGGCAAGAAGGACGAGATCCCGCTCATCGGCGCCAAGGAGAACGAGGGCTGGTATCAAAGCGTTACCGGTTACCTGCTCAACTCCTTTGTCTATGACAGCGGCGTTTACAATCAAGTGAAGGACTATGTCACCAAGGACGGCGTGGTCGACACCTCCATCAATAAGGATGCTTACCGCGAAGGCCTCCGTTATCTGAACAAACTGTATTCCGAAGGCCTCATCTATCCCGATTCTCTGACACTCAAGTATGACCAGGTGAAGGCTCTGGCTCTGGCGGAAGACGAACTGGTAGGCGCTGCCCCCGCAGGCCATCTGGGCATGTTCCTGGATGTGGTCACCAACCCCGAGCGTTACCGCCACTACACCTCCGTTGCTCCCCTCAAGGGGCCGGAAGGCGTGCAGAACGTGACCTATTTCCCCTTCTTCCCCATCACCACCGGCGAATTTATCATCACAACGGACAACCCCGCTCCCGAAGCCTCCATGCGCTGGGCCGATCTCATGTATGATTATGAGACCAGCATGATCCGCGGCTGGGGCAAGGAAGGCGTTGCATGGCGCAAGGCCGAAGACGGCGAAGTGGGCCTGGACGGTGTGACCCCCGCCATCTACAAGACGTTGATCCCCTTTGATGAGCAGGCGCAAAACGTGCATTGGAGCTGGCTGGGTATCGAGTACACCGACAACACCCTGTGGAACGGCACCAACGTCACTACCCCCGACATGGACCTGTATTCTCCCGAAGGGTTTGAAAAGCTTTTGTGGGTGGAAACTGAGAACAAGTATGAGCCCTACAAGAGCGAGGAGTATTCCGAGCTGCCCGCCCTGCGCATGGACAGCCTTGACACCGATGAACTGAGCATGCTCCAGGTGCAGTTGAAGAACTACATCGAAGAGAGCCGTTCCCGTTTCATCATTGGCGACCTGAACCTGGATACCGACTGGGAAGCCTACCTGTCCACCTTAAATGACCTGGGCCTGAATCGCTACCTGGAGCTCAAGCAGAAGGCGTACGACGCCATGTTCAAAAAGTAATACCGATTTAATAAACGAAACCGGGAACATGGGAAGGGCCTTGCGATATAAGGCCGCAGGGCCCTTCCTCCCCATTGCCTGCTGGCAATCTGTTCGGAACCTAAGCCTGTTCGCGAATGAAGCATTCGCCCCAAAGCCGTTATTTATGTCCGGCAGAGGATACATTCCGTATCCGGACTTGCTATACCTGCCCCCCGAAAGGATGCTGGGCAGCAGCCTATGAAGCATCACAGAATGGTCTGTGAATGAAAGGGTTTAACCTTATGTCCGAAAAAAATTTCCCCCGAACCTTGGCCGGCGGCGTTTCCCTGCCCCGCATGCTGATCGGCTCCAACTGGATGGTGGGCTACAGTCATACCAGCGTTGCCGCGGACAACCAAATCAAGCAGGCGTATGCGGGCAAAGAAGCCGTGGCTGATATGCTGGAGACATTTTTATCCTTTGGCATCGATGCTGCCATGTGCCTGATGGAAACCAGCCCCGTTTTTGTACAGGGCCTCAAATTGGCAGAGGAACGTACCGGCAAAAAAATCATTGTCATCGATACACCCATTCTCAATGTGGACGATAATGAGGCAGCCCGCCGGGAAGCGCGGCAGACCATCAAGCGGTCCAAAGATCTCGGCGCTACCTTTTGCATGCCCCATCATTACAGTGCAGAACAGCTGGTGAACAAAAACAAGCGTACCATGGACCGCCTGCCGGATTACCTTTCCATGATCCGGGAAGAGGGGATGATCCCCGGCCTTTCCGCCCATATGCCGGAACTGATCGTGTATTCCGACCTGAACGGCTATGATGTGGAAACGTATGTACAGATTTACAACTGCCTGGGCTTTTTGATGCAGGTGGAGGTGGAATATATCCATAAGGTAATCACCAGTGCGAAAAAGCCGGTGATGACCATCAAATCCATGGCCGCGGGGCGGGTATCGCCTTTCGTAGGGCTGACCTTCTCCTATAGCACCATCCGCCCCTGCGATATGGTTACCGTGGGGTGCTACACCAAGGAAGAAGTAATGGAAGACGTGGAAATTGCCATGGCCGCCATAGAGCGGCGGCCCCCGGACCTTACCGGCCGGAACAGCCCCAAAAAGAGTGATATCATGCAAGAATAACTCCGGGAGCAATTGCTTTGTATATAAAAAGTGAGGGATGCGTATGAAGAAGCTGATTATGGACGGACCCAAGAAAAGTATTCTGATCGATGTTCCAATGCCTATGCCTAATGATCATCAGGTGCTGGTGAAAATCAAGTACTGCGGCGTATGCATGTCTGAGCATCATGACTGGGCCGTGGCATCGCGGGGCCGCGTCTTCGGCCATGAACCCATGGGCGTGGTGGAAAAGGTGGGCAAGGACGTAATGGAATTCAAGCCAGGTGACCGTGTAACGGGCCTTGGCCTGGAAGCCTTCACGGAATACCTGCTTTTCTCTCCCGATAAACTGGTACACGTGCCGGACAACGTGCGAGATGCGGATGCCACGGCGGAACCCCTCTCCTGCCTTGTAAGCGCCGCCAGCAAGGTTCCCCTTTCCCTGCCCGGTGACCACGTGGCAGTGGTAGGCACCGGCTATATGGGCCTTGGCATGGTGTCCCTTTTAAAGCTCAAGGGTGCCGGGAAGGTGATCGCTGTGGACATGCGGGAGGAAGCGCTGGAAAACGCCAAGCGCTTTGGCGCTACCGAATGCTATCTTCCCCACCAGGTGCCCAAGGAATATCTGGCGTCCTGGAGCGACATCTGGACAGGCGGCGTATCCATTGTGACGGAATGGGCCGGTACCAACGAGTCTTTGAAGCTGGCCGGGGAAATGACAAAGATCGACGGCTTCCTGGGCATCGGCGCGTACCACACCGGCGGGAACCGCATGGTGGATATTCAACTGTGGAATGTGAAGGCCATCAGCGCAGTCAGCCTGCACGAGCGCAAGGACCCCTTTCAGATCCAGTGCTGCCAGCACGCCATGGAGCTTTTATCCTCCGGCCAGTGGAATTTTACGAATTTGAACACGCGGATATATGGCCTCAATGAATTCGATCAGGCGCAGCAGGATCTGGACACAAAGCCCGGCAACATGATCAAGGCAATCATCGACTGCACAAAGTGGTAAAACGGAGGAAAGTGTATGAAAAGCAACGCGGTGTGGGTAGTGGCCGAAAAAAAGATCGAAATCCGTCCGGTGGAAATAAAGGCCCCCAAATATGATGAAGTGCAAATTGAGACCAAAGCCTGCGGCGTATGCGCCTGGGATTCTTATCTTTACCGTGGACTCAGCGCCCCCGGTCCCATCCCGTACGTGATCGGCCATGAGGCGGTAGGCATCGTAAGGGAAGTGGGCGAAGGTGTCAAAGGCTTTAAGCCTGGCGACAAGGTGTTCTGTTCCAGCGGCGGAAACGAAATGATGCAGGAGTATTTTAATCAACATTATTCCTGCATTGCCAAGATTCCGGACGATGTGACCGATTATGCCGCCTGGGTACTGGAGCCTACCACCTGCGTGGTAAACCTTTTGAAACTGACTCAGTTGGAGCCTGGCGATTCCGTGGCCCTGGTAGGCGCCGGCTACATGGGGCTTTTAACCCTACAGGGCCTGACACGTGGCTCCTGCGCAGGGGATATCACCGTGTTTGAAATCCGCGATGATCGCAGAGCCCTGGCCCAAAAGCTTTGCCCCGGCCATGTGTATGATCCCAACTCCGAGGAAGGAAAGGCCAAGACCGAGGAGATCATCAAAAACGGCGGCGTAGATGTGGTAATCGACTTTGCCGCCTCCGACTCCGGGTTTGACCTGGCGCTTAAACTGCGCCGTTACAATGCCGGCAAGCTGGTGCTGGGCACCTGGCACCGCCATGAGAAGACCTTTGACGGAACCAACTGGCATATGAGCGGCCTGAATGTGCTGAACCTTTCGCCCATGAGCAACCGCCACTATACCGATATGATTCCCAGAACCGCCGCGCTGGTGCGGCGGGGCGTGTATACCCCCGGCGAACTGGTCTCCCATGTGGCCCATTATGCCGATGTGGAAGCGGTGAATGCCCTGTTCAACAAGTCCATTGACAAGAGCGACGGCTATATGAAGGGCGTCATCACATTCTAAGGGAGGATGCGGCACGATGAAAATTGCCTATACCGGCTGGACCTGGCTGGTGAATCACAACGACAACCACAAGTGGGAATTTGAACAGTTCCTGAAGGAAGTTTCCGATCTGGGTTATGAAGCGGTGGAGAACTTCGCCTTTATCACAAAGTATTTTGATAACAATGCCGATGAAGTAAGATCACTGCTGGATAAATACGGTTTGGAAATGGCGAATCTGTACGAGCACTATACCGACGATGACGAGGCGGATTATCAAAGCGCCGTTGCCTATGTGGATTTCATGAAGAAGATCGGCGCCACTTATTTGAACCTCCAGGGCGTCATGTGGCGGGACGCGCCCCTTGACAGGCCCACCGACCGGGAAAAGATATTGAAATATGCCACGCTGTCCAACCGCATCGGAAAGTTGTGCCGTGACAACGGTTGTGTGGCTTGCTTCCACCCTCACGCAAACACTCCCATTTACACGCAGGAACAGATTGATCTTTTCCTTGCCAATACCGATCCTGCCCTGGTATCCCTATGTCTGGATACGGCCCACACCACCCTGGCCAGCATGGATGCGGTAGAGGCTTTCAATAAGTATCTGCCACGCATTGCCTACATTCATTTGAAGGATGTGGACCCCGACAGGGAGCGATATGCCGCGTGGCCGATGGACAGCTTTTGCGAGCTGGGCCTTGGCACGGTGGATTTCAGGGGTATTTACAAGGTGCTTCAAAACGGCGGCTATGACGGCGTGCTGTGCGTGGAGCTGGACAAACGTCCTGTGTGCAACTACAAGTCGGCCATGATCTCCAGGCGGTATCTTCACGATGCGCTGGGCTTGTAATTCACTTCATATGTAAATGGTTAATGATAAAGAAGAAGCGCTTTTCCCAATCTTAAAAGCGCTTCTCTTTTTCTATTATCCATTTCACAAGCAGGAAGACCGCTAGATATTGTTCACCCTTTACAGTAGCCATACCGCAAGCAGCACGGCCAGAAAGAACAATGCCGTAACCAGCTTAATGGCCGTCATCCGACGGCGCATCCAGTCAGATACCTGCAGCACCGCTTTTCCCTTTACTATAAGCACTGTGAGCAGTGCGGACGGCACAAGGAAAGCCAGGCAGTAGACCACCAGCATCAGGAACATGCGCATGGCCTGCGCGCCTGATTGCAGGCTGGAAAGCAGCGTCGCCAGATATACCTGGCCGGCACAGAGGAATTCACTGGCGGCCACCAAAGCGCCAAGAAGCACCATGACGGGGACCATTGCCCTGGTATCGGTGGCAATGCCTTTAATACGGTGATGGAGAAACCTGCGAAGCCTTGCAGGCAGCTGATTTCGGATTTGGCCATACTCCTCCCGCCTGGCGGCGTAGGCATCCCACAGGTTCAAAAGTATCAATGCGGCGGAATAGACCGTAAGAAAGATTTTCAGCGCCATTGGAAGCCAGTTTAGATCAAAGGCCTGCAGCAAACTGGTAAGCAGTGTACCGATGGCCAGATAGCATACGAACTTGCTGGCAAGGAATAGCAGCGCGTACCTCCCTACCTTTTTTTCCAGCGGGATCAGGATACTGAGTAGCAGCAGCACCATCGACAGTGCGCAAGGATTCAGGCCGCCAACCAGCCCAGCCGCCATTGTAGATAGAAGACGCAGTGGCGGCAAGCCGGTTTTTTGCTTCTGTGTGATACGGTTCCATACCGCTTCCCCGCGGGTGAGCGCTCCGGGCAGCTCCCTTTGTATTTCTTCGCTTCCGCTCAGGTATCTGTCCCTTAAAAAAACAATGGGAGCAACCTGCTTATCCTCCGGCACATGGTAGCTTTCAAACAGGGATAATGTCAGGGCGGTTTCCTCTCCTATATTGATAGGTACGATCTCCACCTTGGATTCAAAGGCATAAGCGCCTCGGGTGAGAGATACGCTTGCGGGTAGGGTATCCAGCACCTTTTTCGCCTCCGCACAGCTTGCGCAAGCGGTAACATACAGGTAATAGACAACGCTGTCTGTGGTATTCTCTCTTGCCAAAGCATCCCTGGGCAGCTCCGCAGAGATGGCATCCTGCCCTGCGTACACTTGGCCGTCCACAATCAACAGCGGAGGGAGCTGCCTTTCCTTGGGGATATTGTATCGGGTGATGGCCTCATCCAGTGCTTTTCTGGCGTTCTCATAGCGGATGTTGTAAAACGTACAAGCGTAACCACCGGAGTCCTTCCCTGTAAGGTCCCGGAAGGTTTCCAAAAAATCCTCTTCCGGTGTGCAGGAACCGCAATAGCTTTCAAAAAAGTATGTTAGCTCAGGTTTTGATTCTGCAAAAGCCGGAGCAATAAGATTCATCACAATCAAGCATGCCAGCAAAAAGCAGCAAACGCGCCTCATGAACGCCTTTCCTCCTTTAGAAGGGTTAGTGTACAGGCATTTGGATAACAAGAAAAAAAGCCTGCGATCCGAAGGGGCAGGGCAGATAAAGCCACAGATACCCCATCTGGGCAGGTTGTTTCAATTTCCATCATAGCACGTTGAATCACTGCCGAGCGGTGAATATGGCAGGGCTCAGGGTCGCGAAAGAATTCGATGCTCAGAGCTTTTACGGTTGCCTCTGAAAACTGCATATGAAAAAGCGGGCCCTCATAAAGCGGCCTGGACATTGCGTCAGCAATGGTCAACATCCAAAGGAGAACTGGCTTTTTCTTAAAAAGCATAACGCTCCCCCTCATTGCAAAGATAGGGCTACTATGCCCGAAAGCTTACCGTGTCACGCTCCACCAGGGAGGGCTCAAAGCATTTTATCTTCTCGGCCTCCGTGCGCTTTTCAATTCGGTCCAGCAGCATTTTGATGGCGTACACGCCAATTTCATAGGCAGGCTGTTTTACCGTTGTCAGCCTTGGCTCCATGGTGGAAGAAAGGTACACATCGTCAAAACCTACCAGGGATATATCCTGGGGCACCTTCATCTTGTGCTCGCGAACGGCACGGAAGGCGCCAAGGGCAATCAGGTCATTGCCGCAGGCGATGGCCGTGAAGGGGATGCCTCTGCCCAGAAGCTGAAGCGTTTTGCGGTATCCTGTTTCCATGGTGTAGCTGCCGCATTCCAAAAGATAGGGGTCCACAGGAAGATGGTGGTCTGCCATGGCCTGCTCAAAGCCACGCAGCCGGTCATCTTCCGGCGCGTGGAGCGAACCGAAGCCAGTAATATAGGCGATGTGCCTGTGCCCGCGTTGTATCAAATGGCTGACCGCCTTGTAGGAGCCTGTAAAGTTGTCCACATACACGCAATATTCTATCCCGGCGGTGTAGTTTTCCGCTGAAACGAAAGGGACACGGTAGCGGCGCAAAAGCTCCTGGCTTTCCAGCTTGGTATTGGTGCCTCCGGCCAGGATCAGGCCGCTGACATTGTATTCCACCATGGATTGAATGGCGGATAGTTCTCGCGAATGCATCTGATCGGTATTGCTGATCATGGTGTTATAGCCAAAACGAAGGGCCTCATCCGACATGCCGCGGGCCATATCCGCGTAATAAGGGTTGGAAATGTCGGGAATGATCAGCCCGATCATATGAAATTTTTGCGAAACGAGGCCTCGGGCCAGGAGGTTGGGCCGGTAATGCAGTTCATCCGCCACCTTCAGGATGCGGTCCCGTGTTTCATCGCTGACCTTGCTGTAGTCCCCGTTGAGCACTTTGGAGACGGTAGCTGTGGAAACAGCGGCCTGCTTGCTGATATCCTTGATGGTGACAGCCATGAAGATCCTCCTGATAAGCGCCTTTCGGCATAAATTAATGGAAGAAAGCCGGGAGGGGGATTTTTCCCCCCTCCCATGATCGGTCAGCCGATTTCAATCACCGTATACACCGGAAGATTGAAAAGCGTGACCACAAGTTCATTCCCCCTATGACCCGCTTCATAAGCGACGGCATGCCCATTCAAGGTGTGCACCTTCACGTCCCCGTTTACTTCCCGAAGTGTAACAGTGGCTTTCTCAGCGGGAAGAATGGCATCTTGGGCAGCGTCATAGGCGTAATTGAGGATATGCACAAAGGTGCGCCCATCCTTGTCAAAGCGCTGAATGCCCAGCTTACTGCTGTTGCCTTCCATGGTGCAGACGGGCTTGTACAGCCTGTTGAAGCCTTCCATCAGATTCCGGTTAGATTCTTTCCAATCGGGGCCGCATTCGGTGAACACGACGTTTTGCAAATCCTTCAGCCGGGCAGCGGCCTGAACGTTCTCACCAATCCGGCCATGCACCAGCAGGCTTCCTCCCCCTTGGACGTACTGGACCAACACGTCCGCCTGATTTGCGGTAAGAACATGACAATCCGGCACGACCACCAAGGGATAGGGGCGGATGACGTTAAGGGTGAAGTCATCCGCCCGAACGTCGCCATCCGCCAGCATCTTCACATCGTACAATGCTTTGGCGTCGGACAGCGCCTTGATGGCATCCCAGAAAGGAATATGGCTGGCATTGGGATCGGACCATTCGCTGGTGGTGCAGTCCAGCAGGCTTTCCTGCTCGTCCAGCATGGTGTTGCCACCGTTGCCTTTGGTGGTTTCCCGCCAGTAGTAACTGGGGAAGGAATACAATACCGCCGCGCCTTTTACTGGTGTCTTGGGGTAGAAATCCTCATGCTGATAGAGGAAATCCTGCACCTGGGCTGTTAGCTCACGGGGCGGATAGAAGGAATCCTTAATGGTGTTGCCCATCCAGCCCCCGTAGGGAACGGCCATGTTGCAGCCGTATACGGAAGCTTCCAGCAAGAAAATTCGGTACAGGTCATAACCCTTGCCGGCATCCAGCATCGTAAGCAGCTGCGGAACAATGCCGCCATAGGGGTTTTCCGCCACGATAATGGGCTTTTGCCCAGCAAAACCAGCGCAGTAGCGGTAAAAGTGAGGCTGGCGGAACAAGGTGTGCTGCATTTCGGTGATGATGACATCCACCTTGGTTTCAATGGGATAATATACCGGCATCAAGTTAAAGAAGTTGCCGGACACCATGATCTCCCTGTCATATGTTACCTTGCCGTATTCCTTGGCGTAGTCGACCAATTCGGAGAAGTATTTCTTTACCGCCCGCATCTGGAATTCCCAGTAATGCCGGTAAAACGGCGCGCCATGGGGATAGGAAGAACCTGTTTCCAGCAGATAGTTTTTATAATTGAAGGTATCCAGATCGATGCCGTCAAACTCCGCGCCAAGCAGCCCCTTGGCCTTCTGATCTTTCAAATATTCGGTGAACTGCTTCATGCAATCTTTGCAGAAGCACCCGCCGGAGCCGATGGAGGTGATGGGCAGCTCGCACTCGTCCAGCTGAATGCCCGGCACGCCGGCATCAATTTGCAGCTTCATGATCTTTTTCAGGTAATCCCGCCAGACGGGGTTGTTGCGGCAGGTTTGGTAGCAAACCTGATCGTGGTTTTTTACTTCTACCCAGCGGGCATGCACCGCGGTCCCATCCAGCTTGCGGGCGGCACATTCTTCCCACAGGTCGGTAACAACCTCCCCGTCGCTGTTAATAATTCCATTGGGATAGTAGTCTTTCAGTGAAGTGCGGAAGGCGCTTGGATATTTATCCTGCGAAAATTCCCGAAGGCCATACCAGCCGTGGTTCTCCTCTAATTGGGCGTGCAGGTTCAGGCGCTTGATTTCCCCGGTTTTCTCATCGATGACCGCCGGAAACTCCCAGCCTTGCACCTCAAAGACGATGGCGAACACCTTGATGCCTCTTTTGTTGCATTCCGCCACAAACTCGGAATCGTTCATATAACCGTAAAAGCGCATCCGGGGATCCACCGGCCCGAAAGCCTCATTCTCCAAATAAGGAAGGGAGATGCTGCCGCCGCCCATGGCCGACCATACCAGCAGGGTGCCGTGGTATTTTTCCAGATCCTCAATCATCTGCAAGCTTCTTAGGGGCAGGCTGGGGTGATAACAATGGTTGTTTTTGAACCATCCGTCAAAATATATGCCTCTTTCCATGCGATAAAAAGCTCCCTTCACATGATGCGCTTCCATTGATAATCGTTGCAGAGTAAACGTTTATCCTATATGCAATAGTATAGAGGAAAGTGGGCGAAATGTCAACGCGGGTCTCCCTGGTAAAGTGTACAAATGCTCTCTACAGGGAGGCTGCAAGCGCTGCTGCCATACAATGGTGCTTACCCTTCCACCACCGGTGCCCGCGTGATTCTGGGGTCGGTGAAAATATCCGTGTCATCGTTGCTGGAGCTACTGAATTCGGAAATAACGGCGCCTTCCGGTCCCCCCTGAAACCAGTGAAGCGTGTCGGGAGCAAGGGTATACTGTTCACCGGGGTGAAGAACGATCTCATGGAAGGCTGTATAGTACGCCTCATCCCCCTTGGGCGGCCGGGCTTTGGGGGCAGCGCTGGGCGTGCCGGATACGTACAGGTAAACGGTTCCCATACGGCAGCGGAAGGTCTCCTCCTTACCGGGTACACCGCCCAGGGTGGGATGCCGGTGCTCGGGGCAGGTCTGGCTGGGAAACAGCACCAGTTCCTTGGCGCAGCAGCGTTTTGTATTGATATACGTTACCAGTTCCAGGCCGGTGCGGTCCAGGTCATTCAGGCCAAGATCCGCCACTTCCACGTTTTCTCGCTCCGCCTGGGTCAGGGCAATGTGCGCTTTTTCAAAGTATTCCAGCGCTTTCTCGCGGGCGGCTTCATACGTTTTGCGATCCATATTTACTCCATCCTTTCTGCACTTCAACCAAAGAATAAACGTTTATCCAGTCGATGGCGCCATTGTAACACGGCCCAACGGCGGCTGTCAATGCGGGGAACCCGCTTCCGGGCTGATGGCGGATGTCTGGTTTTCGCGCCGGAAGCGGGCCGGAGCCAGGCCAAAGCGCCGGTTAAATTGCTCGTAAAAATAGCTCAGGTTTTCATACCCGGAGGAAAGGGCCACCTGGGTGATGGGCTGGTCTGTATTGCGCAAAAGATTGGCGGCAAAATTTACACGAAGCTCATTAATGAACTCCGAGGGTGTCTTTTGATAGTAATGGCGGAACTGGCGGTACATATGCTCCGGCGTTTTTTCGCATAGGGCAAGCATGGCGGGCAGCCCTGCCTGGAACCGCTCCGGCTCCTGCATGGCGGCGTGCAGCTTAACCAGCCATTCCGGCACCTTTGTTTTGGGGGCCGGACGCTGATGAAAAAAGCAGGCGGCCAACAGCTGCATCAGCAGCCTCCGGACATGGTGGCGTATACCCTCCTTGTCATCCACCGGGAGCAGGTTCAATTCTGAAAAGGCGCTGATCCATTCTTTCACCTTGCCGGATGGCAGCAGCACATAGGCGGGCTGCGGATTTGTCCATAGCGGGCAGGTGCGGTAATCATCCCACATGAGGTCCAGTGCCTTTTGTAAAACGGAGGTGGGAAAAGCCAGATTCATGATGCCGCAGCCTGTTTCCCCAATGGGCTGATAGCAATGAACATCCGTGGGCCGCATCAACATCATGGAACCTTCCCGGAGCTCCTGGGTCTGCTCGTTCACTATATGATTCACTCGCCCGTAGGCAATTAAAAAGACCTCGCAAAAATCATGATCATGCAGGCGAGTAACTGATTTTACCTGGGTAATATAGTTATAATGCACTTGAGAAACAGGGTCTAAAACCGCGCTTTCCCGAAAATGAAAAACCTCCATCAGCCTGTCTCCTTCAAAGTTTGATATCAATATAGCATAATCCGCAAGCATAGCGCAAGCATAAGGATGTAGGCCATGCTAGAATAAAATCAAATGGGCGGAGAGAACGCGGCGAAACACATGCTTTGCGGGATACGTCCGCATGTTCGCATAAGGAGGCACAATCATGATGTCAGACCTTACGATTGAAAAAAAGTTTTCACAGGTGTTCAAGAAATATCAGCATGCCCCCCTTTCCATCCGGGAGGCAAAGTGCCTTCAGGTGCTGTATCCCGCGCTTCTGCCTCCCATTGAAAACGGGGATTTGTTTGCCGGCAGAGCCCTTGTCATGGAACATCGGGGTGTGGGCTTTTCGCCTGATGTGACGCTGTACCGCCTTCCTCATGGCATGGGGTATTTTTACCGCCCGGATTATTTTCAAAAGGCATTGGAAGAAGCCCCGGAAGGCAGCGCGGAAGCCGCGGAAATACGGGACATGATGGCTTTCTGGGAAAAGGAAAACACCACTGCTCATGTGAAGGAGCATTTTACCGAACGCATCCGCACTTATCTTCCCAGCGATTCCTTTGCGGGGGATGTGGGCGTGGGCTTTCCCCTGTACCGCATGACCGGCGCCTATGAAAATTATGAAACCCTGCTGACGTTGGGGCTGCCGGGCCTTACAAAGCAGATTGAAGAAAAGCGGATACAGGGCGATCCGGAAGGGTTTTATGAAGGGTTGGCCCTGACGGTGGATTTGATCCGCGATTGCTGCCTGCACTATGCCGGGCAGGCTTCTGCCATGGTGAAGGATGCCGCGGCGCATCGGGCTGAAGAGCTTGCCAGGATGGCGGCAGACCTTACGCATATCGCTTCCGACGCCCCCCAAACCTTCCGGCAGGCCATACAATTAAGCTGGCTGTATTCCTGTCTGGCCGGGGTGATGGATTATGGACGCATGGATGTGTATCTGGGGGATTATCTGGCCAACGATCTGGCGGCCGGCATCCTTACGCAGGCCGAAGCCCTTGACTTGGTTGTGGGCCTGTGGCGGCTGATGGTAGCCCGGAAAACTGTTTATCACGGCCGGGTAGTCATCGGCGGGGTTGGCCGCAGGAATGAGAAAAACGCCAATGCCTTTGCCATGCTGGCTATGGAAGCCTCCCGCATTGTCCATGATATCGAGCCACAGCTGACGCTGCGCTTGTACAAGGGCATGGATGACCGGCTGTATCAAAAGGCGCTGGAAGTGATTGGCCATGGTGCCACCTATCCCATGCTGTACAGCGACGATGTGAATGTGCCGGCCGTGGAAAACGCCTTCCGCCTGCCCCGTGACAAGGCGGAGCAGTATGTGCCCTTTGGCTGCGGCGAATATATCATCGACCATGAAAGCTTTGGCTCCCCCAACGGCGTAATCAACATGCTCAAAGCCCTGGAGGTGACGCTGTTCAATGGCCATGAGATCGTTTTAAACCGTGCCATGGGCCTTTCGCTGGGCCGCTTTGAGGACTATGCCACGTTTGAGGATTTCTACGCAGCCTATAAGAAGCAAATCACCCATTATATTGAGGTGCTAGCCGAGGCGGAGGTCATTATTTTGAAGGAAACCGCCAAACAGGCTCCCTTCCTGATGATGAGCCTGCTATATGATGGCTGCATCGAAAACGGTAAATCCATGCTGTCGGGGGGGATCGCCTACCTTGGCGCTACGCTGGAATCCTACGGCAATATCAATACGGTGGACAGCCTGGCCGCCATCCGGGAAACGGTGTTTGAAAAGAAGAGCATTACCCCGTCTCGTTTGCTGGAGGCGCTGAAAGCTAATTTTGTGGGCTATGAACAGGAGCAAAGACTGCTGCTCAAGGCCCCGAAATACGGTAATGATATCAAGGCAGTCGATGACCTTGCCCGGGATCTGCATGATTTTGAAGCCCGCACCATCAAAGAACAGGCGGACAGGGTAGGCCTTCATTCCTTCCTGATGGTGGTTATCAACAACTCCGCCAACACGTACCTGGGCCGCTGGACTGGCGCTTCCGCCGATGGGCGCAAGGCGCTGACCTATATGGCCAACGCCAACAACCCCGTAGGCGGCATGGATACAAATGGCGTTACTGCCATGCTCAATTCCCTGGCCTCTTTCCCGCCGGAAAACCACGCAGGCTCCGTGCAGAACATCAAGTTTGGCCGGGATGTGTTTGAGCGGGCGCCCGAAAAGGTGCGGGCGCTGCTGGACGCGTATTTTGAAAACGGTGGCACCCAGGCCATGATCACCGTCATCGGGCGCAAGGACCTGGAGGATGCCCTTATTCATCCCGAAAAGCATCGCTCGCTGCTGGTCCGGGTAGGCGGATTCAGTGCCCGGTTTGTAGAACTGGAAAAGGACGTGCAGCAGGAAGTGCTGTCACGCACCGTGCATTGATATGGCTGCTGTAACGGGACTCATCACAGATATACAGCGCTTTTCGGTGGATGACGGGCCGGGCATCCGTTCCACCGTCTTTTTAAAGGGCTGCCCCCTTCAGTGCCTGTGGTGTCATAATCCGGAATGTATCAGCCCCAAGGTGCAATTGCGCTATGTGGAATCCGCCTGTGTGCGCTGCGGGACCTGCGAAAAGGTGTGCCCGGCGGATGTCCACCATGTTACCCGTACGGAGCACCGGGTGGATTTTGACAAGTGCATCGCTTGCGGCGCTTGCGTGGCGGCTTGTGCCTATGATGCCCTGGCCTTAAGCGGCAGAAGCGTAACGGTGGAGGATGTCATACAGGAGGTCATGAAGGACAAGCGGTACTACGATACCTCCGGCGGGGGGATCACCATCTCCGGCGGAGAACCGCTGATGCAGCCGGAGTTTACCCTGGCGCTTTTAAAGGCTGCCAAGGAGCAAAATCTGCACACCTGCATGGAAACCTGCGGGCATGTGGAGGAAGAGGCCCTGCGGGAAGCAGCGAAGCTGACAGATATCTTCCTGTATGATTACAAAGCCACAGATCCTAATGCCCATCAGGCATTGACCGGGGCCGGCAGCCGGCGCATCCTAAATAACCTGGATATGCTTTATAATCTGGGAGCAGCCATTATTCTGCGCTGCCCCATCATTCCCGGCTGCAATACGGAGACAGGCCATTATGATGGCATCATTGCTTTGCTTGACCGGTACCCAGGCATCTCCCGGGCCGAATTGATGGCGTACCACCGGATGGGGACGGGAAAGTATAAGCAACTGGGGAAAAGCTATACATTGTCAAATCTGCCCGATATGGGCCTGGATCAAAAGGAAGAAATCCTCGCGTATTTTCACGCGCACACAAAGCGCCCCGTGGTTTGGGGCTAATCTAAGGAGCAGACTGTATGAAAAAATGCTGCGTCATTGGTTCCGTCAACATGGACATGGTCACCAGGACAGACAGGTTTCCAAAGCCCGGTGAAACCAGGCGGGGCATCTCCTTTCAAACCATTCCCGGCGGCAAGGGTGCCAACCAGGCGGTGGCCCTCTCCCGTTTGGGCATACCGACATCCATGGCCGGGCGGGTAGGTGACGATTTGTATGGACGCATGTACCTTGCACATTTTGAAAAAATCGGAACCGACGTTCAGGCGGTGGCTTTCGACCCTGTCGCGGGTACCGGGATCGCTGCCATTGAGGTGGATGACGCGGGGGAAAACCACATCATCATCGTGCCGGGGGCCAACGATACCTGCACACCGGCATGGTTTGAGGAGATATTACCCCTAATCAGTGACGCCGATATCTTTCTATTGCAGCTGGAGATTCCTTTGGAAACCGTGCAGACCGCAGTGGACAAGCTGCATGCCCTTGGCAAGACAATTATCCTTGATCCCGCTCCCGCCAGACCCTTAAGCCGGGAATTGCTTTCTAAGGTAAGCATTGTCACCCCCAATGCCACAGAGCTTGCAACCATCACCGGTGACCTGCCGGAAGGTGCAGGAATACAGGAACGTGCGCGGCACCTGATTCAGATGGGCGTCACCTGTGTGGTGCACAAGTCGGGAGACGATGGGGCATATATCGCTTTGGAGGATAGCTGGACCCACATCCCCGCCTTCAAGGTAAAGGCAGTAGATTCCACCGCGGCCGGGGATACCTTCAACGGCGGCCTGGCGGCAGGCCTTGCCCAGGGTTTTTCGCTGGAAAGGGCGGTGGTGCTGGCCAACGCCGCGGCGGCCCTTTCCGTGACAAAGCTGGGTGCCCAAACCGGCATGCCCAGCATGGAGGAAGCCCAGGCACTGATGGATACTGCCCAGGCAGATGGCTGATTGCGTCGGAAATAAGGCCCTGTAAACCAAAACACGATCCCCATCGTCAGCGGGAATCGTGTTTTTTTGCATGATCCAAAATTATGCTTTTTGCAAAAATCCATAGTATCCGGCACCAATGACGCCGTTTTCCTGCTGCAAATCAGAATAGATAAGTTTCAGTGTACTTTCGGGATAGGGCTTGCGCACATGGGCGCGCAGCTTTCTTTCCAGCACGTCCCTCGGAAAATTCCTCATTTGAAGCACGCCGCCGCCCAGCACTACGGCCTCGGGGTCCAGCAGGTTGATTTCCGTGGCAAGGGGCAGTGCCATCGCCTCCAGGTAATCGATAAGCCGTTCATCCCCGCCATGGCGGATAAACAGTTCCTCCATGGGAGTATCGGCAAAATGGGCATTACGCAGCCGCACAAGGGCTTGACCGGCAGCATACAATTCCATGCATCCGCTATTGCCGCAGCCGCAAGTTTCACTTTTCCCCCAAACGGGAATATGGCCTAATTCCCCCGCCACGCCGTTCCTGCCTTTCAGCAAACATCCGTTTACGGCAATGGCGTTTCCGATGCCGGTGCCAAAGTAAACACCGATTACTACCCCCTCATCCGGCAGGCTGTACCGGCGGGCATCGTACAAATACAGCATGTTCACATCCCGGCTAATGCAGACAGGCAGATGAAGCCGGCTTTCCATTTCAGCAATGATATCGATACTGGAAAGTCCCGGTATGCTTGGCGTGGAATACAACACCCGGCATGCCTTGTCAATGGCCGAGGGGAATCCCATCGATACGGTGTGAAGGGACCGGCTTTCCAGATGGGTATCAAGGTAAGACAGTATTGCGCGGGAAAGCGTGTCCATAAAGCCTTCCCGAATAAATTCCGCCGTTTTGTGCATAACGAAATGCGAAAGACCACCCACATGATCCACCAACCCCATGCGTACATGGGTACCCCCTATATCCAACCCCAAAGTAACGGCCCGCACCACAAAATCATCCCTTCCCGGATCTCCACATCGTTAAAATAGCAAAGTGGAATAACGTTTAACTTATCTTGTGGTCAGAGTAGCATATTTTTGCTGCACTGTCAAACTCGAACGACCCAAAACATTGGGTTAATCTGTTGATTTCTTGACATAATGGCAATAAAACGGTATGCTATGCGCGTACGAACTGGAATAATTCGCTTTGGTCTACCCCAAAGGATAAACGTTTTCCTTTCGTTAGCTTTGCTGGACAGCGAGCTTACCATGCCGCGCATTGCTATCGGTTCGGACCATGCGGATATCCATGAAAGCTTCAAATCAAATTCTGCTATCAGAAGAGGGGATAAAAATGAACGATATCCTTCTAAATGCCCAGAAGCGCATCAAACAAGTCCGCAAGCGAGATGTGGAAATATGCGTCATGCAGGATGGAAAACCGGTTGACAACGCAATTGTTACCATCCGCATGAAAAACCACCAGTACCTGTTCGGCGCAGTATGCTATCAATATGGCAAATATCCAACCAAGGAAATGAACGATCTGTTTACCGAAGAATTCACAAAAATGTTCAACTATACAATGGTACCCTATCATTGGAGCTGGTATGAGCCAAAACGGCATGCGTACAATGAACCGTATACGTCAAACCTTATCAAGTGGGCAAAGGAGAACAACCTGAAAAAGAAGCTGCATGCGCTGATTTGGCATGAGCTGATACCCGAATGGGTCAGTTATTCGGATGATATCAAGGCGTTGTACACCGAGCGTATATCCCGGCTCATGACGCTTCATGGGAATGATTTTGACTTCTTTGACGTTGCCAATGAAACGACAGTAAATGACCGTTTTGATACACCG
This sequence comes from Bacillota bacterium, assembly GCA_023436585.1. Lineage (GTDB taxonomy): Bacteria > Bacillota > Clostridia > Christensenellales > Aristaeellaceae > JAEWAH01. The sequence continues at coordinate 133,899 of JAEZIN010000028.1, read as the reverse complement.
GTATCCCGCTGGATTCAAAAGTACGGGCCTATGAATATGATGAAGTTTGGTACACAGCTTGTTCGCTCATTCAAGCCCGATGCAAAACTGCTTTACGGCGACTGGAACATTCATGTGGATGAATACTACAACTTTTTACGCGATATGCGAGAAAACAATATTGACATCGATATTCTTGGTATGCAAAGCCACATGCACAAGGAACGCTGGAGCTATCAAAAAACACTGGATACCATTGAGCGCGCAGCGGCTTTCGGCTGGCCAATTCATTTCCCGGAATGCTCCATCGCAAGCGGCGTGCCCGCGGGGCCGATCAATTACCAGTCAAGTACCGAAAACCTTTGGAATGAAACCGAGGAGGATCTATATTCCCAGGCGGAATATGCCCGCGATTTCTATACGCTGGTGTTCAGCCACCCGGCAACGGAGGCGCTCTCCTGGTTTGACTTTACAGATCACCGCTGGCTTGGCGCGCCGGCCGGTGTTGTCACGGAGGATTTGAAAATCAAGCCTGTATACAATACGCTGTATGACTTGATCCATCGTGAATGGCATACTGATGCCGACCTTGTGACCGGGTCCAATGGCGTCTGCGGAACGCGCCTTTTCTTTGGCAGCTATGATATTACCATCGATTGTCACGGCAGTAAAACAACGGTCAAGCAGGACTTGCTTCGTGAGAGCTTTTACACCGGAAGTGACAAGGCGCACGTTATTAAGATACAAATCCCATAATCTACTCCCCTTCAACCCTTTCCTGTTCTTTGCGGCCCATGCCGAGATATCAAACAGCCCTTCCCCTTCGTCGGCTGTCCGGTATCATGGCATGGGCTATTAAGCATGCAGCCAATCGAATGAGCAATCCTATCACCGATAGATATGCTTTAGAAGATGCATCCATAGTACTTCAGTTATGCCTTGTATATGGCGGCTTTTCCGCAGCACTGCGTATTTGTCATGGTCCAGCAGATTGCCGCGCACGGACTGTGATGATGCCCTCTGCCGGACGCCAGAATCACAAGGGGCCGGGGCTTCCACCTGTGGAAGGACGCAGTGAAGGATCAGGGCTACATGCCGACGCCGTCAGTGAGGCGGTTACTGTTGCGCATTTGGCGCAGATTGTGGTACTGTGTGTGGGGTTGGATACATTTGGCGGCCAGGCGGTGGCCGAGCTGCTGCTGGGGAGATTCAGCCCTTCCGGCTGGCTGTTATTCACTTGGTAATCTATCATCGTATGTTGCGGTACCGCAGCGCACATGTACATATTGAAAGAGGGAAGGCAATGAATAAGCAGAGCTCCATCAACAAGCCATATCTGGGGCTGGATATCGGCGGCACCAAGTGTGCCGTGCTGCTTGCGCATGTGGACGGCGGCATTCACATCGATGACAAGATGCGCTTTGCCACCCAAGCGGAGTTGGGAATGGACTATACCCTTGCCAGGCTGCATGAAACCATCGAGGCCATGCTGAAAAAGCACGGCCTTGATACCAATGACCTGCGCGCCATCGGCGTAAGCTGCGGCGGCCCGCTGGATTCCAGGCGCGGGGTGGTGCTTTGCCCGCCCAATCTGCCCGGTTGGGTAAATGTTCCCTTGACGAGGATGCTTACCGAGCGGTATGGCATACCCGCCTTTTTGCAAAACGACGCCAATGCCTGCGCCTTGGTGGAATGGAAATTAGGCGCCGGGCGGGGCACCCAGAATATGATCTTTTTGACCATGGGTACCGGCATGGGAGCCGGGATCATCGCCGAGGGCAATCTTCTGTGCGGCATGAGCGACATGGGGGGCGAGGTAGGGCATCTGCGTCTGACGGAGGATGGGCCGGTTGGGTTTGGAAAGGCCGGCTCTTTTGAGGGATATACCAGCGGCGGTGGTATCGGCCGCCAGGCCCAGGCCTGGACAAAGCGGCTCGTAGAAGAAGGAAAACCGCCCAAATGGGTAACGGACAGCGTGCGGCCAGAGGACATCACCACCAAGCTGATTGCGGATTATGCCAAGCAGGGGGATGCGGACGCCGAAGCGATCTTTGCCCATGTGGGCGAAATGCTGGGGCGTGGCTTGAGCCTGCTGGTGGACACCCTCAACCCGGAATGCATCGTCATCGGCAGCGTGTTCGTCCGCTGTGAGGAGCTGCTGCGCCCAAGCATGGAGGCAGCGCTCAAACGGGAAGCCATCCCCTTTTCATTAAGCGGCCTGAAGGTGGTACCCGCCATGACCGGCGAAGCGCTGGGCGATTTGGCCAGCATCATGGTCGCCCTTCATGCCCTGCATATCGATCCCATGGAGGCGGCGCATGAACGCAATCCTAAGGTGCTTTCCCATCTGGACCGGGCTATAGTACGCCATCCGGCGCTTGAAGCGCAGCGGGAAGAACTGCTTACAGTGTACCAGACATTAAAAGAATGCTTCGCCCAGGGCGGAAAATTGCTGATTGCCGGTAACGGCGGAAGCTGCGCCGATGCCCAGCACATTGCGGGCGAACTGATGAAGGGCTTTTATCTAAGAAGACCGCTGAAAGAGGAAGAACAGGAAGCAGTGCAAAGATACGCCGGCGAAAGCATGCCGGATGCGCATCAAAAGCTGCAGCGGGCGCTGCCGGTGATCGTGCACAGTGAGCACAGTGTGCTGAACACCGCCTTTGCCAATGATGTCAGCCCGGAGCTTGCGTTTGCTCAGCAGGTGGTAGGTTATGGCCGCCAGGGCGATATATTTCTTGGGATCAGCACCAGTGGCAATGCCCGCAACGTTCTGCTGGCGGCGCAGACGGCCAAGGCCCGGGGACTCACTGTTATTGGCCTCACCGGCGGTACCGGCGGCAAGCTGGCGGAGGTGGCCGATGAAGCGGTGATCGTGCAGGGCAACTGCCCGGCGGATGTGCAGGAGTTGCATCTGCCTGCCTACCATGCCTTGTGTGCCATGCTGGAAGAGCACTTTTTCGGCAACGGGGAGGCAAGGTAAAGGTTTAAGCAGGCCGCCGGGGAAGACTTCTCGCTGCCCGGTCAGTATGGAACATTTGCGAGTCATGGCTTGGACCGATTGAATGGATGAATAACAAAGAACCTGCCTCACGCATGATTTGCGTGAGGCAGGTTTTTATGGATCGCCTAGTGTTTGTTACTTTGCGATATATGCATCGATCTGACGCTGCACTTCCGCCACGTACTCATCGATGCCGGCATCCTTCAGCTTCTGGATGAATCCCGGGTAGGTGGTGTCAAAGTCCACAAAGCCGGTCATGAGCGGACGGAAATCAGTCATCGCCTCTTGCAGGCGGACTTCGATTTCTTTCACGTTCTCGTTGTTGAAGGTGAAGCCCAGCAGCGCGCTGTTGACGGCGCCTTTGTCCCAATTAAGGTACGTATCAACATAATCCTGGGATACATCCTTGGAGAAAACCTTGTAGTTGGTGTTGTCGAACATCCACTCATAGAAGAGCTCGGGCAGCGTTTCGCCAATGGGAGCGATGCGGCCGTTCTCAATCACATAGTCCTTGCCTTCCACGCCAAAGATGGCGAGGCGGTAGTGGCTTACATCGGAGTAGAGCCAGTTTAAGAACTTGATGGCGCCGGCCGGATTGGCAGCAGTATTCGGAACGAACAGCGCTTCGCCGCCAGCGGAAGTAATGTACTTTTGCTTTTCAGGCGCCAGCAGGTATGTGGCCAGCTTCGCATCGGGCACATTGCCGCGCAGCGAGTTGATGCGCTCTGCGTCCTTGCCCAGGGAGCCTTCCTGCCACAGGTAATTGCCGCTGTCCATACGGCCGTCACGGTTTTCGTAATTCAAGGTTTCTTCATCGGAGAACAGGCCGGCAGCCGCCAATGTGCCATTGAACTTGCACAGGTCCTGGAAAGCCTGGGTCTCGAAGTAGCTAACCGCCTTCTGGGTGGTTTCATTGTAAGCCACCAGTTCATCCTTGGCAATGCACAGAATGAGCGGTTCTTCCGCGAAGTAGCGCGTGAGCGGATAGTACATCGGATCGCCAACACCCTTGATTTCAGGGAACATTTCCTTTGCCTTTACAGCAAAGTTATACAGATCTTCGGCTGTTTCGACCTTGTCCATGCCAACCGCTTCCAGGATGTCCTGGCGCAGGCACACAAGCTGGCGCATGCCCGAGAAGGGCTTGTAGGCCGAGGGGATGGCGTAAATTTTACCGTCGATAGAGCCGCCGCCCTTGATATGCTCAATGGGCAGAACCTTCAGCATGTCCTGGCCATATTGGGCAATCAGTTCATCCAGGGGCTGGCATTCCTGCCTGTTGTACACCTGGCTGATGTTGCCGGTGCCGTCCCAGTACAGGTCAATGGCATCGCCGGCTTGCAGCTTTGCGGTTTTCATGTTCCAGTAGTCGCCCCAGGGAACGTAGACCATTTCGAGCTGCAGATCCAGGTCTTGCAAAAGTGCCGCACCGAGTTCGCCATTTAGCAGTTCGGTCATACGGTCGGACTCTTCGCCGGGATACAGGATGGTGACTTTTTCCGTTGCGCTTGCGGAACCTGCCATCAAGCCCAGCACCATCAGCATTGCCAATACCAAGGTTGCGATCCGTTTCATGAGTCTTCCTCCTTTGAGATTTATATTGCAGCCCATTCAGGGCTTTGCAAACGGGATGAGGGTTTATTCCTTTACCGCGCCGCTGGTGATACCGCTGACGAAATACTTCTGGATAAACGGATACAATAACACGATGGGCCCGATGGTGATGATGGTCAGGGCCATCTTTACGGTTTCAGCGGGGATTTTGACAGAGCTGGCCCCTGCGGGAATCATGCCGCCTTTGATGGCATTGACATTGCTGAGCACGTTGTACAATAGGTATTGGAGCGGAAAGAGTTCTTTGCGGTCGATAAACAAAAGCGCATTCCACCAGTTGTTCCAATAGTTCAGCGCGTACATAAAGCCGATGGTAAGCAGGCCCGTTTTGCAAAGAGGCACGGCAATGCGCCAGAAGATGCTGAAGTACCCCGCGCCGTCCAGCGTTGCGGACTCATACAGTGATGGCGGGATATCCGCAAAAAAGGTCCGCAGCATGAACATATACCATACACTGAACATGCTGGGCACAATCAGCCCCAGCAGGGAATTGCTGAAACCGTACACCTTGGTGCATATCATATACCAGGGCACGAGCCCCGCGCTGAAAATAATGGTAAAGTTGCACAGGAACGCAATCACATTGCGGTAGCGCAGCTGCTTCATGGACAATGCGAAGGATATCATGCCGGTCACCAAAAGCGAACCCAAAGTGCCAAGCGCAGTGGTCAAAATGGTAATGCCGTAGCTGTCGAAAATTCTGCTGCCGCTCTGCATAAAGATGTAGCGGTATGTGGCAGTGGAAAAATTGCGCGGCCACAAGGCGTAGCCATATTTCAAAACATCCGTCTCATCGGAAAAGGAAACACCCAGGACCAAAAGCAACGGATATAGGCACACCGCGGCAAAGAACAGCAAAAATGCCACGCAAATTGCCTTGAAAACACGATCCCCCAGGGAGTGGTGAATGGAGCGGCGATTTGCGCGCAGACTTATTCGCATCAAAACAATCCCTCCCCATCGTTGATCCGCTTGGCAGCGGCGTTGGCGGTCGTCACTAAAATCAGACCCAGAACCGATTGCATGAGCCCCACCGCCGTGGTGTAGGAAAAGCCCAGTGTCCGCATACTGGTGAACACATACGTATCAATGACGTTGACCCATGGACCAATGACAGGGTTGTTGCCGATGATGCCCCACACCATGCCGAAATCACCGTAGAAAATTCGCCCGACGCTCAGCAAGGTCAGCACCACGGCAGACGGCTTGAGCATGGGAAGCGTGAGGTGCACAATGCACTGCCATTTGCTCGCCCCATCCACTTCGGCTGCCTGGTATAAGTAAGGATCAAAGTTTGCCATGGCGGCCATGTAGACGATGCTGCTGTAACCGCTCCATTTCCACACATTAAAGGCGATCAAAAATCCCTTCCAATATTCACCCTTTGCCAGCCACTTCACCGGCTTCCAGTCTAAGCTCTTAAAGAGTGAGTTGATGACGCCAGTATCCGAATTGAACAGCGCCCAGGAGATAGCGCCGACAACGATCCATGAAAGGAAGTACGGAAAGAACATAACGCCTTGGGTCAAGCGCTTGAATATACCCTTTCGCATTTCATTGAGCGCGACAGCCAGCGAAATAGGAAATATCAAACCCAGTACCAATCCCCATGCGTTGATGATGAGGGTATTGCCTACCGTGCGCAATGCTTGATCACTGATAAAGAACATTCGGAAGTATTTCAGCCCCGCAAACTCACTGCCGAATATCCCATCCAGCAGCTTATAGTTGGTAAAAGCCATCCATACGCCGCCGAAGGGAATGTAGCAAAGGCCTACCAGGAGTAAAAGTGCAGGCACGCACATGAGATACAAGGTCCTATGGCGCCGCATTTCCCACAGAAATCCGTTGCGCTTGCCGCGAGTCACTTGTGCCTGTTTCACCAGCATATCTTCACCTCCCATACGAATTAGGCTACTGCCGCAATGAATTCAGCGCAACGCGCTCACCGCCCGCAAGCCGGCTGCGTTCCGCCGCAAATGCCATCAGGTGGCTCTCAATGGAATCATCCAATGAGGAGCAGCTGTTCGTTTGCTCGCCAGCCAGGGTTCGCAGGAAGTCGTCCGCCAGCTGGTAATCACCGCCGCCATGACCGCTGCCCGGCATGGCTGTGTGGATCTCCTCCACGGTATAGGCGTCGGCATTGTTGGATGCAAAACGTGTGATGGTGATGCGGCGCTCCTCATCATTGCCGGAAATCTCGCCATCCTCGCAGAGAATGCGAATGGTGCGGCATATTCTGTTGGTAAATGCCGACATTCCGAATGTTACCGATAGGCCATTCTCAAGTGCCATGAGCGTGGCTTGATCATCGCACACATCATTGCCGCAGCGGTAGACACAGCGCCCATATGGCCCATTTTTGAGCGCTGCGCGCAACCCGTCTTGCGATTGGTCGGGAGTGACGACGACAGCTGGCCATTCACCTGCAATTGGCAGGTAACACTTCTCGGCATCAAAGCGGCAAGTCTCGCGCACGACGCAATCCGCGCAACGGTCGGCACTGCCTTTGGGAGCGTTTGAGGGTGTAAAGTAATGAAGCGCGCCGATGGACGAGAGTGTTTCGCAACGGCTGCCCGTCAGCCACACCAGGATATCCATATCGTGGCAGGATTTTTGCAGAATGATCGGGCTGCTCTGCGTTTGATAGGCCCAGTTGCCGCGTACAAAGCTGTGAGCCATATGGAAATTGCCGATGTTTTCCTCATGCCGGATGCATATTGGCCGCCCCACAACGCGCTTATCTAACAATTGCTTGAGCGTAATGAAAAAGGGAGTGTAGCGCAGCACGTGACACACAGTCACACGCCGCCCAAAGGCCCTCGCCTGATCGCGGAGCGCCACGCATTCCGACAAGACCGGGGAGATCGGCTTTTCCAACAGCAGGTCGTAACCTAACTCCATGGCCGCCATAGCCTGTGCGTAGTGATCCCGATCCATGGAGGCGATGATTGCGCCATCGGCGATCTTCCCAAGCGCCCAGAGTGATTTGGCCGTTGCAAAGCACCGGTCGGCCGGTATGCCGTAAGCTTCCGCGGCAGCCCGGCGCCGCTGTTCGCTGGGCTCCACCACCGCAACGATTTGCGCGCGGCCTGTACTTTGTATGTAATCCGCATAGATCCTGCCGCGATGTCCTGCACCGACTAAAGCAATGCGCATAATGCCTCCATGGATAAAATATGAACAGGAAATCCCTGCTTTAATGCACCGTTTTTTACAGTATATCGGCCTTTCAACCTCGAATCAACAAGTTACGTAATATTTTCGTTGAATTTGCGCTTTCTGCTGGTAATATTTTGCGTTCTATGTTACAGTAGATGGAGGGAGATGATTACATGAGTACAATGAAGGATATCGCGCGGCTGGCCAATGTGTCGGTAGCGACGGTATCTCGTGTTGTCAACAACGACAAAACCTATCGTATGCGCCCGGAAACGCATGACCGGGTGTGGAAAGCCATTGCACAAGCTGGGTATCAGGTACCGCATCCGCATGTAGAGACGGTTCGCGGGGAACTGCGCAAAAGCCGGCGCGTGGGCTGCGTGCTGAGCATTGTCACGGGCAAGTATCGCGACCCGTACTTCATGAGCATCCTTTCAGGTATCGAGGAGCGATTGATGCACTACGGTTACGTCATGGATTTTTTGCGTTCACAGTTTGAACTGAAAACGCGCAGCGTGCTCAGCGACATACTGGAAAACCCGCCGGATGCGCTGATTCTAATGGACACGCTTGCCCCGACACTGTACCGCAATTTAGGTGCCAAAATCCCTGTGTGCGTCGGGGTGGATACGCAGCATGAGGATATCGACAACGTTTGCTACGACCAGTATTTGACCGGCAAGAGGGCTGTGGAAACCTTGATTGCGCGCGGACACCGGGATATCGCTTTCATTGGCGGGAGCCCTGGGGATAGTCTGGAGGACAACGGGCGTTATCAGGGGTATCTTCATGCCTTGCTGGCTGCCGAGCTGCCCATCCGAAAGGAATGGGTGCATAACTGCCAATGGGATGAGCTGACGTGCATGGCGCAGGTTCGCGAGATGATGGGGCGGCCGAATCCACCTACAGCCTTGTTTGCGGCCAGTGATCTGATGGCCATCGCAGCATTGAGTGCCTTGTATTCCATGGGCATCAGCGTTCCCAATCAAATGGCGGTCATCGGTATCACCAATATTGAACTATCCAAATTTTCCAGTCCGCCGCTAACCACCTTTGAGATTCCGGCCAATGAGATGGGCCTGATGGCTGTGGATTTGGTGCACCAAAGGCTGAATGAGCCTTTTCCTTTGCCGCGCCGCGTCGTACTGCCTACCAAGCTGATTGAGAGAGAGTCTGTTTAAGGATTTACATCTGCATACACTTGCGTATCTTCAATCGGCGGGTTGTGGTCACCATCGAGGGTGTAATACAGGCTATGGTCGCTGTACAGGCTGTCAAAAGGTCCGATCTCCGTGGTTTGTGCCGCTTCCCCGATACCGATCACACCTAGCGGTGTCCGTCCTCCTTTGTAATAGTTGGTATTTGCAAAGCGAAGGGAGGGTACGTTGCCGGATGGGTCCAGAACTGCCAACGCAAGGGTATATGTACCTGGCTTAAGGTCCTGCGGAAGTTCAAAGGTATCCTGGACGGTATAGGTTTGACCCGGCAGCCATTTGCGGATATCCACATGAATGACATTTTTCCATACGGGCTCGCGCTTTGCATTCAGCAGGCTTAATTCCACCGGCCACATGTAATAGAATGGTGCGTTGCCGACGTTGGCTACATCAAATGTCAGTGAGAGGGCATTGCCAGGCTGCACGGTTTCGGGATACGCCGCTTGTTCAATCACATACCGGTACCCTAGCGCTTTTTGCATCCGCGCCGCATTATCAGACAGGGTCGGGTCGCCTTGCGTGTAATTCGCGACCCAGCCGAGGTGGGAGGTGTGGATTTTTTGTATCCATTCAATCACATAATCGGTGCATTCATCCTTGGCCAAGGTTTCATCCGGATTCCAGCCAATCGGCCTCAGATCGCCCCAATCGTAAGCGATTTCTCCGCCCATCATCTGGGTGCGCCACGCATCCCGCTCCATGATCAGTAAGCCGGATGTCCTGTCATCCCGCAGCGCAAAGGAGTCCCAGTAGAAGCCCACATTATAGCCGCGGAAACGCTCAGCATTGCGCACCATGATTTGCTTGTGCGGAAATGCTTTGGCAAAGGCATCCCCCATCACCTTTTGCATCACAGGCGGTATGATGGAACCCGTTCCTTTCAAAGCCAGCGGATAGACATGATGCTCTCCCCACTTGCCCCAGATGCCCATTTCAATGGCTGCCACCCGCGGATCGTTGTCCCATGCTTCACCCAATTTCATAATAAAGGCTGCTATGCGGGTTTGAAAAGTTTCATTGACCCACCGCTCCGCAAAGTCGCTGTGGTCAAGGCCTTCCGCCCAATAGCCGTCATCGCCGCCATCAGGTCCGTTGGGATAGACAATTACCACGCGGGGAATGACTTTGAGGTTCCTCTCTTCGATGCCCGCCCATTCTTTGTTGCTCCAGTCAATCATCTTTTGCGCCGTGTCTGTGGGGTACATTTCCAAATCGGTGTATTTAATGTAATGCTTGCTCACCGTCGCATACTCGCCTTGGGGGAACGTCTGCCCGCCAATGGCCCGTGCAGGACAGAAGCCTTTCATTGGGTTGGCAAAAGCCTCCGGACTTTCGGTATATGTCGAAATGGTCAAACCATCAGCCTGTGCCGCACAAATCAGGCAAACCGCCAACAGGATACACAGCAGCATACGTTTGAGCATACATACCTCTCCTTACTTTTCCAACGTGTAGTGCAGGCTTCTGTCATCATATAAACTGTCAAATGGGGCAATATCCATAGCTGTAGGGGTTTGCCCGATGCCCATCGCACCAAGCGGTGTATAGCCGCCGTTATAGTAGCTGCTGTTTGCAAAGCGCAGGGCGGGAAGATTGCCCGCGGGGTCAAGCACGGTAAGTGCGAGAGTATACTGTCCGTTTGCAAGATCATTGGGCAGTGTAAAGGTGCCGCTCACGGTGAAAGTGCAGCCGGGAACCCATTTCCGAATATCCTCCTGCATCGTGGTGCGCCACACAGGCTTGCGGTCCGTGCCAAGCAAGCTCACCTCCACGGGCCAAGGGTAGTAGAAGGGCGCCGATCCAACATTGTTAACCTCAAAGGACAAGGCAAACGTCCCGCCTGGCGCAAGAGTGCGCGTATAGGCCGCTTGGCAAATCACAAACCGGTAACCCAAAGCCTTCTGCATGCATGCCGCATTGGCGGAAACATCTTTACCGGCATCATATTCAGCGATCCAGCCAAGGCTGGAGGTATGCGTCCGTCTGATCCAGCCTATTACAAAATCCGTGTGGGCATCGCATGACAAGGTTCCATTGGGGGTGCCGCCCAGGTTGCTTTGATCGCCCCAATCGTAAGCGACCTCGCCTGAAATCATCTGCGTGTGCCAGTTTTGCCGCCGGATCATTGCCTCGCCATAGTGGTTTTCTTCAGGCAGTGCGAAGGAATCCCAGTAATAGCCGAAGGAATGATCCAAAAAGGTTTCAGGGTTGCGGACCATTACTTTCTTGTTGGGGAATGCCTTTGCAAAGGCAGCACCCATCCGCTTTTGCGCCTTTGGTGGAATGCGGTCTGTGCCATCGGGCAGCTTCATGGGCCATATATGATGTTCGCCCCATCTGCCCCATAGCCCCATTTCTACTGCCGCCACCCGCGCATCCTTGTCCCACGCCTCTCCCAATTTGGCAATGAATGCAACGATCCGCTCTAAAAAGGCATCCGTCAGCCATTTCCCCACAGGGTCGCTGGTATCAAGCCCTGACGGCCAGAACAGCTCATCTGGGCTGTCTCTATCGATGGGATAGGCGAGCACCACACGCGGGATGACCTTCAAATTGCTTTTTTCGATTCCTGCCCAGGCCGCATTGCTCCAGTCGATGATCTTCTGGGCGGTGTCTTCCGCTTCGGCTTCCAAATCGGTATACCGTATGTAATGCTTGATGACGGTTACATACTCTCCCTGTGAAAACCCCTTCCCCCGCATATGACGGGAGGGACGAAAGCCCTTCATGGGATTTGGGAAGGCTTCCAGCGTTTCAGTTAAAGCAACCGTCACCTGATTCGGGTCATCATGATTCTTCATCGACTAACACCACCTCGCAAATCAGTTGCCTTTCAAAGAATCGCAGACAGCCTTAACGGGAGACTCCATCTTTGGATAGATAGGGGTTGCTTCCGACCGCCGGAACGTCTTCCCGGAGTACAAACATGCCCGATGTGTGGAAGGGAATGCCCTTGCGGTAGCATTCGATGATTGCTTTTTCCAGGCGCGTCTTGGGCTGATAGGTGTCTAGATCAAGCTCAATATTTCCAAACACTTCTTTGTGTGCCATTTCTCCACCTTCCATGGTGGGGTAGCAATAAAACTGTTCCTGTACTCTTATGATGTTGCTCTCTTTGGGTAAAAGCGCCTTGAGGCCAGGGTCATACAGCCAGCTTTCGCTCCAGAACCCTTTGATGGGCAGGGAGGGGAAATAGGTGTCATAAAAACGCAAGGCCAGCTCCATGGAGTTTTTCAGTCTCTGGGTGGTATATCCTTCGCCGCTGGGTATGTGCAGCCCCAGTGTATAATCGCCCTCGCCCAGCGCTTTGTACCACTCGCTCTTGAGTAGGGTGACCGGCTCTTTTTCTACGGTGCCGATGGGATTCACCGGATGAGCGGTGATTGTGTTCTCATCATCCTGCCAGATGGTGGTAAAGGCCTGGTCGTCGAATATGCCATTCACGCCCTGTAGTTGTCCGTCCCGGCGGATGAGTTGGTCCCCCGGCCACAGTGCGACGGTTTTGTTGGTGACAGTGTTCCGCCACACCTCCGGCGTTCCGTACAGGAAGGGAATGAAGTAGAAACGGTCCATCAAGAAAATCGCGCACAGGTAAAAGTTCATATCCCAGGGGTAGTCGGAAACCGTGATGTCCCCGGTCTCCTTGAACTTATTCAGTTGCCTGTCTGCCATGATCCAGGGCACGTAGTCGTACTGCTCTTTGGGAATGCCGCGGGAGGCCGCCAACGCCAAGGCCGGCTCCACGCAGGACAGGGCGTACAGGAAAGCGTAGGCATCTCTTGCAAAGCCGCTCAGGCATTTGGGTTCAGGCCGGGGATAGTGGCAGGCCGTGCCGCGATTGAGCGCGACAAGGGCATCTTGGCGCAAAGCCAGCGAAAGTCGCAGCAGCGTTTCATCTGCCTCAATTTGAACAAGCGCATCCCGAAGCATTTGCGCTTTTTCTTCCGGCATGGCGCATCTTGCCATGGCACTTGCAAGAAAGTCTGGGTCGATCAGACGCTTTTGCCTGGGCATTTCCATGCTTTCAACATACTGCTCTACGCCCTCGGGCAGGGGCAGGCCGGTGTATTCAGCCCATGCATGCAACAGATCAGCAGTCACCGTCTGCTTGGAGGTGCTTGCCAGTTCTTTGCGGTAGGCAGCCATATCGACTGTCGCGTGGGAAAGCCGCGATGCTTCCGCTGCGCAGGCAATGAGATGACTTTCCACCGACCGTGCGATGGAGGTGGCGGCATCGCCACTGTTTTGCTTAAGCAACGCTAGAAAATCCCGCATCAGCCCTTCGTCGCCGCCGTTGTGGCCGCCGGATGTTTGGCTGGTGAACACGGTGCGGGCGTTCGTTTCGCCCACGCCGGTGGATACAAAGGGAATGATTTCAATGCGGTTGTCATAGTCCGAGCCCCTGATCTCCCCATGCTCGCACATGACCTTGATGGTGCGTGAGATGCGGTTGGTGAAGGCGCTCAAGCTGAAGGCGGCGGTGACGCCGTTTTTGAACTGAATGTTTACGATTTGGTGGTCGCACACATCGTTGTCGCAGCGGTATACGCACCGGCCATAGGGGCCTTCCGCAATGGCCTTCATCAGGCCTTCCTCGCTTTGATCAAGGGAAAGCACCGCCGCCGGCCAGTTGCCGGCGATGGGCAGGTAGCACTTGCGGGCATCATAACGGCAGCCTTCCGCCGCGGGGCATTCCAAGCATCTTAATGCACTGTTCTTGGGCGCGTTTTCTTCCTTAAAATAGGTCAATTGCCCAAAGGAGGAAACCTGCTCTGCCTCACTGCCGGTCAGCCACACCAGCAGGTCCATGTCGTGGCATGATTTTTGCATGATGATGGGGCTGCTGTCCCCGCTCTTGCGCCAGTTGCCCCGGACGAAGGAGTGGGCCATATGAAAATTGCCCACGTTTTCGTTGTGCACGATGGAGACGACGCGGCCCAGCTCGCCGCTGTCGATGATGGCTTTCAAGGTCCTGAAAAATGGCGCATACCTGAGCACATGGCACACCGTGACCGTGCGGTCCGTCTCTTCTGCCTTTTTGGCAATGTGCAGGCATTCCAAAGGATCAGGGGAAACAGGCTTTTCCAGCAGAAGGTGGTAGCCCAAATCCATGGCGGTCATGGCCTGGCGGTAATGATCCCTATCCATGGAGGCGATGATCAGGGCATCGCCTAGTTTGCCTGCTTCAAGTAATCCTTCGGCGCTGTCGTACACATGCTCCGGGGGGATGGAGAAGGCCTTTGCGGCAGCCTGGCGGCGCAGCGCGTGGGGTTCAGCCACTGCCACAATTTCGGCCAGCCCGCTTTTTATCGCGGCTTCCCCGTAGATCATGCCCCGTTGTCCGGCGCCGATGAGCACTAGCTTGAACATATACGCACCCTTCTTTCCAATAGAAAAGGAATTGGTTTTATGCAGGAATCACGCGGCTTGACTCCCGGTGAATGATGCTATGCATATCATGAAACTTGTGCTCCATGTCCTGAACCAAAGCAAGCTGCGTCCGGCAGCGGTCCAGGTTATGCTCTTCCCGGTGGGTGCGGAAGTACACGTCACCTTCCAGATAATCGGTCAGAAACCGCAGGCCGCATTCCAGCGTCATCAGCTTGGCCGCCAGAGGCAAGGTTTCCAGCTCCAGCGCGGTGAGGCTTTCCCCGCAAGCGCGGAGGAACCCCCTGGCGTACATTTCAAACAGGGGCAGCGACAGGCTGACACGGCTCAAATCCTGTTCATCTTCCAAAGCGGTGGAAGCACCAAAGCGGATGGAATCGCCAAAGTCGTTGCCGCACAGCCCCGGCATCACGGTGTCCAGATCCACCACGCAAAGGGGCTTGCCGGTCGCTTTGTCCAGCAGCACGTTGTTGAGCTTTGCGTCGTTATGGGTGACTCGCAGGGGCAGCTGGCCGGCTTTGTACATCCTGACCATGGCACCTGCCTCATCCTCCCGCTTTAGCAGAAAGTCGATCTCCGGCCTTACTTCCTTTGCGCGGCCGGCAGGGTCGTCACTCAAGACTTCGTGAAAGCGCAGATAGCGGCCGATGGTATCATGAAAACCGGGGATCGTTTCGACAAGCTTATCTGCGGGGAAATCGGACAGCAGGCTTTGAAACTGGCCGAAAGCGACACCGCTTTCATAAAACTCTTCCGCCGTCTCCGCCTTATCCAGGCATATGCTGTCCTGAATGAACACATATACCCGCCAATAATCTCCCTGCTCATCCACCGCATAAGGCTCGCCGCTTACCGTTGGAACAAGGCGCAGTACGCGTCTTACATCAGGATTTTTTTTCCAAAGATGATCCGTTACGGCCTGAATGTTATTCATCAGTGCCGGAACGTTGCGGAAAACCTGCTGGTTGACCTTTTGCAATATATAGCGGGCGCCAAGATCGGTTTCCAATAAAAACGTTGTATTGATATGCCCGTTGCCATAGCGGCTGCATAATACGGGCCTGCCTTCCAGTTGAAATGAAAACGCCATTGTTTCCATTATTTGCTCCACAGCCTTTCGGGATAAATTCCAAGGCTTTTCTTTTTTGCGATGGCGCTTTGCACCAGGGGCATATCCTGCTGATAAGTGACGCCAAACCAGGTTTCATCTGTCGCAAGAACGTGAACCTGGGCCTGGCCCTTTTCGATCAGCCTGTTTGGCACATAAGGCAGGAAGTATTCGCACTTTAGCGGGTTTTTGGGCAAACGCTCCATTAAGAAAGAAGAGAACTCTTTTTCAATGGCTTCCAGCATGCTTTTTTGAAAGCCCCACAGGTTCATGGAGACCGTTGTGCCCTGCGGTATGTCGGTATAATTCTCTTCATCCTCTGTAAAGGCGGCACAGTCACCGCGCTTTTCAATGCGGGTACGTTCCACAATCGCGGCAAGGGTTCCATCTTCATTCACCTGGCAGACGCCGCGGGCCACATGGCCGTGTTCCGTCAGCGTGTTTTCAATGCGGTAGCCCACCATGGCGTGCTCGTTTTCGTTATGCGGCTCGGATAAAAAGCCGTATATGCTTTCAAACGCGCCGCGGCCGTAAAAATCGTCGGCGTTGATGGCGGCGAAGGGTCCGGTGATCAAAGGTGCGGCGCACAGCACGGCATGGGCAGTGCCCCAGGGCTTTTTGCGGTCTGCAGGGATAGTGAAACCATTTGGCAAAACGTCCAGGCGCTGATAGGCGTAGCGGATATTGACAAATGGAGCGATGCGCTCCCCAATGGCTTCGCGGAAATCCTGCTCCATCTCGGGCTTTAAAATAACAACGATATCCTCGAAGCCAGCCTTTAACGCATCGTATATGGCAAAATCGATCAGCAGGTGCTTTTGTGCATCCACCGGGGCGATTTGCTTGAGCCCGCCATAGCGGCTGCCCAGCCCCGCAGCCATGATTACCAGTTGCGGCTTATGCATGTTTCTCACCTTGGTCATACAGTATATACACATGAAACAAAATGCGGGCAGGAAAGTCAATAGCTTTTGGCAATGTGTGAAGATTTGGATAAGTTTCTGATAAATTTGAACTTCTTGCGTGAAGATTCTGGTATAATGAATCCAATGAAAGCATCGGAGGATGCAGTATGATTGAAAATCTCAATGCCCTCACAATTTCCGCCTTCGGTGAAATTCTTTTGGATGAAAGTAGGGATGGATATGAGCAATTATCTGTCCATATGCACGAAAACCCAAAGGAGTACAGTGTGTGGGAGTATGATCCCATTATCATCAATACGCCAAAGGATATGGTGCTTCTGCAGGTGTTCAACACATCGATTAGCAAGTCCACGACTTTCTATTTGGATAAGCCTGTACGTTTGTTCCCAGGCGTTCCTTTTGCGCTTGCGCCGCTGTCGCCGCCCATAGATGTGGAGCTTTATGTCAGAAAAGATACCGAACCGGCCCAATTGCCTATGGAGCTGCCGGGAGCATCGGTTTTGCGCCCCACCATTAATATTCCTTGCTTGTATACCCTGTTCTATCAGGAGAAGCCCAAGGGCTTTTTCTTTCCTGGGGAGAGCCATGCGCCCTATGAACTAACGTATGTGGATATGGGCCGGCTTCATTGCGTGGTGGGCGGCCGCGATCTGGCGCTATCTGGGCAGGAACTGATGCTCTTTGCCCCTCGGCAGTGGCACATGCAATACGCCCAGGCGGATATGCCCGTGAACTTTATCACCATCAGCTTTGATGTGCTGCCTCAAGACTTGCCGCTGCCCTGCGGCTTAGCCATACCCGCCACCAGGGAATTGACCGCTTGCCTGCAGAGGATACTGGCCCTGCAAAAGGAGGAGGGGCCTTACCAGGGGGATATGATTTTGAGTCTGTGCACCCAGGTGCTTTTGCTATTGCTTCGGGGCCAGGCTGCCCAGGGGAAGCGGGAAGAACCGGCGGCCACCGCGGAAAACCTGCTGGTGGAGCGGGCTCTTTTGTACATCGACGCTCATTTCATGCGCCACCTGACAGTGATGGAGGTGGCCTCGCACATTCACGTCAGCCCATCCTACCTGGCTACGCTGTTCAAGCGTCAATTGAACGTGTCGCCCCTTCACCACATCCAGCGCCTTCGCCTGAACCAGAGTCGGCAGCTGCTTCTTAACGGGGAGGAGAATATAGCGCAAGTGGCCGCCATGCTGGGTTATGCCACACCGCAGCATTTTTCAAGGTGCTTCAAAAACGAGTTTGGCTTTTCCCCCCGGGAATTCACCCATTCCTTGAAAGTGGTATCGGAGTCCGGCAGAAGATTCATCGATACATACCAAACAATCAAACCATGAGGAAAACCTATGCGCCATTCCACCACATGCGAATTCAGAAATCCAAAACAGCAAAAAAACGATGCTAGGCATCGGTGAAGCTCTCGATTTCTTAAGCTTTTTGGCTGCGGTTGGACTTGTAAGGCCAGGCGCCATAACTGCTCAGCCATCTCAAGCCATGCTCCCCGCCTTTTCGGGCAAGGGCGTGCCGGACCTGGACTGCGGCTATACAATACGGCAATTGGCCCAAATGGGAAAGAATCGCTTTAAATTTCCAATCATGGCATGAGCATGCCTATAGCGAAAACCGGGCTCTACTTTGCACGGATCAGCTTATAGTTGTTCTCCACGATCTCCCGGTACAGATGGCTCTCCTTCAGCAGCCTGTACAGGCCGGCGCTTGCGGGGGCGACGTTGCCGCCTTCCAGCTCGCTTTCTATGGTGCTGACTTTTTTTAGTGAGATATGAATGCTTTCATGATTATAGCTAAAGCAGTTATTGGCATATTCCTTGTCATCCACCCTTAAGGCAAATGACAATTCAACGCGGAGGTCCTCCATATTCACAACAATGCCAAGGAACTCAAAATGAGCGGTTCCCCTGTCAATCATGTTCTTCACTTTCACGACATTTGGATTCTTCATCACCAACTGTATAAAATCAAGCTGTCCTTGAGCTATATCGTAATCGACTCCCGCAGGAACAAAATCATCCGCTCCCTTGTTGGACGCGAACAGCTCTTCCAGGTATTCGCGGAAGATTCCCTTTCTCACCGAGAAATTATCCCGGATGACGATTGCCTCATGGCGCTCCGCCTCCGCAAACATCTCAAAACCGCCCGCGGGCAGGAACTGGTAATAGCCAGGTTTGGTGGCCACATCGTTGGAGCGCTTGTTCACAATGGCGACGTATTCATCGTCATCCTCATTGTAAAAAAGGATGGCGGCCTGCACGCTGAGCAGGGATGCCCTGTTGACCCCTGTTGTCAGAACTTCGCGCTGTGTTTTTTTATCCGTTTTTCCATTATGTATGAAGCTGCGCAGCGGCAGTTGCTTCAGGATCGTATCCGCGTCAACGGTGCTTAAATCATTCAGTTCGCAGGAGTTGTATGCTTTATACAGCTCATACTCCAGAATGTGGCTGGTATATACGTTTTGCTCGTAGGTACCCATTTTGGATGTAAACCCAACCACCTGGTTTTTGTCATTGAACTTCAGTTGATTCAGTGTATACCCCAGCAGCTTCGGATTCCGGATTTTATGGCCGACCAGCGCCTTATACTCCAGGCAGGTACTGGTTTTAATGTCCCAGTCGTGCTCCCGTATATCCAATTCATTCTTGTCGTACATGGTTTTAAAGGGATAGGCAATACCGGGCGCTCCGGCGATGGTGATGACCGGGTGCTCCTTATGAAACACATACGCGGCATCAAAGGCATAATACAACTTCTTCAATAGCGCTGTGCGCCATAAAAGAAAACGTTCCTCCCTTAAGACTTCGTGGTATTTTTGAATCTTGATTTCGTTGAATGTATTCTTCGTGCCACCAGAAACGGCTGCCACAGAAACCAATTCCGCGTTTTCCGGCACCTTGTCCAGGTATCTTCTAACCCACCTGTACAGCTCCTGATATGTCTGCGCCTTGTTTTGTTCCTCCACAAAGGGCGCCGCGCCTGCAAAACAGGGATGCAGCCTCCCCGCGGCCTCCTGCGTAAATCCGTCATACGCATAGACCCTTTCCAGGCCGTTTTCCGAATGGGCGCGTTCAAAGGCGCAAAGCTCCTCATTGATTTTGCCGGACATGATACGCCCATTGGAATCCACAACCAGCCTGGCGCTTGCCACCAGCAAGAAAAGCTTGGATTGTATGGCGGCTATGCTTGTCAGCTCAAACGGCTCCTTGTTTTCCGGCATGATATGCAGGAAGCATTTGATGCCATCCTTGGTAAGCTTGCCACACAGCTCAATCGCCTTGTCCCGCGAGCTGTTTTGCGCGGTTGTCCCGTGGTAGGCGATAAACAGGTCATACTCGTTTTTGTCGGGGGGCAGCTGCACAAACTGCTTGTCCCGAAGCAACGCTTCGCACACGTCGCAAGCGTTGTAGACCGCGTAGGCCTGAATGCTGTCCTTCCTCTGATCATTATCCGTTTTATCCTTCGACAGGCTGTTTTTGCCGGCCCCCCAATCGCAAATGGCTTTGATCATCACGCAGGGAACATTCTCTTTATTGGCTTCGGAGTACAAGCCGTATCCTTCCATTTCACCTGCGACGCATTTTTCATGATAGCTGCCCTTGATTCTCTTCAAGTACGCTGCATCGTTCACCAAAGCGCCGCCGGTCAGGAAGTTCCCTATGGCAACCCTATACTCGCCGTGCTTATGCTTGTGGTCCGAGCCGGTTAAAGACCGCTTCTGGCGTAAAAAACCCATGATCCCCTGGTCCGTAGCATAGGTATTGTCTCCCCGTACCTCATTTCTCCCGTCTTCCACCTTGATATTCACATCGTAAGGGTATATCCTTTCGGCGATCTGCACATCCCCGATCGCCTGGCTCTGCATATCCATCCCAAAGCATATGCCCACCGATATAATCATGGACGGCTTGTACACCTTGAAAATATCGCGCAGCGTATCAGCCGTTCCGTTTTTCGTCATCGCGCCCATCGCAGGCTGACAGACGCTGACGATATTATACCGCCCCCACGCGGCAAAATAAAACGAGATATTGTCCGTGCGTATTTGAATCAGCTTCTGCTTATGGCCCGCGTTGAATATTTTCTTGTGCAGTACGCCTGTCTCAATGGGAGTGGCCGTCAGTATCAATATCGGCGTATGCTGCAGAAAGGAACCAAGCAGGGATACATCCTCCTGCTTGTACATTTTACCTTCTTTCATTGAATCTTTGTAATAGGCCAAAGCCCATTTCAGATCCTTCTCTTTTTCCTGATAGAACGCTTCCACGTTTTTTATGCATTCCTCGGCATAATCCAGCATCCTGACGCTCATGCAATCCTGCCTCATTCCTATATGAAATTGCCAATGATGTGCATACGTATATTTTCCTAATTATAACAGCTCGTGCAATATAAGTCAATTGCATCAGATTCCCACAACCCTCCGCCAAGCTTTTTTGAGCATAAAAAAATGCCCGCGCCGTTTGGCCCGGACCTGGCAGAATCAAAATCATCCATAGGGAAAAGGGGGGGAGCTTTCTCACGCCTGATACTTCAGCCTATGCCGCGTCCCGCGGTTTCCCCGCGCCTGCGTCCATATTGGCCTTCTTGTTTTCCAGGTCGTTTTTTTGAATGGATTCCACGATGCCGGTGACGTATTTTTCATCCTCCTTGGGAAAGACGTACTCCGTAATGATCTTTAATATGCCTATCACCGCGCCGATGAGCGTCGCGCAGGCGGTTACCAGCGCGATCACATCGTTGATGTCCTTGTTTCTTTGCAGCGTCCACCACACGATCATAAATACGCTGGCCCCTATCAGCAAAAACGCGGAGGATACGCAACCCCAAAACAGCACGGCCCTGTACCGCTTGCCCTTGAACGACTTGATCTTGTAGTACCTTACATACTCCCTCAAAAGCGTTGTAATTTCCAGATCTCGCCTTCGCTGCTGGTCCGTTTGAAAGGGGTCTCGGCCAAGCGCGGCGTAGCTGTCCGCCTTTTCAAAATCCTTTTCATGCAGCGATCCGGTAAGCTTAAGGTATGCCTGCTCATCCGTCTTCTTCATATACCATCCCCCGCTACGTGGCCAAACCCACCTCTCCCATACGCCTTTGGGCGCTTATTAAAGGTACGTTGAAAAACCTGCACAGCCTTTCCGGCACTTCACCGGGAGGTACGCCCGCGTCCCTGAATTCCTGATATTTTTGCACAAACATGTCGGCTGGCATCAAGAGGCATCCGGCAAAGTAATCCATACCGCTGTCCCCGCCGCGGTCCCGCCCTCGCCTGGCCAGAACCATGTCGCCGCCCTTTTCCTTCTCCAGGCGGAAAAAGTAGTGGCCAAGCTCCCTTGCGATGATGTAGCGCTTGCGGGGCAGATCGTGCCTGGCATTGACGCCGATGAGCCTTTGCGTTTTCACGCCCAGTATCGTATCCTCCCTGGTGTTTACCAGCAGGATACCGTCCTCATCGTCGTTCAGGTATGCGTTGCCAACGGTGAATCCCGCGCTTTTGGCCAGCCGCAGCACATCCACCTGGCCATCCGGGTCTATGCCAAATTGCCGCAGGATTTCCTGCGCCTTCGCTTCGATTCGCTGTTTTTGCATTTCGTCAGTTTCCTTCCATCCCGCGGCGTGCCGCCGTAAGCCGCCGCGGGTCAGGCTGGCAAGTCTCCTGTCTTTTGTCGCATAAGCATAGGCAGATAATGATGGAAGCGGTGTCAAAACACGGGATAACTTTTACATGGGGGGGGACGCAAACAGCCGGCGGGCCGGTGAAAGGGAGAAACGGTCATGTGTTGAATGAAGGGGGAGATGCGTACGGCGGTTCATTTAATGCCATTATATACCATTTCCACATCAAGTTCAATACATATATGTATCACTTGCATCGATTTGGGGGTGGAATACATTGTGCACGCGCTGTCCGTATGGTATACTCTGGTAGAAGTTTCAGGTTATTTTATTATCAGACAAAAAAGTCCGCATATTCACCATGGCGGTATATGTCATCACATCCAGGAGGCAGAAAAATGTCTGTTATCACGCGAAAAAAAATCATCCTCCCATGGCTCGCGGCCCTTCTGTTTGTTATTGCCGCGTTGTTCCTGTTCATCCCCGAAAGCGCGCTGGCCACCGGCCCCGTATTCACCATTTCGGGGGCGGATATCTCCGCGCTCAACGGCATGTACACCGACTGCGGCGTTCCACAGGAGAACGGCAAGCCGTTTTATTGGGGCCCTAACGGCGAACCGTATGTGAATTATACGGGCGGCCAGTGGGAGCTTGTAGACAGCTATAACCTCCGCTACAGATCTGATGTCGATACGGACATACCTCCCATCACCGGCTGGCGCCGGGCCGACGGCAGTACGGACAACGATTTCCTGCTAAGCTACGGCCCGTCCCTGTCGCTTTCCGACACCAATATCACCGTGAACGAGACGGCCTGCGGCGTTACGCTCCGGATCAACCTGTCGGAATTCCCCATGGGGGCTACGGTCAACTACACCATCAGCGGCGGGACAGCCGAAGACGGCAGCGACTTTTACGGCGGCAGCGGCCAGCTTTTTATCAACGGCGGCTCCACGTATACAACGCTTGGCGTCACCATTATCGACGATACCAAGTTCGAGGGCAACGAAACCTTTACCGTCACCATTTCCAGCCCCTCCGGCGCGCCTGTCACCAACGGCACCTGCACCGTGACCATCGTAAGCGATGACCCGCAAGCAAAGGCCGGCTTTGCTTCCGCCACGAAATCGGCCAACGAATCGGAAGAAAGTGTTATCCTGCCCGTTACGCTGGATATTGCTTGCGACACGGCCGTCACGCTCCATTACGCCACCGCAAACGGATCAGCCTTGGCCGGAAGCGACTATACGGCCACCTCAGGGGATATTGAAATCCCCATTGGGGAAAAAGTGGGCAGCATATCCATCCCCCTTTTGAACGACCCCGCGTACGAGGGCAGCGAAACCTTCACTGTCACATTATCCTCGCCTCAAAACGCGGCCCTTGCCACCAGCACTATCACTGTCACCATAACGGATGATGAGTCAGCCCCTACCGTGGGCTTCGAATTCACAACCGCTAGCATGAGCGAAAGCGGCGCTTCCGTTTCCCTTGCGGTCAAGCTTTCCGTACCCTGTCAGAGCCCTATGACGGTGCAGTACACAACCGCCAACGCGACGGCCACAGCCGGCTCGGATTATACCTTAAAGTCCGGCACGCTGGCTTTCGATTCCGGCGTGACCAAAGCCGACCTCCATATCTTCCTCTTGGGCGACACCATATACGAAGGCAGCGAAACCTTCACGGTGAACTTATCCTCCCCCTCGCTGGGCTCGCTGGGGAGTGCCTCCGCCACCGTCACCTTGACCGATGACGACCCCATGCCGCAGGCGGACTTTGCGTTATTTGAGGTCACGGCAAACGAAACAGAGAAAAAAGCTGTTTTGACCGTTACACTGACCGGACAGACTCAATTGGATACTACCATCCAATACACTGCCCAAAACGGCACAGCCACGGACGGCGACTATACCGGCGCCGCCGGTACACTCATAATCCCCCGCAGCAGCGCTTTAGGGACGATCGAAATCCCCATCGTGGATGACAATGTGTATGAAGGCGGGGACGAGTCATTCACCGTCACGCTGTCCTCCCCCTTAGGGGCAACGCTTGGCACAGCCGTGGCCACAGTGATCATCGAGGACAACGACAGCGTTCCGAAAATAAGCTTTGCCTCCACCGCCTATAGCAGCACGGAAAACATGGGCGCGGCAGCCCTTCCCCTTACGCTCACCAACCCTTCCCAGTCGGCTATTACAGTGAACTATATAACGGACGACAGCACAGCCAAAGCGGGCAGCGATTATACCGCTTCCTCCGGTTCACTCACTGTCCCACCGTACAGTGAAACCGCAACGCTAAATATTGACATCCTGAACGACATTGTGTACGAGGGCAGCGAATCCTTCACCGTCACCTTATCCTCCCCGGCCGGCGCAACGCTGGGCATTAACCAGGCCGAGGTGACCATCACAGATGACGAAACAAAGCCGCTTGCCGGGTTTGCACTTGCAACGCAATCAGGCGAGGAGGACGACGGTGCCGTCATGCTTACGGTATCGCTCTCCGGCCCGTCCAAAACGGATATCACCATG
Organism: Bacillota bacterium; assembly: GCA_023436585.1. GTDB lineage: Bacteria > Bacillota > Clostridia > Christensenellales > Aristaeellaceae > JAEWAH01. The sequence goes on along the minus strand of JAEZIN010000028.1, from coordinate 109,339 downwards.
GAGTACGTTACAAGCGACGGGACGGCCAAAAAAATTGCCGACTATGTGGAATCCTCCGGCACGGTCACGATTCTTGCGGGATACACATCGGCAACCTTCGGTATCCCGCTTGTCAACAACACTGTGTACGAGGCTGAGGAATCCTTCACCGTCACCCTCTTAAACCCCATAGGAGCGGACCTTGGCGCAAAGACCGTTACGGTCCAGATCACGGACGACGAGCCCGTACCCGTCCTCTCCTTTGAGCCGGCCACCCCGTCCGCGGATGAAAACGCCGATAAGATCACGCTTACTGTCACGCTGTCCGGCCAGACCCAGCAGGATGTAACCGCATTGTTCGAAACAGCGGACGGTACAGCAAAGGCCGGCAAGGACTATACATTAAGAACCGGCACACTGACCATACCGGCCGGCAGCCTTACAGGCACACTGGATGTTTTCCTGCGGGAAGACACCCTCTTCGAGGGACCGGAGACCTTTACTGTCGCGCTCTCCGACCCCGCAGTTGCGGCGCTTGACCGGGACACCGCCACGGTAACAATCATCGATAATGAATCTATGCCGCAGGTTTATTTTGATCCGGCAACGGTCACCCGGTATGAGGATGCGCCAAAGGCCGTGCTGACAGTGCGCCTGACCGGCCAGAGCCAGGCGGATGTTACGGTGCAGTTTGAAACGGAGGACGGCACAGCCTTTGCCGGCTCCGATTATACTTCGGCCTCCGGCACCCTGACCATCCTGGGCGGGGATACGACTGCCACGGTGGAAGTCACGCTGACTGACGATACCGTGTATGAGGGCGGCGAAAGCTTCCTGGTCACGCTCAGCGCCCCGCAAGGCGCTTCGCTTGGCGCGCAGTCCTTCGCCACGGTCCAGTTGACAGACGATGAACCGATGCCCTCCATCGGTTTTGCCCCCACGGCCGTCACCCTGAACGAAAACGAAAGCCAGGCGGCCCTGACACTCAAGCTTTCCAACGTGTGCCAGGCGGATACCGCCGTATCGCTTAAGACCGCTTCCGGCACCGCTATGCAGGATGAGGATTATACAGAGGTGGACACCCTGGTAACCATACCGGCCGGGCAGACCGCCGCAACAGTGAACGTGCCCTTAAGCGACGATGACATGTACGAGGGCAGTGAAGCGTTCACCGCGGTCCTTACTTCCCCGCTGGGGGCCGTGCTTGGCGCGGATACCGCCATCGTCACGCTGACGGATACGGAATCAAAGCCCCAAATCAGCTTTGACCCCCTCACCATTAGCCCTTATGAAGACAGCGGCAAGGCCGTACTCACCGTGAGGCTGTCGGGCTTAAGCCAGGCGGATGTCTCGGCGGCTTACGCCACCGCCAACGGCTCGGCCAAGGCGGGGCAGGATTACTTATCCGCCGCCGGCACGGTGGTGATCCCCGGTCGGAGCCTTAACAGCACGGTGGAAATCACGCTATTGAACGACGACCTCTATGAAGGTCAGGAGGAGTTCACAGTCTCCCTTTCTACGCCCCACGGTGCGACGGTATCAGGCGGCACCGCTGAAGTAATCATCCGCGACGATGAAGCCGAGCCCAAGCTCAGCTTCGTTCAGAAGATGTACACCTTCTCAGAAGGTGATGCAAGGGCCGCGCTTACCCTGATGCTCACCAGCGCTTCGCAATCGGATATCACGGTGGAATACGTGACGGTGGACGGCTCGGCCAGCGCCGGAACCGACTATACCCAAAAACGCGGCACGCTGACGGTCCCAGCCGGGAGCACAGACTTTACCTTCTATATCCCGCTTCGGGAGGACGAAGTGTACGAGGATGGGGAAGACTTCACCGTCACCCTGTCAAATGCCCAGGGTGCCATATTGCTGGGCAGTGTGACGACGGTTTCCATCACCGACAACGAAACTGTGCCGCGAATCGGCTTTACCGCAGCCGCCCTCACCAAGGGTGAAAACGCGGGCACAGCGGCGCTGACCGTAAGGCTCTCGGGCCTTTCCAAAACGGATACAAGCGTCGTCTATGAAACGCAAAATCAAACCGCCAAGGCGGGCGTGGATTTCGAATTCACGTCCGGCACGCTTGTGATCCCGGCCGGCAGCCTAAGCGCCGCGCTGGAGATCGCGCTTGTAAACGACAGCACCTATGAAAACGACGAGGCCTTTACGGTGGTGCTCTCCGGCCCCGCCGGCGCAACGCTGGAAACGGATACCGCCATCATCACCGTAACAGATGGCGACCCGGCTCCCCGCATCGGCTTTGAGGCGACTGTTCTGCGCATTGGCGAAGCGCAGCAAAAGGCCGAAATCACTGTCCGCCTCTTAACCGTATCCGGGGCGGATACCTCCGTAACATACAGCACGGCGGACGGCACGGCCAAAAAAGACAGCGATTACCTGGAGCAGTCCGGAACGCTTACGATCCCCGCGGGCAGCCTCACGCAAGTGATTGTCCTCCCCCTCAAGCCGGACACCATCTATGAAGGGGACGAGGCCTTCACCGTGCTGCTAAGCTCCCCCCAAAACGCGGTGCTGGCAGAGGATAAAATCACCGTGGAGCTTACGGAAAGCAAGCCTATCCCCTCCGTCTCCTTCTACCCGGCCGCCTACCTGATCCGGGAGAGCGCGGGGGAGGCAACGATTACGCTGACCCTCAGCCACTTAAGCAGCAAGGAAACCACCGTCCGGTACGAAACGGCTGAAAGATCGGCATCGGATAATCTGGACTTCAAGCCCGCCTCCGGCACGGTCACCTTCCCCGCGCTGACGAAGACCAAGACCATCAAAGTAGGAATCGTTAACGACGCGGAGTATGAAAACACCGAATCGTTCGTTGTAACGCTATCCGGCGCTGCCGGGCTTTCCATCCAAACCGCACAGACCTCCGTTTCCATCGCAGACAATGACCCCAAACCTACGCCTACGCCGGCCCTCACTGCCGAGCCCGGCGTATTAACCCCCACCCCTTCGCCCGAACCAACCGTCACACCCACCCCCGCACCTGTGCCGGCAGCCACGGCAGACCCCAAGAGGTATCAGGAGGTCCCACCGGAAGCTGTGGCGGCGGAGCTTGCCCAGGATGAATACACCGGCGAAGCAGCCACCGTGGCCAGCGTAAGCGGGCAGGCGGTGGAGGATGTGATCGCCGCCGCCAGGCAGGCCCAGCAGGAAGGCGGGGCTCCGGTTCTGCACTTCCCGGATATCCAGGCGCTTGCTAATAATAGCGCCGTCAAGCTGACGCTGCCCTCCGCCCAGATGCAAAACGCCGCCCAGGAGGGAATGGGTGTATCAGTCCGCATGGACAATGTCACCTTCGAGGTTCCCTCCGGCGTATTGCTAAAAGCCGCGGAGGATTCCACCTCCATGTCGCTGGAATGCCGTGAGGCAGACGGGACCGTACCCGCCTTCAGGATCGACGGCGGCAGCGGCGAATTCATCGGCCCGGCCTTCCAGTATGCCCTGGCAGTCACACGGGCGGGCGGCGATATGGGGTATGTGGATAAATTTGAAACCCCCGTCGTCATCGTCATCCACTTAACGAAGGAGCAGGCGGAGGCCATCACCGACCCCGGCAAAGTCACCATGTACTTTGTGGACCCCTACACCGGCAAAACGGAGGCCCTGCCCACAAGCTTCGATCCCGCCGCCATGACGCTTACCTTTACCACCCTGTATTTCGCGGAGGAGGCGGAGGAGTAATAGCAAGGTAGCGAGAAATGGGATATACTACTTCCTACACGTGTGCAAACAAACTAAGCCCGGCAGTCTGCTGGGCTTAGTTTGACTTAAGAAAGAATTTAACACTCTGAATATCGATTTATATTGGCCCCCATGGTTACATCGGCAGACGTATGAATATGCATTTCATAGTACTTTCAACTCATAAGACATTAAAATACTTTGTATTCTGTTGATTTATTTGGTAATATGTAGTATAATTAGTATATTATAACGAAAGTCACCTGAATGCATAGACGATTTAACAAGTGGACAGGAGTTACTGTGTATGAGAAAACTGGATCTTCACATACATACCATCCCCACAATTAGTGATTCCGAATTCACCTTCAGTTTAGAAAAGCTTCAAGAATATATTAGTAGCTGTCATTTAGACTGTATCGCCATTACTAATCATAATCAATTTGAAATTAACCAATTTAGACTGATCAAAGAGAATGTAAACATTACTGTATTTCCTGGTATAGAAATAAACCTGGAAAATGGACACTTGCTTCTTATTTCTCCTGATTCGTTGTTGGATGATTTTGAAATGAAGTGCAATCAGATAACAGCACTTATAAAAAGGGTAACAGATTATATTACTACTAATCAACTAAATGCGATCTTCAATGATCTAAATAGGTATTTGCTTATTCCGCATTATGACAAAAGCCCGAGAATAGATGAATCAGTTTTATGTAGAATAAATACACCAATCTTTGTTGGTGAAGTAAATAGTCCTAAGAAATTTGTTACATGTTGTAAAGCTCCTATGGGATTAACGCCTGTATTCTTTAGTGATATTAGAATAGCTGAGCAACTTCGAGAATTTCCAACAAGGAGCACATATGTTGATATTGGAGATATTACTCTTTCAGCAATAAAGCATGCATTGATGGATAAAGGGAAGGTTTCTCTTTGTCAAAAAAATGGTACGGAATTGTTTCAAGTTCTTAACAATGGCCTTGAGATATCAACTGGTCTGACAATAGTCTTGGGAGAGCGTTCCACAGGAAAAACTTACACACTAAATAAAATAGCAGATAACCATGAAAACGTAAAATATTTGAAGCAATTTTCACTTTGGGAATCAGATGAAGAAGCAGATAGAAAACGTTTTGAGGAGATGCTAAGCATTCAGCAAAGCTCTATTGCAGATGAATACCTATCTGCATTTAAGACTGTTGTTGATGACGTGCAAAATATAGACTTAAACCTTGATGATAAAGCACTCAAAAGATTTCTTGACACACTTATACAACATGCTAAGGAACAAGATAAAGCAGATGTCTTTTCCAAAGCACAATTATATAGGGAAGCACGATATGAGGAAATAAATATTAATGGGCTTAAAGAACTGATCGAATCTGTGACAAGGTTAATAGACAACACTGAATATCGGAAATTAATTGATATGTTTATTAACATAAAGGCTCTTTATAATCTGAATGTTGAATTGATGACTCAATATACCAAAGAATATGAATCAAATTCTAAAAAGCGTTGGGTTAATGATATTATAGATACCATTAAGGAAAAATTGAAAATACGATCATCATCCATCTCGATTGCAGATATAAATTTTCATAATGTCCTTATGAATAAGGTTAAAATGAAGAAATTTGCATTAATAGTTGAAGCCATAAAAACGGAAAGGATTATTTACGAAAAAACCATTTCTCGATATACTATCCAAGCAAAAGCTCGACTTTATCGTGGAGTGAAAGAACTTAAAGGCATGGTTAGAAGGCGTGATATATCAATGGCTAGCGCTTATGAAAAATACGATGATCCATATGCTTTTTTAAACACTCTCAGAGAAATCGATATACCAGTTGCTGAATTCTATAAGTACTTTGTATTTATTGAATATGGAGTTCTAAACGAATATGGATATCATGTCTCTGGAGGTGAACGTTCAGAGTTCAATCTGTTAAAAGAGATCAGTGATGCCAATAAGTACGACCTATTACTTCTCGACGAGCCAGAATCATCTTTCGATAATCTATTTTTGAGAGATAGTGTTAATCAAATCATTCGAGACATTTTAAGGTATATGCCAGTGGTAGTTGTTACACACAATAATACGGTTGGTGCATCCATAAAACCTGACTATTTAATATATACAAGAAAAGAAACAAGCAATGGAAGGGTTGATTATCAAATATATAGGGGACATCCATCCGATAAAGAATTGATTGATCTAGAAGGACGAAAAATAAAAAATTACAATGCGCTTCTAGATTGCCTTGAAGCAGGTGACAACGCATATGGCGAAAGGAGACGGGGTTATGAAATACTTAGAGATTAAAGATAATAAGGGATTCTTTTTAAGAAAAGACGGAATTTATACTATGATAGACTTAATTTCAAAAGATGATCTATATTACCTTTTGGAACGAGCAATAGAAGATGACTTTTTAATGGATGAATACAATGCAGATGAACTGATTAATCCAGCTCATTCTATTATCTACGAAACCATATACAAAAAATTTCAAGAATTAATGAGAAACAAAAGCAGATTTAAAGATGAAAGCACACAATTGTATAGAGAAGCGATCGAGAAATATCGAACGCTGGCCGATTAAGAAATAAAATGTGTTCTGTATGATATCCCCCCTGTATAGGCCTTGAAAGCCTGTCGATTCTCAATTATCGAGAACAATCAATAAAGCCCGGCATTACGCCGGGCCTTCATATTATCATGGCTCACTCTGACTCCATGTCCCCCGCCGTCATCACAAGGACCGGGTTGCCGCCGCTCCTCTTGTACACGATGCTTTTCCCGTCCCCCGCAAATGTGAGCGTGCCGCTTAATTCCATCACAGCCGCGCCATCCTGCGACTGCACGCTTACCCTTCTTGCGGTGTTCAACCGCTGGACCGTATCCACGAGGCCTTCCCTTTCTTCGGGTACGGCCTTTCCGTCCTTTGAAAGGAACACCGCCTGATCCCCCTCTATTCCCAAGGCCAGGCTTCCGTCCCCCATAAAAGTCAGCGCTTTCGCGTCATAACCGGCGACCGCCTCCGAACCGCCCGGCAGGTCCAGCACATGCACCTTCGCCCCCGCACAGTACGCCACGCGCGTTCCATCGCCGGATACGGCAAAAGCGGAAGCGTTTTCCGAGCCGGATATCACGGCCGTTCTGCCCGCCCGCGCATCCAGTATGGTCAGCAGGCCCTCCAGCCGCCCCGCCGTTTCGTTCCAGTGGCCTATAAGCATCACGCCGCCGCCAGGCAATACCACAAGCTTCAAAACCCCGAAGGCACCCTGCAGCGCAAAAACACGGTCGCAGGCAAAGGATTCCCCATGGGACGAAAAACGCATCAAGCGGCTCCCATTCAGCGCCCAGCCCGCGCCAGTATCTGCGTCCCATTGCAGAATCACGCAAGAACCGTTCAGCTGCGGGGCGCTTTTTGCGTCCTCCTCCCTGGCGGGCCGTACATCCGTCACCAGACCGCTTTCAAAGAAGGCATCAGAGATATGGGCTTCCTCCGCCGCCGGGCTGAAAACCGGCACAAGCATCGCGGCAGCGGCAGGCAGACGGCCATTGCTGGCGGCACCCAGCTCATAGGCCATGAAGTCGCCGATGCCGTCACCGTCGCTGTCCAATTTGTTGGGATCGGTGCCCTGCCATACTTCCCATACGTCGGCAAGGCCGTCGCCGTCGGAATCGGCAATCTCAACCACAGCCGTCTCCTGGGCCTTGTTCCCCGCGGCGTCATACGCCACGGCGCTATAGCTGCCAGGCTTTACAAAGGTATACACAATGGTGTATTCCGTGGCGTTTTTTCCTTTGAGCTTTTTGGTATACACAGGCTCGCCGCCATTTAAGACCACAATCCTGTCCAGCAGCACATTGTCCTTGGCGGTAATTTTCAAGCCCGGTACTTCACCGTCCAGGGCGGTTACCACAACGCTGGATAGGCCGGGGTCCTTCGTATCCTTCTCTTCTTTGGGGGCCTCCGTCTCCTCGGGGATCGCTTCCAAAGCCCCCACCGGCTTTTCCCCGCCTGGGGGCGAAGGCAGGATATCAAAGCGTACGGTGTCTTCCCCTTCGATGGTGTAGTTCGCGTTCACCGCCGCGTCCGATAGCCTTACAGTCATGTAATATCGACCGGCGTTTATGGGCTCCGCGTTCGCGCCTGTGATGAGGACCTCGGCCACAGGGTTTTCGCCCTGTACCTGCCCGGTGATCTTATAGGAAGGCCGCTGCACCCGCCCGCTCCATATGAATTCTCTTTTGTCCGAAAACACTACACGCAGCGGCCTGGGCTTGATATGAACCGCCGCGGAAGCCTCGCCCGTCAAGCGGTAATCGGAATTGTTCAAAAACACGCCCGCCGTATAGTGGCCCGCGTATTTGGGCGGTTCGGGCAGCCCGTCATAAGCTATCTGCACGCCGGCGTCACCGGGCGCAAGCTCCCCGGAAACAGTCCATTCGATGGGCTTCTCCGCGCCGTCGTACACGAACTCCACATCGGAGCCGCCTGCAAGCGCAACGGTAACGGGCCTTTGGGCAATGGAAAAGTCAAAGGTGATGTCCCCCGAAAGCTCATACCTGTTTGTATTGGCGATGCCGGCGGTTGCCCGGTAGCTGCCGGACCTCACGGGCCGGACATTCGCGCCGGAATAGGCGACATATGCCCCGGCATGGCCGGGCAATATTTCGCCGGTTACAGTGCAATCAATTACCTGCACGCTGCCGTTGTACACATATTCAGGCGCGGAGGGCGGGAAGCGCACGGTGAGCGGGGCCTTGCGGATTTCAAACTGCGCTTCCGCCCTGCCGAAATACTGCACAGGCTGTCCTCCCGCGTTCAAAACCTCCAGGCCGCTGCCGGTGATAACAACCTTCGCCCAGCCCGGCTCGACATTGGATGAATAGAATACCGTATACCCCATGGGATCTAGAATATCTTCGCCCAAGCGCAGTGTTACCGCAGGCGCTGTTTCGGCGCCTGTATAATAATAGGGGCCGCCCGTTGTGAAAACCTCGGCAAGGCTCAAATCCTGCGGCATTGCCTCGGCCAGCGCGCCCCATACGAAAGCAAACGAAAGCATGCCAATGATCAATGCAATAGCAAATAAAGCGGTCCGGCTCCTCATCGGGTCCCCTCCTACAGGACGGCGCACTTTTTCATCAATAATCGCCGCAATAAAATAAACCATCAGGCGGGTGATAACATACCGGTGATGCCATCCATTATACTATACAGGAATGCTTCCTGTCCAACCGCGAACCTTCCCGTGAATCTCAGGAAGGAAAATGGAAGCAAACCGCCAAAACAAAATAGGACGAATATACGGCAAGTCTGCGTAAAGGCGGCCTTGCGGAAAATAAGGTGATGCAATTGCAGGATAGGCTTTTATATGTCATGGCCCAACTGGACAAGGAAACGTGCGACAGGATGCGGGATATCAGCCTTTATTTGCATTCCCTGGGCATCGAGGAGAAAAAGCCGCCCAAGGTGCCTTACCATATCACCCTGGGCGCTTTTGATTTGGAAAAGGAAGCCGAAATTCAGCAGCGGGTGGAAGAAGTCTGCAAGCAGTTCCCGCGCTTCCCCCTTACCTACAGCCATATCGGCCTGTTTGGCCTGGATGTATTGTTCTTCGGCCCGGATGTGAACCGAGAACTGCTCGATCTGCAGCAGCCCTTTGAACAGGACAGGATACGGGATCACGAGTGGACGGCCCACACCACCCTGATGATGGATGACAGGGATGTGATTTTAAAGGCCCTGCCCGTGGTGGCGGAGCGGTTTGAGGGCTTTCACGCATTCGTGGAAAGCGTGGGCCTGTACGAATTCTGGCCCTCCAGATTCATCTGCCGGTGCACACTGCAAAACCCCTGATACCACGGCCCTTATGGCGCAAGTGCATTGTGGAAGCCGGCCGCCTGCGTCAATCCGCCAAATCCTCCAGCATCTTTATTGCTTTCTCATGTCCCTGGGCCGCGGCGCTTTCCAGCCAATCGGAGGCAATGGCCATGTCCTTTTCCACGCCGTTTCCAAGATAATAGCACATGCCAAGCTCATACTGCGCATCGGCATCGCCCTGTTCCGCGGCCTTTTGAAACAGTTCAGCGGCCTTCGCGGCATCCATCAAAACCCCCTGGCCGTTCAAATAGCACAGCCCCAGCTCATACTGCCCGCGGGAAAATCCGCCCTGGGCGGAGCGTTCAAACCATTCAAAGGCCATGTACGCGTTCTTTTCAAATCCCTGGCCTTCCTTGTAGCAAAAACCTATATTGTAATATCCCTGCGGGGCGCCCTGCTCAGCGGCCTTTGTGTACCACTCCACGGCCTTTGCATAATCAATCTCCACGCCGGCGCCCACCTGATAAATGTACCCGACCCAGATCATCGCATCGGCAAAACCCTGCTCCGCCGCCACCGTATACCACTTCAATGCTTCCGATTCGTTTTTCTTCACGCCATAACCGTAATAATAGCAATAGCCCAGATTGGACTGAGCGCTGATGTAGCCTTGCTTTGCCGCCAGAAAGTACCATTTGAACGCTTCCCCGTAATCCACCGTGACGCCCATCCCATAAAAGTAGCAGGAACCAAGCGCGTTTTGGGCGTATGCGCTTTTCTGCGCGGCGGCGAGCTTGAACCACTCCAGCGCCTTTTCATAGCTTTGCGCAGTACCTACCCCCGCTTGGTTGCAGTAGGCGGCAAATTTCTGCGCCCCTATGTGCCCCTGTTCCGCTGCCAGCACAAACCACTTGCAGGCTTGTGCATCGTCCTGCTTTACACCCCGCCCACCCTGGTACAGGAGCGCGACTTGATACTGCCCTTCGGCGCTGCCCTGCTCCGCCGCCAGGGAGTACCACTTGAATGCCGCCCCCTCATTTTTTACACCGGAGCCGCTTGCATAAAATTCTCCCAGCAGGTTCTGGGCCGGCACATAACCGCCCTCCGCCATTTGCGCAAGGGTTGGAAGGACGGCGTCCGTCATACCAGACTGGATCAGCATATGATACAGCCTGTCAAAGTCCGATTCAGCCAGCGAGCCCATGGCACCCAAAAGAAGGCAGAGGAAAAGGCAGACCGCCGCCGCCAGCTTCATTCTTTTCATGGGGATTCCTCCATTTGGCCGTATTTCCTGATGATAGTATATTAGGCGAAGCCCACCAATCCACCTGCGCCGCGTAATGCTGCATCTCTAATTTGGGTCAATTCTATCATTCTTAAATGGAAGAGAGTTGGTCCCTATATCTCAGTGCTCAGTGATGGCATATCCAGGTCCAGCCTATTGCTTTATTGATATAAATTGAGATTCCAAAGAGATTATATCTCTTTGGCGGGGTTCTCAGGGGCAGAGCCCCTGAGCCAGAACGTTTCCGGCGTATCCCCCTCAAAGTGCCAATGGGGTGGGCACAGCGAAAGATAATCCTGCTGGTAATACCTTTGATCAATCAATAGCACCACGCCCCGGTCGGTTTCGGAGCGGATGACCCGGCCGGCGGCTTGCAGCACCTTGTGCATGCCTGGGTAGCGGTACGCATAGGCGAAGCCGTCGCCCAGGGTTTTTTCGTAATGGCGGCGCAGCGCCTCCTGCTCCGGGCAGACCATGGGCAGGCCCACGCCCACCACCATCACGCCCAGCAGCCGCTCGCCCGGCAGGTCGATGCCCTCGGCAAACACGCCCCCCAGCACGCAAAGGCCCAACAAGGGCTGGCCGTCCAATGTAAACCTATTCAGGAAGGATTCCCTGGCGGCCTCCTCCATTCCGTTTTCCTGTATAAGCAGGGGCAGTGCGGGCTGGGCGGTAAGAAGCTCCGCCCCCACCAGCTTTAAATAGGCGTAGCTGGGGAAAAAGGCGATGTACTTGCCGGGCCTTAAGGAATAGGCGCGCAGTATGGCCGCCGCCACATGGGCGGCCGTCTCCCGCCGGATGGCGTATCGGGTGTCCGCCCGGTGGCGGATGACAAGCAAATTTTCCGGCGGGAAGGGCGAGGGCAGGGCGAAGCAGGCGTCCTCTTCCCCGCCGCCCAATAGCTTTTGCATGGCGGATAGGGGCGAGAGCGTGGCGGAAAAGTAAACGACGCCCGACAGCCGCTTGGTAACCTCCATCAGATGCTCCGCCACGGAAAGGCACAAAAGCCGCACAGCCCGGTCTTTTCCCTTGCGCCGGCACAGCAACGCGTAGTTTGATAGTCCCCGATCCTGGGCGGCGTAAAAGCCGATGGCCATCTGATACATGTCCCCCAGGCCCTGCCCTGCCTCCCCAGGCGGTGGGGCTGAGAAGGCTTCCATCACCTGCTCCAATAAAGTTTGCATGGCCGGGACAAGCCCTTCCGGCAGGGCATCAATCTCCATTTCCTCCGCATCCCCCTCAAAGGGGATGGATTGAAGCTGCCTGATCGCCTCAGTCAGCGCCTTGTACAGCGGCCCCCGGCGCCCTATTGATTTGGCCAGCAGCGTGCGGTATGCCTTCAATTGCGGCCCATCCGCAAGGCCGGAGAGCATCTCCCGTACACGGGAGGACAGGTTGTGGCTTTCATCCGCAAGCAATGTCAAATCCGTCCGCCATTCAAAGATACGCTTGATTCTGGCCGCCGGATCAAAGGCGTAGTTATAGTCGCAGATCACCACATCTGCGATTTCTGTCAGCGACAGCGCAAACTCAAAGGGGCACAATTGGTGCTTGTTTGCCATATCCAGGACAGCCTGTCCGTTCCAGTCGGTCACTTCCATAATCTCCGCAAGCGCGTCAGGAAGCCGCAGAAAGTGCCCTTTGGCCCGCTGGCAAAAGTCTGGATGGCAGCGGGTGAACCCCGGACACTGCTTTTCCTTGGCGTTTAAGGTCAGGCTGCGCACATGCATGCCCTTTTTGCGCATCAGGTCCAGGGCCTGCAAGGCCGCCTGGCGCGCGGTGGTGCGAGCGGTGAGGTAAAAAAGCTGCCCCGTCAGCCCTTGACCCAGCGCCTTTAACGCCGGGTAGAGCACCGCGGCGGATTTACCTGTGCCGGTGGGCATGCTGGCAAACAGACGCCGCTTTTGCTTGATGGCTGTAAAAACCTGCACCGCCATCTCCCGCTGCCCTGGCCGGTACGTATCAAAAGGAAAGGGCAGCGCGTGAAGGCTTTCGTCCCTTGTTGCCCTGTGCTTTCGCTGTATGGCCTCCCATTTGGCGTAGGCGTCCAGCAGCGCCGTAAACTCCATGGCCAGCGCAGCGGCATCAAGCTCCTCCTCAAAGGCCGCCCTTTGCGCCCCAAGCTCGGTCACATACACAACGCGGATGCGCACGGCCTGCTTGCCCTTTTCCAAGCAGACCATGTGGCCGTATACCACGGCCTGGGCACGGTGGGCCGGCCACGCATTGTCCGGCGGCTGAGGGCCCGAGGACAGCTTCAATTCTTCGATGACGGGAATGCCGGCTTCATAATACGCGTCCATCCGGCCGGAAATGAGAAAATCGATCCCCTCCGCCGATATGGCAAGGCTCAGCGGCGCCTCCGCCTGCCATCCCTCCCCCAGCATTCCCTGCCGGGCCTTATGCCCCTTCATGCCCGCCTGCATATCCTGCTTGCCGGCGGCGGGAAGTATATCCTCCCCATGGATGGAGAATTCCACCAGCTCCCTGACCGGCACGCGTTTTTGCCCTACCATGCGTCCCCCCGCAAGCAAACGTTTGTTTCCATTATGACATACCAAGGGGGCAGGCGCAAGGGATGCGGTGTAAAATCGCACACACCTCCCATGATTAGCAGAACAAATGAAATAGGCGGCAGCACCAAACCTCCGGTTTACGCGCTTTCACCCTCGAAATATGTATTTTTCAAACAATACCTGTTGACTTTTTCGCTGACAGGATTATACTGTTTGCTTGTCATCCCGCAATGCCCTGCCTAAAGAGCCTGGAGGGGAGTATATGGCTAAAACCGCACTGTTAATTATCGATGTGCAGCACGGCGTTTTCCTGCGCAAACATTACGACGGGAAGGCCGTATACCGTGAGGATGAATTCCTCGAAACCCTCAGGAGCCTGATTGCAAAGGCCAGGGCAACCGGCACACCGGTGATCTACATCCAGCATTTGTATGAGAACTTCCCGCCGATGGCCAAGGATTCGCCCTACTGGCTGCCTCACCCCGCCATTGCGCCGCAAGGCGGCGACATCATGATTGAGAAAACACACGCCGACGCGTTTTGGAATACGCCCCTTCATGAAACCTTGCAAAGTCTGAACGTGGATACCCTGGTTTTTACCGGGATGCAGACGGAATTCTGTGTGGATACCACCTTGCGCAGGGCGCTGACCCTTGGCTATACCAACCTTGTGGCCGGCGGCGGCCACAGCACACTGGATTCCGATATCCTATCTGCCGGCGATATCATCGCCCATCACAACAGCATATGGGCTACTCAGTTTGCCAGGGTTCTACCGGCCGGTGAAATCTCCTTCGACTGAACAAAAGAAATGTGAAAATATATCTTCATTTTCACAAAATGATTTTCAGGCGAATCTTTATATAATCTTTATACGGATGCGTTCAGTTTAAATCCCGCATTTATACCGGTCCCGTTATACTGGTTGCCGGAGGTGAAAACCATGCCGGCATGGGTAGTGATCCTGCTCTTTGCAGGCGCGCTGATCTTCGGATATATTGGCATAGCAGGCCTTGACATAAAGCAGGTCAGCCCGACAGAGGAAAGCATCCCTCCCATGAAATCCGAAACACTGCTTTTCGGGCCGAAGGAAGATATTTTCTCTGCCAGGGAGTGGCTCAAAAAGTCAAAATATTGCTATGATGAAATAGATACGCCAGAGTTGCCCCGGGAAGGACATTATCAGCTTTTGCTGGCGCTGTCCAAAAGCGATGTGGACAACCTGATTTTGTGCGTGGCTGCCAAAAAGCAATATGACGGCATCAAGACTGCCGCCAGGCTTACCGACACGGTGTATTTGCCGGTGTTCCGGGACGCAGGCATCGATTACATTCTTCCCAACCCGGGGAATACTGAGATTATGGAGTTGTTGAATCATGTCCATCCGCATGCTTGACAGGCGGAAAATCAATGAAGGCCAGGTGCTGGCACTTGGCTTTCTGCTGGTGATACTGCTGGGTGCGACGCTTTTGCGCCTGCCCATCGCCTCCCGCGACCGTGTGCCCATCCCGTGGATCAATGCCATCTTCACCGCCTCCTCCGCCACGTGCGTCACTGGGCTGATCGTCTACGACACCTACACCCAGTTCACGCTGTTTGGCCAAACGGTCATCATTCTCCTAATTCAGGTGGGCGGCCTGGGCTTTATGACGGTGGCCACCATGTTTTCCATGTTTATAGGCCGCCGCATCGGCCTGATGGAGCGGGGCATCATGAAAGAGTCCATCGGCACTTTGCAGGTGGGCGGCATCGTGCGCATTTTAAAGCACGTGCTCATCGGTACCGCCATATTGGAGACTGCCGGGGCGATTCTGCTGGCCATTCGCTTCATACCCGAAATGGGCTGGACGACGGGCATTTATTACGGCATCTGGCATTCCATATCCGCCTTCTGCAACGCGGGCTTTGACATCATGGGCCGCTTCGGCCCCTTTTCCTCCCTGGTGCACTACCAGGGCGACGTACTGGTGAACGTGGTCATCATGGCTTTGATCGTAATCGGCGGCCTGGGCTTTGTGGTGTGGGAAGATTTGTACACCAAGCGCTTCCGCTTTTCCCGCATGAGCCTGCACGCCAGAGCGGTGCTTATCTTTACCACAATACTGATCGTAGGCGGCGCAGCGCTGTTCTTTTTCCTGGAACGGGACAACTCTTTAAAGGGCCTGCCCCTTGGCACAAGAATACTGGCCAGCTTTTTCCAGTCTGTCACACCGCGTACCGCAGGCTTCAACACCGTTAGCATGAACGGCCTCACCGGCGGCGGGAAACTGCTGATCATCCTTTTGATGGCCATCGGCGGCAGCCCCGGCTCCACCGCCGGCGGCATGAAGACCACCACGGTGCTGGTGCTGCTCCTGGCCTCCTTCTCCTTCGTCAAGGGCCAGGAGGATGTCAACTATATGGACAGGCGGCTGGATACGGGCATCGCCCGCAAGGCCTTCACCATCGCCACCATATACATCCTGACTGCGCTGATAGCGGTCATGGCCATGGTGGCCATGCAGCCCTTTGTGATGGAGGATGTGGCCTTTGAGGTGGTTTCAGCACTGAGCACCGTTGGCCTGACCACCGGTATCACCCCGACGCTGAACACTGCCGCCAAGATAATCATATCCCTGCTGGTGTACCTGGGCCGCGTCGGCGCCATATCGGTGCTGATGGCCGTCACCCACCAGCAGATTGGCCTGAATACCAAGAAGCCCATCGACAAACTGATCGTAGGATAAGGAGTAGGAATTATGAAATCCATTCTGGTGATTGGCCTGGGGCGGTTTGGCCGGCATTTGGCTTTAAAATTTGCCGAGCTCCGGGACGAAGTCATGGTGGTAGACTCAGACGAAGAACGCGTGAATGCACTGGCCCCCATGGTCACCTCCGCCCAGATCGGCGACTGTACTGATCAGCGGGTGCTGGAGACGCTGGGCGTGCGCAATTTTGATATTTGCTTTGTATGCATCGGCAGCCATTTCCAGTCTTCGCTGGAGATTACATCCCTTTTGAAGGAAATGGGCGCTGCCCGGGTGATCGCCAAGGCCGACCGGGATATACATGCCAAGTTTCTTTTGCGCAACGGTGCGGATGAAGTGATCTACCCGGAAAAAGAGGTGGCCACACGTACCGCCATACGCCACAGCGCAGGCCATGCTTTTGACTATATCGAATGGGCCGAGGATTACTGCATTGCGGAAATGCCGCCGCTTCGTGGCTGGATCGGGAAGAGTATCCGCGAAATGGCCGTGCGTACCGAGTACAGGGTAGGCATCATCGCCATCAAGGGCCGCAACGGCATATCCCAAACGCCTGAAGCGGGCTATG
Organism: Bacillota bacterium; assembly: GCA_023436585.1. Taxonomy (GTDB): domain Bacteria; phylum Bacillota; class Clostridia; order Christensenellales; family Aristaeellaceae; genus JAEWAH01. Next base: position 92,696 of record JAEZIN010000028.1, on the reverse strand, counting down.
TGTTTACCGAAGGCGATCATCTCATCATCGCCGGCAGCAAAAAAGACGTAGTCAAGCTGTTGAACAAGACGTGACCTGCGTCCATACGCAGATAAAATGCGGGGGCTTCCTTTGCAAAGGAGCTCCCCGCACTTTTTTATGACAACTATTGCTTTTTCCAAACCGCCGGGTAGAACAGAACAAAGATCGGAAAAAGCTCCAATCGCCCAGCCAGCATGATTACCGACAGCACAATCTTGGAAAACCCGCTGTACCCGGCGAAATTGCCCATAGGGCCCACCGCGCCAAGGCCCGGACCCACGTTGGAGATGCAGGTGAGGGTAGCGGTAAAGTTCGTTTCTATATCATACAGGTTATCCAGAGATATCAAAAGCGTACCAAAAAGAAGAAGCAGAATGTATGCGAAGAAGAATACGGCTACCTGGCCGAGCATATCCTCCTCCACCGCTTTGCCTTCAATGCGCACAACCTCCACCTTGCGTGGCTTGAAGGTCTGCCTGATCTGGCGCAGGCTCATTTTTCCAAGCAGTATGGCGCGGACCACCTTCAATCCGCCGGCGGTGGACCCGGCGCAGGCACCGATAAACATCAACAGCACAAGGATCATCCGGCTCAGTTGGGGCCAAAGGTTAAAATCCGTGGTGGCATATCCAGTGGTCGTCATGATGCTGGATGCTTGAAAGCTACCGTACCTGAGCGCCTGAAAGAAATTGCCGTACCGGGGCAGTATGTTGATGGCAATCAGCAGCGTGGATACCCCCGCGATGAACAAGTAGATACGCAGTTCTTCACTGTGCAGCACCTCCCGCCAGGAGCCTCTGACCACCTTGTAATACACCGCGAAGTTCGCGCCGAATACCAGCATAAACACGGTTATGATGCCGTCAATCAGCGGGCTTTTGAAGTGCCCTACACTGGTCCCATAGTTGCTGAAACCACCCGTGCCTGCCGTGCCGAAGGCGTGAATCGCCGCGTCGTACAAACCCATGCCAGAGAGCACCAGCAGCAGTACAAGGACCGCGGTGAGCACCGTATAAATCAAGTACAATATCTTGGCCGTATCGCCCATTTTCGGTACAAGCTTGGATAAGCTAGGCCCGGGGCTTTCAGCCTGAACCAGGTGGGAGGTGCGGCCCGACATGGTGGGCAGTATGGCCAGTGTCAGCACCAGTATGCCCATGCCACCTATCCAGTGGGTGAAGCTGCGCCAGAAGAATACGCCCCGGAAGTCTTTGTCTGGGAAATCGATCAGCACCGTTGCGCCGGTGGTAGTGAAACCGCTGGCGCATTCAAAGATGGCTGAGGGCAAATCGGGGATCAGGCCGGAAAACACGAAGGGGAGGCTGCCGAAAAGGCTGATGAGCACCCAGGAGCCCGCCACGGCCACAACACCCTCCCTCGCGCGCATGTTCATATCCCTGGGCCTAGATAAAAGCCACATGGGCAGCCCCGCAACAAGAAGCAGGAGGATGGAGTTCACAAGAGCCCACGTATCCCCATCCCTGTAGTACAGGGATACTGCAAGACAAAGTGCCATGGCACCGGCTTCAATAACAAGTATCTTGCCAAGCACGTTCAATAGAAGACGCTTGTTCATACCCCTTCCTCCCGGACGGATAAAACCTCACCGAGACTGCCTATACCGTTTCCTTTTGTCACAACAACCACACTGTCCCCGGCTTCGATACGGTCATTGCCAAAGGGTATGATGACTTTTCCTTGCCTGAACAAAACAGCCACCAGTGCGTTTTCGCGTATCACCAGCTTTTTGATGGGCACGCCCACATACGGCGCGCCGGCCTCGGCAATAAACTCCAGCGCCTCGGCCTTGCCCTCCATGATGCGGTATATCTTTTCTACCGCGGTCCCCTGGCCGCTGGCCCTGGCCCGTACATAGCGCAAAATGGTGTCGCAGGTGATCAGTTTGGGGCTGATGATGGAACCCAAGCCCATGGTCTTGATGATATCTGTGTAATTCACCCGGTTGTTTTTAACGATGACCTTGCCGACCCCATGGGTCACAGCATACAGCCCGGCCATCAGGTTTTCCTCATCCCTGTCGCAAAGGGCCACAAAGGCATCCATGGTGAAAAGGCCTTCCTGCGTAAGCAGCTCCTGGTCGGTGCCGTCGCCGCAGACAATATTCACCTCGGGCAATTGCTCGCTCAACTGGCGCGCCTTTTCCGGCTTGATTTCGATAATCGTCACCTTGATGCCCATCGGCACGATCATCTTGGCCAAGTAGTAGCTGATTCGCCCGCCGCCCAAAAGCATTACATTGCGCACGGATAATGTGTTTTTGCCCAAATATTTGAAAAAGGCCGTGATGGTGACCATGTCGGAGGCCACATAGACCTCATCGCCTGGCCGGATCACAAAGTCGCCGTTAGGTATGATGACATCGCCGTCCCGCTCCACCGCGCAATAAAGCACCTGGGGCAGATTGCGAAGCTTTTTCCCAAGATCGCGGATGGGGCAGCCGACGACTGCATCCTTCTCCTGGGCCCGGAATTCCACCATCTCCACCCGGCCCCTGGCAAAACTCTCAATATTGTCCGCGAAGGGGTAGCGCAAAAGGCGGCTGATTTCCAATGCCGTGGCCCGCTCAGGATTGATGGCCATATCAATGCCCAGCACCTTCTGAAACAGCAATAAGCTTTCATTGTACTCCGGATCCCGTATCCGTGCGATGGCATATTTGGCGCCGAGCTGCTTGGCCGACAGGCAGCAGAGCATATTGATCTCGTCTGTCGCGGTGGCTGCAATCACCATATCCGCCTTGTCGACATCCGCTTCCATCAGAGTGCGGATATTGGCCCCGTTGCCTTTCACGCATAAAACATCCAGCGTATCCATACTCTTTTGCAATGCATTGTCACTGCGGTCGACAATGGTCACATCATGCCCCTCCCTGGCCAGATTCTCCGCCAGGGTGTGGCCCACCTTGCCATCGCCAACCACCATAATCCGCATATGGGATGCCTCCGTTTTCACGATGATTGAATTACCAGCATATTATATCACAGTCCGTAAAAATGAAAAGAACAGGTTTTTCGACAATCAGGTCCACTGCGCCGTGCCGCTTTCCTTGCATGCCATGCCTCGCCACTTAACAACGCTACCTATTTGTGGTATATTCATTGGAAAAGGAGGTCCTTTGATGCCCAATTCCAGCCGCGTCCCTCCCTGGATCAGAAACACATTGAAAAGTGCCTCCCTTTCGCTGGCCGTGCTTTGCGTTTCGCTGCTAGCCTCCCAGGCGGGGCTGGATAAGGAAAGCATTGTACCCATCTACCTGCTGGGTACGCTGCTTATCACAGTAGCCACGCCGGGCTACCTGTACGGCCTTGCGGCTTCCCTTGTCCATGTGTTTTTATTTAACTTCCTTTTTACGCAGCCGGTACATACCTTCTTTATCTCCAGTTCCAGCGATGTCATGCTGTTGATTGTTTTTTTCATCGCTTCCATCGTATGCGGCACCATTACCTCCAGACTGAACCGGCAGCGGGAAATCTCCGAGAACAATGCCCGAACAGCCCAGTTTTTGCAGAAGATAACAGAGGGCTTTTTGCAGGTCACAGGCGAAACGGCCGTCGCGATGAAGGGGATTGGCTACCTGAAGGAGCATGCCGGCCTTACATGCGCCGTCAGCCTTTCTTCCGGCACCAACTATCCCCAGGCGGCCACCCCGGCAGGCACGTTCTACGCGGTGCCCATTACAGGCGCGCAAAAAAAACTGGGCAGCATTAACGCCCATAGTCCGCATCCCCTCACCTTTCAGCAGGAGCTGCTTTTAAAGGCCGTGGCTGCCCAGATGGCCATTGCCCTGGACAGGGATGCTTCTTACGCTGAGCAGGAAAAGATTCGCATGGCCATGGAAAGGGAGCGCATGCGCAGCACGCTTTTGCGAGCTGTGGCCCACGACCTTCGCAGCCCGCTCACCGTGCTGGCGGGAGCCAGCGGGCTTTTAAGCGGCAGCATGCAATCGCTGACCGACCCGGAAAAGGTAAAGCTGGCCAAGGATATTAATGAGGAAGTCATATGGCTGACCGACCTTGTGGAAAACATACTGGGCATGACGCGTATCCAGGAAAGCCGCCTTTTCCTGCGCACGGTGGATGAGGTGGTGGACGACGCGGTGAATGAAGCTGTCAAGCACATCACGCCGCTTTTGCAGGACCGGCGTTTGAATGTGAAGCTGCCGGAGGAAGTGGTCACCGCGCCTATGGATATCAAGCTCATCGCCCAGGTTATCATCAACCTGCTGGACAACGCCGTACGGCATACGCCCCCCGGCAGCCTCATCGAGCTCACCGTCACCCCGGCAGAGAAAGAAGTGGCCTTTGAGGTGTGTGACGACGGCCCCGGCATCGATCCCGGCATACTGGACACGCTGTTCGAGGGTTTTGTGCAAAAGACCTTAAAGGTACAGGACGGCCAACGCGGCTTGGGGATAGGCCTGACCATCTGCCAGGCCGTGGTCGACGCCCACGGCGGGACGATTCAGGCCGAAAACAGGCCGGAAGGCGGCTCCAGGTTCCGCTTTACCCTGCCCAGGGAAAAAGCATGACCGTGTTCCAGCACCATTTGTTCATGAAAGTCACACCGCCAAGAAAAGAAAGGGTTCGCCATGGATCAGGACTTTACCATCCTCATCATTGAGGACGACCGCTATATTGCCGGCTTTATGGCCCTGTCCCTGAAAAAGGAGCAGTATCCAACGGTCATCGCCTCCACCGCCCAGGAAGGCCTGGCGCTGTGCTACGCCAACAACCCCGGCCTGATCCTCCTGGACCTTGGCCTGCCGGACATGGATGGGCTGGAGGTCATCAAAACCATCCGCTCCTTTTCCCAGGTGCCCATCCTGGTGGTCTCCGCCAGGGGCCAGGAGCAGGAGAAGATCGACGCCCTGGACAGCGGCGCGGATGACTACATCGTTAAGCCTTTTCACATGGGCGAGCTTCTGGCCCGCATCCGCGTGGTGCGCAGGAAGACCCTGCAGCCCGCCCAAGGCGCCGTGTTTCATTGCGCGGGCCTCATGATGGACCAAGAAAAGCACCGCGTCACCTTGGATGACAAGGAGGTCCATTTAACGCCCATGGAATACCGGCTTTTGCAATTACTGATTGCCAACAAGGGCAAAGTGCTCACCCACAACTATATCATCAAGGAAATCTGGGGCTACGGTGAAACAGGCGATCCCAAGGCCGTCCGCGTTTTCATGGCAAACCTGCGCCGCAAAATCGAAAAGGATACGCTTCACCCGCGCTTCATACTCACCGAAATCGGCGTCGGCTACCGGTTCGCCGAGGAATAGGACACGCGGGCACAACGAATGACAACCCGTAGCCTTGCGGGCATGCGAAGGTCCTGCTATACTGGCTCTGCTCTTTGCAGAAAGCCGCGCTATACAAATATTGCGGTGCCAAACGATGGAGGATAAAGCTGTGAACAAAAGAAGCAAGCGTGAACCCCTTCTCTTTGTGGCTTCCACGTATCTTTTTTCGCTGATCACCTGGGGATCGTTGATCCTCATGAACAAGTCGCCCGACTCAGGCGCCGGTTTGTTTTTGCTTTACCTGCTGGGCGGCTTGAGCCCCACCATCGTCGCGCTGCTGCTGCCCCTGCGCGCCGCCAAAGATGAGCGCAAGGCATATTACAGGCGGTATTTCAACTTCAAAACAGCGCTGCTGTGGTATGTTCTTCCCGTGGTTGTCGCTCTGGCCATGAAGTTTGCGGGTATCGGAGTTCTGCAGTTGTTTTTCAGGGAAAGCCTGCAGCCAAAATCCCTTCAACCCTGGTATATGATTTTCCCGATGTTTCTGCAGATGATTATCGGCGGCGGCCTGGAGGAGATTGGCTGGCGCGGCGTTCTCGTGCACCGCTACCAGGAGAAGAACACCGTGCTTGTCGCGCTTGTGGTTGGCGTCATTTGGGCATGCTGGCACATCCCGCTGTTTTTTATACAGGGTGTCAGCCAGTACCAAACATCGTTCCTGCCCTTTTTCGTACAGGTCATCGGCCTGTCCCTTGTAACGGCGGTATTGTATATCCGTTCCCAGAGTGCCGTGCCCTGCATCATCTTCCACGCCATGGTCAACGCCCTGTCTGCCATGGGTTCCTTTTTTGAAGGTACCCCCACTGCAAACCTTGTCACCGACATCGCCAAGTATGCGGTCATCGTTCTGTTCTTCCTGATCTATGTCCGCAAGCCGGCCCCTGCCAAGGAAGTACAGGCGGCGGAATCCTGAGCCTGCTTTTAGAGATAGGCCGCCATTGCCTATATTACACAGGCATTCGTCGGAAAAGGCCAGTTGCTTCAACTGGCCTTTTCCACGGCATTGAATTGCCGTCATAATATGGGATTTATTTCTTCAAGACCAATAGCCGCACCCCGAAATAGATCAATACGGCCCCCACCGCGGCATTCAGCACCGTAATCACTATTTTGGGCATCACCCCGCCCAGCATTCCCCCGGCAGCAGCCACCGCAGTCAAAAACACCACCGTGGCCAGCACGCACCCCGCCGCAAAGGACGCCAGTTCCCCTTTGCCCCACATGTTCTCCATCACCTTGGCCGTGAGCATTCCGCTCCAGAACAATATGGTCAGGGGGTTCGACAGCGTCAAAAGCAGCCCTTTTACAAACAGGCTCCCGCCGGAGATATCGGAAAACAGCCGAACGCCCGGTATAAGTGGCACACCGAACACATTCAGCAGCGTATCCGCCCCGAATAATACCAGCACCGCGCAGCCTACGGCACGGATGACAGCCTTCACCTGGGGTCTTGACACGATGGCCGCCACCCCCAGGCAGGACAAAGTCACATACAAAGCATCCGCCAGCGTCACGGCCGCCACCAGCGGAAGTGTTTGCACAAATCCCACCCCGGCGGAAGTGTTCAGCACCAGCAGGCAAATAGGGCCTACGGCCAGGTGCAAAAGCATACCGAAGCGCAGGCCCCTGAAAACCATTCCCACATACCCTTTACGCATTGACCTCTTCCTTCATGGTGGCCAGCACGATTTGTGTATTTGTGCCCGCCACGCCCTGCGTGGTTTTCAATTGACCGGTCAAAAAGTGCTCCAGCGCGGCGGTATCCTTGACCGCCACCTTAAGCAGATAATCGTATTCGCCCGCCATGTGATGGCATTCCAGCACGCAGGAGAACTTGATCACCGTGTCCCTAAAGCCCTGTATGTTCGCGGTCCCGTCCACCCGCACAGACACAAAGGCCAGCAAGGAGAGCCCCATCTTCGCCCGGCTGATCCTTGCCGTGTACCCCTCAATCATGCCTGAATCAGTAAGCTTCCTAAGCCGCTCCAGCACCGTTGGCACGGAAAGGTTCACCCGCTTGCCAATGGCGGAAGCGGAAGCTCTTGCGTTTTCCTTAAGCGCCTGTAATATGGCGTTATCCATTGCGTCCATGATCATCACTCTCCTAACGCATTTTACATAATTTCCTAACGAAAGTAAATGATCACTGGCAAAAAACTTCATTTTTAAGTCGTATCAAGGCATATTCAAAAATAATTACGGCGGATACGCGTGTGTGCGCATCCGCCGTTTCTGTTTGTAAACCCGTGCCTTAATACAAATTCATTCCCTGTATCCTTGCGCGTACGCTGCGGACCGCCTTATGCCCTCCACTGTTTTAGTTTCCAGCACAGCCCGCGCGTTCAGCCTTTTCGCCAGCCGGAAGTACCTTTCAAGATCGATCTCTCCATCGCCCAGCGCCAGGTGGCACCGTCCCCCCGCCGCGTCATGGATATGCATGTGACGAAGCCTGCTCTCGTACTGCAGTATGATATCTTCATCGCCGCCGCCGATGACATGGTTGTGCCCAATATCGAATGTCAGCGCGAAAGCATCGCTTTGAAGCAAAAGCTCCAGGGCCTTTTGCGCGAACGGGTGATGATGCCCGTCCGTGTTTTCCACGCAGATGGTAATGCCCGAACCGGCGATTGCCTTTTCGCACGCGTCCCGGAAGGCCGCAAGGCTTTGCACATACTCGTCCAGATATACATTGTACAGGTACACGTTCTCCGAAGGCATTTTAAAGTGAACGCCGTGGTGCAGGTGCATGTTCAAAACCGGAGCATTCAACTCCCCGGCCAGCGCTACGGTTTTCAGCACCGTTTCCATATACGCCTTCTTCACCAGCGGGTTGAAATCGCAGGGATTCAGGTTTTCATCCAGATGAATGGTGTAATAGATGCCATACCTTGCGGCAATATCCAGGCAGGCCCGCGCATCGATGCGGTCCGCCTGGTACTGCGGGAGGTTCATATTCAACTCAATAAAGTCCAGCTTCAGCTCCCGGCACAACGCCGCGCATTCCGCCAGGTCTGTTAGCTCAATCAGCGTAGGCATGCCAAATTGCATACAAGTAATCCTTATCTATAGAGCCCCATGCCCTCATTCATATTTCCAAATGCTCTTCCTGCCCAGCACATCCACCACTTCGATGGCCAGTTGCCCCGTCAGCATGGGCACCTCCAGCACGGTTTTCAGTTCCGGGCAATGCCTGAGCCTGGCGGCATGGGCATGAGATACGAACACGCCCTCCTTCACATACCCAGCCGACCACTGGTCCACCGCGTCCAGCGGACCCAAGGGGAACCCGGCCGGTATCTTCTTCAGCGCCGTCTCCGCATCCTGCTCCAGCATATACCCTAACAACTCCACCTCATGAAAGCCCAGGGCCGGCCGCACGCCTGCATCAAGCTGTGCCGACACTTGCGCACAGGGCCATTCCAGCAAAAAGTCCTGGCCTATCAGCCGCTTGCGGGTGACGGACACCGCTCCCGCCCCCGCATCCACACCGAGAAACCGCCGGCCATGCTTTGCCGCCGCGTTAAGCGTCGTACCCGAACCGCAGCACAGGTCAGCCGCCAGGTCGCCTGTTTTGGTGGTAGTCAGCAGAATTCTTTCCATTAGCCGCAGCGGCTTTTGCGTGTCATAGCCCGTCCTCTGCGGGTCCTTCTGCTGAAGGTGGCTGACATCGTTCCATACATCGCTGGGGTAGGCCGGCTCGTCGTCGTAATAGGTGTATAGCTTGCCGCCGACTCGGATGGTACGATAGCTTCGACCCTGCTCGTCCACCTGGCGGCGCATGTGGTTTTCCCTGTTCTCCGCCCGGCTGATGGGCGTCTGCGTGATATCAAAGAAGTACTCGTCGCTCTTTTTATAGAATAGGAGGATGTCATGCTTGCGGCTGAAATGCTTCACCGCCCGGCCGCCTGTTTGGTACACCCATACGATCTCGTTCACCAGGTTCTTTTCGCCGAAGATTTCATCGCACAGTATCTTCAAGTACGCGTGCATCCTGTAATCGATGTGTAAAAAGAAAACCCCCGTCTTTTTCAAAAGGCCGTGGGCAAGGGTCAATAATTCCCGCATGAAAGAAAGGTAGGCCTCTTTGCTTGGATACCGGTCGGAATACGCGGGCAGCACGATTTGATGGCGGCCTGTGCGCCAGCCCTCGTCCCCCACGCGCATACGGTGCTGGAACACATCCCCCGTAAAAAAGGGCGGGTCGATGTACAGGCATTGCACCTGCTCCGGGAACTCCGCAAGCAGCCTTTGCGCAAGCTGCACGGCGTCGCCCTGCAGCAAGAGCCCGCCTTCGCCTGTGCCGTGGCTTTCCACCCAGGCGCTATCCCTGACCCACATGTGAATCCCTCCCGGCAAGGAATGATTGCTTCATCTTCTTGTATTCCATAAGCTCCATGGAAAGCGAAAGCAAAAACGCCAGGTGCTTGTCCTCGGTTAATAAAAGTTCCGCCGCCGCGCGCACGGCGTTCACGAATTCTGTTTTCAAGCCCTTCCTGCCGCTTTGCATCAGCGGGCATACGGGCCACGCGCGGACATCCATGAGGATATTCGCCTTGAATCCGCTGTCCTCCTGCCCGGATACGTCCATCACCAGGGGAAAAATGCGGCAGGCAAGGGGACGGTTATCCCTATCGCATTCCCCGCCGCATACAAGCCTCTTTCCGAGCCTGTCCGGAACGGTTTTTGCCCAGGAACAACCTGCATAATACCGCTCCTCCCCCGGGAAAAGCAGCATCCCGTCCTCTTCCCCGCCCTGGCAGCAGATAGCGCCGCAGCGCTTGCCGCAGTCAAAGGCCAGCGGTGTCAGGCCGGAAAGCATGTCCCTCGCTTTTTGAAGTACGTCCGCCTCCACGCTATATCCCCTTCCATAAATGCTCCAAAAGGATCCTGATGCCGATAAAAAGCAGGATCACTCCGCCGGCTACCCCGGCCCTGCGGCGCAAAAAGCGCTTCAGCTTCGCGCCTACCATTACCCCAGGCGTGCACAGCGCAAAAGTGGTAAAGCCGATTACCAGCCCATGCTGAACAGCGTATTCCCCTGTCACCGCCAGGGATACGCCCACCGCCAGCGCATCCATGCTGGTGGCCGCACCGAGTAAAAGCAGCCTGCCCCACGAAACGGGGTCGGCGACGCACTCCTCCTCTGGACAGCTCTTCATCTCTTCCCAGATCATGCGCATACCGGTGATGCACAATAGCCCGAAGGCCGCCCAATGGTCCAGCAGCAACAGGCAGTACCGCAGCCCCCGTCCCGTCAAAAGCCCGATGGCCGGCATCACCGCCTGGAACAGCCCGAAGCACACGCCCACCTTCAGCGCCTGCCTGATCTTAACCTTATCCAGCAGCGCGCCAATGGCCGCCGCCGCCGCCAAAGCATCCAGCGATACGGCCAGCGCCGTCGCCATCAGCTCCAAGCCGTCCATAAGCACCCCTCCCAAAACGAACAAACGGCGGTCGTCCGCGCCGTCCGTTCCAGAAGGTTATATGCATTCTATCACAAAAAAAGAAGCCCCACAACGGGGCGAAGAAGAGGATGCGTGCGTTATGCGGGGAGGCCTCCAGGAAAACTTCCAATATGATGTATACTCAGGAATAATTCCATCACACGAGCGGAATCCGAATGTCCAGAGCTCCGAAACCGAAGCGCCGCCTGAGGCGGATGAAGCGAGGCGGAGGAGGCTGGCGAAACGAGCCGCAGAAGCAGCAGCGAACTGCGGCTACGATTGAACCAGATGGAGGATCGGAAAGCCCTGGCTGCACCCGCAGGCGCGAAAACCCGCTTTTATCATTCAGTAGGCAAGACATTGGTTCCCCCGTGGGGAGCAACGAGGGGGCCGCGGTTCCGCAAGCTCAATCGTCGCGCTGCTACGCTGCCGCTTGCACCGCTCGTTTCGCTTGATTCTTTCGCCTCGCTTCATCCGCCACAGGCGGCGCTCGGCTCACTCACCCCTCGTTTGTAATCGTGTCGCCTGGCTCTGCCAGGCGCGCGGGGCGTTTGCGGAGCAAACATTCCTTACGCCATTTTCTGGCCGTGAAGACGCAGCGGCGAAGCCGATGCATCGGCTTCACAAGAAAATGGCGCAAATCGAAAAAGCGGGGTTTCCCCGCTTTTTCGAAACCTCATGAAAATGGCTCTGCCATTTTCATGACGACAGTTTCCCCCCATTGACATGCAATATCTGCCCGGTGACATACGCGCTGTCGTCGCAGGCCAGGTACACATAGGTCGGCGCCAGCTCAAAGGGCTGCGCGGCACGCCCAAGGGGCGTATCCTTGCCGAACTGTTCCACATCCTGGGGCGAAAAGCTGGCGGGGATCAGCGGCGTCCACACCGGTCCCGGTGCCACGGCGTTAACGCGAATCCCCCGCTGGGCCAATGACAGCGACAACGATATGGTAAAGGACACGATGGCGCCCTTGGTGGCGGAATAGTCGATGAGCGTCTTGTCCCCGGCATAGGCGGTGATGGACGTGGTGTTGATGATTTGCGCCCCTGCCTTCATGTGCTTTAAACAAGCCTTGGCCATGAAAAAGTAGCTCATCACGTTGGTGTTGAACGTCACGCCCAACTGGTCGCTGGTGATATCCTCCAGGCTGTTTTGGGGATATTGCACCGCGGCATTGTTCACCAGCACATCCACGCGGTTAAATGCCTTCATCACCTTGTTCACCGAATCAATGGCGGCCTGCTCACTCTTTAAATCGCAGGGCACCAACAGGCAGTGGCGGCCAAGGCCCTCCACCATCTTCTGCGTCTCCTGGGCGTCCTGGGTTTCGTTCAGGTACAGTACGGCCACATCCGCGCCTTCCTTGGCGTATGCCAAAGCCACAGCCTGGCCGATACCGCTGTCGCCGCCGGTGATGATGGCGGCACGGCCCGCCATTTTGCCCGCGCCTTTGTACTGCGGGTTATCTACTATGGGCTTGGGACTCATGCTTTTCTGGCTGCCAGGCTGGGCGTTTTGATGCTGGGGCGGAAAGCCCTTGGGTGCGGCAGGCGCCTGCCTGTCGTAAGTAGATGAATTTTGCATATCGCACCTCCAAATACTGTCGATGTTCTATGTTCCGCCCATGCCCGTAAGATTATGCGCAGGCGGCAGGAATCACAACATCCCTGTCGAAAAAAAGGGACATCACAACCTTAATGCTCCCCCGAAAGGAATGCTTGCATGGATCGGTCAAAGACATTCACCTACTGGTCGCTTTTTTTGTCTACCTTTTATATCAGCGCCTTCACCTTTGGCGGCGGGTATGTCATCGTGCCGCTGATGCGCAAAAAATTTGTGGAGCAGTACCGCTGGATCCAGGAGCAGGAGATGCTGGACTTGATCGCCATCGCCCAGTCCACACCCGGCCCCATCGCGGTGAACACATCCATCCTGGTGGGCTACAGAATGGCCGGCGTCAAAGGGGCGCTATTGACCATGTTCGGCACGGTGCTGCCGCCGCTGGTGATCCTGTCGATCCTTTCCGCAGGCTATTCCGCCTTTTCCAATAATGAGGTGGTGCGCAAAATCCTCTGGGGCATGCAGGCCGGCGTGGCCGCCGTGGTGGCCAATGTGGTCATCACCATGGCGGCGGCGGTTGTAAAGCAAAAGCGCTGGCTGCCTATTATATTGATGGTCCTGGCGTTTCTGGCCGCCGTCGTATTCAAGGTCAATGTTGTATTCGTCCTCCTTTTCTGCGGCGTGATCGGCGCCGTGGATAACTTGATCGCAGCCGGGAAAAAGGAGGGCACCAAAGCATGATTTATATTCAGCTGATACTCAGCTTCATGCAGGTCGGCCTGTTCAGCATCGGCGGCGGGTATGCCGCGCTGCCCCTTATACAGCAGCAGGTGGTAGACCTGCACGGCTGGCTGACTTTGGGTGAGTTCTCTGATGTGGTGGCCATCTCTCAGATGACGCCCGGCCCCATCGCCATCAACGCCGCCACGTTTGTGGGCATGCGCCTGGGCGGTGTGTTGGGGGCGATTATCGCCACATTGGGCTGCGTACTGCCTTCCTGCATCATCGTCTTGATATTGGCCCGCGTCTATTACAAGTACCGCAACCTCTCGCTGCTGCAGGGCATACTGGGCGGGCTTCGGCCGGCCGTGGTGGCCTTGATCGCATCGGCTGGCCTTTCCATGATCGCGCTGGCCTTCTTTAACACAAAGCTCCATGAAATCGTATGGGCCAACCTGGATGTTGTGGCCGTCTGCCTATTCGCGGCAGGGCTTGTGGCGCTTCGGATTTTCAAAAAGATCGATCCCGTGCTGGTAATTCTGGGGTCAGGCCTGGCCGGATTGATTCTTTACTTCATTCTATAAGCGAAGCCGCGCCGGGCAATGCCTGGCGCGGTTTTTTTGTGCTTGAAAACGCGTTCCTCGGGAAACATGATAAGGGCAACCGAAATCCAGCAAAGAAGGGAACCATATGAAGAAAAAGGCCCTGATCCTTCTCCTCCTGACGGCCGCGCTGTTTGTGACCGGCTGCGCCGCGCCAAACGCCAACGGGTCGGTACAAACGCCTCCCTTCACCACCATGCCCGTGCCCGAGACCAACCAGCCCTCTGCCTCGCCCCCCGCGGCGGGGGAGTTGGTTTCGGACTACTTTCCCGTGCTGGAAAATGTGCGCTTAACGTATGAGGGCGTGGGAAATGAGTACGCCTCCTATGTTTCAGATACGGAGTTTGCCCAAGGGAACAAGGTGCAGCGGCGCATCGACAACGGCGGCACAGTCTCCTCCAGGGTTTTCAAGTGGGAAAACGGCAGGCTCACGCGTGTATTGTCGGTGCCGGAAGCCTATGTCCGCATGAATTACCTGTCCGCCCCGGAAGCTGAGGCGGATGCGGAAATTCTGCTTCAGGAACCGCTGGCTGCGGGCACGGCCTGGGATGTTCCAGCCGGCCGCAGGACCATCACCGGCACGGATGTGTCTGTCAGCACACCCTCCGGCAGCTACAGGGCGCTGGAGGTAACGACCCAGGGGACAGATTCGAAAACCATCGATTATTATGCCAAGGGTGCGGGGCTTGTGAAATCCGTATTCCAATCGGGGGATATGGTCATAGAATCCTCGCTGGCCCGGATCGAGAAGGACGAGCCCTTTTTGCAGGTGGTAAGGCTTTATTATCCGGGCCAGGACGGAACGGGCCGCTACTACCGGGAGGTGCAGCTGGCCATGGCCACCAACATGGCACTGGATGCTGCCGTGGCGGAAGCCTATATGGTGGAACCCAAGGGCAATGTGGGCCGTGTGTTTACCCCCGGCACGCGCATTCTGTCCCTTTCCAGAAGCGAAGACAATGTAATTCTGCTGGATTTGAACCAGGCCTTCATCACCGAGCGCACCGGTTCTAAAGCCTATGAAGAGGGCGTATTGCACTGTGTGGCCGACACCTTCGGCAACCTGCTCCTCTCGGATAAGGTGCTCCTGACGGTGGAGGGGAAACCCTACGCATCCAGCCAGGTCACCCTGCAGGAAGGCGAAATCCTGACCGTGGATCAAACGCAGGCGCAGATCATCATCGATTGATGCCAGCTTCCCTCGGCTCCCTAAGCATGCAAAAGAACTCCAGCCCGTGAACCGGTATTGTATCCTTATGGATCAGCGCAAAGCCGGTCCGCTCATAATAGGCGACATTTTGCTCCTTGTGCGTCTCCAGGTAGATGGGCATATTTTCCGCATCCGCCTTTGCGATCAGCGATTGCAAAAGTGCCGTGCCGGCACCCGTCCGCTGCTTTTTGGGGTCTGCCGCCAGCCCCCACAGATAGTAGTGCTTCCGTCCGTTTAAAAGCTTGTCATGCGTACCGGCAACAAACTTCTCGCATTCTTCACTCCGTAAATAACACCGCAGCCCCATTACAAAGGGCAAGGGCAAAAAGCCATGCCTTATAAATTCTCCTTGGCTAAGCCTCGTATGGCCGGGCGGCAGCGCAAAAAGAACGCCGGACATATCCTGCGTGACCAGCGCATCTCCGTAGGCCATGGCACAATTAAGGACCTTTCCCATATACCAGGCAAGGCGGCGCATCCTGCTTTTGGGGTCAGGGAAATAAAAGCTCAGCGACGGATAATCATAAAACGCGGCGGCCAACACATAGGCGGCACGCTTTTTCATTTCCGGCTTCATTTGAATAACATCCACCTTAACTCAACCTGCCTTCTATGATTTCAAATCTGCGCTGTGTTTTATGTCTTGAAGGAATGCCAGCAAAGTATCCCGCATCCTGTTTCTCAGTTCCAGGGAAGGGGGGGCGAACTGGTACAACTGCGCATACCACATGCCGTCCATGCAAAGGCGCAGGAGCGTTCCTATTTCCTCGGTGGGGGCCGCGGCGGCAATCTCGCCCTGTATCCGAAAAAAACGCGCCCGCAGCGGTTCCAAAAGGCTTGGATCATTTGCGATGGCGGCAAACAGCGCCCGTGAGACATGCTCCGGCTCCACATTCGTGCGGAAGGATGCGCGCACATACGCGGTGAGGTAATCCCCGCCGCTTAAAGCCAGCTCCTCCCGCAATGCATCATCCACCTGGGTAATGGAGCGGGCAATCATCCCCTGAATCAGGCTGTTCTTGGAGGGGAAATGATAGAGCAGGCCGCCCTTGCTGATAGCGGCCTCCTTCGCCACCGCATCCAGCGTAAAGCCTTCGGCGCCCTTCTCCACCAAAACCCGGTTTGCCGCATCCAGAATCGATTCCCTTGTAGCAAGGCGTGTTTCTATTTTTTTCATGTTTTTAGTATACCGTCTGGACGGTATGCTGTCAATCCCATTTTCTGATTATTCCATCTATGCTGTTTCATCGCAATAAAAAAACCGGCTTATCATAAAAGCCGGCGGTTCAGGTCGTATACGTTTCAGTTGCTGGAGGGATATGTGCGGCGATACTCAATATTCATATAATCCGCTAATCCCTGCTCCAGATGCATCTGACGGCTGTGGTCATCAATCAGCAGCAGCACGAACATCAAAACCAGGAATACTAACAATGCCATGGGTTCTTTTCCTCCTATTCGCGGTCCACACAGTTTACGCAAACGCCTTTGTTTGCAAGCAAATTATACCGCAAATCTCCAGAAAAGGGAAGTGGTTTTGCAAGTTTTCCTGCATAATATTTTCAAAAATGCAACTTGCAAAAATCTTGTCCACTTGTTAAGAAAACAACAATAAAACATGATATAATGCAAGATGACGGGAGGGAGATGCAAATGAAGCAAAAAAGCCTGTCTGGACTGCTTTTCATGTTGGTTTTGGTAACCATATTTTCCGCCGCGCATGCGCAAGGGCATCCTTACGCGTCCATGACCCGCCCGCCGGAGGACATGCCCTGGCAGGCCCTGGGCAGCGATGCGGATGCATATCTTTCACTTGCGGGAGAGAAAACCGTATCCGTCCGCGCCCAGCCAAAGACCGGCGCCAGGGTTATTTACAATTGGCGGCGCTTCGCGCTGCGCGCCCTGTCGTATGACCCGGAAGCCGCGTGGCAAAAGGTGGCGCTGCCCGGCTCGGACGGGTTTGTGCAATCAAAATACGTTGAGCTTCTGCCCGTGGAAGCTCGCCCCCGCCTTCGCGCCTACACGGATACCGCTCCGCAGGGCTATGTGTACCTGGCTGCAATGGGCGAGCTGCCCCTGGTGATGGAACTGCAAAACGGAAGCAGGCATCACCAACTGCTTTTGCCAAACGACGGCATGTGGCAGCCCGTGCTGTTGACCCTGGGGGCCGGCAAGTATAAGCTAACGGTGTATGAGGCTGGGCTGAACGACTGGATCATACGGCCCCTTTTTGAAACCTTCTTTGAGCTTGAAACCGCGCCGGAGGATACGCAGCTTGCGCTGTGCTCCGCGCTGCACACCAACATGGAGGCCAATGCCGTTACTGTGGAGCTGGCAAAGTCACTTTGCAAGGACGCCAAAACAGATCTGGAAAAAATCACGATTTTATGGGACTGGCTCATGGACCACGCGGCCTACGACAGCAGGCTGGCCAAGACTATACAGTTCAGTGAGATTCCCGACGGCGACGCGTTCATACGAGGCGAAAAGGGCATCTGCTCGGACTATGCCGCGTTTATGGCGGTGGGCCTTCGGGCCGTCGGCGTGCCCTGCAAGCATATGTACGGCAAAAACCTGCGCACCGGCAACCAGCACGCCTGGAACGAAGTCTATCTGGACGGCAAGTGGCAGATCATCGACGCCACCATGGCCCATTCCCGAGGGCCAAGGAAATTCCATGTGGAAAACCCCAAAAACTACGCCATGGAAAAAGGCGTATGGGACGGGTTCCACTGATATCCAATGCGAATGTTATTTCATGCACATGCCTTTGGCTCCCTCTGGAGGCTCTGCAGCCGAAACGGCGCCTGTGCCAGGGTGAAGCGAGGCACCGGAGGGCAGGACGAGTAACACAAGCGGCAGCGAAGCGGTGCCACGATCATGGAATGGATGGTGCCGCCCGCAGGCGGAGCTCTCGTAGGGCGGGGGCTTGCTCCCGCCGTATGCAGCACTTATAATCCTCTATGCAGGATGTCCTCAATATAAAGGCGGGAGCAAGCCCCCGCCCTACAGTATTTTGTTCAAAGATGCCGGAAAGCCCTTTAGCTACGCCCGCAGGCACGAAGCCTAATCCCTTCTCCTGGCCAGCGCCAGCAGCCGCAATAGCTGCAGCACCGCCGTCACCGCCGCCGCCACATACGTCAGCGCCGCGGCATCCAGAACCGCCTTGACCCTGGGGGCCTCTTCGCGGGTGACATACCCGCCCGTTTCCAGCATGGTCATGGCCCGGCGGGAAGCGTTGAACTCCACCGGCAAAGTAATGAAGGAAAACAGCACCGACAGGGCGAACACAACGATGCCAATGAACATCAGCGGCTTAAAGCTGAAGATCAACCCCGCGATAAACAGCGGGAAGTAAAGCTGGCTGGAGAAGGAAACAAACGGCACCACCGCGTTGCGCAGCTTCATAGGCCCGTATTCGTCCAGCTGCTGCATGGCGTGGCCGGCCTCGTGGGCGGCTATACCCAGCGCGGCCAGGCTGTTGGATTGGTAAACGCCTTCAGACAGGCGCAATACGCCGGCGCGGGGATCATAATGGTCGGAAAGCGTCCCCTGGGTCTGCTCCACCCGCACGCCGCCGTTATTGTTTTCCGACAGGATGGACCTTGCCACCTCGCTGGCCGGGCGGCCGTCAGAGGAAGCAACCCTGGAATACCTGGCATAAGCGCTCCTGACCTTGTACTGTGCCCAAAGGCCCAATAACAGGCCGGGCAAAATGTACAGCCAATCGTAAGGCGAAAAGAAAAACGGAAGATACATGGCAAAACCTCCTCATGGCCTTGCGGCCAAAATGGTGGCAGAAAAACGAATCCAACGTTAGCATAGCGCACACAGGCCGCCAATGCAATACGCGCCGCGCGAAATGTCTGTCCGGCTGCATGTTTCCCGCAAAGGGGCCGTTCAATCCATCATAGGCAAATAGAGCATCCCTTATGTCTGCCCGCGTAAAAACACACCCTTGACATCCGTCTTTCGGATGATAAACCAAACCATAAAAATGAAGGAGCACTATGAAACCCGCCAAACCCTTCATCGACCGAAAGAAATATGTGTACCTGTTGGCGGCGCTTCTGCTATGCGCCGCTCCCTTTATGATCCTGTTCTCCTGCGCCGTTGGCAGCTCCGCAATCCCGCTGAAGGATACCGTGCGCGAGGTTTGTCTCTTTCTTTCGGGCAAGGCGCCGGAAAATGAGACATACGCCAGGATTCTCTTTGGCATCCGCCTGCCCAGGGCCATTTTATCCTATCTGGTAGGTGCGGGGCTGTCCATCTGCGGCGTGGTGATGCAGGGCATATTCCAAAACCCCATGGCTGACCCGCACCTGCTGGGCGTTTCCTCCGGCGCGGCCTTCGGCGCTTCCATCGGGCTGCTGCTTGGCGCCGGGGCCGGCTTTTTCGGCCTGGGGCTGACGGCGGTGCTGGCCTTTGCGGGAGGACTGGGCGCCGTTTTCCTGGTGCACCTGCTCTCCATGCAAAGGGGCAAGGCCTCGCCGGGCAGGCTCTTGTTGGCCGGCATCGCCATGACATCGCTTTTGTCCGCGGCCATCGCCGGCATGATGATCTTCCGCAGGGATAAGATCGAGCGCATTGTGCAGTGGACCATGGGCAGCTTCACCAGCGCCACGTCCATAAAGGTGGCCGTGGCGGCCGCCTTCATCCTTCCCCTGTCCATCCTGCTGTCCTTGTCGGGGAGAATCCTCAACGCGATGGCGCTGGGTGACGAGCAGGCACAAACCCTTGGCATCCCGGTGGAAACGGCGCGTCGTGTACTGCTTTTATTATCCACGCTATTAACGGCCGCAGCGGTGTCGGTGAGTGGGATCATTGGCTTTGTGGGGCTGACTGTGCCCCATGTCTTCAGGTTCCTGCTGGGCGGCGACTACCGAGGGCTGCTGCCCGTATCGTTCCTGGCCGGCGGCCTCTTTTTATGCGCCATGGATACCCTGGCCCGCACGGCTGTTTCACCACTGGAGATTCCCGTGGGCATCTTGACCTCCGTAATCGGCGGCGTGTTTTTTCTGCTGCTGATGCGCAATGCAAGAAACCGCACGCTCTAACCGAAAATATGAAACGCTGGGAACAAAAAACATGACAGAATCGTCGTATGGGTGAGCAAGCGGACAAGCATCAGGGAAATGCCCGTATCCGACAGCTTTTCCCAGAAAAAGTGCTTGCCAATGGTTCTGTTAGTCTATACAATGAGAATGTATGGGAGCGGGAAAGGCAGAGTGCCGATTTCCGCAAGGAGGAAAGGCTGCCATGAAGAAAATGAACAAGCGGAAGGCAGTGCTGGCAGCGCTGCTTTTAGTCACCGCGCTGCTGGTATCCAGCTGCTACATGTCGCCTGGCGACGTCACCACGGGGACGGACAATCAAAATTCCAGCGGTGAAAATGTACCCCCCTGGGGCACCATCGGGATACCTACGCCTACGCCCTCCCCCACGCCCACACCCACGCCAACCCAACAGGGCGTGAGCCAGTTCCCCGACAATTGGGGCGGGACGATTACCGATGCGCCCACGGCTACGCCCAACCAGAATCAAAACCAGAACCAGAATCAAAATCAGAATACCGCAACGCCCAGGCTTACCTCTACGCCCAAGCCCACCGCGACGCCTAAGCCCGCGCCGGAAGCGGATGGCGTGCTGCGCGCAGGCGAAAGCGGCGATGAGATAGAGCTTTTGCAGGACCGGCTGAAGGAACTGGGTTACTATACAGGCTCGGTGGACGGCGATTTCGGCCCAGGCACCACAGCCGCGGTGAAGGCCTTCCAGGAGGCCAACGGCCTCAAGGCTGACGGCATCGTGGGGGAGGGAACCGATAAAAAGCTGTACAGCGCCTATGCCATCCCCAAGTCCGGCAGTTCCAACAATTCCGGTAACAACACGCCCCGGCGGACCAATACCCCCAGGCCCACCGCCACGCCGGATCTGAGCAAAGCCCGCATCCTTGAGGTTGGCAATTCCGGCAGCGATGTGCGGACACTGCAAAACCGTCTGATTGAGCTGGGCTATCTGGCCGGCAGCGCGGACGGCAGCTATGGCGGGGCTACGGAAGCCGCCGTGATAGCTTTCCAGAAAAAGGCCAAGGAATGGGACGACGGCAAGGCCGGTCCCAAGACGCAGACGAAGCTGTACGCCACCAACGCCCCCCGGGCCAGCAGCGTGGCCGCGGTCGTCGGTATATCGCTGAAGGAAGGCATGGATGGCGACAACGTCCGCGCCTTGCAAAAGCGGCTGGTTACCCTGAACTACCTGAGCGGTACCATCGACGGCGACTACGGCTCCGCCACCAAGGCAGCCGTTACCGCCTTCCAGCGGATGAATGGTTTGAAGGACGACGGCATCGCCGGCTCCTCCACGCTGAACAAGCTGTTTGGCAGCAGCGCGGTCCCCGCCAACGGGAACCCGATTGAAGGCGGCAGCAATACGCCAAAGCCTACCACCGCCGGCAACGCCGTGTATACAACCCTCAGGCAGGGCGACAAGGGTGAAAGCGTGAAGCGGCTCCAGCAGCGGCTGAAGGATCTGGGCTATTACAACGGCACGGTGGACGGCGATTACGGCACCGGCACGGTGACCGCAGTGCAGTCCTACCAGTCCGTGAACGGCCTGACGGCGGACGGTGTGGCCGGACCGCAAACCCAGCAGCGCCTGTACGGTGACAGCTCCAGCGCCAACAGGGTCCCCGGTTCCTTAAGGCAGTTCGACGAAAACTCCCACGTTGGGGACATGCAATACGCACTGTATGAGCTGGGATACTTCCAGGATCCCATCAACGGCATCTACGGGGAAAGCACATTCAACGCGGTCCGGGAATTTCAAATGCTCAATGATTTGGAAGTGGACGGGGTGGCAGGTAATGCCACCCTGAACCTCCTGTTCTCCATTCGTGCCAAGCCCGTCACGGCCGTCACCGGCGAGTATGAGACGCTGATGCTGGGCAGCGAGGGCGACAGCGTGATGATCCTTCAGGCCGCGCTCATCGACCTTGGCTATTTGGATTCCGGCACTACCGGCGTGTTTGACGATGCCACCTTTACGGCCCTTAAATCATTCCAGCAATATAACGGCATCCCGGTGGACGGCATCGCAGGGCCTACTACCCAGGAAAAACTCTACAGCGACCAGGCGGTACACAACCCCCTGCAGCCCTGACAAATGAAAAGACAGCGATGAAAGCAGTCCCCTGGTGAGATTCCGCGGGGGATGCTTTTTTTATGGCAGAAATAAGGGGCTGAAAGCAAAAAGACTTCCCCTTGAGGGGAAGCTCAGCGTATCAAAGAACCCACTTTTCAAGCGATGAGAAGTGGGTTCTTGGATGAGAGTAAATGGGTAGTCACCATTGGTGACTGATGAGGTGGCGTTTCCAATTTACGCTTCCGCCGCGCTTTGCACATCCCCCGGCCTTTTCCTGCGCCGCAAGCCGGGCAGCAGCGATTGCAGCGTCACCGCCGCAATCACCAGCACAAAGCCCACAAGCGCCAGGGTGCCGGGCGCTTCCCCATTTCTCAGAAACACCCATACGGGGTTCATGATAGGCTCCATCGTCAGTATGATGGAGGCTGTCACAGGGTCCGCTTTTTTGATGCCCCTGCCAAAGAGTATGTTGGCCAGGCTGTATTGCACAAGGCCCAGGGCCAGCATCGCCCCCACGCTCTCCCAGGTGATAACAAAATTGCTTTCCGTAAACACAAAGGGCAGGCAGCAGACAAAACTCAAGGCGCAGCCTATGATCTGCCCATCCTCCGGCTGCGTCTTGTCCATGCGGTTGATTAAAATCAGGGCCGCGAAGGTGAAGCCCGATATCACCGCCAGCACGTCACCCAGTGTGCCGGTGCCGCCCAATTTATCGCAGAATGCCAGTACGCAGCCCAAAAACACCACGGCGGTCAGCACGATTTCCGTGGCGGTGGGCCGGCGCTTTTGCACCACGGCCGTATAGATCAAAATCAGGATGGGGGCAATGTACTGCAGCACGATGGCGTTGGCAGCCGTGGTCAGTTTGTTGGATATCATGAACAGCGCGCCTGTCAAAAACAGCGCCACACCTGCCGCGATGTTGTGCTTGGTAAATCGTACCTTCACATAATTCCCCGTCCTGCGGCGGAGCTGCCGAAGCCCCAATAGCGCCAGCGTGCAGATCAGACCCCGGATGGACGCGATGGTAAACCCGCTCCAGGGAATGAGCTTAATGAGCATCCCCGCGGTGCTCCACAAAAGCGCTGAGGACAGGATCATCATCTGTCCTGAAAGGGAGGATTGCTTTTTCATGCATGTATCCCCAATTCTTACAAGTCCCGGTTCATGCTGAACATCATACCAGATGTATGAAAAGCCCGCAAGGGAGAACCTTGGTGAAAATGATGTTTTCCCTGCGGCATGATGCATTTTTTGCCCGCGCGCAACGCTTACCGCGCCGGTTCATGCAGCTTCAGTATCATGAATATTTTTTCCAAAAAGGGATTGACAGGCAGGGCGCCCGCTCTTATAATGTCAATGAACATAGGTTCAATGAACAATTGTTCTATGAACTCAGGTTCAACATTTATAGGATCGGGAGTGGCATTCATGTCCAAAAAGGTAAACATCATAGGCGCCGGTCTGGCCGGCATGAGCACGGGCATCTATCTTGCGCAGCAGGGTTTTGATACGGAAATCTTCGAGCTGGCGCCCTGGGCCGGCGGCATGTGCACGGCTTGGAAAAGGGGCGGCTACAGGTTCGACGGCTGCATCCACTGGATGGTGGGCACCAGGCCGGGTGACCCCATCCGCAAACTGTACCAGGAGGTCGGCGCGCTTGAAGAGAACACAACTATTCACAACGCCCCGGTAATTAAAACCGAAATCGGCGGCATCCAGTACGAAATCCCCATGGAGTTTGAAAAGTTCAAGGCACTGCTTTTAAAGTACGCCGACGGCGATGAGAAGGAAATAGGCGCCTTTTTGAAGGATGTGGATACCATGATGCATACCGAGATGCCCCTTGGCATGCCCGGCTCCATCAAGGAGGCTATAGACCTTGTGCTGCACGGCCGCGGGTTTCTGTCGATGGCCAGGAAATACGCTGACATGACGGTTGAGGATTACCTGAAGGGCATCCGCAGCGCTACAGTGAGGAACATTCTGTTCAGCCTCATGCCTCCCTCCTTTTGCGCGGTGGCGCTGATCATGATGCTGGGCACACGCATGAGCGGCAACGCCGGCTACCCCTTGGGCGGGGCAGCGGAGGTCATGGACCGCATGGTGGAAAAGTACAAGACTCTGGGCGGAAAGATTCATCTCAACACCAAGGTAGATCAGATTGTCGTGGAAAACGGCGCGGCCAGGGGCATCTGCACTGGCGGCAAGCTCTACCCCTCCGATTTTGTGGTGGCTGCCTGCGACGCCTATGATACCTTGAAAAACATGCTGGGCGGCAAGTATGCACACCCGCAGCTGGATTCCATGCTGAAGGATGCGCAGGTGTTCGACCCCCTGGCCCTTGTATCCTTCGGCCTGAACAAACGCTTTGACATTCCCTTCGCGGTCACCTATGAATGTCCCGAGGGAATCGAGGCGGCGCCGGGGCACATGATCCATTCCCTGGCCCTGCGCTCCTTCGATTTTGACCCTTCCGCCGCGCCTGAGGGCGGCAGCAGCATCATGGCCATGTTTGGCGCGCCGCTTGAATACTGGCAGAACCTGCGCTATACTGATCCGGTCGAATACAAAAGGCAAAAGCAGCGCTTGGCCGATGACGTGGCCGCCTTCCTTGACAAGCGGATTCCCGGCCTGAAAGATGCCATTTGCGTGACGGATGTGTCCACCCCGGCCACGTACACACGGCTGACCAACGTGTACAAGGGCTCCTACGAAGGCTTCACCCCCATCCCCGCAGCCATGAAAAAGAACATCCAAAAGACAGTTCCCGGTGTAAAAGGCCTCTATCTGTGCGGCCAGTGGACCACCGCCGGCGGCGGCATCTGCACCGCCGTCAACGATGGCAAGGTCATCGCCCGCAAAATCGCAAAGGAAAGCAAGTAAGCATGGAGAATTTCACCAAGCGGGAAAAGCAGCGGCACGAGCGCAGGCTGCAGATTCTGGATTGCAGCCTGGATATGATCATCAGCCGTGGCTTTGATGCCATGAAGATACGCGACATCGCCGACCGGCTTCAAATCAGCACGGGGCTGTTTTTCAATTACTTCGAATCGAAGGAGCAAGTTTACGAGGAACTTGTGAAAATCGGCCTCTCCGGCCCTGCCAGCGTGTTGAAAATGAACACAGGCGGCATTGAGCCGCTTGCGCTGTTTGAGGGGATGACGTCCGCCATTTTTTACGCTTTGAAATCCGACCCCTTCAACGGCAAAATGTTTCTGCTCATGACCCACGCCATGCACAACGAGGCGGCGCCGGAAGGCGTAAAAAAGCTGCTTGCGGGCTTTGACTTCATTACTCCGCTGGTGGAAAAGGTGCGTGAGGGCCAGACAAAGGGTCAAATCAGACCTGGCGACCCCAAGGCGCTGATTCTGGCCTACTGGGGTGCCGTGCAGGGCATTGCGGAATTTTCCGCCATCTACAGCTTCATGCCCATGCCGGAACCCGGCTGGATCGTGGATATCCTGAGGGCACGGTAAAAAGGTATACCAATCCGCCGTATCGCGTAAGCGGTCCGGCTTTTTGCGTTCCGCCTTATGGAATTCCTTACCCATGGCGATACTTTTCATGATACAATAATCAGCAGGTACGACATGCCCACCACGCTTCAAGGAGCTAAGCCCGATGAAGACATTTACGGAACTGTACCGCCAGGCGGTAAAGCTTGCGCTGGACAGCGATATCGACCAACTGCCCCAAAACGGCGACTTTGATCCCAAGCATCTGGACTGCCTTTTGAACCCCCAAAAGCATCCCCTGGTCATCCGTACGGGAAACTGCGACTGTTCAGGGGGCAGGCAGCAGGAATGCGTAAAGCGCTGCCCGTTTAACGCCATCAAGCCATCCGCCGACGGCGGCATCGCCATCGACCCGGACCTTTGTTTGGGCTGCGAGGCATGCATCGACGGCTGCGCAGAGGAAAAGCTCAAGGCCAGCACCGATATCCTGCCGGCGCTGCAGGCGGTGCGTTCCTCCAAAACCCTTGCCTACGCATTGATCGCCCCAGCCTTTCTGGGGCAATTCAGCAAGGATGTAACACCCGGCAAGCTGCGCACGGCTTTAAAGGCCGTGGGCTTTGACGGCATGCTGGAAGTGGCGCTGTTCGCCGATATCCTCACTTTGAAGGAGGCACTGGAGTTTGACAAGAACATTCAAACCGAAGCCGATTACCAGCTTACAAGCTGCTGCTGCCCCATGTGGATCGGCATGATCCGCAAGGTTTACCATGACCTGATGCCCCATGTGCCCGGCTCCGTCTCCCCCATGGTGGCCTGCGCCAGGGCGGTGAAGATCCTGCACCCCGACGCGGTGACCGTGTTCATCGGCCCGTGCCTGGCCAAAAAGGCGGAGGCCAGGGAAAAGGACCTTACGGGCGCTGTGGATTACGTGCTTACCTTTAAAGAGGTGCAGGATATATTTGACCTGCTGGGCATACGCCCTTCGGACATGGAGGAAAGCGACAAGGACCATTCCTCCCGCGCGGGGCGCATTTACGCCCGTACCGGCGGCGTCAGCGAAGCCGTCCGGGAAACGGTGGCTCGCCTGAATCCCCACCGCCCCATTACCGTGCGCACCAGGCAGGCCGACGGCGTCCCTGCCTGCAAGCAAATGCTTGCAGACATACTCGCGGACCGCGGCGAAGGGAATTTCTACGAGGGCATGGGCTGCCGCGGCGGCTGCGTGGGCGGCCCCAGGGCCGTTACCCCGGCGGAGGAGGGCCGCGACGCGGTCAATGCCTATGGTGACGCCTCCCGCTACCAAACCCCCGCCGAAAACCCGTACGTCATGGAGCTTTTGCACCGCCTGGGCTTTGACACCATCGAAGACCTCTTGACAAAAGACGAGATCTTCACCCGCCATTTTTAGCGCCCCGCGTAGCCCGTAAAGCAGGAAAGCCTGTCCCTGAAACGTTTTTCTTGTGACAGGCCTTTTCTGTATTTTTTCATAAGAGTATCGCGAAGGCAGATAGAAATCGAAAAAATCAACGATATATAAGTCAGGCAAGCAGAAGCAATGGCCATTGAAAGGGGCGCATAGATGTCCACTTATTTGCGGATTGATATCAACCTTATTGCCATGGTATTGCTGGGTGTGGTGTACTACCTGGCGTACATCCGCCTGGACCGCGAGGATGCATTCAACCGCCTCTTTTTCAAAGGCTGCCTGCTGATTCTGCTGCTGACCGGCTTTGAGGCCTTCACCTGCATCGTCAACGGCAACCCCCATCCCATACTGCGCTTCCTGTCCACTTTGATGCATGTCTTCCTGTTCGCGTGCCCGCCGCTGATGGCTTATTACTGGTACCTTTTGTCCGGCACGCTTACCACGCATGGCAGCGTGCGCGAAATGAAGATAAACGTGTATTACCTGATTCCCGTGGCGGCAAATGTCCTCATGGTAATTTTCTCGTCCGCCTTCCGCCTGGCCTTTTACATCGACGAAGCCGGTGTGTACCACCGCGGCCCGCTTTTCTGGTTTACGTCCCTGATTGCGCTTGTTTATATGATCTGGGGCTTCATCCTCTTGATCAAAAGGCGCAAAAACCTTTTAAGGCAGGAATTTCTATTCCTTGCGCTTTTCTGCCTTTTGCCCGTGGTGGGCGGCATCCTCCAGGGGCTTATTTACCGCCTGCTGCTCATGTGGTCTTGCAGCGCCCTGGCGCTGGTGATTATGTACCTGTACCTGCAGGAGCGCCTGATGCAAACCGACAGCCTTACCGGTGCGTGGACAAGGCTATCCTTTGAATACTACATCTCCCAGAACTTGAAAAGCGGAAGCCGCCGTCCCTTCGGCATCATCTACGCCGATGTGGATAATTTGAAGCCTATCAACGACCAATTCGGTCATCCGGAAGGCGACGCGGCGCTGCAAAGCGCTGTCAAAACCATTAAAAGCGCCCTGCGCAAGGGCGATGCCATCGCGCGCCTGGGTGGGGATGAGTTCGCCATCCATGTAAGCGTATCCACCAGGGAGGAACTGCAAGCGGTCCTTTTAAGGATCGAGGCCGCCATCGCGCAATACAACCATGATTCCGGCAAAGCCTATCCGCTTTCCCTGAGCTTTGGCGCCGACCTGTTTTTTGAAAATACAGATTGCGATGTGGACGCCATCATTCGCCGCGTCGATGACCTGATGTACCGCAGCAAGCGCTTAAAAAAGGCGGAGGCGGGAGCGGAAACGGTGTAAGACAGCGCCATCCATTTTGATTCACAGAAAAGTAAATGATCGCATGATACAAGCCGCTCTTTCATAAGGCGGCTATTCTTTTTCAAAAATTTTCTTGATATTTTTTTATCGAATACTTGACTCATTGGTCAATATATGCTATTCTTGACTCGCGAGTCAAAAGAAAGAAGGTCATCCCATGCCCATGGATACATTTCTCCGCCTGCCGGAGGAAAAACGAAGCCTTATCCTTTCGGAGGGCCTGAAGGAATTCTCCAGCCACAGCTATCAGGAAGCCAATACCGACGCAATCACCAAGGCCTGCCTGATCTCCAAGGGCAGCCTGTACCACTACTTTGGCAGCAAGAAGCAGTTCTACCTGCACCTTGTCAGCCACTGCCTGGCCATTTACCAGACGGCCAACGCTGCCCCTTTGGAGGGGAACGATTTCTACAGCCTGCTCTTTTCTTCCCTTTCCCAAAAGCTGCGCTTTGTAAAGGAGCATGGCCTGGAAACAGCTTTCCTGGCCATGGCTGCCCGGGAGGGAAACGGCGAAGTGGCGCAGGAGAAAAACAAGCTCGTGCGGGAGGCCATGGAGGCGGATGAGCTCCAGTTCCGCAAGACCATGAAGGACGCGTTTCTCCGCCTTCCCCTGAAACCGTTTGACAATGCAGACCTGGCATTCAAAGGGCTGGTGCTGTACGCCACCGCCATCAGGGAAGACATGCTCCGCGGCTATCAAGGTGCTCCAGAAGCGTTGCATGAGCACGAAGAACAAATGAAGGCAGAGATGAAGCAAAAGCTCGACCTTATGCTCTACGGCATCCTGAAGGAGGAAGCAAGATGAAACAGTTTGGCATGTTCCGGGCCATGGCTCTTGTAAGCAAATTCAAAAAGCTGCCTTCTTCCAAACAGCAGGCGATTCAAAGCGAAAGGCTGCATAATCTAGTGAACCACGCGAGGCTGAACAGCCCCTACTATAAAGAGCTGTACAAAAACCTGCCGGAGAATTTTACTTTGCAAGACCTGCCCCCGGTGAACAAGACGGTTTTAATGCAGAACTTTGACAGTTGGGTCACCGACCCGAATGTCCGCCTTGCCGATATCAACGAGTTTATGCAGGACAAGGACAACATCGGCCGAAAGCTCCTCCGCAAGTATCTTGTCTTCACCACCTCCGGTTCCACGGGCAACCCCGCCGTGGTGCTCTACGACAAGCAGACCAACGGCGTTATCACGGCGGTCAACGGTTTTCGCGGCATCTCCAAGCCGGAAATCATGAAGAAGATGATCCTAAAAGGCGGCAAGAGCGCCGGCGTGTTCGCCACCGGCGGTTTTTACCTGGGCAACAGCTCCGTACGGGCGCGCTTATTACAAATGCCCTGGAAAAAGCGCCAAATGATGGTGACCAGCGTTTTGAATCCCCTGCCGGAAATCGTGAAGGAGCTGAACAGCTTTCAGCCTGCCATGCTAGGCGGCTACCCCACCGCCATGGAGCTTCTGATGGAGGAGCAGAAGGCCGGCCGGCTGCACGTAACCCCCGCCCTTATCATGACCGGGGGCGAATACTTAAGCGACAGCCTGCGCAAGGCGCTTGCAGAAACCTTTCATTGCCACGTGCAGACCTCCTACGCCTGCACAGAAGGCGGCGCGGTAGCCAGCGAATGCCGGGAGGGCCATTTCCACGTGAACGAGGATTGGGTGATGGTGGAGCCGGTGGACAAAAACAATCAGCCCGTGGCGGATGGTATCCTGTCCGACAAGATACTGCTGACCAATCTGTCCAACTTTACCCAGCCCTTTATCCGCTACGAGATCACCGACCGCATCAAAATGCACCATGAGCAATGCGCCTGCGGCAGCCCCTTCCCCGTGCTGGAAATCGAAGGCCGCACAGATGAAATTCTCACCTTCGCGGGGGAAAAGGGGGATGTGCGTATCCCGCCGCTGGCGCTGTACGCCCTTTTGAAGGAAGTCCATGAAATCCGCCGCTTCCAGCTTGTAAGCCATACCGGCAACCGCCTGGAACTGAGAATGAACTGCGAAGAGGGGCAGGATGTAAATGTCGCGTTTGAAAAAGCCGAGGCGCAGCTTACAGCCTATCTGCTGCGAAACGGCGTCGCCGATGTAACGGTATATCATTCCGCCGAAGAACCAAAGCCCCACCCCGGCAGCGGCAAGTACCAGCATGTGTTTAGGGCAAAAGAATAACCTTACTATCAATCACCACATGCGCATAGTATACAGCCGCCGCGGATTACCGGCCAAAAACCGGACACCGCGGCGGTTTGTTTTCATGAAACAGGATTCTTTTTTACTTCTGTCGGTTGTACAAAACGTCATCGCAAGGTACAATATGGTTAACTGTTCCAAACAGGAGATATACCAGGCCTTGCAGGGGAATGTCTTTGGTTTATATCCCATGGTGTAAAAAGGATGAAAGCGAGGCCGGGGAATGAAAAAGGATGCTGTCCGATTGAAGGATATCATATATGGCGGCAGAAGCTATCCAACCAGTGGAAGGGTCGAAAAATGGTATTGCACCGATACAAAAGAATATGTAAACCTTCAGGAACTGATAGACAAAGGCGTCTGTACGAACAAAGACAAAGACACATTGCTTCCAGCCCTTAGGTATATCCAATTTTTTGAGGTGGATATAGAAAAGTCGGAAAGACATTTCCTTAATTCCCTGAATGACAGGAGATATCTAAAATTGTTCGACAGCGTCCCGGCAGAGGATTTTGACATTAAGTTCAATATATTTTTAGAGCAGGCACAACTGGAGCATCGCTGGCGGGAATATGAGAATGCGGTTCTTAGAAAGGCGGCTCAGGATTGGTGCATTCAAAACCGCGTCCCGTTCCTTGATTCGTAAATAGTTCCTGACCATTTGTAAAAGCATAGGAATGCAATACCCTTATATAAACCTGGAGGTATCGTTCATGAAAAAATACGATCTGGCCGTCATCGGCAGCGGCAGCGGGCTGATGGTGATGGAGGCGGCGCTGAACGCGGGCCTCACCTGCGCCGTGGTGGAAAAAGCAAAGTTCGGCGGCACGTGCTTAAACAAGGGCTGCATCCCCTCCAAAATGCTGGTGTATCCTGCGGACCTTATGCGGGAGGCCCACGACGCCGGCCGCATCGGTCTGCATTTTGCACCTCCGGGAACCGACTGGGCCAGGGTCGCCCACCGCATGTGGAAGCAGATCAATCACAACGAGCAGATTCGGGACAGCCTTCTTTCAACAGAAGGGCTTGCCGTATACCAGGGCACGGCCTCCTTTACAGGGGAGCACACCATTCTGGTGACCTATGAGGATGGAAAGCCCGCCGAGGAATTCGAGGCCGCGCAAATCGTTCTCGCCCCCGGCGCCCGCTCCTTTGTGCCCAACGTGGAAGGCCTGGAGGCAGCGGGGTATATCACCTCCGAAACCTTCTTTGGCGACCGCTTTCCCAATAAGCCTTGGAAAAGCCTGATCCTCATCGGCGGCGGGGCCATTGGCGCGGAGTTTGCCCACATCTTTTCAGCTTTTGGAACAAAGGTGACATTGGTGGAAATGAAGCCCCACATCCTTCCCACAGAGGAGGAGGAAATCAGCCTCTTTGTGGAAAAGCAGTTCCGCAAGAATGGCATCACTGTGCTGAATAACACAAAGCTTTTATCCGCAGGGCTTGCAGGCGGAGAAAAGTCCGTCACCGTGGAAGATATGGCCACCGGGCAGAAGCAGACCATTACGGCGGAAGAAATCTTTGTAGCCTCCGGCGTGCGCAGTAACGGCGATCTTTTGCAGCTTGAAAAGGCGGGGATCAAAACCGACAGCCGGGGCTATATCGAAACCGACGAATATCTGCAAACGAACAAGTCCCACATATGGGCCATCGGCGACATCAACGGCAAGTTCCAGTTCCGCCACAAGGCCAATTACGAGGCCGGCATCCTCATGAACAACCTGTTCGGCCGTGGCGAAAAAAAGCAGGCGACATACGACGCCACCCCCTGGGCCATATTCACCTGGCCCCAGGTGGGCCATGTGGGGCTGACCGAACGCCAGGCCAAGGAAAAGGGGCTTAGGGTGTGGGTTGGCCGCAACTATTATTCCGACATCGCAGGCGGCATCGCCATGGGCTATTCCAAGCATTATGAGGACAACGGCTTTGTGAAGATCATCGCCGGGGAGGATCAAAGGATCATCGGCGTGCATGTGGCCGGTCCGTATGCCGCCATGCTGGTGCAGCCCTTTGTGTACCTGATGAACGCCGGCTACCAGTGCGAATGCGTCGCCGGCGGCGAGGGAATCAAGCCTGGCCGCGAAGGTGTTGTCCGCTCGGTCTGCCCTCAAATCGGCACCTTCCTGCCCATCGAGGATTCCATGGTCATCCACCCCTCCATGAGCGAGCTGTGCGCCTGGGCGCTGGAGGACATCGACTGGACGAAAGAAGCGTAATAGAAGTTTTCCTGGAAGGGGTCTGGGGGGACCTCCTTTTTCAAAAGGAGGTCCCCCCGGCTTATTTCATATCCTCACTTCGCCGCCACCGGCACCCATATCTCCACCTTGCAGGCGTCGTTCTTTTCATCCCACACGGTGTACTTTTCAATGGTGGGCAGGCCGGACATAACATACTTGCTCTGGGGCAGGAATTCGTGATGGATGCGCTGCCAGGTCTCATACAGCGCCTGGCCGCTGATGGTGCCCGCCGCCTCGAATTTCAGCCACGAGGCAGCCGGATACTCATAGCTTTCAAACCCCTGCAAATCCTCCCCATCCCACTCCACGGCACACATATAATCGTTGGCCCCATTTTCCAAAAAGCCGAAGCAAAGTCCAAGATCGTAAAAATGCCCGGTGAGCTTTTCGATGGTTTCGCCGCTGCCATCGCCCTTGACAAGGGCCCAGGTGCCGCCCCCGTAGGGCGTGGTGCGCCGCTTGCCGATGACCCTGAACCCCTGCTTTTCCACCAACGTGTAATCCATTTTGTTAACCCCCTTCATTGTCAGGGCAAAGGTCAAATGGCAGTAGAACGAAAGCTTCGTGCCTTCCTCCCGGGCTTTTAAAGGAGATACGCCGTGCAGCCTTTTAAACGCCGCGGAAAACGCGTCCGGCGATCCGTATCCGTATTTCAGGGCGATGTCGATGACCTTCTCATCCGTGTTTTGAAGGTCGTATGCCGCCAGACTGAGCCTGCGCCGCCTTACATACTCCGATACCGGTATGCCCGTGATCTGTATGAAGCTGCGCTGGAACTGGGAAAACGGGCAGGCCATGATTTTTGCAATCTCCTCCGGCAGCATCTCGTCCCCCAGGCAGCTATCGATATAGTCCATCACGCAGTTCATCCGCTCCACAAAGTCCATTCCCTCACCTCCTTGACGTCATTATAAAGGGGGTTTTCTTCCCATGCCCGTGAATGCAAGCACAGATATTCACGGATGCCTGTACACGCCTGCATCATACCATGGGGTCACGCAATGTGTCATCCAGGACAACTTCTGGCCAGGGAAAAAGCGCACTATGATCCCAATTACTTGATATGCGTCCTTCTCTTTGGGTCCAGGGCCCAGAGGCCCTGGTCGCTTCAAGGGGGATATGGGGAGTGCAGGGGGGAACTAAGGGGGGAAATCGAAATCCCCCCTGTTCCCTCCTGCGTTTTCGTCGGCCCCGCGGGGCCGATACGCTGTTGCTGCAAACGTGACCTCCCTGCAGCAGACAAGGAATATCCCCGCCACACGGCGAAACAGTCTTCCAGCACTTTCCAGCCCTGAACAACCCAAAATCCCATCTCCAAAATAAATTTCGCCCAAAGCAGGAAATCCCTGCCTATGCCCGCGTCTATTGATACAAAGGGGGGTGATGGACATGATCGGCGCTGCGGTACCCGGCGCGGATCGGACCCTGCGGCTGGAACAATGGATCGCAATGTATTCTGACGCTGTTTTAAGAACCTGCTTTGTCTGCCTTTCGGACGCATCCTTGGCGGAGGACGCTATGCAGGATACCTTTTTGAGGGCGTGGCGCAGCATGGACACGTTTGAGGGGCGCAACGGCTGCAGTGAAAAAACCTGGCTCTTGCGCATCGCCGTCAACGTATGCCGAAGCTATGCCCGCACCAAATGGTTCCGCCATGTGGATATGCGCAAAACGCTGGAGTCGCTTCCTGATTCCAGCCAAGCCATATTGCCCGAAGACAGGAGCCTGTTCCTGGATATAATGCGCCTGCCCGAAAAGTACAAGCGAATGATCCTGATGTACTACTATCAGGAACTGACGCTTGTGGAATGCGCCCAGGCACTTTCCATCAGCCGTTCCACCGCCCACCAACGTTTGAAAAAGGCACAGGCGCTATTGAGGCCTTCGCTGACGGGGAGGGATCAGGATGAGAAATAGAGTCAAGCAAGCCATGAACGCGCATCTTTCCGCCCTGCATGCAACGAACGCAAGCCGCGCCGCCATCATGCAAAAAGTGCGGGGGGAATTCAAAATGAAAAGAAAGCTTTCGCTGGGGCTCATACTGGCGCTGGCGCTGACCATCATCGTCATCGGCGCGCTGGCCGCCGTTCTGCTTACACACAAGGAATTTGTCGATCAGGTGATGGCGCCCAAGGCATCTGAAAACAATTCGGATGTTTGGACGCGGGAAGAAATGGATGCGATTTTGCGCATTGCCAAGGAATATGGCGTGGAGCTTACGGAAGACACCCTGCTTCGAATCAGCCGGGCCGATTTAAACTACAAAGAAGAAACCATGCGCCTGTTCGCCAAGCAGGAGTTGGGCTTCTACCCCAGTACCTGGAGCATAGAGGACCAGGCCTGGTACAATCAGGTTCTGGTGGACAGCGGCCTGATTGCGCAGCGGATGTGCTTTGTGCCCGAGGGGAATGAAATTTCGCAGCAGCAGGCGCTGGACATTGCACAAAATTACATCAAAGAAAGCTATGATGCCAACGCCGCCGTGACCGACACATCCAAATACCGCCGGCATATGACCTACCAGGCTTTCAGCGACAACCTCTACAACAAGGGAAAGCAGTGGTACATAGGCTACGAACCCCTGGATAGCAGCCTCAGCCAGTACACCTTCCTAATCCTGCCGGACGGCACCGTGAAGGAGGCAAAGCGCGAGCTGGGCCTTACCGAGGCGGGGAGAGCGCCGCTTACCGCAAACGAAAATCTGGACCTGTACCGCGATACATTCGGCGACCATAGGGATTGGTCCCCGGAAACCTGGATTTTCTTTCGGGATGCATTGTCCGAATCAGTCACGACCTACGGCCAGGGGGAGGCGGGCAGCAGCGCAAGGATCATTCTGAGCCAGGGCTTTGCTTTGCCTAACACGGTACCCGTCACAAAGGATGCTGCCATTGCGGCGGCCAAGGCGGCCATCGTATCCACCGGCAGCCCCGGGGACAAAGAATTGTCAGAAGAACATCAAAGCTACGCCCTCTTGATTACCGACAACAAAAGCCCAGTATGGAAGGTATCCTTCTTCTGCTCCGGCCGCACCTGCGGTGTGCGGGCCCATACCGCCGAGGTGGACGCGAATACCTGCAAGGTGCTGCTTACCGGCACCGTCGCGTATACGCAGCCCTGGTACGCGCCGTATGTTTTAACCCGGCATCTGCCCGAACCTGTCGCGGAAGAATCAAAGCCCACACCGCGCCCGGATGGCATGCCCAGGATCTGGCGTTCCGATATCGCGCCTAAGGAATACTGGGATGAACTGGAAGCAATCGGCTACAATGCCGATACGGCCGGGGAACTGTACGGAGACTGGCAGATGAAGTACGGCGATGACCCCATGTTCTGGCCGCTTCCTCTGCAGGCCATCGACGGCATCTGGCATTACACCACAGACGCCACCACAGCCATCCCCGGCCTGCCAGGTCCTGAAGATATCCCCCAGGAAAAAGCCTTGGAGATTGCCATGAAAATCTTCCGTGAGGGAAAGGGCAAAGCGTATGACGAAAAGTACATAACCAGCCTGAAAGCGTCGGTATCCTTCACGTTCAACACACCGCAAATGGGCGATCGGGTTTGGTTCATCCGCTTTGTGGAGGTAACGCTTACAGATATCAACATCGTAGGCGGCGTCACCCTCGACGCGGCCACGGGCGAAGTATTGGGCGATTCTCAGGACGGGGAGATTTTTCTCACGGCGGGTGTTGACCCCTCCTCCCCCGCCTATACACCGCGCCCGGACGGCAAGCCCGGCGTATGGTACTCCGATATTGCTCCCGCCTACTACTGGGAAGCCCTTGATGCTGCCGGCTACAACAGGGATACCGCGGCGGATTTCCAGCGCCGTTGGGCCAAGGAATACGGCGGGGAAAAGCTGTTCTGGCCCCTTAAGGCCAAGGCGCTGGAAGAACTGTGGCATTATTATGACGGCAGCCACCCCGTTCTCCCCGGCCTGCCCGATGACAAGGATATAAAGCAGGAGGATGCTCTTAACCTGGCACGGGCGGCGATGATCGAAGGCCTGTCGTATAAGTACGACCCTGCCTATTTGAACAGCCTCACGCCCGCCTTCTCCTTTCAGTTCAACGCCAACGGCATGGGCAGCCACATGTGGTTCATACAGTTTTTCGAAATCACCCCTGACGGCTTCAAACCCATGGGCTTCGTTAACATCGACGCCAAAACAGGCGAAATATTGAGCAAACCCGACGGCGTGTCCAACGGCTGACGCGGGAAAGCGAGGAACTGAATATTGGTGTGGAGCCGCTTTTCTCAAAAAGCGGCTCCACGCACCCTGCCCGAAAAACGTTAAAAACATAATTATGTCTTGGAATGATGCCTGCATTGCCTTGTCTTATTATGAAATGTATAATGGTGTTTGAGTCGGCAACCGAAGGTTTCTATGTTCAAAGAGAATACAGTGCGGGTACAGCCGCAACAAGGAATATCGCGTAATATGTCGAATTAGGGTTTATCAGCTTCATATGTTAATCCGCGGGCAGCAATGAATATGGGGGTATTTATGTCGAACGCCAAAACCATATTTGTTCGGAAAGCCGCAGCATTATCCCTGCCCCTGTTGCTTTACCTTATTGCATCCCTGCATCAGTCCCAGTTCTGGGGCAATATCATATCGCCCGTCAACGCATTGGCTTGCGCGGGCATACTTTTGTTTGCCTATCTGCGCTCCCCTAAAAAGAACACGCCCGGCAAGATATTTCTTTTGTACTCCCTGGCGTGCTTTGCTTGGGGCATAGCCGATATCCTGTGGGCAATTCTGGAAGCAACGGGGTCCGATCCTGGTTTAAGCCCATTGATATGGATCATATACGGGATACCCAACCTCTTTATTGCGCTGTCGCTGTTTGTATTTGCCGTGGCGCAGTTTGGTAAATGGAATTTTGTGCAGATCTGCGTGGATTCTATCATTGTATGCCTGATGAGCCTTGTCTTCATCTGGATCGTATACCTGAACAAGGATGCGGCTACCCTTGCCCTATTCTTTCAATCGGACTTCACCAGCCTGTTTTCCGTTATCAGCGATATTGTCATATTGACTGGGGTACTCCTATGGTTCTTGTCTGTCCGTTCGGGCAAAATACCGGGCTTCCTTTATTTCATTGCCGGCGGAGGCGCGCTGTACGCCCTGACCGACATGCTGTATTACTATATTGATTTCAATGGCCTGTATGCTCCCAACTCCCTGATTGATATCGCCTACGCCCTATCGCTGTACATACTGGCGATGGGCGCGCTGTGCAAGATCTACATGAGCGGTACAGCCCTGGATATGAAGGCCTTTACCAACATTGGCCCCAAAAGCAGATGGCTCTACCTCCTGGCCTTTCCCCTGTTCACCCTGCTCCTGGATGTGCTGGGCAGCATGGACATCCATGTAAGTGTCGTGGATATGTCCACCTATCTTATCCTCATCCTCTTGTACCGGGCTTTTTCCAAGTATGTGCAGCTCTCCCTGGAAAACGAAATGCTTCTGAAAAAGGAAATACTCGCCAACGAAAGCCTGGAGCAGCGTGTACAGGAGCAGGTGAAGGAACTGCAATACCTGGCCAATCAGGATACTTTAACCAAGCTGTTCAACCGTCGCTATTTCATGAACCGGCTGGAGGATATCATACCAAGCCTCCGGCTTGGGGAATCATTGGCCCTTTTGATCATCGACCTGGACCGGTTCAAGACCATCAACGACAGCTTCGGCCATGACGCAGGCGACCAGGTTCTGAATGAAATGGCCGACAGGATGACCGGCTGGAACCGCATCGGAGCCACCGTGGCGCGCCTTGGCGGCGACGAGTTTGGTTTCATCATCTCCGGCAGGTATACCGTTCAGGATATCGCCGGCTTCTGCAGCCAGATCACAGGCCTTTGCAGCAAGCCCATCCTGGTGGGCGGCCATGCGCTTTCCATCACCATCAGCATCGGCGTGGCGCTTTTGTCCAAGGAAGCGGGCGATGGGAAAACACTAATGAAAAACGCCGACATCGCCATGTACCAGGCCAAGGCCCAGGGCTACAACAGATACCAGTTTTTCGACGCGGATTTCAGTCAGAGCGCCATCAACAGCAACATGATCGAGGTCCTTTTGCAGCAGGCGGATATCGAGAAGGATTTCGAGCTATTCTACCAGCCCCAGTTTTCCCTGCCCGGCAAAAAGCTGGTGGGGGCGGAAGCGCTGCTCCGCTGGAAGCACAAGGAGCACGGCTATATTCCACCCGGCGTGTTCATCCCCGTGGCGGAGAATATCGAGCATATCGCCAAAATCGGGGAATGGGTCTTAAAGGAGGCTATCCGCCAGTCCATCGCCTGGAACAGCCTTGCGTCCCAGCCGGTAAAGATTGGCATCAACATCTCCCCCAGACAGTTCAACGCACCCACCTTCCCGGACAGCATTAAAACCCTGATCCGGGATACGGGCGTCAACACAGCCTGGCTGGACGCCGAAATCACCGAAGGCACCATGATCGGCCAGACGGAGCAGGTCAAGGCCGGGTTTGCGCTGCTAAAGGAGCTTGGCCTGACCATCTCCATCGACGATTTCGGCTCGGGCTATTCCGCCATCAGTTCCCTGAACAAATATCCTTTTGACAGGATCAAGATCGACAAATCGCTGATCGACAATATCTCCCTGTACAATATCAGCGGCGTACATATTGTAAAATCCATCATTCAAATGGCGAAATCCATCGGCATCCAGACCATTGCCGAAGGTGTCGAAACCGACGATCAATTGGATATTCTCACGGGGCTTTCCTGTGACCAGGTGCAGGGCTACCTGCTGGGCCGGCCCGTACCCGCCCGGGATTTTGAGCGGATGTTCCTCCAAACGGCGGAAGGCGGTGCTGCGCCGCATGCCGCGGCCCCCGCCACCGTCATGCCCCTTTGGTAATGCAGCGTTATGGTTTTATGGATATACGCCTGAACAGCGCGTATATTTTTCCTTCACAGGGAAAAGATGGGCTATATAAATCGTTCATTTATGGAGGGGAAACAACCCCACCACACGCGAGAATGAGGATGCATATATGAAGCGGATCCTTCGCCTTTTCACTGTTGCCCTTCTTTTGCTGGCCTTGCTTCTTCCTTCTATGATAACAACCCGTGCCGAAATCACGCCGCCGGAGGAAAGGGCGGTCATCTTTATGGAGGCCCTGCAAGAGGGGAGCTGGAAGCGCGCCTCGCGCTTTTGCACCGATCCCTCGGTGTTGAAAAGCTGGACGCCTCCGGCTGTCACCAGGTACATGGTTTTCCCACTCCTGCGCGATATCAAGGTCAAGGATGTAAAAACCGAAGGCGATACGGCGTATGTCACGCTGTCTGTATCCGCCGTGGATTTTGACGCCCCGTTCATGGATGACTGGCCCTTCCGTGACGACCTGATATCCGAACTGAGTCTGAGCGATGAATACGCAACCCTGGAGGAATTGTACGAGGAAGACCTGGTGTGGCTGATCCACGGCTCCGGGGATTTTTTGCAAGAGGCGGATAAGCACCGCAAAACGGTTGAAATCCCCTATGCACTGAAGAAAACGGAAGACGAATGGCTTATAGACCTGAAAGCCACGCTGGAAGGCTGGCATGCATCCATCGCAAAAGTCACGCCCCTGTCCTACGGCACGTTGACCTATGATTACGCCCAAAAGCGCTACTATGCCCGGGACGCGATGGATAGCAAAGGCCTTTCCATTCCCAAGGACAAGGATTATTCCCAGTGGCTTCGGGATATCCCTGTGGAAGAAATCTTCGCCGCGATGCATACGCCTGTTTGGAACGTGTGGCTGCGTTTGACCGCCGACAGCGAGGCGGAGGGGGTGTACGGCTTTACGGTGGATTCCAATGCAGCAGGCAGTGAATCGCGCCCTGTGATTTATGCCGATTTCGATTTCAACATTACAGTCAAGCACTGGGTGATGATCAGCGGCGTCCGCCGCGCCACGCTGGAAATGTACATTCCCCATGAAGCCGGCCAGCCGCTGGACGGCTATACCGTCCGCTAC
The DNA here is from genome assembly GCA_023436585.1 of Bacillota bacterium. Classification (GTDB taxonomy): domain Bacteria; phylum Bacillota; class Clostridia; order Christensenellales; family Aristaeellaceae; genus JAEWAH01. The sequence goes on along the minus strand of JAEZIN010000028.1, from coordinate 52,045 downwards.
CGGCAGCGCTTTAGCATCTGGTCGCCTATGTATTACGAAACGGAATCGTCGTTCAAGCTTTCCAATGTGCCATATGACCCGGGCTACCCGCAAGACGGCGTCACCTTCACTGCTAATCAATTCATGCGCGTTGGCCCGGCCATAGATACAAGAGCGAATCATTCCGGTCCCGCCGATACCTTGGGCGTATTGATGGAGAACGAGTTTGACAACGATAGTTATGATATATGCGTGATGCCCGGCGTACCGGATGGAATCGGCGACCTGCCCATTCTCAACAAGGAGTACGCGCTGTTTCGGCTGCAGGGCGAAACCCGCAAAACAAGCGGCGACTACGGCGTGTATGACGTAACCTTCGGCCTTTCTGCCCCCGTGGACGATGTATGGGTGGAAGCCTATGAGGAATGCAATCAGTGTGACGAAATCGATGGGTGCAGCCTTTACGGAACGGAAAGCGGCCTCATGGAGGAGACGCTGCAAAGCAGCTTTGACATACAGGTGCTTGTGCGTATCGACGGCAGAACGGACGCGGAACTGAATGCGTTTGTAAAATCCCTGCCCCTTACGGCCACCTTCTCCGCCGAGGAGTGGGATTTTAGTTATGAGCAGCACGGCACCACCTCGCGCATTGGCCCCAGAACAACGCTTCCTGTGGACACCTCCCGCATGACACTTTGGGAAGGCACGCTGGATGAGCTGATGGCCAAGGTAAGGGAAGAAGCGGAAGAGTAACGGATAATATCCGGCTGTATACCGGATGCGGATCGGCGGATATCTGCCATACAATAACCGGCTTTGGTGTTTTATACACAAAAAAGGTACGGCGCGGAATGAACCGCACTTTACCTTTTTGTTTGCGTAGGGCGGGGGCGGGCGTTCGCTGCCATTATATCCCGCATTCCCTCAATACCTGCTTCTCCCCACATACCCTGTATGCAAAATCTTATGGGAAACATGCCCCAACGGATGGCCCAAATACTCCTCGTACAGCGCGAGAAGATCAGGATTCTCGTGGGATTTTCGCAGGGGCTTCCCCTCGTCCTCCCGGTACAATGCTTCCATCCGTTTAGCCCTTGCCTGCGGATCGTCGCTCCTGGGCTGGCCGCCGCCGGTAATGCACCCGCCGGGGCAGGCCATGACCTCCATAAAGTGGTAGGGGCTCACGCCATTTTTGACATCCTCCATCAAATGCGAAGCGCCATCAAGGCCGCTGGTGACGGCAACCTTTACCTCCACGCCCTCCAAAAAGCGCCATTCCGGCAGCACATCTGTAAGGAGGATTTCGGCTGTCTTGATACGCTCCAGGCCCTGTATGGGCGTCACGTGCAGGTTGTCAAAGGGCACCTCCCGGCCGGTGACCACCTCGTACACCGTGCGCAATGCCGCCTCCATCACGCCGCCGGTGGTGCCGAATATGTCGGCTGCGCCGGTGGAAAGGCCCAGGGGATTGTCAAACTCCCCTTCGGGCAGGGACGCAAAGTCGATACCCGCCTGTTTGATCATCCGCGCCAGCTCCCTGGTGGTGAGTACGGCATCCACATTGCGCACCCCGTCCGTTATCATCTCCGGCCTTACGATCTCAAACTTCTTGGCGGTGCAGGGCATGACGGATACCACGTATATGTCCTTAGGGCTGACGCCGATCTTGTCCGCAAAGTACGATTTTGTAAGCGCGCCCAGCATCATGTGCGGCGATTTGCAGGAGGACAGGTTCTCCAATTGAGCGGCGAAAAAATGCTCGATGTACTTGATCCAGCCCGGGCTGCAGCTTGTAATCATGGGCAGCGCAGGCGTCTTTTCAGATACGTGTACGCCCAATTTTTGAAGGCTTTGCGCATCCACCTTTCCGGCCTGATAGAACAGGTTGGCAAGCCTGTGCAGCAGCTCATGTCCCTCTTCCAGTATGGTCAGGTCCGCGGCGAAATTGGTGTCAAATATATGGCGGAAGCCAAGCTCGCGGAGCGCGGAGGCCATTTTCCCGGTGACCAGCGTGCCCGCGGGGTAGCCGAATTCCTCCCCCAGCGCCGCACGGATGGCCGGCGCCGTCTGTACCACCACGGTCTTTTTCGGATCGTTCAGGGCGTCCCACACCTCCTGGATGGATTCCCTTTCGTGCAGCGCGTTTACCGGGCAGACGACAGTGCACTGGCCGCAGTTGACGCAGGCGGCCTCCTTCAGCGGAAGGTCGTTGCCGGGGCCAATCTCCGCTTTAAAGCCCCGGTTTTGCGTATTGATTGCGCCTACGCCCTGTACCTCATTGCACACGGTAACGCAGCGGCGGCAAAGCACGCACTTGTCGGGTTCCCTCACGATGGAAGGCCCTTCGTCCGCATGGCCGTCCTTGGATTTTTCACCGGAAAACCTTGATTCATCCGCCTGTATGGTTTCCCCCAGCGCCTGCAGCTCGCAATGCCTGTTCCTTGCGCAGTTCAGGCAATCCTTGGGGTGGTCGGAAAGCATCAACTCATAGAGCACCTTGCGGCGCTGCCTCACCCGCGCGGTATGGGTGTGTATCACCATGCCCTCTGTGACAGGCGTAATGCAGGAGGCCTGCAGGGCTTTCGCGCCTTCCACCTCCACCACGCAGATCCGGCACGCCCCAATCTCGTGCTGACCCTGTATGCAGCAAAGCGTGGGGATTTGGATATTGTTTTCCCTGGCCGCCATAAGGATCGTCGACCCTTCCGTAACCGTGATGGGTTTATGGTTGATCGTAATATTCACCATGCGCTTCCCCTCCTTTCAGGCCTGCCGCCTGTCGCAATGCAGGCAGCGCATGGCCTCCGCCATGGCGTTCAGGCGGTGGTACCCCAATGCCACCTCTTCCACGGTGAGCTTGCGCGTTTCCGGATCAAGGGTTTTCATGGGGAACCGCTCATGCTCGATCAACTCATCCTCTTCTTCGATGCGCGGTATCGCGACAGGCTCGCCCTTGTTGAGCTCTCCCGTGCCGCCAAGGTAGCGGTCAATGGCCTGGGCGGCCCTCTTGCCGTCGGCAATGGCGGTAATCACCACATCGGCGCCGCGAACCACATCGCCCCCCGCAAATACAGCTTTCATGGTGGTCATCATGGTTTTGTTGTCCACCTTGAAGGTGCCCCACTTGGTGACTTCCACTTCCTCCTTGGAGATGAAGGGCAAATCCGCGTACTGGCTGACGGCCGGTATGACGATATCCACCGGGAAGGTGAATTCTGAGCCGGGCACCTCCCTGGGCACCTTGCGGCCGCTTAAGTCAAACTTCCCGAAGGCCATGGCGATGCACTCCACCGCCTCCACCTTTTTTTCACCCGTCAGGCGCACCGGCGCGGTCATGGGATGGATTTGAATCCCCTCCTCCATGGCCTCGCGTATCTCCCGCCTGTCCGCCGGCATATCCTCCACGGTGCGCCGGTACAGGATATGCACCTGGCTCGCGCCAAGCCGCAAAGCAGAGCGGGCCGCGTCAATGGCAGTATTGCCACCGCCGATCACGGCAACAACGCCCTCGACCTTCTTTAACCGGCCCAGGTGGATGTCCTTTAAAAAGTCCAGGCCGTGGTAAATGCCGGGCAGGTCCTCTCCCTTTACGCCGATCTTCCTGGAAAATTGCGTGCCGGTAGCCACATACAGCGCATCATGCTTTTTGCGCAGGTCCTCAAAGCTTACGTCCTTGCCCACTTCCATGCCGGTCAAAATGCTTACGCCGGCCTGGCGGATGGTATTGATCTCCCTTTCCAGCACGGCCTTGGGCAGGCGGTACTCCGGTATGCCCACCGCCAGCATGCCCCCGGCCACGGGCTGCTGCTCGTACACGACGACCTCATACCCTAATTTGCCCAGGTAATACCCGCAGGTAAGCCCCGAAGGCCCGCCGCCGATGATGCCTACGGATTTGTTGTTATGGGGATAGACCAGGTCGGAAAACGGCTCGCCGCTCTTCATCATCTCGTCGGCGGCATAGCGCTTCAAATCGGCAATGGCCAGCGGCTCATCCAACTGTCCGCGCCGGCAGCGGCTTTCGCAGGGGTGCGTGCATACCCTGCCGCATACCGACGGGAAGGGGTTTTCCTGCCGGATGAGTCTGTAGGCGTCCTTGGGCCGGCCGGCAGCGATCAGCGCCACATAGCCGGGCACGTTAACCTTGGCGGGGCAGGCGTTTTCGCAGGGGGAGATAAACAAATCGGAGCACACGCCGGAGCGGCAGTATTTGTCCCTGATGTGCTCGTCGTATTCCTCCCTAAAGTACTTGATGGTGCTCAAAACCGGGTTGGGCGCTGTTTGCCCAAGGCCGCACATGGCGGTATCCTTCACCGTTTCGCCAAGCTCGATGAGTAGCTCCACATCGCCTTCCCGGCCCTTGCCCTTTGTGATGTTCTCCAGTATCTCCAGCATCCGCTTGGTACCAAGGCGGCAGGCCACGCATTTCCCGCAGGATTCCTCCTGCACAAACTCCATGAAATACCTGGCCACGTCCACCATGCAGGAATCCTCATCCATGCAGATGAGGCCGCCGGAGCCCATAATGGCGCCCAGCTCCACCAGCGATTCATAATCCATGGGCGTATTGAGGTGCTCGCTTGTCAGGCAGCCGCCGGAAGGGCCGCCTGTCTGCGCCACCTTGAACCTTTTGCCGCCGGGTATGCCCCCGCCGATATCAAAGAGGATTTCCCCCAGCGTGGTGCCCATGGGCACCTCCACAATGCCGGTGTTGTTCACATCCCCGGCCAGGGCGAACACCTTGGTGCCACGGCTTTTGCCGATGCCAAAGCCCGCGAACCACTCCGCGCCCTTTAGCAATATGGTGGCGATATTGCCGAAGGTTTCCACGTTATTGATAATGGTGGGTTTGCCGTAGAGGCCCCTGTCCGACGGATACGGCGGCTTTTGCCTGGGCTCACCGCGCCTGCCCTCCACAGACGCCATCAGCGCCGTTTCCTCACCGCACACAAACGCGCCGGCCCCGATGCGGATGTCGATATCAAAGGAGAACCCGGAGCCGAAGATATCCTCGCCCAGTAAGCCCCGCTCCCTGGCCAGGCGGATATCCTCCTGCAGCCGCTCGATGGCAAGGGGATACTCCGCACGCACATACACCACGCCATGTGCGGCACCGATGGCATACCCCGCAATGGCCATGCCCTCTATGACCAGAAAGGAATCGCCCTCCAACAGGCACCTGTCCATGAACGCGCCGGGATCGCCCTCATCGGCATTGCAGATCACGTACTTTTCGCTGCTTTGCGACCTGCGCGCCAGCTTCCACTTGAGCCCCGTGGGGAAGCCCCCGCCGCCCCGGCCCCGCAAGCCCGATCTTTCGATCTCTGTGATGACCTCCTCGGGGGTCATAGCGTTCAGCGCCTTCTCCAAAGCCAGGAACCCGTCATGGGCGATGTACTCGTTAAGTGAGCCGTAATCGATGCTGCCGCAGTTTTTCATGACAATGCGCTGCTGGCTCTTGAAATAGGGGATGTCCTTCACATAAGGGATGGTCTCCCCCGTGTTTTTGTCGGTATAGCAAAGCTCGGTAACCACCTGCCCCGACTGCAGGTGCTTTTTCACAATGGTTTTGGCGTCCTGAGGCTTTAAATTGCAGTAAAAAATACCCTCCGGCTCCACAATCATGGTGGGCCCCACGGCGCAGGTGCCCATGCAACCGGTGGATTTTATCAGCGTGCGCTCCTGTATGCCAGCCTCCTTGAGCGCTACATCCAGCGCATCTTTGAAGGCCTTTGCGCCCGAGGATACACAGCCCCCGCCGCAGCAAACAAGCAGGCAGTGGTCATACCGCTTTTCCTCCGCCTCGTATTGAGCCTTGATGGCCGAAAGATCCTGCTTTGACGCAATGCGATTTTCCATAACCTCACTCATGCTTTTGCCTCCCTTACGCGAACTGGTCCAAGATCTCCCGGAGCTTGTTGGCATTCACCCGTTTGAACACCTTCCCGCCGATGCTGATGGCTGGGGCCAGCCCGCAGGCGCCGATACAGCGCATGACCTGCAGGGAAAACCGCCCGTCCTTGGTGGTTTCACCGACGCCCACGCCCAACAGTTCCTGCAACTTTTCCACAATCTTTTTTCCGCCCCGCACATAGCAGGCCGTACCCAGGCAGATTTGTATGGTGTGCCGGCCCTTGGGCTGTGTGGAGAAAAAGGAATAAAAGGTGATGACGCCGCTCACCCGGCTTAAGGGAATATCCATCTCCCCCGCGATATACTGCTGCACCTTCAAAGGCAAATGCCCGAAGATGGCCTGCGCCATGTGCAGGATTTGAATCAGATTGTTCTCGTCCGCGTGAAAATCGTCAATCACCTGTTTGAGAAGCCGGTACTGTTCCTCCTCATTAAGATCCACGCACGTTTTTTCCATTTCGAGCATCCTGTCCGCACCTCCGTCGACTTTTCTTGCTTTACTCTCCATACCAATATGTGCACGCGTCTTTGATTTTGTCAAAATTTTATCAACCAAGATGCAAAAAAAGACCAAGCCAGTTTCAGCAAGGTTCTTATCCATTTATACCGTACCGTCATAAGCGCCGAGGCAGCCGGCCAGTCGTTCAGTTTTTAGTTGTTTCGTTTACAGTTTGCTGTTCACCTGGCAATAACCCTGAATTGCATGGGAATAAAAATAAGCCTATGGGGAGATAACGGCAATCGACCTGAGAAGGAAACGACCTGCGGTAATTGATTATTTTTTGTCAATACACTTTGTGAGTTATTATACTCCTGTTCTTTTGTGAATTCAATCATGAAATGTGGAGCAATTTGGATCACAATTTAGCTCTACCATAAAGAAATGATTGGATCACCGTATGGCCGGGACAAGCCCCCGCCATACAGAATGGTATACAGAAGAACGATATGCGAAGGGAGAGCGAAGGCGAAACACCACCTGGTTAACTCAACCGCTATCATTCTGGCCACATCATACACCCTTTCGAACACATCCCGCGATACTTCCATACGATATATGGGGGAAGCACATCTTTTCAAAAGAAAAAGGAGTGGCTCTCATGTATTCAAGAGAAAATCTCGGCATTGTTGCAGAAAGTGCCCGCAGAAGAATCAGCATTTTTGATACAGACACTTTGGAAGTACTGCAGCAGCTTCCGCTGGACGCGGACGTGATTGACGTGGCGGTCACCAGGGACTGCACACGCGCCTTTGTATCTTCCTTCAACACCAGGACCATGTTTCAAATTGACTTGTGTTCCATGCCTGCCCGCGTAATCGGCAGCGCGGTTTCCACAACGTTCCTGGAGGATGTGGCCATTACGCCAGATGGCAGATTCGCGCTGTCCGTAGATGGATCGGCAGCGAACCAGAACATCGTGTCCTATTCATCCAGGCTGAACGCGTTTGTTTCCACCCTGCCCACCAGCGCGCAGGCGGTTGCCGTTTCCCCCATCAGCCGCGAGCTTGTCTTGACGGCGCAGTACTTTAATAACAACGTTCACAGGTTCGTGATCAGGCAAAATGGCACCCTGGAGGATACCGGACAAAGCTTCCCCGTTGGGCAGCGCCCTATCAATATCATTTTCAGTCCCTCTGGGGAGTTTGCCTTCGTAGCTGCCAATGATAGCGACAGAATCGATGTGCTGAGCACGCTTATTCCCGACAATGTCGTCTTGCTGGGCAGCGCCCCGTCTTCTCCGAACCCGCAGAGCCTGGTCATTACGCGTGACGGCAGGCATGTGTTTGCTTTGACTTCCGCAAATGTGGATATCTTCGCCTTTGACCCTGTCGCCGGCAGCCTGACGCTTCAGCGCTCGTTCGCCCATGGGCTTACCATCTCTTCGTATTTCGGCGTTGACCAAATCGCCCTGAACGCCTGCGAAACCAAGCTGTTTATTTCCGCACAGGGACAAGTGGCCGTATTCACCACCTATGGCCTGCCCCTTGGCACCGTGCTTGGCGCGGAAGGCCCTGGCGGCATCGCGATCTGCCCTTGCTATTTCAATGACCGTATACACGATTAGCAAAGGTATTCTCCTGGCAAATCAACCCGTGCCTGCATCTTTGCGATAAAATGATATAAGGAAAGCCGGACCGCATTTTATTAAGCGGTCCAGCTTTTATTGCAAAAATCAATCGGCTGAAAGCCATGGCACAAAACCAGGTCCCAGCAATTTCTTACCCATCCTCCCGGGCTAGCCGTTCCAGTGCCTGGTACAGCCGTTCAAGTTCTTCCGCGCTGTAGTATTGCAGTATGATCCTGCCCTTTTTCGCGCTGCCGGTAAAAGTGGTACGCACACCCAGCACTTCGCGCATACGGCCTTCCAGTTCGGTAAGCTCAATGGGCAGGGGCTTGGGGGTCGGTTTTATTTTGGGCACTTCCGGGGCCGCGGCGGCAAGCTGCTCCAACTGACGCACGCTGAGTCCGGCCAGCACCGTCTGCCTGGCCAAATCCACTTGGCGGTTTACATCCTCCAGCCCGGCCAACACCCTGGCGTGTCCGGCGGAAAGCGTGCCCTTGCGCACCATGTCGGTAATCTCCTGGGGCAGGTTCAACAGCCGCAGGATGTTGGCAATGGCAGGCCGGCTCTTTCCCAGGCGCTTGGCGGCCGCATCCTGGGTATAACCGCACTGCTGCATCAGCGCCTTGATGGCCGCCGCCTCCTCCATGGGATTGAGGTCTTCCCTTTGCAGGTTTTCAATCAGCGCCGCCTCCATCTGCTGGCGGCGGTCCATATCCTTTACAATGCAGGGAACGGATGTAAGGCCGGCCAGCCTGGCGGCGCGCCAACGGCGCTCCCCGGCCACAATGCGGTAGCGGCTGCCCGTTTCCACCACAAGGATGGGCTGGAGCACCCCGGCCTCCCGTATGCTCTGGGCTAATTGGTTCAGGCTCTCCTCCGTAAAGGTGCGCCTTGGCTGCGCTTCGTTGGGATCGATGTCACCGATGGAAATCTCCTTTACGGTGCTGCCCAATACGTCATCACCGATGGGTAAAAGCTCATCCAGCCCGCGACCCAAACCTGTCTTTTTCATGCAAACACTTCCCGCCATATCGTCTACCAACCAAAAGCACGTCTACACACGCGGCGCGCGATATTTCGCTCCACGCACCGTATCGTGCCAAAACAGCCCCTTGTTGGTATTAAAATCCCTTACCGGACCCCGTTTCTCTCCATAACTTCCCTGGCCAGCGCCCGGTACGCTTCTGCCCCGGCGCTGCGGCTGTCATACATGTGGATGGGCAGCCCGTGGCTGGGCGCTTCCCCCAGGCGCACGCTGCGCGGTATGGTGACGGAGTACACCTTGTTTTTAAAGCGCCGCTTTACCTGGTCCACCACCTGCAGGCCCAGGTTCGTTCGCCCGTCCAGCATGGTAAGCAGAATTCCCTCTATGTCCAGCGAAGGGTTGATGGTCTTGTTCACACGGCTGATGGTGTTCATCAGCGACGTGACGCCCTCCAGCGCATAGTACTCACACTGGATGGGCACCAGCACCCTGGTGGCCGCGGCCAGTGCGTTGACAGTCAAAAGCCCCAAGGACGGGGGGCAGTCGATCAATACAAAATCATACGAAGCGGACACGGTCTGTAATGCGGTTTTCAAGCGGTATTCGCGGTTTTGCAGGTTCACCAGCTCCACCTCCGCTCCGGCCAGGCGGATATCGGCAGGCAGCAAATCCAGCCCCTTGACGCGGGTGGATACGATGCAGGCCTTCAGTTCCGCCTGCCCCACCAGCGCCTCGTAGGCGCTTTTTCCCCCGGCCTTTAACCCCAGCCCGCTGGTGGTGTTGCCCTGGGGGTCAAAATCCACAGCCAGCACCTTCTGCCCCGCCTCAGCCAGGCAGGCCGAAAGGTTGACGGTGGTGGTGGTCTTGCCTACGCCGCCTTTTTGGTTGGTAACCGCTATGATTTTGCCCATACATGTATCCTCTCCGGGTCGAACCCTATCCTATTGTAGCGGGTTTTGGCTGCAATGTAAAGCGGCCAAGGGCTCTGCCCTTGGCAAGCCCGCCAAAGGGACAAAGCCCCTTTGGAATCCCCATATCCATCAAATATATTGAGTCTGGGCTTCCCCTTGAGGGGATGCTGTCACCGAAGGTGACTGATGAGGTGGTGATTCCAGTGCGTATATGCGCAGCAATGCACCACATCCAGCGCTTTGTTACATCTTGTCTCTCCATACAAAACAGGGGATTCCCAAGGGATGTATCCCTTGGGCGGGATTCCAAAGGGCTGCGCCCTTTGGTTTACAACACTGTTACATGATATGGGCCCAATATATGGTAGAATAGGAATGTATGGAAAGGGAGTGGGATTCTTGGCGCGTGTGCTTGTGGTGGACGACGAGGCGGCGATCCGGGATCTGATCCAGATGCATTTATGTTTGGTGGGCCATACCGCCCTACTGGCGGAGGACGCCTTTGCCGCGGAGGCGGAGCTTACAAAAGGCGCGGATATCGCGCTGCTGGATATCATGCTGCCGGGGCGGGACGGGTTTACCCTGGCCCAAAAGTGCTTTGAGCAAGGTGTGCCGGTAATCTTTTTAACCGCCAAAACGGCGGTCTCCGACCGTGTACGCGGGCTGCAAATGGGGGCGGATGATTACATATTGAAGCCCTTTGAACCGGCGGAGGTGCTGGCCCGCATCGATGCGGTGCTGCGCCGGCTGGGCCGGCAGCAGGAAGTCTATCAGGACAAGCATCTCAAAGTGGATTTCCAGGGCCGTCAGGTGTCTTGGGATGGGCAGACCATGATGCTGACCGCCCAGGAGTATGATCTATTGCGCATACTCGTCAGCCAGCGGAACATCGCCCTAAGCCGGGAGCAGCTTTTGCGCATGGCCTGGGGCTATGATTACGCGGGCGAAACAAGAACGGTGGATGTGCACATACAGCGCCTTAGGCGCAAGATGAACGCCGACTGCATTGAAACAGTATACAAGTTCGGCTACCGCTTCACGCCCATGGGGAGGGACTCCCAATGAAAATGAAACACAGGCTGCTGCTCATGATGCTGGCGGTATTTTTGCTTTTATTGAGCCTGGGCACGGGAATCATCATCCAGCAAAGCTTTCTGTCGGCCGTGACAACAGAAAAGGACAGGGCACTGACGGAGGCGGCCATCATTGCCTCGTCTATCTACCAGCGCGCCAAGGACCTCGAACTGCAGCCCTTGCGGGATGAAATGGCCAAGCAGGAGGCGTTTTACAAGGCCCAGGGCGTCACGCTGTCCATGCTGCAAGACGGGCGCACCTTGTGGGGCGAAGAGGTGAAGGAGCCGGAGATTTTGCCGACGGAAAACGCCCGCCGCTATTTCCTTCGGGACAAAAAGCTGCTCATCGCCCAGCGCTTAAATGACACACTCACGCTTTTATACGAGCGCGACCTGAGCCTTCTGTACAGCAACCGGGACAGGCTTCTTTCCCTGGCGCTGGTGCTTTGCATTATCGGCTCCGCGCTGATTCTCGTCAGCGTGCTGGTCATTACCAAAATCATCATGCGCCCCATCGGCAAACTGCAAAAGGCCGCGGCGAAGATCGCCTCCGGAGATTATTCCGTCTCGCTGCCTACCAATGGTCACGATGAAACGGCGGAACTGGCCCGGCAGTTTGAAAAAATGGCGGAGGCGGTCAAAACGCGGGAGGATGAATTAAAGGAGCAGGCGGAACGCAAGCAGCTTTTCATCGACAGCCTGGCCCACGAAATGCGCACGCCACTCACCGCCGTCATGGGCTATGCCCGGTACCTGCAAAGTGTGGACGCCGGGGAGGAGGAAAGGCAGAAGGCTCTTTCTTACATCGCCGGGGAAGCCAAGCGGTTAAAAAACCTGGATGAAACGCTGATGACACTCACCCGTTTAAGTCACGACGGGGCGGAGCTTGGCAGCGTGGATATTCAAGCACTGGTAAAGGAAGCCGAGAACCGCGCCAAGCCCCTGTATGAACAAAAGGGCGTCACACTTACCGCCTCGGCGCAGGAAGGTGTGTGGTTAGGAGACGAAGCCTTGCTGCTTTTGATTGCGGGGAACCTTTTGCAAAACGCACTGACCGCATGCGGCCCCGGCGGCTCCGTCACATTCACCGGCGCGCCGGACGGGCTTTTCGTCCGCGACACGGGCATCGGTATGACGCAGGAACAGCTGCAAAGGGCCTGCGACCCCTTTTACAAGGCGGATAAGGCCCGCACACGCCGGGCCGGCGGCGCGGGGCTGGGGCTGACGCTTGTCAAGCAGGCCGCGGAGCTTTTGGACGCACAGCTTACACTTTCTTCCCAGCCGGGAGAGGGCACCACCGCCAGCCTTACATTTGACAACTCCGTTACAACCGCGTGAATACTCCGCAATGCTTGAAAAGGTACAATGAACCCAGGCATTACGGAAGGAGATAAACATATGCAGACAAAAGCAAGCAAAAAACAGGCCTTATGGGTACTGCTGATATCCCTTGTGCTTCTTGCCCTGTGCATCGGCGGCCTGTGGAGCTATGTCAAAAGCGCCGACGCGGAAACGGGTGTCACGGAAACCTCCCTGGCCCAAATCCCCGGGGAGGATGGAATCACCATCACCATGGAAAAGTACGACAACTTTCCCCCGCATCAAGAAACCAAAGGTTATAAAATTTGGGCCCTGGGTTTCGGGCTGATGGAAATTGAAAAAGAACGGCTTGCGGCCATGAAGGAAGCGTACGCGAACGGTACACGGCCCACGGAGACGGCACTTACCTTGCCCCAAAACAACACATTGGCCATCCTGCCCCTTGATCCATTAAGCTTCGGCGGCGAAACGGCATACTACTTTCTACCCAAGTCGATGCTGGGGGACGAACAGCTTTTGCAGCTCATCGATTATGGCGAGAGAACGGGCAAGCCCTTCACCGCGGAAACGCTGACTGTGAGAAACAGCATGCGTGGCAGCGATTCCATGACGAGCCGCCAGTTCTCCGCGGGCGAGTTGGGGCGCTATGCCAATCTTGCGCAGCGCGCCATTCAGGAAGGGCTAAAAAGGCCGGAAAGCATCACTCCCGATCCTTCCAAGCCCCTCACCGGCGTTGCGTACATCCCGCTGAATATGTATGCGTATGGCATAGAGATGTTTGCCCTCTACCCGCTCAGAGCGCTTACTGATGAAGAACTCCTGCAAGACTTTTACACACTCCGTATGGATGAAGGGTTCACCCTTTTAAGCCCGGCGAAGGAAACGGATTTAAACCCGGCATTGGACGCTCAAAAGGTACGGGCGCTGCTAAGCGATGTGCTTCAAATGCCCGCCTCGGCTAAATTGACGCTCTTGGGCTACAAGCGCCAGGATTCCACGGGGGAAATCCGCTTAACTGCAACCTTTGAATCCGCCAGGATTAACGGCAAGAGGACCGATTACTCCATTTCCCTGGACCTTAACACGTGGTCACCCTTGTGCATTTCTCAAGAAGTCGATGACCTGGCCTTCCCGGATAATAACATAGACAAGATGCCAGTTCCGCCAAAGGTGGAGCTGCATGATACCCGCTGGAAGGATATCACCATCCAAGCAGTTGCAAAGTGCAACGCCGATCCCGTAGATCGCGTAGAGGCGGAGGGCTATGCGTACGCCGGAAACGAAAGGCAGGCATGCGGGGTTTTCCGCGTGATCTTGAAAAACGACGATACCTATAATGTGGTAGTGCAGTTTTCCGATGGCATGGTGCTCACCGTGCAGCTACTTCACAAGGGGCAGGTCGAGATAGATACCAGCTGGTAACCTGCTTTCATGGCCTCACCGGGCGAGGTGCCACGCTATGGCACGCATATAACCAATAGAAATAAGCCGCAAAATTGAAGATGCTCCCCTACAGGAAAGGAGAACCCCATGCAGGCAAAAGCAGGCAGGAAGCAAGCCATTTTTGTCCTCTTGACCGCCCTTGTCCTGGTCGCCATCTGCACAGGCGGCCTGTGGGCCTACATCCAAAGCGCCGACGCGAAGTTTGGCATACAGGAGGCAGCCGCAGCCAATCTCCCCCAGGCCGAAAACGCGTTCATCACCAGGGAAAAGTATGACAGCCCTCCCCCGGTTGAGGAAACGGGCGACATCGATACATGGACCGGCGGCTTCGGGCTGATGTACGAAGAAAAAGGCCGGCTTGAAAAGCTTCAGTCGGAATACGCGGATGGAAAGCGGCCGGGAAGCGCCGCGCCAACGCTTCCCGCCGAAACAGGCTTTGCCATCCTGCCCCTGGACCCCAATGGCTTTGGCGGCATGACGGAGTACTACTTCCTGCCCGAAACGATTTTAACCGACGAGCAGCTTCTGCAGTTGATCGCCTACAGCGCGCAAAAAGCCGAGACCTTTACCAAAGATACGCTGACTGTGAAAAACAGCACCAGGGGCTACAGCGATTATCCGATGAACCGCATGTATTCCGCCAGGGAAAGGGATCGGGTGATACGTCTTGCCCGCCGGTGCATGGAAGAAGGCCTTACGCCCGATTCTAAATCGGCGCCCGCCATATCCCTGCCCGTTGCTGGCGCTGCGCATATTCCGCTGCCCCCAAAGGCTGATGGCAGCACGCAAGTTTTCACCATCTATCCCTTCAGGGAGATGACGGATGAGGAGCTTCTTTATCAGGCGTACATCGATTCCATCCCCCTGGCAGATGAATATGCCTGGCTGGATGCCACGAAGGAAGGCTTCAACCCCACGGAAGACAAGGCCTGGATACGCTCCGTGCTGGAGGATGTATCCAAAATGCCCCTGTCGGCCGTTCCCACCCGCAATACCTATATCCGAAAGGAAGCGACCGGCGAAATCCATCTGGATGGCACCTTCGAAACCGCTCTGGCGGACGGAAAAAAGACAAGATACTATGTGGCGGCCAAGTATCCGGACAGAATGCTTCTGACCCTGATGGTCACCTTGGAAGGTCCAAACAGCCCCGGCGAGGATTCAGTAGAAATGCCCGAGGATGAGAAGGTCTTCAACGATCCCAAGTGGGCGGAAATAGCGCGGAAAACCGTGGAACGAATCGACACAACTGGCATTGAAAAGGTGGAGGCCGATACCTTCATGCTGGGAGATGCCGGGCGGGTCCCCTGCATCCAGTACATTGTGAACATGCAGGACGGCGGCTGCTACGCGCTGGCCATCCGCTTGTCCGACGGCGGGATCAACTATATCCTATACGCGCCCGTTGGCCCCGACCCCTTTGAATGGCTGATGGCCAATTCGTGGTGATTTCCGTGCGGAGTGAGCAAAAGCCGATACACGAAAGGAGTATGACCATGCCAGCCAAAGCAAACAAAAAGCAAACCCTTGCGGTGCTCCTGCTGTCCGTGCTGCTGATCACCCTTTGCACAGGCGGCCTGTGGTTCTATGTGAAAAACGCCGACGCGGAAACGGATATCACGGAAACCTCTCCGGCACAAATCCCTGATGCATACAAAATGGCATTTACAGCTGAAAAGTATGACAACTATCCACTGCTGACATCAAGTGACGATGACTACTGGTACCAGGGAAAAGCGCTTAAAAAGAGCGAGGTCCTGCGTCTTGCGGAACTGAAAAAAGCCTATGCGAAAGGCGTGAGGCCCATCGCAAAAGCCCCCTCTCTTCCGGGAGGCGGCCCCATTGCCATCATCCCGCTGAACCCCGAGGCTTTTGCAGGTATGACGGAATACTATCTATTATCAGCAGATGAGCTTACAAATGGTGAATTGCTGATGCTGATTGATTACGGTGAGGAGAAGGGTGTGCCCATAACGCCTGACACTTTGACTACGAAAAACTGCATGCGAGGCTGCAATACCAGATCAAACCGCAACCTGTCCGCCGGCGAGAGCGAAAGGATGGATATCCTGCTGCGGCGCGTAAGCATGGAAGGCCTGCAAACCGTTCACAAAGAGCTGACATCAAGTAACCTGCCGATATCCGGCGCGGGAGTCATCCGCATGGACATTGCCATATTTGGGGCAGATATGTTTTTGATGTATCCCATTCGCGAAATGACGGATGAAGAGCTGCTTACTGTCCTGTACTACGTGTATCAAAAGGACATGGATGGGTTTACATACCTGAATCCCGCAAAGGAAGAAGGTTTTGACCCGTCGGAGGACGCCGCAAAGATCCGTGCCTTTCTGGAAGACGTAATGGATATGCCCATAGCCACGGAAAACATCCGGCTTACCTATAAGCGGAAAGATGCAACGGGCGAAATCCACACCATGGCATACTTTAAAACTGGCCTGGTGAACGGCAGGGAAACCGGCTATACCGTCTATATGGATAAGGCCGGCGGAGATATCCTGTATGCTTCCTCACAGGCGACAAATCTTTTGAATGAATATCGTTTCATGGATGACACAGCCTCGCTGGAAAAGGAACTGAAAAATTCCCGCTGGGTAGACATCGCACGCGAAACGATGCCCATGATCACCAAAGTACCAGTTGCCAGCGTGAAACCGGTAGCTATTACAGGCAGGGGTGACAAGGGGGAGCCTTGCATAACTGTTGAAGTCGGCCTGGAAAATGATGATACATACATGGTGCAGATTCTGATCTTAAACGAAACGGTTGTGTATATACGGCACTGGGATAAACAGTCGGACATTGACTCCGTATGGTGAGCAAAGCCTGAAAGGAGAATGACCATGCCAGCCAAAGTGAACAAGAAGCAAACCTTCGCGGTGCTCCTTATATCCATGCTGCTGATTACCCTTTGCTTAGGCGGCCTGTGGGCCTACATCAAAAGCGCCGATGCGGAAACAGGGGTACAGGAGGCATCTGTTACGGCGCTGCCCGAGGCAGGGAACATCAGCATTGTCATGGAGAAATACGACAATTACCCGGTGGCGTCCGATTATGGTTGTCTATTTGAAAATGGCAAGATGCTGCTGGAAGTGGAAATACGGCGTCTATCCAAGCTGGTTCAAGCGTATGCGGAAGGGCTGCGTCCCCAAAGCAGCGCACCCTCCCTTCCGGACGAATCGGGATTTGCCATTGTGCCGCTTGATCCCAAAGCATTTGCGGGCATGACAGAATACTACTTACTTCCGGATACGGTGCTAACAGATGAGGAACTGCTTATGCTGATTGCATACGGCGAAAAGAATGGCGTGCCCTTCACAGATGACACCTTGACCACAAAAAATTGCGCGCGCTGGTTCTACACCTACTTTAACCGCTATCTTTCCGCAGGCGAGAAAGAAAGATGTTCCAATTTGCTCAACCGTGTAAGGATGGATGGGCTGCGTCCTGAGTCTTATGAGTCCGCGGGCTTAACACCTGCGAAATTACCGGTCAGCGGTATATGCGGCATTCGTATATATTCATCTGAAGCAAAGACCTTTCACACATTTGTTTTCTATCCCGTTCGGGAAATGACAGACGAAGAGCTTTTGCAAACCATGTTCCTGGACCCCGAAGAAGACGGCTATACCATTGTAACCCCCACGCAAAATAATGACCTGAATCCGGCGAAAGATAAAGCAAAAATGCGATCGCTTTTGGAGAAGAATTTGGGCATGCCCATGTCCGCGAAGAACACATGCCTATGGTATTCGCAGAATGATTTGACCGGCGAGATCCGCTTGTTTGCAGAGTTCAAGTCAGCACTGGTGAATGGTAAGAAAACGGAGTACAGTGTGACCGCCCTAAGGTCAAGCGGGAAAATACTGTACATAGATCAATGGACATCCTATCCATACACACCCGGCGCTGCTGCTGTTCCGCCCTCGCCCGACATTCATGACACGCGTTATATGGACATGGCCATGAAAGCAGTATCCAGATTGACCCATGAAGAAGCCGCATCCGCATCACCAACAGGCGGCGAAGCCAACAGCGACAGCATGGAAGCGTATATATCCTTCGATGTCAGCATGAAGGACGGCGGCACATACGCTGTAAACATCCGGTGTTCAGACGGCATGCTCATGTCTGCGCAATATCTGTCTGACGATGAGGAAGTGGACAACGACAGTACAATTTAATACAAATGAAAGCATAAAACACGAAAGAACACCCTGCCATATCTGTCTATCCGACAATATGGCAGGGTGCCTTTAACGCTTGTCATAATTTCCCCAAACCCGGGATTCCAAAGGGACAATGTCCCTTTGGCAGGATTCCCAAGGGCAGAGCCCTTGGGTCACTTCCTGTTGGCCTTCATGCGCTGGTCGTGGCTTAGCTGCCGCTTGCGCATGCGCAGGGATTTGGGCGTGATCTCCAGCAACTCGTCATCGTCGATAAACTCCAGGCACTCCTCCAGGGTAAGCGGGTGTACGGAGATCAGGCGCAGGCTTTCCTCCGCGGAGGCGGAGTTGCGGATATTGGTCGCGTGCTTTTTCTTGCAGACGTTCACCACCAGGTCGCCGGGCCGTGCGTTCTGGCCGCAGATCATGCCGGCGTACACAGGGATACCGGAGCCTATGAACAGCGTGCCGCGTTCCTGGACATAGAACAGGCCATAGGAGGTGGATTCGCCGGTTTCAAAGCAGACAAGCGCGCCTACGTTGCGGTGGGGGATGTCGCCCTTTAACGGCTCATAGCCGTTGAACACGGCGGACATGATGCCCTCACCGCGCGTGTCGGTGAGAAATTCGGACCTGTAGCCGAACAGCCCGCGGGAAGGAACGAGAAACTCCAGCCGCACGCGGTCACCGCCGCCCATGTTGGCTAGCACGCCCCGGCGGCGGCCGATCTTCTCGATCACGGCCCCGGCATAGGCCTGGGGCACATCGGCCACCATACGCTCCATAGGCTCGCACATTTCGCCGTCAATCTCGCGGTAGAGCACTTCGGGCTTTGATACCTGGAACTCATAGCCCTGGCGGCGCATGGTCTCGATCAAAATGGAAAGGTGCAGCTCACCGCGGCCGCAGACCTCGAAGGTGTCCGGGCTGTCGGTCTCCGTCACCCTCAGCGAGACGTCGGTTTGAAGCTCTTTGAACAGGCGCGCCCGCAAATGGCGGCTGGTGACGTACTGCCCCTCCCGGCCGGCATAGGGGCTGTCGTTAACGGAAAAGCTCATCTTCACCGTCGGCTCGCTGATGCGCACAAAGGGCAGCGCCTCTACCTGGGCGGGATCGCACACCGTATCGCCGATGGACAGGTCCTCCATGCCGGTGAGCGCCACGATATCGCCCATGGCCACTTCCTGAGCCGGCACGCGCTTTAGGCCGTCATACCGAAAAAGGCCCGTCAGCCGCCAGGGAGCGCTGGTTAAGCCTGTCTCCTGGTTGGTGTGCACAACGGTCATGCCTTCCTTCAGCGTGCCCCGCTGTATGCGGCCCACGCCGATGCGGCCCACGTACTCATTGTAGTCGATGGTGGAAATCAGCACCTGGGCAGGGCCTTCCATTTCGCCTACGGGTGCCGGGATAAACTGCAGTATGGCGTCGAACAGGGGCTTCAAATTTTCTCCCGGCTCGGCCATATCGAGCGTGGCTGTGCCTTTGCGGGCCGACACGAACAGGATGGGGTGCTCCAGGGTGCTTTCGTCGGCGTTCAGGTCGATTAGAAGGTCCAGGATCTCGCCCACCACTTCCTCACAGCGGGCGTCGGGCCTGTCCACCTTGTTGATGACGATCAGTACCTTCAATTGCAGCTCCAGCGCCTTTTTCAACACAAAGCGCGTTTGGGGCATGGGGCCTTCAAAGCTGTCAATCAGAAGCAGCACGCCATCCACCATTTTAAGTACCCGCTCCACCTCGCCGGAAAAGTCGGCATGGCCGGGGGTGTCCACAATGTTGATGCGCGTATCGCCGTAATGCACGGCGGTGTTTTTGCTCAGGATCGTTATGCCCCGCTCCCGCTCCAGGTCGTTGGAGTCCATGACCCGGTCGACGACCTGCTGGTTTTCGCGGTATACGCCGCCCTGCTTGAGCATTTGGTCCACCAGGGTGGTCTTGCCGTGGTCCACGTGGGCGATAATGGCGATATTGCGGATGTCATCCCGGGTCATAAATACTTCCTTCCTAAATCGTCGTAAGTGACGGCCCCGAAGGTTTCCAAAGGGCGATCGGAAAGCCCTTTGGTCGCTCCTATAGGAGCGACGTCTTCTTTTCTTAGGCAGTCAATCTACTCTTTACAATCTGAGGCAATTGACGGTAGAAAAACACCACGGTTATTAACCAATCATATATCTTGAGTTTCGCATCTGCGGACGCGACCAGGGCTTTCCTCCCACGAGCTCAATCGGCGCGATGGATCGTTCCCGATCTCATCGCTTGTTTCGCGCGTTTCCTCCGCCCGCCTCATTTCCACCACTGGTGGCGGCGGGCTACGTCACCCAGTACCTTCGAATCACGCATGCCTCGAGGCTGTTTCCGTAAGCTGCAGGCCCGGATTGTTTTCCGAAGCCAGGCGCACGCTCCACTCGTTTTCAAACAGCAGCACATCCCGCTGCTGGCTGTCCTTGGCCCGGCCGCTGGTGGAGGTAAGCTTCAACTGATCCACCGGCTTTGGGCTTGATGCCACCCACCGCACGAACCTAAAGGGCAGGTTGTCCATCAATATCTCCGCGCCGTACTCGGCTTTTAACCGGTAGGCCAGCACATCAAACTGCAGAACGCCGACGACACCCACCAGAAAATCCTCCCGGCCCAACTCTGTGCGCACAAAGGTCTGTATGGCACCTTCCTGGCTTAACTGCGTGATGCCCTTTACAAACTGCTTGCGCTTCATGCTGTCCACAGGCCGCACCCGGGCAAAATGCTCCGGCGCGAACACGGGGATGTCCTCATAATGCATCTTGCGGCCAATGGAAAGCGTATCCCCCAGCCCGAATATTCCGGGGTCGAACAGGCCGATGATATCGCCCGCCCAGGCCTCCTCCACCGCTTCCCGCTCGTCGGCCATGAACTGCTGGGGCTGCTTCAATTGAATGTCCTTGTCGGTGCCGCTGTGCCACACCGTCATACCCTTTTCGAACGCGCCGCTGACCACCCGCAAAAACGCCAGCCTGTCCCTATGCGCGGGGTTCATGTTGGCCTGTATCTTGAAGATGAAGCCTGAAAACTGCGGGTCTTCCGGGTGTATCTCGCCCTGGTCGCTCTTGCGGGATAAGGGCGGCGGCGTGAACTGCAAAAAGCGCTTCAAAAACGGCTCCACGCCAAAGTTGGTGATAGCCGAGCCGAAGAACAGCGGCGTCAACTGCCCCTGCCGAACTGCGCTCAAATCAAACGTATCGCCGGCCACATCCAACAGCTCGATTTCATCCTTCAGCCGCTTAATATAGTGGCCCTGGAGGATGTCTTTTAAAGCGGGATCGGTAAGCTCGATCTCCGTTTTTTCGACCTTGTTCTTGCCGTGGTCGCCGCCGGTATACAGCTCGATGATCTCACTGTCCCGGTGGTACACGCCCTGGAAGTCGCCGTCCACGCCGATGGGCCAGTTGATGGGGCAGGAGCGGATGCCCAGCACCTGTTCCAGCTCTTCCATCAGGGCAAACGGGTCCTTGGCGGCCCGGTCCATCTTGTTCACAAACGTGAAGATGGGAATGTTGCGCAGCCGGCAAACCTTGAACAGCTTGATGGTCTGCTCTTCCACACCCTTGGCCGCGTCGATGAGCATCACCGCCGCGTCGGCCGCCACCAGCACACGGTAGGTATCCTCGCTGAAATCCTGATGGCCAGGCGTATCCAGGATGTTGATGCGGAAGCCGTCAAACTCGAACTGCATGGCGCTGGAGGTAACGGAAATGCCGCGCTGCTTCTCGATCTCCATCCAGTCGGAGGTGGCGTGGCGCTCGGCCTTGCGGGCCTTCACGCTGCCGGCCTGGCGGATGGCGCCGCCGTAAAGCAGCAGCTTTTCCGTCAACGTGGTCTTGCCCGCGTCGGGATGGCTGATAATGGCAAAGGTGCGGCGCTTGTTCACTTGCTCGTGCAGCGTCGCCTGAAATTCTGCGGTGCCGGGATTAGGCAGCATGAGTCTACCTCCCAAGGTAATGTGGAAGCCAATTTGTTATTTTACCATAGGAATAGAAGAGATGCAACTTTTTCAGTAAGATGAGGGAGTAATTGGTGTAAGCTAGCAAAAAAGAATTCAAGCTGTTTTCTGGTTGCTTCATATACTTGAACCACTTGAGAAATAGTCAAAGCCTTCCCCTCGGGGGGAAGGTGGCGCGGAGCGCCGAATGAGGTGTATTACCCCCTCCAAGGCCTTTTTTACATCTCCTCTCTTGTCCCATCCCAAAACTTCCCATATAATAGAATCATTCCATCACCAAAATCATGGAACGTCTTCCATTCATCCCCATACAACCAAAAGCAAAAATAACCTTCTCCCCATCCTTAAGAAAGGCATGGCCTGTACTTATGAAGCAAACCCTCCGCCCTGCCCCCCTACCCCTTCTCCTTTCCGTGCTCCTTCTTTCACTCCTCCTTCTCCCCGCCCTCCCCGGCATGGCCCAGTCTGCCCTTATCCCAGCCGATGCCATCGCCGACCCTTACCAACTATTCCGGATCGGGAACACGGCCTATGCCTATGCCGGCCATAAAGAGCTGTACTCGCTGGACCCCTCCGGCCAGGCCACTCCCATACAAGGCGACTTCCCCAACAACATGTTCTTTCTGCCGGGAGAAAATGACATCCTGGCCGTGGACAGAATCACCGGCGCTGTATTCAAATTCAACTCTGTAGGCGGCAGCCTTGCCTATGAGCCATACCGCCAGTTGGACTGGACAGGCATGGAGGATGCGGGCATCTCCATCGAAAAAGCCGCCATGGCCGGCGGCCGTATCTTTCTGCTGGCCCAGGATTTCGAATCCACCTCCTTCTACAGCCTCTTTATCTTTGACCTGGAATCTGGCGCGCAGCTTCCCGACAGGATCAAGGATGCCCGGGACGTATGCGCCTATGAGGAAGAGCAAATTCTTGTCCAAACCACATCCTTGGGGACAATAGACAAACTGCACGTATGCGACATAAGCACCCTGCAAATGCAAAAGCTGCTGGATGTTCCCGAAGGAAACATGGCCGGCCTTGCCTACGACAAGGAAAGCCGCACCATCGCCATGACTGGCAACGGGGCTGTATACCTGTCCCGCGAGGGCACGGCTTTTCAAGAGGGCGGGTATCTGAACGTCAACCCAAACGGCATGACGGTCCGGGCCGAGCTGCTTCCCGGCGGGATATATACCGCCATCGTCCCTAACGAATCGGTCACCGTTTACGACCTGAAAAGCGCCTTAGGTGCCCGCCCCCTGCACATCGCGGGCAGTGACCTGGACCCTAACGTGGTGCGCGCTTTTATCAAGGCGAACCCAACCATACCGGTGGTATATGTGCAAAAAAACCTGTCGGATGCGGATGAGCTGGCGCTGCAGCTTGTTTTGCGTAACGACGATGTGGATATATACGCCATGAATACGGGAACGCCCATCTGCGCCGCCATGCTGGACAAGGGCTTCGCCCTGGACCTGTCCAATGAGGCGGCGCTTATGAACGCCGTATCCGCCATGTATCCCCGCATGGTGGAGCAGGTAAAAAGGGAGGGCAGGCTGTACGCCCTGCCCATGGACGCTTCCTGCTTTGGCGCACTGGGCTACAACCCCGAACTTTTTGCAAAAGAGGGCATCGCCATTCCCAATACGCTGTTTGAATTGATGGACCTGATGGAAGATAGGGCCATGGGCAACGAGCCGCTGATAAATTCCATGTCCGGGACATCCGAAGCCGTGCTCCGGCAGATCCTGTACACGTACCTATCCGCCGCCACCGCGAAAGACCCCGCTATGCCGTTTGACAAGGATACCTTCCGCCGCCTCATTTTGCGGTGGGAGGAGATCGCTCCCCTGCTAGGGAATACAGGCCCCATATCCCCCCTGCCGGAAACGCCGGCGCTGTTTTGCGACAGGTTCTTTTTCCTGCCGGGGAGCGGCAGCTTCCTGACTGAGGGATACAGCCTTCTCCCCCTTTCCATCGACGCGGGTTTCGAGAAAATTCTGCCCGTCAACCTGAACGTCATGATCGTAAATCCCGCCTCTAAAAATCAGGCGGACGCGTTGCGCTTTTTAAGCTTCTATATGGAAAACCTGCCCGGCCGGCAGAAAGTCACCCTATACCCATGCGAAAGCGCCCCGGTGGAGGACCCGGAAAGCCGGAAACGGGAGACAAACGCCCAACAGGACATTTCGCTTCTTTCGGATAAGCTTCTAACCTGTGCCCCGGAGGAGAAAAAACAGCTCACCGAACAGCTCGAACTTGCCAAGGCCGACCTTGAATACTGGCAGGAGCATATGTGGACGATCGGCCCGGAAGAGATCAAAGCCTACCAGGAGATTGCTGGGTTGATGATCTTCGGCCGGGAGGACGTGGGCTTTTTCACCAGGGACAGGCAGGTACGCGACCTATGCATTCAATTGAGCAACGGAGGAATCAGCGGCACGCGCTTTTGCGATGCCTTCATCGGCATGTGGGAAATGGCGCAGAGGGAAGAATGATCCGGTTGACTGAAAAGGCATCGCGGGCGGGACGGAGTGCAGTGCCCGGCCCAAATTTCTGCAACAGCTAAGTATATAGCACGATAATGTAAATAGTGTAAATAATATGATAATATGTATTATTTATTTGATTATGTATATAAATTCCAATATAATGGATTTTGGGCGGGTGGAATAATTTTCAATCTCCACGACATCAAACAATGGAGGCAACATGAATAAGAGCCGCAAATCGCGAATCTTTGTCGCTTTGGTCCTGATTGCCATTACCGTACCGATCGTTGCACTGGCCGCCAGCCACTGGCCGCTTCCGCATCTTTGGGATACGTCCGGCCCCATGAGAACCATTTACAGTTACGTTGACTATCCCACCCAAAACAGAATACACCAACAGCAGGAAGAATGCGAGTGGAGCGGATGCAGTGAGACAAGATGGGTCACTGATCAGGTCACATCAGAGGCCCATACCAAAGTAACGGTAGATGGCGGACATACCGGGTAAAACCACCGGTATGTGGAGAAGTGTTCCAAGTGCAACTGTATCTTTGACACCTATTTGGTTACATGCACGACCTGTCCCTGACTTAAGGAAGTAACCGCATTTCTTCGATTCTCCGCCCGCCTTGTTACAAGCCCGCTGGTGCCCTCCGGCATACGGCGGGTTTTTTCTGCCCGCTCTCATGGCACGGGTATGGCGGGGCATCCCGCAGATAGGATAATCTGCATGCCTTGAGAATACAGGTCATACGCCGCTTTGAATGCATTTTGCCCGCAGCATACCCAGATGCCCATCCTATACAAGACTTGAATCGTATTCTTCCATATAATACAATACAAAACATTTCAATACATCTCTTCCAAGTTATGGTTGACATATATAGGTACATTTGGTAATATGCTCTTAAGGATGTGCCTTCCCGGCGCGGGAAGGCCAAATTGCATAAGGAGGCTTATCCATGAAGAGGCTGCTTGTACTTGTCCTGGCGGTTCTGTTGGTGTTGACGCCTGTATTCTCCGCGAGCGCGGAAGTTACGTTGACCATGGGCTCCTGGCGGGCCGACGACGTGGAGCAGATGAACAACCTGCTGGCCCTGTACAAAGAAAAAACGGGCGTTTCTATCGTATTCCAGCCCACCAACCCGCCGGATTACAACGCCACGCTGCGCCTGCAGCTGGATTCCGGCACCGGCCCGGATTTGATGTATGCCCGTTCCTACGCCACCGGCCTGGAGCTGTTCAACGTCGGCTACTTTGCCGACTGCAGCGATATCCCTGGTTTGAAAGAAAACTTCTCCGCCTCGACACTGGCGCCATGGCAGACATCCGATGGTAAAATGTTTGCCGTGCCCTTCGCGGCCGTCTCCCACGCGGTGTACTACAACAAGGATATCTTCGCCCAGCAGGGCATCGAGATTCCCACGACGTTCGAGGCTTTCCAGGCCGCCTGCGAAAAGCTCAAGGCCGCCGGCATCACGCCCATGGCCAACGGCGTGGCCGACGAGTGGGACATCCTGGAGTGCCTGTTCCTGGGCATGCTGCCCAACTATGTGGGCGGCGCAGCCGAACGCGTCAAGTATGAGACCGGCGAAAAGAAGATGAACGACGAAGCCTTTGCGTCCGCCTTTGCCGATGTCGCCAAGCTGGCTCCCTATCTGCCCGAGGGTTACGCATCCGTCACCTACAACGACAGCCAAATCCTGTTTGCCACCGGCAAGGCCGCCATGTTCATGGACGGCAGCTGGACCTCCGGCACCTACGGCGATGTAGGCTTCAACTGGGGCGTATTCGCCATGCCCGCGCCTGAGGGCCGAGCCACGGCCATCACCTTCCATCCCGACATGGCCATCACCATGAACGCAAAATCCGCGCATCCCGAAGAAGCCAAGGCTTTCCTTGCCTGGCTGTGCACCCAGGAGGGCGTGGACGCCGCAGCCGCCGCGCTGCCCGCCGGCTTCTATCCCATGATCAGCCTGCCTGTGACCATGAAGGACGCCCACGCCGCGGAATTCCTGGCCCTGAACACCGGCAAGGAAACCGATGCCCGCTTCGTGTGGCCCGTGCTGGATAAGCTGTACAAACCCATGAATCAAATTGTCATCCAGGTAATCAAGGGCGAAATCACCGCCCGGCAAGCCGCCGACAACATGGCCGCCGAATACGACAAGCTGCAGGAATAACCTTCTCGAGACGGTCCGTGAAAATGATTTCTCATTTGGTCGGACTAACTCACCCTACTCAAGCATCTCCCGAAAGGATGATAACGCGTGCTATAGCCTTCCCCTGATAGGGGAAGGTGGCGCGTAGCGCCGGATGAGGTGGACGGTTTTGCACATCCTTCCAAAGCTGCCACCTCATCAGCCGCCTTCGGCGGCAGCTTCTCCTCAAGGGGAAGCCTCCGCACAGGAATCGCAAGCCTATTTTCAGGGCGGTCTGAAACGAGGGGGCCTCGGCCCCCTCGTTTCTCCCTTAAGGATAAAGAGCACTTGCGGCTGTGGTGTTCTTGCCGCCGCCCGGTATTCGCGCAGGGAGGGTTTGCATGACACAGGCAAAAGCATTCAGGCTCAGGGGTGGCTCCAGCATACGGCCCAGCGGCCTGTACTGGCTGATCTACCTTGTTCCGGCGCTGGCGGTGTACATCGTCTTCATGGCCTGGCCGCTGATCGATTCCATCCGCTTGTCCTTCTACACGGGCAATCTTGCAAACCATACGTACGCCGGGCTGAACAACTACCGCCGCATCTTTGCCGGAGGCGAAACCACCATCCGGTACTTCGGCGCCTTTTTTCATACGTGGTATTTTTTTCTCATTCATATGCTGGTTCAAAACGTGCTGGGCATCCTCTTTGCGGTCATGTTGGCCAGCCCCACCCTAAAAGGGCGCGGAATATACCAGACGATCATCTTCCTGCCGGCCACATTGGCTGTTCTGGTGACGGGCTATCTTTGGAAGCTGCTGCTAAGCCCTGTCTGGACAGGAGACTTGCTCAAAAGCATGGGCCTTGGCTTTTTATCCAGGGCCTGGCTGGGTGACGAGCCCACGGCCCTTACCTGCGTGTCCCTTGTTTCCTGCTGGCAGTGGGTGGGCATCCCCACCATGATGTTCGTTGCGGCCATCAAGGGCATTTCTGAGGAACTCTTAGAAGCCGCCTCCATCGAGGGTGCCAACGCCTGGCACACCTTCTGGCATGTGAAGCTACCGCTGATCCGCCCGGTGGCGGGGATCATCGCCATACTCACCTTCGTGAACAACTTTAACGCCTTCGATGCCGTATACGCCATGGAAAATGCCAACGGCGCGCCGGATTACGCCACGGATCTCATCGGCACGCTGTTTTACAGGGTGGGCATCGCCGGGCAGCACCCGGTGGCCATCCCCGATCCCGGCATGGGCGCAGCCATCGCCACGCTGACGTTTATAATGCTTTCCCTCTTTGTCATCCCAACGCTTATAAAGACGCAAAGGGGGGACTGAAATGAAAAAAAGACAGCATGGAAGCCGCCTTCACCGCCATCTTCCCTCCCATATCGTACTGCTCCTCTGGTCGCTGATCGCACTGTTCCCCCTGTGGGTGCTGGTGGTCAACTCCTTCAAGACCAGGTTCACCATATACTCAAACCCTTTCTGGGTCCCCGAAAGCTGGAACTTCAAAAACTATCAGGCGGTATTATCCAGCGGCGATTTTTTGAACTACTTCAAAAACAGCTTCATCGTGGTCATCCTGTCCATCGCGCTTGTGCTGGTTTTCGGCGCGCTGGCGGCTTACGCCCTCTGCCACTGGAAAAGCAAACTTTCCGGCATCCTGTACTTTTTCCTTATCGCGGGCATGATGCTGCCCATCAAAATTGCCTCCATCCGGCTGCTGGAACTGGTAAAGGAGCTTGATCTCATCAATACCATCTGGTCATTGATCCCCGTCTATACGGCCATGGGCATCCCCGTTGCGGTGTTTGTGCTCACGGCCTTCATGCGCTCTGTGCCCGGGGAGCTCACCGAATCCGGCTTCATGGATGGCGCCGGCCGGTTCAAGGTATTCCGCTCCATCGTGCTGCCGCTTTTGCGCCCGGCCATGGCCACGGTGGCCATCTATAACCTGGTCCCCTTCTGGAACGATCTGTGGTTCCCCCTGATCTTCATCAGCGACGAAGCCCACAAAACGCTGCTGCTGGGCGTGACGCGCCTGTTCGGCCAGTATCAGACCGACTGGAGCAAGGTGCTGGCCGTTTTGACGCTCTCCGCCATCCCAGTGATCGTATTATACCTGCTGATGAGCAAGCAGTTCATCCGCGGCCTTACCGCCGGCGCGGTCAAGGGGTAAGAGGTGACCGGCCAATGAGCCTTCCAATTGCTCACAATTCTTCATTGACATGTGCTGAATGATGGCCTATTATGGAAGAAATGGCAATAAAAGCGCAAACCGGCCATCAATATCGTGCGCAACAAATGAAGGGCGGAGATGAATTTGAAAAAGACCGCACTGCTGCTGGCGTTATGGCTGGCTTTTTTAACGTGTCCGGCGGCGGCCGAGACGATTGCGTACCATGTTACAGGCGCTGAATTGAACCTTTCCGCCGATTGGATCGTCATGACCAGGGAAGATTCCCAGGGTCTGGACGAAGCCAGGGATATGTTTTTGGAAAATGAAAAACTGCAATTGCTCTGCACATCGCAAAAAGATATCTACCTTTTGTGTTTGTATGTAAATGAGAATTCGGACATTTCGGATTTTTCAACAATGGATGACAAGGCATTGAGCACACTTGCCACTACCATTGAGAACAGGGTGCTTGAGCAGAATGCCGATTCCAAGATTAAGAACGGGCTTGAGATCATCCGCCATAGGCAAACGAATTTTCTGTACTCATCCATGACACATGGTACGGGGGATTCCGCTATGACAACCCTGACCTTAATGACGGTGGAAGGCGGAGTTTTCTATACGCTGCAGATGGATGCCCTAAGCGACGGTTCGAACGAAAAGTTCCGGGCTGATTTCATGGAGATCATGGACGGCATGGTTTTTGATGGGGATAAGGATAATGAAGGCGGCGAAGCCGTTCCCAAACCCCGGCAGTCCTCCAAAAAGAATGACTCCAATGACCTCAAGACCGTTACCTATCAGGAGGATGCCTATACCATCACCATGATGATGCCATCCGTTTGGGAAGAAACCCCGGTGGAACTGGATATGGATGGCTTTGACAAGAGATATTCCGATGGCGGCATTTCCATGAACTTTGGCATTTCCGATTTCTGGGGGGTATTGGCGTCGGATGAGCAAAGCTCCGCCGGATATGACCGGACCATCTGCGATTTGTATGGCCGGGATATGGTAGGGATGGGACTGGCCGAACTGATCCTGGGTGAGGGAATTCCCACCACCTCAAACCATGAAGAAGCACAGGACATAAGCAGCCGCAATTATCTTGTCTTCACCCATACGGCCTCCAAGGACAAATCTTCCGCGGACTCCCTGAACTTTATGGCATACGCTTTCATAGAAGACGGATACTGCTTTTACTACCAGTTTGCCAGCACGGAGGACCTGGCCCTGTGGCAGGATACAGCCCACGCGGTCATCGCGTCCATCGAATATTTACAACAATAAGAAACTGCCAGAGGGCTTCGCCTTGCGCTTATCGGGCATGCATGACGCGGCGTAGTGGAGAAACGGCGTACCCTATGCCAGGATCAGCTAAACACCACACCCGCAGGGCTGTCCCCAAACAGCCTCGCGGCACACTTGCGCACATCTTCCTTTTGCTTTTCGGTCAATGTCTGAAACGGGGTAACGGTGATGGTTGCCCCGTCTTTTTTCCATTTCGCCTTCAACTTTCCGCCTATTAATACGGTCGGGAACACGATGCCCGTATTGGTGATCACCTTCCTCCTGTCGCCTTCGTCCATCATGCGGCTGCGGTCCCTGTACCCCATGAACAACTGGTCAAAGCCCGCAAGGAACAGGCATGCGGGTATCTTCACATCCCCCGTAAGCTCGCCTAAGTGGTAATACGTCACGCCTTCGCATGTAACGGTCTGCAAAGGCAGCCCTGCCTTTTCCAAAAGGTTCAACACATCCCTCACACGGTAGCCCAGGAAGAAGGCGCAATCCTGTACCGTAGCCGGGCCGAACGCGGCAAAATAGCGGCGGATGACGGTAATTCTGGCCTCGTCCCTGTCAAGGAACGGCATGTGCTCCAATGCGACAAACCGCTTGGCCGTGCCTGTTTCATAGGCTGTCATTCCGCGTTCGCACATTTCCTTCAGCAGCCCGCCCCAGCCGTGAAAAACCTGGCCCAGCACTTCCTCATCCATGCCATGCTTGCGGCAGGCGGCCTTCAGCGCTTCCCGCTCCCGTATGCCGGCACGGATGCAATCCACCAAAAAGGCGGACCAATAGGGTTTAAGCTCCTTTTTCAAGCCATACCAGGAATCGCCCCAATCCCCGGTGTTGCCCCTGGCGGAAAGATACAATGCTGTTTCCCTTTGATCCACCACGTGCAGCGTACTGCGGAAGGACCAGATTTTCACCAGCCCCTCATCCCAATTGTCCTCACGAAAATCCCTGGCACGTATGCGCAGCGCGGTTTTGGGATTATTGGCAAACTGGGCCTGCAGGCCCAGCAGGTCCGATACAACAGACGCCTTGTCTGTTTTCTTTAAAAGGTGCAACCCCTTTAAAGAATAATACAGCAGCTCACGCTTGCTTACCAAACCGCATCCCCCTTTCAGGAACCGGATGAACCGTGGCTATCAGGGTATAAAGACCTGCGAGCAGTATCCCTGCCGGCAAATGTCAGCCGTCTTTCCCGGCCGGCCTGCGTACCTCATCCGGGTCCACGATATCGTTATGGAATGGATACTTGGTGGCACTGTGTGTGGAAAAGTTCACTACATACTTGACGTTGCTGCCGAAAACCGTGGCCTGTATGAGCACGATCTTCAATATGCAGGTGCCGGGGTCTGCCTCGTTCACATGACTGTCATAAAACAGGGAAAACACCTGCTTGAGCTCCGGGATCAGGCGCTTGTTCCAGTCCTCCTTGGGGTGGCCAAGGTTTTTGCCGATGCCGGTGGCCTGCAAAAGATTCCTGCATATGGCTACCTTGGGATTTTTCATGATATCCCGCATCTTGCGGGAAGACGCGTGGGTAAGCACGTAGACGGCACAGTCCCTGTAGTACCCGTCCACCGTGCGCACGGACAGCTCATCGTCGGCGCAGGTGGCCAAAGAGATGGTCACATCCCGGCCCATCTGCGCGTTTAGCAATTGGCACACGGCTTCAAAATCGGTCATACGGCAAACCTCCTTCTTTTGCTTTTGAACTTCGTAGCTGAAGGTAAGATAAGCGCAACCTGTTTCCTTTGACACGAGCCATTCCGCGGTTTATGATAGGTAGGCTTGTTCTATATTGACGCGGTGCATGCCGCGATTTTGGGAGGAAGACCCTTGGCGCTGACCCTTGAAATCACAAAGGAAATCCCGGCGGAACTGATTGAGACAGTTACCAGGATGGATCACGACGCCTACCCCGTGGAGGATCAAATGACCTGGGATCGGGCTTTCATGATCTACGGGCTGATCAAAGACAGCCTGATCCTGCTGAAGGAAGATGAAAAGCTCATCGGCTACCTGTCCATCTATGGCATCCGGCAGGACCTTGTGCCCCTGGCGGTAAAGCGTGGGCAGCCGATTTTTGCCGTGGAGGAAAAGGAACACCTGCTGCCCCATATCACGGGCCCTGCAGACGGCTACCTGCACAACATCATCATTCTCCCCGAGTACCAGGGCCGGGGCTTGCGGCGCTGCCTGTACCTGGGAATGAAGCATTGGCTGGACACGCACGGAAGTCTCAGCCGCCTGTGGGCCGACGCGGTAACCGGGCACGGGCAGCGCGCGCTTAAAGCACTGGGTCTTTCACCCTGCCCTGAGCTTCACCGGCTTTGGGGCGGGGAGATGGAGGATGTTCTTGCGGCGCTTAATAAACAGATTCAACTGCTGGACAGCAGCCTTGAAATCACCATCAAGGACTGATTACGCCTTCCCCGGATCCGAAAACACCACGAACACCACGGGATAGTCGGCAAGCTTTTCAAAGCCGGACCGCTCCGCTGTCTTTGCTGAAGGAATGTTGTTTTTCCAGCACTCCCAATAGGGTACAAGCCCGCGCCTGGCGCTTTCACGCAGGAACAGCGCCGTCATTTGGGTGGCGTAGCCCTTTTGTTGATACTCCTGCAACACTTCGATGCCAATGGCGCATTCTCCAGCGCTTATGTATTCCGCGGTGCAAAATCCACACACCCTGTTTTCCATTACCAGCGCGCTGCCAAAACCCATAGCCAAAAACTTTTCCACACTCCCCAGCGTGCTTTCCACTTCATTTTGGATCATGGAAAAGTTGTCCAGCTTTTTCATGTCCTCCGAAATAAGGCGGATCTGGGGAAGCTCCTGCACCGCAGCCGTATCCGGCGCGGGATGGCGGAACACGCTGCGCATGTACACGTATACTTCATTGCCGGCAAACGCGCTTTGCAGCTTTTCCTTCCATGCATCATCAGGATATACGATTTTTATCACATGCAGTTCCTGCCTTAATTCCGGCGTCAGGATTTTATGGGCAAGGAAATCCAAAGCCTTGTCCGCCGCTGGACTTTGGGCGTCCCCGCCCACAAACAAGCTGTGCCCTTCCAACACAATGCAAACGGATGGATCTGCCTCCCTATCCGCCCAGCATGTATGAGGAGCGCTGCCGGCCGCCATGGCCCGGAGCATGTATTGCAATGGGGTATAGGAAAGCAATGCAAAGATTTGGGGAGTCCATTTCACCTGTATCATGATGTTTGTTCCCTTCTTTTGTAGCGGAAATGTCAACTGCTTCTCCCTTTGTTCTTCGCCATGTTCAGGAAAATACAAATTCATTATACTGCAAAGAAAACGCTGTTATCAAATGATTTTTCTGCGCCCAGCCAGCTGACCTCTGCCAAAACAAAAGGCTTCCCGGCTCAATACCGGGAAGCTGAAAATATGACTTTCCCTGGCTTACGGCTTGAACCGAAGCGCAATGGTCCTTTCAGGATGCTCCCTTTGGGGATCATACTTATCAAAGTAAACGGCTTCCTCGTTGTACTGGGTGCGGGGCGCCTTGCTTTCCGCCGGATAACCGAAAAGCACCACGCTGTTGACCGCCACATGGGCGGGGATGTCCAATATGCTGCGTATCTTTTCCCGCTCAATATCACCGATCCACACGGTACCAAGGCCCATCACGGCGGCGGCCAGCATCATGTTTTCGATAGCCGCGCTGGTATCCTCCACGGCACTGCTTTCCCAGGGGATGTAGCTTGTATTGGCGCAGACCACAAAAGCGCTAGGCGCGTTGTAGTACCTGCCGTTTTGCACACCAATACATTCCTTCAGGCTCTTGATCCCTTCCGGATTGTTGTTGATGATGATAAACTCCCACGGCTGCAGGTTGCAGGCCGAAGGCGCCGCCATGGCGGCCTCCAGGAGGGTTTTGATTTTCTCTGGTTCCACCGGCTTTTGCGCGTCGTACACCCTTGTGCTGCGGCGCTTATACAAGATGTCCATCAATGTTTGCAGCGTGTCCATTACGTAATGCCTCCGTTTATTTTTTCTATCACGCTTTATGCCATTCATAGGTTAGTTCCGTCAGGTCTTTGCCCCACATGCGGCTTTCCTGTTCGGATGCCTTTTGAAACCCCGCCTTCTCATACATGCCAATGGCGGTCTGCTGGTCTTTTGTGGTCAAGAGAAAGACCTCCCGGATGCCCTTCTCCTTCACATAAGCCATGGCCTCCCCCATCAGCCTTTTGCCAAGGCCAATTCCCCTGTATTCCGGGTGAAGTATGAACCAGCGAAGCTGGGCCCTTTCCGCCGTATGGCCCACGACGGCGATGGCCCCCACCATTTGCCCCAAATCCTCGGCGAACCAGATCCTGTCCTTGTCCTCCCGGTATCTGCCCAGAAACTCGTAAAACGTCTTGCAGACATACGACTCAAAGCCAAAATCATAGCCGCATTCCTGCCGGTAGATCCACCCGTGCAGGCTGATGAGCCTGCCCGCGTCGCCTGGTTCAAGGCCCTGGCGGATTGCCACGCGGTCCTTTTTGGGCATTGCATCCCCGTTCAGCGCTTCCTCTACGGCGGCAATGCCTTGGGTCAGCAGCGCCTGCCTGTTTTCCGGCAGCTTTTCCGTCAGGCCCGATATCTGCCTTTGCGACAATTGATCCAAGTGCAGGAAGGTTTCTTTGCCCTTGTCCGTCAGGTACAGCAAATACGCTCTGCCATCCTCCGGCGATTTTTCGCGGCGAACCAGGCCCCTTGTTTCCAGATGCTTGAACAGCCGGCTGAAATAGCCGGGGTCTATGGTCAACTCCCCCGTCAATTGGCTGGCGCTTTGGCCGCCGTTGTGGTACAGCTCATACAGTAGCCGGGCCTCCGGAAGGGAATAACCGCTTTTGAGCATGCTTTTGTCCAGCAGGCCCAATATGTTGGTATAGAAGCGGTTGAACCGCCTTACATCATGAACAAGGGAGGGATTCACTGCAGGCATAAGACTGCCCCTTTCCAAAGAATTGCCTGCAGTATAGCGCAATTAATTGACGTAGTCAACTATTTATTTGGCAGCTTGCTTCCATTCCATCAAAGGGCCAGCTCGAAATACTCCATGGTGGAGGTCACCTCAAAGCCGCAGGATTCGTAGATGTGCAGGGCATTGGCGTTTTGCGTGGCCACCTGGAGAAACACCTCCCCGGCCCCCATTTCCCTGAGCCGTTCTACGCCAAAAAGCAGAAGCGTGCGCCCCAGTCCCCTGCCCCTGTATTCCGGCAAAACGCCCAGGCCATAAATGCCGCCGGCTCCCCCGCCAAGCTGCACGTTCACCTTGCCGAAGGCCTGCCCATCCACATAGGCCAGGTACATGGTCATGCCGCGCTTTTCCTCCTCCTCAGGCAGTACGGGGATGGTTTGCGGCGCATCCTCATCCGAGCCGAGTTCCTCCCCAAAATAGATGGCGTTTTGCCTTGCGATTTCAGCAGCGTCGCTGTTTACCGCCTTGCGGAAGGTGACGCCTGGAACAGCTTTGCCCTTGCCCGTCCCTTCGTTCCGTAAAAACATCTCATATTCCGAATGATGGCGGATAGCGCCTGTTTTCTCAATGAACTTAAGCCCATCCCGAGCTTTTCCGTCGCTTAAAAGCAGCGCGCTTTTTACACCCCTGCGGTTCAGTTCCGCAAGCATCAGCCTGTGCAGCTCCGTAAACACACCCTGGCCGCGGTAGTCAGGATGCACCATGCCGTTCACCTCCGGCTGCGGGCCAAAACTGCCGATGCCTATATAGCCAATAAGCGTATCCCCGTCAAAATACATCAGCTCGTTTATGTCCCTTTGGGCCGCGTACGGGCCGGCAGCGCCTTGTAAGCAGAGCTTGTAATCCAGTTCCAGCTTCAGCGCGATGCCATCCGCCTGCATGCAGGCTTTTTCCAGGCCGGAAATCAGCTCAAAATCCTCCCTGCCGATTGTCTCCATTAATTTGATCCAGGGCTTTTGTATGGTCTGCATACGTATCCTCTTTCTCATTCTTCTTTGATCTTCGCCTTTGTGCCTCGCAAAGCGCATCCCTTATCGCCGCCATATCGGCCGGCTTGGACAGGTGCAGGTGAAAGCCTGATTCCAGTGCCATTTTCACATCCCGATGGCCCGCGTACCCGGTGAGCGCAATCATAAAGGTATCCCTTAGGGGTGCTTCGCCGCGCAGCCGCCGGGCCACCTCAAAGCCATCCATCACAGGCAGGCCGATATCGCAGAACACCGCGTCCGGCAGGAACACCTTCGCCTTTTCCACCGCCTGGGCGCCATCACGCGCCAAGGCGCACATATGGCCTTCCTTTTCCAGCAGGGAACATAACAGCTCGGCGTAATCCCGGTTGTCCTCGATCAGCAGTATTTTCAGCGCGCTTCCAGTCTTCCTTGGGGGTGGGACCGCTTCCACCCCGCTTTCGTCCCCGTCCGCAAGGGGCAGGCGGATTAAAAAGCAGGAGCCTTTCCCCAACCCCTCGCTGAAAGCCGAGGCCGATCCGCCATGAAGCGCGGCAATGCTCTTGACAATGGAGAGGCCCAGGCCCAGGCCGCCGCTGCTTCTTTCCAGGGAATTGTCCGCCTGGGTGAAGGGCTCAAACAGGATAGGAAGCATATCCTGCCTGATTCCGATGCCGTTGTCTCTGACGCAGATGACGGCCTCCCCTTCTTCCCTGAAGACATGCATTTCCGCTTCTCCGCCCTGATCAGTGAACTTGTGCGCGTTATTGAGCAGGTTCTCAATAATCTGCCTGAGCCTGACGGGATCGGCGTTCAGGTATAGGGGCACGCCGCAGGCGCGTACCGTCAGCCTTATTCCCTTTTTATCAAAGAATTGCTTTAAATCCTCCGCGGTCAGCAGGGCCAGCGCATTCAGCTCCAGCCTCTCCTTTTTCAATTGTATCTTGTTGCTATTGATCCGGGTTAAGTCCAGCAGGTCATCCACCAGGTGGCATAACTGATTCATCTGCCGTTTCATGATCTCTATGGCACAGCTGCTTTCACCCAAATCGCTGGTTGTGCCCAAAAGCTGCAGACCTACGGAGATGGCCGCCAGAGGATTGCGAAGCTCGTGGGAAAGTGCGCTTAAAAATTTGTTCTTGTTCTTGTCGGCCTCATTCAGTTCCCTGTTCAGCTTCAAGGTGCGCTCCTGGCTTTCCCGCAGGGCATCTTCCGCCTGACGGCGCTCAATCAGGTCGGCGGCCTGCCGGCCCAGAACATCCATGAAGCGAAGCTGCAGCTCCAATGGCTGGTGCACGTGGCTCCAATGGGTGGAAATCATGCCCAGTAGCTTTCCCTGGCGGGAAAACAGGGGCGTTGCCTGGGTGGCCAGTATGCCGGCCTGCAAAAAGGTGGGCAGCGCATTCGTGCCCCGCATGAAGCCGCAGGTTCTGACATCGTTCACCAGTACCCGGCAGCCTGTCCGCCAGGCCATGGCGCAGGGCGTGCTGGCCGTGATGTCTACCCATTCCCAGGCAGCTTCCGTTTTCTTGTCCAGGCCCTTGTTGGCCAGCAGCTTCAGCCTGCCCTCGCCTAAAGGCTCCGGGCAAAACACCTGCAGGCTGGCATACTGGGACTGCATGATGCTGGCCGCCGCATCCACAATCTTGTTATACAGGGCTTGTATGTCCTCCTCGTGAAAGAACACCAGGCTGACGCTTTGCAAAAGCTTTGCCCCGCTCAACTCTGCCGAAAGCAGCTCCTGGCTTTCCTTCAGCGCCTCCACCGCCCTGGCCCTTTCTACCGCCGCCCACGTGCGCTCCGCCGTTTCCTCTACCATGTTGACTTCCTGAGCCGTCCAAGTGCGCGCCGTAGCCTGATGCACCATGAAGCAGGCGACGAATTTGCCGTTTTTGATCAGGGGGATGCCTATCACAGCCTTCATATGATGGCATCTGCAGCCGGCCCTTTCCTCAGCGGTGATGCGCGCGTCGCTATTCAGGTCGCTGATCACAATGATGCGGCCCAGCCTGTTCTCGTCCAGCAGATTTGCCATGCGGTCCAGCCGGGATAGTCCCATTGGAAATGAGTCATCGGGCTTTTTGTAGATGCGCTGGGTCGAAAAATAATCCATGCCGTCTCTTGTTACCACATCGCTGTAAAAAGCCCTGTCCGCCTGGATATGCTCACCCAGCACGCGGGCGGCAGCATCCTGTATATCCAGCGGGTCACCTAGCGGCCGGATGGCGTCGCTGAGTTTCAAAAGGAACGCTTCCCGCTCTTCGTTTTCCTTCAGGGCTTTTTCCGCCTGCTTCCGGCGTGTGATATCCTGTCCGTATACGTGTATCCCGCCATCCATGGGGATGGCCAGCACATTGTACAATGTGTCTCCGTCGGGTCCGCTCATTTCCACGCTCTGGACCACGCCCGTCTCCCTGGCCATATGGTATTTTTCGAATACTACCGTTTTAACAAGCTCCGGATACTGCTCCCAAAGCACCTTTCCCACAAGTTCATCCTGCCGCCGCCCCACAATGGCGGCGGCCTTGCGGTTTGCGTAGGTAATGCGCCAATCTCCATCCAAGGAAAAAAAACTGTCCGGAACAGCCTCGAACGCTTCCTTGACCGTGAAGCCGCTTTGCATGAAAAAGCCCCCTTCACCATTAACCGGATAGAATTGCAAACAAGTCACACCGTCCCGCATGGTATTCCCGTAACCATTAACAAGCGATAAAACCTATCGTTGATATGGACAGGCGGGAGCAACGGGGCATAAACGGGAAATAAGGGCCCGTACCCGGCTCCCGGCGGTGTTTTTTGATCCGTCTATTTTCCGGCTGGCTACTTGGATGAGCGGTTCACGTTTTTGCGCTTCGCTGTTTTCTCAGTTTCCGGCCAAAATTTTATCCAAACGGCGTTTACCGTCCCGGTAGCATCCTTGCGCTTCCGAAAGCAGGCTCTTGTAGAACGCTTCCGCCGCGGCCCGCCGCCCATTGGCGATCTCGCCGCCTCTTTTTGTATAAAAAATGTTGTACAGCTTTTCCAGTTTGAACCTGTATTCATGGAAAAATGAGGGCGGCTCCTCCCCGGTACCGTCCAGCACGCGGTCATCCTCCGCTGTGTACAGCGGCTGAGATACCTGACCCTGGTAGATCAAAGTCCTTGCAATCCCCAGTGCCCCGGTGGCGTCTATCTTGTCCGCATCAAAGAGTATCTTCGCCTCCAGGCTTTTAGGGGGGCGGTCGTTCCTGAACCTGTGGGTCAATACGCACTGCCTTACATGCTCCGCCTTCGTTTGCGCCCAGCCCAGCTCTAAAAGGATCGCGTAAGCCATTTCGCTCCCCGCCTCCGCGTGGCATACGCGGGGGTCTTTGTATTGCTCCACCCTGCCGATGTCGTGCAAAAGGCAGGCGGCGGTCAGCACATCCAAATCCACATTTTCCTCATGGCCCGCTATATCCAGTGCCGTGTACAGCACGCGGTAAATATGCTCCCTGTCGTGGGCGCTGTCCCGCATAAAGCCAAGCATATGGTCTTTAAGCGCATGATACGTTTCCTTGTTCATTTGCTCCCTCTGACTATTTCTTATGTTTATGCTTTCCCTTGTCCGTCTCTTTTCAGGATGGCCTGCACCTTCAGCGCGTCCAGCCTTGCGTCGGCGCAGGCATACTCCGCCATGTTGATTTCCTTGCCGTAGCTGGCCGGATCCCCGCAGTAGGCCAGCGGATGAAAGCTATCCTGGGGCTTAAGCTCTTTCGCCACATCAACCCTTACCTTTTCCGGAAAGAAAGCGGCCATCTGTGCCGTTTCGATGGCCCCGGCATGGTAGTCAGGCTGGAACCTGCACTCCCGCATGGGTGGAAACGCAATATCGTGATCTGCCTCAACGTCCAGCTCCCACATGAAATAGGCTTTGAGGCCAAGAAGTTCATTGGCCTTTTCTATCACCGACCTGATCATGCCGATATGCGTGGGATCACCGTGGGCGTTTTGGACAAACACCCTATGAAAGCCCCAGCCGTGAAACGAAAACAGAATGTCTGTAAGCAGCGCCTGCATGGTTTCCGGCTGCACAGAGAAGGTGCCGGCGTATTTTTTCACATCCTGGCTGACGCCCCAATAGACAGGCGGCGCAATAATGGCCCCGATACCGAGATCATAAAGCTCCTGCTTCAAAAACCGGCAGCTCAGCGTGCTTAAGTAAAAATCAGCCGAAAGGTCCAGATGCGGGCCATGCCCTTCCACAATCCCGATGGGCAGCAGCACGATATCGCCCCGGTCAGCCGCGCTTTGCACCTCCTGCCAGGTCAGTTCCACCATAGTATCCTCAAATACGGAAAAGCGCGTCTGCGCGCCGTAGGGTATTCTTTTCCCGCTCATCTTGCGTGTTCTCCCCCATTACAAGACCAGGAGCATCTCGTACTGCCCCACATGAAGATCAAATCCCGCTCCCAGCAGAAAATCCTCCATGGGCTTGATGCCTTCCTGCACATTGAGCACGCTGAGGGTGCTGGCCTCCGTGCTTTTTGCTAGCTCCGCAAGGATGCGCAGTGCGATGCCTTTTCCCCTGTGGGCCTTTTGCACGGCGATTTGGGGGATATCCCCCGTCCGCATATCCACGATGCCATACCCGGCCATTTCTTCCCCGCTTCGCGCAGTTACATAAGCAAAAGCCTCCGGAACGGCTTTTATGGAATTCACCGTGTTTTGCCAGGAGGGATCAAAATCCCAAAACTCCTTGGCCCGGTCAAAATCAATCCCCTCCGCCCGATCAACCTTTCCATTTGTATGGAATACATGCCGGCTTTTTTCCATGCGGAAGCACGCAAACTCCCGCTGGATTTCAAAGCCCTGTTTTAAGTAAAGCGCCAGCGCGGATTCGTTGGTTTTAATCACTTCCAACAGGTATTGCTCCGTATTCTTCTGTTTCAGCAGCGCTTTGACGTCTTGTAGCATAACGCTTGTGAGCCCCTGCCGCCTGTATTCCTTCACAACGCCCGTGCCCAGGTCATAGGCCGTTTTTTTGCCGTGCCAATCCCGAAGCCCGTTCAATACAAAGCCCACAAGCCGGCCGTCTTCAAAGGCGCCCAGGGAGGCTTCCGGGCAAAAGCCGCGCCTAACAAGCATTTGCTCAAACTTCCAATACGGCAAATCGATTTTCACCTGGTAATCGGAAAAAGCCTCCGCAAAAGCCTGGTGAAGCACATCCCATTTTGTATTTTCCAGGGTTTGAAATAAAGCCATCGGGCAGTTCCTTTCCCGCAAGGCAAAACGCCTGTTTCCTTCGCAACGTGCTTATTCTTTCATTTTTCCGGGCATAACGCCTGTTTTCACATCGCGGTAGGCTACGAGGGTGCAGCCTTTCCGCTGGATCATCGCTTTTGTACCCTGCTCGCTCTTTAGAGTTTCGCCGCCGCCGGAGCAAAGGAACACTTCCACTTCCTTGCCCGTAGGAAGCAGCTCCACCATGGCGTTGAAAGCGGGCGCCGGGAAGCCGGCCCACACCGGGCTGCCAAGTAGGATGCGGTCAAACGCCTTCAGGTCCACATCCGGCTTTTGTATGGCCGATGCCTTTCGGTGCATGGCATGATAGCACCCAGATATAAAGGAGCCTATAAAGCTGCGGTTCCGCTTCTCCCTCACCCTGTACAAGGGCGCGTTCAGCGCCAGGGCCAGGCTTTCCGCCTCCTTCTTGGTGGATCCGCCAAAGGTGTAGTATACGATTGCGGTTTTCATCTTCCCAGCCCCTTTCGTTATATCCTTGTAATTTCCATCCGCTTTGCCCAATTCCTTCTTTTGCGCGGGCATGAAATCATATGTCCGGCGGCGGAAGGCCTGTTTCACTTTATTTATCCGCGTTTGCCTTTTCCATCGTCTTCCCATCCAACAAGGTGCGCAGTTTCTTCAAATCTTCATCCTGCGTAAAGTACTCTTTTCCGTATTCCAGATTAAAGAGGTAATCAAAGCCGGCGGGATTCCTGCCCTGGCAGTGCTGCAGTATGGTTTCCGCCTTATCCAGGGCTTTGACCAGCTTTGCTTCCGGCGTAACGCCGCCGTTATACTCCAAGAAAATATCCATCAGCCAATTGGCCCGGTCTTTTGAAAGGTGGGAAAACACCTTTTGCGCCGCACGGGTTTCCGTTGCAAGCTTGCCTTCCTTGTCGGGATGCAGCGCGGCTGAAACATCGCCTT
The DNA here is from genome assembly GCA_023436585.1 of Bacillota bacterium. Classification (GTDB taxonomy): domain Bacteria; phylum Bacillota; class Clostridia; order Christensenellales; family Aristaeellaceae; genus JAEWAH01. Next base: position 9,974 of record JAEZIN010000028.1, on the reverse strand, counting down.
CGTAGATTTCGCCGATGTCATGGATCAGGCACATCATTAACGTCTTGGGTATGTCCAGACCGCTTGAGTCCTCCAACATAACGCCGGCCAACAGGGCCAGCCGCCAGGAGTGCTCCGCGGTGCTTTCCCTGCGGCCGCTGCTTGCATACGCCGTACGGAGGACGGATTTCAGCCCTTCCGCTTCCTCCAGGAACGACACGATCTTTTCCATTTCCATACGGAATCTCCAATATCATCGTTATTATAACACAAAATTCCACCATGCGGCGGATTTTTCCTGCCGCGCTCTCGCATGGGAAATTTATCGCATCCTAAAGAAGCCACGGGCTAAACATTCAGCAATTCCGGCTTATAGCCGTCAGGCAGTTCCTCTTCGCTTAAGAAGGCAAAGCTGTCATCATTGAGGATCGGTAAAAATGCCTCAAAGGGAATCCTGTCAAACTCACAGGCATAATTGCTGGCACCGAACCACTTGCCTTCTTTGCTGCTCAGATTTAGCCCTCTGGCAAATTTCGTGTGGTTGGAACAGTCATGGACCGCCAGATCCCACTTTTCCTCACCGGCTGTGCGCATGAGTTTAAGCGTCAGTTCCCTGCTCCAAACCGGGGAGATATACCCGTGCCTGGAGATATACATGTTCTCTCCGCCATAGTTTCCGATGTTGTTTTCGTTTAAATGCAGTTCCGCGCAGTTGATGAAATCCAGCCTGGTATCGAGAATCGCCTGCTTTTTTTTGAAAAATGCCCTGTAAAACTGCGGTGTCATGGGTGTTTCTATGCCCACGCGGCCGATATATTTTTTCGCTGTGCCTATGTTGGCAATAACGCTGTCCGCGCTGTTGGACGCGCCAAGGTTGAAGCGGATTTCGTCAAGGCCGGCCTCCCCCAGCGCTTTCAGGTTCGCTTCCGTTGCCAGGGTGCCGTTGGTGTACAGATGCTGATGCACCCCAGCATCGCTGAATTTCTTGATCACAGGATAGTATTTTTCAATCTCCATAAACGGTTCCAAGTACACATAGGAGATACCGGTGGGTTTTTGCTGTATGGAAAGGAGCAGGTCGATATCCTTCTCATAAAACTTCGTGCCCCCGAATTCCCACATACCTTCGCCCACCGGCGGAATATTGTCCAGTTCCCCATAGTTATAGCAGAACTTGCAATTCAGGTTGCATTTGTTCGTTTTGCGTATGGCGCTTAATCCCGTGCCCGTCAGGCAGGATACGCACCCCTTAGGAAACCTGCTTTCATCCCCCACATAAAGGGTTCTGTTTTGAAGCGTTTTCAGGCCGCTGATCTGTGACTTGAGCGCATCGAACCTGTCTTCCACCGCCGCCTCGATCTGCGCAAAAACAGCGTATATGATCTCTTTATGCTTTGCGCTGATCTCCTCATCCTCCGGCAACTCCGAAAAATAATCAAACCATATCAGCGCGTCGCTCTTGGAAATTTTCATCAAGCGTCCCCCTCCCGGCAGTCCTGCCGTAGATATTGTACTATTGATTTGTGCAGGCGGCCGTCTAACCATCTGTTTTGTCTATACAAAAAGATGCCGCTTAAGCCTGATGCGGCCTTGGCGGCAGAAATTTTCCCCAATGGAAGCCGGCGATTGCCCGTCAGGCCTGACCCGAAAAGCACCCTTCCATTATACGCACAAAGCCATTGACTTTCAAGGCTTTCCGATACATGGAGCAGGCCGGAGGCCTCTAACACGGCAGCTCATCTTGTTACAGGCATAGGAATCAGAAGCCCTCGGCCGGAAGTTTGCTTTCCGCGCCGCTCTTATGCACTTTTTTCATTGAAAACCATTGAATTGCGGTGATTCCCAAGCCTGAGAACAGCGCAATATAAACAATGTTTTGAATCCCGCTTGAGTGTATCACAATGGCAGCCAAACCTGAACCAATGGCAATGCCCAGTTGAACCGCCGAACTGTTCATGCTGATCATGAAACCTGATTTGTTCTGCGTCACCTGAGCAATCCCTGTATTGAGCTGCAAGCCCGCGAACCAGGCGCTCATTAACCAAAGGATGGCAAAGAGTACGCTTAGCCATGGAACGGATTGAAAAACAAAAATCAAAAGCATTGATGCCATTTGAAACACAGCTCCCAGCCACATCGATTTCGCGTAGCCTATGCGGTCCGATACATAACCGCCAATCCCATTCCCCATGAAGCTGGCAACTCCAAGCAGCACCAGAATCAGGCTTATCGCAGCTTCCGTGGATGGGAAAAGCTGCAACAGATATGGCGTAACGTAGGTATAAAACGCGCCATAACCTACAAACATGATGAATGTATACATGATAATCAACAAGGTTTTCCCATCCCGGAAAAACATCCATTCGTTTTTCAGATTCAGTTTTGTGGATTCATGATCCCCTTCCGGCAGATACCTTATGAAGTAGACAAGGGACAAAATCATTATGATGTCCAGTATACAGAATATCCCACGCCAATCCAGGCTGGATGACAGGGCCCGCGTCAGCGGAATACCAATGACAAGCGCAAGTGAGTTGCCCATAATCAAGAAAGCCATGGAACGGCCCAGCCTTTCCTTGGCGGACAGCGACACAACCGCCGAAACAGCCAGCACGCCGTAGCCATTGGCCGAAATCCCCGTAATGAGCCGAATGGCGAGCAATAGTCCAAAGCTTTGTGTAAAGACAAGTGCCATGGTCATCAGGATCGTTATCAGCAGCATGATTTTCAGCATCCTGATGCGTTCGATTTTCTTGAATGCAACTAAAATAACAGGAACGCCGAAGGCAGCGCCATACGAATACATGGTATTCAGCAATCCGGAATCCGCTATTGAAATGTTCAGTGAAAGGGCCACTTTATCCAGAATGCCGTTAAACACAAAGGCCGTCATTGCCAGAACAAAGTTCATCAAGGTAAAAACCATTAAGGTAACGGCAGTTTTCTTCATATCATTCTCCTGCAAAATAGGGGAATCCCGCATGACGCAACATAATACGCCTGGCAGCGGGCAGGCACAGGATTGATTCTACAGCCTGGAGTTCACTTCATGTCAACCATCTTTTTATTTTATTGCAAGATATATTTGAAAGGTCTATCTGTACAGGCATTTCACTGCCCAGCTTCAAATTCCCCATGAAAAACAACGTCCGTGCCCAATATATCCGACTCGCTGAACAGCCTGGATACGGCTTCCTCATAATCGCGCAGGCTTTGGGCCTTTTTGATTCGTTTAAAATGCTTTGCGTGGTCGGAGAACATGAGTATCATATAGCTCCAAAGCTCTTTCATTTTAAACAAAATGTTTTTGCCGCCAAAGAGTATTCCAGCATAGCCGGCATATATGGCATCATGAAAGCTCTTCAACGCATTTTTATCGGGCTTGATATTGAACAGAAGCTCCTGGACAAGGCCCGGATTTATTAACAGTCCCCTGCCAAGCATGACCGCCCCCACATCCGGATAGCCGGCCGAAAACATTTTGCAGTCCCCTGCCGAAAACAAATCACCGTTGTAGCAAACGGGGTTATTGCTTTGGTGAAAGGCCGTTTCAAACGCTTGGAGGTTCGGTTTATTTTTGTAATAATCCGTCTGCACCCGGGGGTGTATGATCAGTTCCTCCAGGGGGTATTTGTTGTATATCTCCATCAGCTTCAGGAACTCATCCGGCGAATGAATACCGAGCCTTGTTTTGATGGATATTCTTACGGCCGGCTGGCTAAAAATCTGGTCCAAGAATGTATCGAGTTCTTCTGTTTTCGCGAGAAACCCGGCCCCCCTGCCTTTTGCAACGACTGTTCCTGACGGACAGCCCAGGTTCAAATTGATCTCTTCATACCCCAGCTGCTTTATTTTCTTTGCGGCATGAATGAAATCATCGGCATTGTTGGTCAGCAATTGGGGAACCAAAACAATCCCCCGGTTATTCTCCGGCAGAAGATCGTTCATATCGCGGGTCTTGAAGCTGTCACTTTGATTGGCAAAAATAAAAGGAGAAAAATACTTGCTGATCCCTTTGGGGAATAAAGCGTGATGGGCGCTTCTATAGACGTATCCGGTCAGGCCCTCCATGGGCGCGAAGTAAAAATTCATCTGTCAGCCTGCTCTCTATTACAGTCCATTTTGATTTTACATCCGTCCGCCGTCATTAATCAATACGCATTCTCAGTCTGGTTCACCTTGTGGCGCGGCCAATCAGAAAAAAGGATGATGTTGGCTGAAAAAACACATAATAGCTCTCGCAACAAATCAGGAAAAGGTGAGATGTATGAAAAAGCTGCTATATATTATAGCAAACTCCAAGGCTGAACAGGAATCCTCCAGCAGGACAGTAAGCAGAGAATTGGTCAATGCCATTCTGGAAAAGCTTCCAGGTGCGGAACTCGAGGAGCTGAACCTGTACGAAGACCATATTCCGCAGCTAAAGGGCTGCTATTTTGAGAGCAGAAGCGCAATTGTCAGTTCTAAAGCCAGAAGCAAGCTTACATCGGAGGAACAAAAAGAGGTTGCGACAATTGAGCGCCTGTGTGACCAGTTTAAGGCAGCCGACATATATGTTCTGGCCGCTCCCATGTGGAGTTTGTCCTTCCCGGCCCCTGTAAAGGAGTATCTGGATTGCATTATCCAGGCGGGAAAAACAATCACCTTTGAAAACAATAAGCCTCACGGCCTGATGGATGACAAGCCAAGGGCGTTTATATATGTTCAGTCATCGGGCGCCAGCATCCCATGGATACTCAAGCCTGCCCTTTCCAAGGGACTAAATTATGTGCATGATATCATGAAGTTCATCGGCATTCATACGTTTGATGAATTGTTGGTAGATGGCACCGGCGATACGGAGGAGGAACGGCAGTACGCCATAAAAAGCGCCATGGATGCGATACCGCAGCTGATAGAAAAGGTGTTTTGAAGCGGGTCACGTTATACGCGCTTTGAATGGAAGCAACAGCACACAAACCGCCGATCCGGGGCCATGGATTGGGCTCCCGGATCGGCGTATAAATTCCCATGTGTACCAGCTAGGCGGAATGACAGATATACTTATCCGGTCCTTCCGCTTAAATCAGCCTGTCCTTGCGCTTGCCCGCGGTCAAAAAGCGCCATGCAGCCTTTTTGTTTGTCAGCCAGGAAATTTGCACGTCATTTTTCGTGTTGCCCAGCATTCTGGGTATGAAATACTTGGCGACTGTTTCAGGTTTATCGGCCAATATATTGAATATTCTTTTGAATCTCTCATCCGCTATGACTTCGGATCGCTCGCCGTCAGGCGTCTTTGTGATAAAGTCGGTCAGCATCATGCCAGGTGACAGCCGGCCCGCTATTACGCCGGTGCCTTTTAATTCCCTGGCAAGCCCTTTCATAAAATATGTCAGCGCACGCTTGGTGGTACCGTACAATATTGTTTTTACCTGTATCATGTTGTTGGAGCCAAGGCCTTCCATGCTGTATATCGCGCCATGCCCCTGCTTTATCATTTCCGCCGCGGCAATCTGTGAACCGTAGATCATGCCCGTAACATTGGTCATGATGGTGTTTTGGGTATAGCTTTCGCCCGTTTCCCAGGCAAACATGTGCGGGGCGTTCTGCCCGGCGTTATTGATCCAAATGTCTATCCCGCCCCATTGCTTTTTAGATGCGTCCCATAGCTTTTGCAGGCTTTCTTTTTCCTGTACGTTACATGGGACATAGATGTATTTCCCCTCAAAGGGGGATAATTCATCATGCACCGCTTCCGTGAGCGCTTCAGCTCTGCCGGATAATGTAACATTACACCCGGCCTTGAGAAACTCGGCTGCCATGGAAAAACCGATACCACGCGTGCTGCCAGTTATCACAATGTTTTTCATACAATCCTCCGTCATCTGGCATTCAGCCATTCCATCACAGGCTGGAGATTCTCTTCTTTTACGCCGTCAAAGCCGTTTTCAATGATCGAAATGGCCTCCAATTGCTTTTCGTCCTTGGCTTTTTGACTTTTCAGCATCCTTACAAACATGGAAAGCATAATTTTGTCAAAGCCCTTTATCTCTATCAGGGGAAAGCACCCGCCGCGCAGATAGAAAAAAGGTATACCCTCCAGCTTATTTCTTGCGATTACTGTCTCGGTATCGGGCTCGGCGGTTCGGCCGGTACCTGAACCGCACACTGCTTTGATATTCAGCTTCCTCACTTTGGTAAGGCCCTGAATCTTCCCGACCTTCATCCAGCCCAGAAAAATTACATCTTCGCTTGGAGCAATCTTGGATAGCTCCTTTACCCCCATCACCTTGAACCCTGTCCTTGCACCAAGCATTTGCGCATAACGCTTTGTAAAACCCGTCTTTGACTCGTAAACAATCACCATATCTTCTTTCCCTCCCACATTTGCTGTATGCAAACACAGACTGTTTCATAGCTGGATTGGTGTTTCCATCACGGTTGTTTGCAGGCTTTTCCTCACTTCTAATCAATGCAAGCAGGAACTTCTTCAGATTGCGATTATCATCTTATCCGGTTAATTATCCCCCGTTTCACCAGTCAATGCTTCGCATATTTCCCATAACTTTTTCCTCTTGTCCGCTTGATATACAAATTGATTCGCTTTTACCTCGCGCATTTTTTCATCATACAAAAAGCCATTCCTTTTCTCTTCGGTCGCCAGGGCGGTATAGACCCTCGCCATTTCATCAGGTGATATGGAAAACCTGCTCTTCATTTTGTACATTAATTTCATCAACCGGCTAATATTCGGATATCTGGTGATATCGATTTTTACATTGGTAACACGTACGGCTGATACACCAATATTTGTGTTTTGAACATTCTCCCTCAGCGTCAGGCTGTTCATAAGCAGCGCAAGCTTATTTTGGTAATAGGTAGCTGCCGCGTTATACCTCTTCTGGCTCTGCAGATTATCAAAGTCAAGCTGAATATTGGGGTACAGCATAAGCCCTTGAGAAGATATGTTGATGATTCTGGCATCGCTGCTGTTTTTCATCGTGGCCAGAAGCTTGTTGGTCAGCAGAAATGGTGCCAATACGTTTGTGACAAATTGGGATTCATACCCCTCGCCGGTGATCTTGGGGCTTTTCCTGCTTATATCAAAATCAGCGGCATTGTTAATCAGTACATCCAACTCATGAAACCTGGATATGAAATCCTCCGCAAATGCCGATGTCTCAGATAACAAGGACAGGTCAACCCTCATTACATGAACATCATCGTTATTCGTTTTCTGTTTGATCTGCTGGCAGGCATTTTCTCCGGATGCGAGATTCCGGCATGCAAGAATCACGCGCCATCCCTTGGCCGCTATTTGCTCTGCGGCACTTCTGCCAATTCCGGAATTCGCGCCGGTAATGATGCAGGTTTTCATATACATGTCTCCTTATAAAAATTATTTCTCATCAGGTTCATGCAGGCATCCAGTTCATCTATCATGCACCCTATATCTGAACTATTTTTAACCGGAGCCCTGGAAAGATAACCCTCCGTAAAATACATGAGTATTTTGAAAACCAGGCTTATATCAATGCCCGGTTTAAACTTTTCTGCATCTGTGCTTTCCAATACAAAATGACCGCTTAAGCGCATATTCTTGGCGACCAACTCTTTGACTTCCTTTTCAACCTCCGTGTCTCTCTCATTAAAAGCACTGCTTAAAAAGAATAAAATGGACGGGTATTCTTTCATCAGTAAAAGCTTTGCTTTTGCAGCATCCATGATCGTATCAAAAAAGTCTGCAACGCAGGAGCCTTGAACACAGTCCATTGCTTTGGCCAGCCGTTCGCCGCAATACTCCAGCAAAAAAAGATACAGCTCTCTTTTACTGCCAAAATAATGAAACACCATGGATTTTGATATGCCCGCCGATAAAGCGATATCATTCATGGACGCTTTTCTGTATCCCTTGGCTGCAAATGTACTGATAGCGGCATTGATTACAGGCTTTTGTTTCTCATCTGGTATGCATTTCAATGTAATCCTGCTGCCCCTTCCATAAACCGATTCGGTCGATGCCATTATATCAGCATCGACCGAATCGGTCAATATCCATATTGAGTTAAAGGCAGATTGATTTAAGCTCAGCTCCGCAAAATCTTTTCCATGGTCTTGCCTTTTGCCAATTCGTCCACCAGCTTGTCCAGCCAACGAACCTTTTGCATGAGCGGGTCTTCAATTTCCTCTACGCGGTACCCGCAAATCACGCCAGTAATTTTGACGGCGTTCGGATTCATCTGCGGAGCCTCGCGAAAGAAAGTCTCGATGTCGACGTTCTTTTCTATCTGCGCCTGCAAGCCGGCATCGTCATACCCCGTCAGCCAGTAAATCACAGCATCAACCTCGTTTTTGATGCGCCCTTTGCGCTCCGCTTTTTGGACAAGCAGGGGATAGACGCTGGAAAACGCCATCCTGTACACACGCTCATTATTCATATAGTGCCACTCCCTTCGTATATTTAAGAAATACTATACCCCAAATACTTACACATGACCCTTGATATATATCTTTTTAAAGGCATCTTCCTTATGATGAACAATATAATCCAGCGCGTCTTGGTTTTCCAATTTGATTTCAAATTGCTTGACCATATTGATTGTGTCGCCATTCAAAGGAATTTCAAAGTAATTCTCTTCGTCCAGGAAAAAAATGAGTGTAATGATGATTCTGTGAAGCCAGGTGTACGTATTTACGCGGGCCGTTATGTGATTGTACCAGAAAAATATATCGTTTACGGTCATGCCGTTTTTATCAAAATGAACGGATATACCTTCGTCTGAGAATTCATATCGTTGGGCTGGTTCTATCTCTGTTTTTTCAAAATCATACCTACTCATTTCCATTTGTACTTCTTTCTTCCGTACAAATGGTCCCGATGCCAATAATAGAACCGATAGTAAGCCTATGATACCAAAAAGCACAATGGCTAAAGGAGTATATCTCGTTTCGTCGGCACTCATCGTGATACAGATTATTGTCAGGAGAACAGCACACGCAACTGCATAACCCGGAACAATCCTGTAATTCATAATAAACCGGATTTTATTCATGCTGCTTTTTTCGTATTGTATGATCTCCCGAAATTTCAAGTTCTCTTCATCGGCGTTGGTATCCATTTGCCTCATCAGTATATATCCGTCCTCTCACCCTATATGGTGCTATACCCTAAACACACACCGCGTGCCGAACGTGGAAACATGTCCATTCCAATTATATAGCAGATATCTGTTTATGGGAACAAGGCATCCTATTTGCTTTCTTTTTGCGCCATTAATGTTACTGGCCAGGTTGCTAAACCCTTATTTCCTTTTCCCAAGACGTTTTCGTGCCATTATCGCACCAAAACAAATCAATACTACTCCCAGCGCCACGCCAATGAGTGCCATGCCGGGATTATCTTCAAACTCACCGTCCAGCAGCAACAATACTGAAACGAATATACCTCCCGCGCCAAAGGAAACCAGAAAAACGGGAACGAGAAATCCTTTCTTAATCACGCCCGCGTTGTACAAGCCCCACATTATCAGGGAGAAGGCCAATGCCAAACCAAGAAGGCTTAACCCTGGCGCATCGTCCATACTGCCAAGCCAAAATAACACAGAACCGGTTACCAGGCCGATAACGGCCGGCAACAGAACTGACAGCCTTGCGAATCTCTTTATCCCCATCATGTATCCCTCTGAATTCTCGTAATACGAACTCTTTCTGCCTATCAGGTTTGCTCATCATTCCTTGCTTTATGCGCCGCATTCAGTATTGTGACACCGGCAGCCAATCAAATCTATTGATTACGCGTGCCGCATGCAACTGCTGAAAGAAGCTATCAAAGAGCCCTGGGAGGCATCGGAGGGCCCTTCTCCATCTGGCTCAATTGTCGCATTGCCTCGCTTCCGCTGGCACTGCTCGTTTCGCCAGCCTCCTTCACCTCGCCTTTTTCCCCCACTGGGGGCGGCTTCGGCTACGGAGCCTCCGATTATAGATCGCAAACCAGCGACATGTGCGGTGGTTTGCGC